>CAIYBN010000131.1 GCA_903924465.1 uncultured Myxococcales bacterium | reverse complement strand
CTTGTTGTCCCAGTCTCCTGCGTTCGCGTCGCAGCGATCGTCGGTGTCCGTGTCGTGGCCGCCCGCGCCGGGGCAGCAGGAGGTCGCGCCAATCGGCGTGATGGCGGTCGTGATGGGGAACTGGCAGTCAATGTGCGTGCCAGACGGATCGGTAATCGGCGTCGTGTAGTACGCCGCCGAGCCCTTCTTGATCAGGTCGAGCATCTCGGTGGCTTCAGCCGCCTTCGCCGAACGCATGTACTTGGTGAACTGCGGCACCGCAACGACCGCCAAAATGGCGATAATCGCGACGACGATCATCAATTCGATGAGGGTAAAACCCTTCTTGCTGCGCAAGTTCTTCAACATATTTGGTTCCTCCAAAAGATTCCGTTCCGCCGCAATGAGACGTGCCGGAATGTGCCCCGCGACTCCCAGCTGAGTTGCTGCCAGGCTGCTCCACCGATTTCCATCGAAACCGATGGACCCGTGCCCGTCCGCCTGCCAAAGTCCCTCCAAGGAGACGGGCAGGGCACGAAACAGGCAGTATGCACTTAGCTTGCCAAGAGATTGTGTTGTTGTGCAAATCTGAATACACACCTATTTTCAGGATATTGCGCGCACAAGCGTTTCACCGATGCGCACAAACGCACAAAAGTGGCGCGCCGACCTGACATTTCTTGTCACTTGCCGCTCGCTTGACCGCTCCGACGTGACGAATTGTGGCGCCGGCGGTCGGACCATTGTCTCAAATCCCGCCCGGACGTGGCAAAATGTGCAAAGAGATCAGAGGGCATGCTGTCACGTGACACGATTTGTCACACCGCGAGTGTGCGGTCCGTCAGCGCGATCACAACGCTACTTGGGCACGTGCGCCGGTGGGGCAACGGGGGGCGGCGGCGCGGGCGTCGGGGCCTGCTGCGGGGCCTCAACCACTGGATGTTTGGCGTGTTGCCACGCGAAGATTCCCTCATCCAGCACGGCCGTATTCTTGAACTGGCGTTTGCGCAGTTCGTCGACAATCACGCCCGAAGCGTGATGCGGACACGCGCAATAGGCGATGACCCAGGTCCCGTCGTTGGGGATCTTGTCCAGCTCCTTGGGATCGTAGTACGGCACCGACACGGCACCGGTGACGTGCAGCCGCAGGAAATCCGATGGCGCGCGGGCGTCGACAATCACAATCCGCCGCTTGTTCTTCAGCGCATCCGCCACTTCCTGCATCGGCACGATGCGCTCGTCCTTCATCTTCAGGTCAGCCTGCTTGCCGTTCGGATTGATGACAATCGGCCCGGTGAGAACCGGCGCGGATTCCAAGCCCAAGGGCGGCGCCGCAAACGCGGTCGTGGTCGGTGCCACCGGCAGCGGCGCGTGCCACGGCACCGGCGGGGACGGCGGAACCGACGTCGCCATCGAGCGCAGGTACGCGATCACGTCGTCGATTTGCTGCGGCGTCAGCTTGCCGGTCCACGGCTCCATCTTCGTGCCCGGCCGACCGTTTTGGATCGCGTAGCGCAAGAAGCTGTCCTTGACGGACGCCAGGAGCTGCGGGTTGAACAGGTGCAACGCCGTACCGCGCTGGGTCGACCAGCCGTGACAGGAGGCGCAGTGCGTCATGTAGAGCGTTTGGCCGCGACCGACCGCGCCGAATCCTTTGGTTTCCAGCAGGGCAACCGTCGGCGGCGCCGGCTGCGGCGGTGCGATGCGCCGGGTGTAGCCAATGATGCAGTCGATATCCGTCGCCGAGAGCGGTCCGCCCACTTCCTGGGCATAGGCCGCCATGGCTGTGCCGGGCCGTCCGCGGGCGATCGACGTGCGCAGGAACTCGGTGGTGGCTGTCTCGCGAAAGGTGCGCGACACCATCGAGGGCGCGTTGTCCGCCGCGTAGCCTTCGGCCAACTTGCCGTGGCAGAGCGCGCAGTACTTTTGAAACAATTGCGCACCTTTGGCGGCTTCCGCCAGCGTCGGCGACTCCGCTGGGGCAGGCAATTGTGGCGCGGCTGCCACCGGCGCGCGCGGGGGCGTGCGCGCGCATGCGAGCGAGGTCAAGAGCAGGAACACGAGCAACGGACGAGACATGCGATCCTCAGCGGGCCCGAGCCCCGCGGCGAGAATCCACTGAGTCGCGGCTGCGTGCAACCTTTTGCGTCAAAGCGCTTCCGCTTCGTGGACATAGTGCGGCTGGCCGCGCGGCGTGGCCCACCGTTGGAACAGCGCCATTTCAAACGGATCCGCGCGGTGAATGCGTTCCATCAGAAAATCGAAGATGCCCATGTGCTTTTGGCAGTACGTGCTGTCGGCCATGCGCCCGTGGATGCTGCCCTGTTCGCAGTAGTTGTGCACCGGACAGACGCCGCACCACGGTTTGTAGACGCAATTCGCGCAGCCCGGCTGGCCTTCCAAGGTGGAGGCCATGACCATCGAGCGGACGGTCGGGCTGCTGACGACTTCGCGGTAGTTGTCGGTGCCCACCTGGCCGATTTGGAAGCAGTCGTCGCCGCTGCGATCGACCATCCGGCCCTCGTCGCAGGTGAACAGGCGGCCGTCGTGGTTGTACGCCAACTGGCCAATGCCCGCGCCGCAGGGGCTGCGGATGTCCAGGTAGTTGGGCTCGACGTTGCCGATGATCTTGCTGAACAGCAACGCCGCCGTTCGCTCGACCATGTCCTGGCCGTTGCGATTCATCTCGACGATGTGCAGGAACGTGTCGCGGTAGAACGCGAGGAAATCCTCCATCGTGTAGCCCAAACGGTTCTTGACCGCTGCGCCCCAGCCGAATGGATCCAGGTTGCGGAGGAAGATGCTGCGGCAGCCCAGGTTGGCATAGTGCTCGACCAGCTCGTGGCCGCGCTTCAGGGTTTGCCGCGTAATCGTGGGCAGCGCCTCGATGTGGTACAGGTGCGGGTCCATGCCCGCCTCGACGTAGTGCTGATTGATGCGGTGAATCCAGTCCACCGTCGTGTCGTGGGACTTGCCGTCCTTCCAAATCCGCTGGCCATCGTGCAAATCCGCCGGCCCATCCAGCGACGTGCAAATCTGCACCCGCCGATCGATGAGGTACGCCAGCTTTTCTTCGTCCATCAGGCTCAGATTGGTCACCAGCGCGAACATCAGCGACTTGCCCGCCAGCGCGTTCTTTTGCCGCGCGTATTCGATGATGTGCTCGACCACCGGCCAGTTCGCCAGCGGCTCGCCGCCCTGGAATTCAATCGTCAAGCTCGGCGACGTAGTCTCAAAAGCGAAATCGACACAGCGCTCGGCCGTCTCGATGCTCATGTCCACGTCCGGCTGGTCCATGCGCGCGCGCGACGCGTGGCAGTACTGGCAAGTGTGGTTGCAGCGCAGCGTCACAACAAAGATGTGCAGGCTCGGACCGGCGCGCAGAAAGCGGTATTTCTCCTGCAGCCGCGCGGTAATCGCGTCGCGGTCCAACTCACGGGCCAGAAAGTTGCCTGCCTTGAGCCGGTCCCGCAGCGGATCGTCGTTGGCCAAGTCGCCGTGGAGAATCGCCTTGTACTCGTCGTTGGACAGGAACAGGTGGTCGCCAAAGTCGTTGGAAATCAACACGGCGCCGTCGACGGCGCGCTGGCGAAACGGTAGCAGGTCCAGCACTTTGTTGCCGCGCACGGACAGCAACTCGATCGGCAGGTGGGTATGGTGCGTCATGGCGTGTCCTGCGGGTGCTTGGGCGGCGGATCGGTGCGGGCGATGAACTCGTCCCAGCCAAAACGGTCGGGGTACTCGTGCCACGGGCCTTCGCACGCGCGCTGCCACGTGCAGACGTCGCACGGCGGTCCGTGGGCCTTGCCGGCTTCCAAGCGGTAGCGCGCATAGTCGCCAATCTTGACGTCGCCGTCATAAACCGTCGTGTCCGGCAGGCCAGGTTCCACAGCGGCCCATTCGCGACCGCGCAGAAAGCAGAACGGCACGGCTTCCGTCACCGTCGAACGCCCGGCCTGGCGCACCAAATCCAGCGCCAACGGCAAGTGCCTCTGCACATCGCGGTACCGCGGCACGGTCTGATCCCAGGTCTTCGCAGCGGTACCCAGCGCGTGCACGAACGCGAACTGCACTTGCCACACGCCCAGATGCACCAGCAGGTTGGCGATGTCGCGCAGGTGCATCACGTTCATCCGCGTGATGACGGTCTGGCTCAGCACTTTCTGGTCCAGTTTCTGCAGGTTGCGCAAGCCCTGAATGACCTGATTGAACGCGCCTTTTGCGCCCACCAGGCCATCGTGTAGCGGCGCGATGTGGCCGTGCAGCGACGGATTGAACTCCGTGGCGCCCGCTTCCACCAGCGCTTCGCAGTAGCTCATGTAGGCCAGCCGGCGGCCGTTGGTCTGGACCTGAATCAGCTTGTATCCCAAAGACTTGGCCGCGCGGATAATTTCCGGCACGTCATCGCGAATCGTAATTTCGCCGCCTGTCAGCAGCAGCCCGTCACACGTCGCGCGCGCCGCTTCCAACCGTTCGATGGCTTGCGCCGTCGTCAAATCCGACACGTAGTCGCGTTTGTCGCCTTGGACACAGAACGTGCAGCGGTTGTTGCAGCGAAAACCGAGTTTCAGGTCCAGTTTGTAGGCGCGCTCGACGCCGCCGGTCATCAGCGCGGGGAAAATCGTTTGACCCGCGTCGTTGCGCGCAGCTTCAGCGGGCACGTGCTCGTGGGCGCAGGCGTCCTGCACCACACGTGGCGATTGCTCCGACTCGCGCACCATAAGTCCTCCCGACGAATTCTGCCGTCAGTCCCGTCGGTCACTGTATCAGCCGGGGCCAAGCGTCTCGACCTGTGTGTGTCATGCACGTGTCACAGGACGTCAGCCGTTCCCGGACGCGACGTTGACCAGCTTGCCACAAATGCCGGACTAAGGACAGGTCGCCGTTGTGCACGCGTTCTTGGCAGCGGCCCACGCCGCGATCTTGGCCTTGTCGGCGGCGCTCAGTGAACTGCCTTGCGGCATCGAGCCGGACTGGACGTAGGCGTTGATCGACGTGTAGTTCGACGCCGACGAGCAGCCGTTGCCGAACGCGTGGCCATGGCAGCCGTTGCAGTTGTTCTGGAAGATCGCCTGGACGTCCGTGTACGTGGTGCACGTTTTGGCGGGGCAGTCCCCCGGGCAGGTGGCAGTGGTCTCGGTGCCGTTGCAGACGCCGTCGCCGCAGACGGGCGGCGGCGGGCAGTCACCGGGGCACGTCGCGCTGGTCTCGGTGCCGTTGCAGACGCCGTCGCCACAGACGGGCGGGCAATCAGCCGGGCACGTCGCGTTGGTTTCGCCGCTTTCGCAAGTGCCGTTGCCGCAAACGGCCGGTGGGCCGCTGTTCAAGCACTTGCCGTTGGCGATGCACGTGTTCAAGTTGTTCAACGTGGTCTTGGTCTTGTTGCTCTTGCCGGCCACGCACTTCTGTTCGCAGACCGTGTCGCCCGGTGCGCAGGTCTGGTCGCAGGCGAACGCCTGATGGCAATTCGTGCTGTTCATGCAGGAGTTGGCCTGCTGCTGACATTTCGCCAGGATGCACGTGTTGACCGGACCGCAGTCGACCGGGCAGTTGGCCGCCGTTTCGCCCGCATCGCATTTCAAGTTGCCGCAACTGGCCGGCGGCGGTCCGACGGTGTCCGGGCCGGGGCCGACCGTGTCTGGTCCCGGACCGATGACGTCGGGACCGGGGCCAATCACGTCCGGACCGGGGCCGATGACGTCGGGGCCTGGACCCACCGTGTCTGCGATAGTCGTGTCCGATGTCGAACCGGCGTCCGCGCCAGGGCACTGCGCCGGCGTGCAAACGTTGTGGTCCGCAGCCCACGCCGCAACGACCGCTTTGTCAGAAGCGCTCAGGCCGCCGCCCGGAGGCATGCTGCCGCTTTGGACTCGGGAGGCGATGAGCGGATAGTTGGCCGCCATCGCGCACGAGGTGCCGAATTGATGGCCGTGACAGCCATTGCAATTGTTGAGGAAAATGGCTTGCACGTCCTGGTACGTGGTGCACTTGGCAACGACTTGGCCGGCATCGGTGCCCGGCTGGACGGCATCCGTGCCGACCGCGTCATCCAGCACAATCGCATCCGTGCCCTCGGCATCTGCGACGCTGCCTGCGTCCCAACCAGAACCGGAATCACCCGAGGCGTCGCCGCCGCCACCGACACAGGACGCCGTCGCGCCATCGCTGGACGCTTGGCATTTCTGACCAATGCTGCACGTTCCCTGGATGACCCATGTGCCCGCAGGCGTGCACGCGAGGACTTGCTGCCCGTCGCACGCCGATGGTGTGGTCGCCGGATCGCACAGACCGCCAACCACGGGTGTGACATTGGAATTCACTCCGGTCGGAGAGCCAGTGAGACTGTCCGATCCACAAGCGGTCAGCGAGACCATGGCGAGGGCAAGCAAAATTTGGGCAGAGCGATGCAAGGACGCAACGGCGGGCATGGGGACTCCAAAATCGAGTGCGGAAACGCAAGGGCCAACCTGCTACCAATGAGCAAATTGACTCTAGCAAGAGTAGGAAAATTTCGCACGCTTGCGCAAGGAATTTGCGAGAAATGTGTGAGCAATCGTGAACTCCGCCGCAACCTCTGAACGCCACGTCGCAGCCGTTCGGAGCGGGTCGCCACGTCCGTGCGATGTCGAGGCAGCGGTTCGATTCCCAATCAACGGCTGTTCCGGGCCTTCCCCACCGCCGTCACGCGATCCAGATGCAACGCCACCAGACTCTGGTGACGCGGCGGACCCGGATCCGCGCTCATTGCGGCCCAGCGATGGTTCCAGAGATCCGCCCTCGCCTGCCAGACCAGAGTACGCGGCAGGAGGGCTTCAATCGCGGCACAGTTGCCCAGATCCTCCTTCGTGAAGTCCTTTTCCGGGAGGTTCGGGACGTGACAATCGCTGCCGTGAAACCAGTAGGTCGGCGTGTCATCGGCAATGCCCCCGCGGCGCAACACGTCCTCGGCACACACGGTTTGCACCGCTGGAATCCGCTGGTGCAAATGCGCCTGCGACAGCATCAAACGGTACCGATTGCACGGGTCCAGGCCGTCTGTGCGGCCCTCACCCGGGACGATGAGCAGCGCCCCAGGCGGCAAATGCGATGCGGCTGCGATGAGCAACGGCTCCTCAGCCGCGGAGCCGTACTTGCGCGCCAGGTATCCGTGCATGGAGACAGGCAACGACAGCATCGCCACGACCAGCGCGGCGGTCGCAGTGCGCCCCGCGCCCGCCGGCATCCGCCGCAGCACGCCGTCCAGCCCGATCCCCGCCAAAAGACCAAGCCAGAGCGCGGCCGGCGCACCATAGCGCACGAATTCCAGCTCCGTGACCGTCAGGCAGCGCTGGAGTGCGACAACGAGGGCAATCGGCAACCCCAACCAGGCACACGCGAGCGCTCCCGGACTGCGCCGCCAACCGAGCGGCGAGGCCAAAGCACCCAACAGGACAAACCACGGGAGTTCGGCTTGGTCCATCGAAAACGACTGCGGCCAGGCGGTCCGGATGGCGCGACTTGAAACGTCGTGCCCGGCCAAGAGCCCGAAGACGTGCATGGACTGCCAGCGAATCAGGAGGATCGCCGCGAGCGCCGTCGCACCGAGCAGCAGCGGAGCGCGCCACCGGGGCACGCGCAGATTCGGCAACGCGACCCATGCAACCGGGGCCAATGTCAGCAGCAGTTCGGGCCGGGCCCAAATGGCAAAACCGAACGTCAGAAAACCGAGCACAATCTGGATTTCATGGGTCGAACGCATTTGGACGATCGCGAGCGCCGCCATCGCCAGTACTGGCCCCTGGAGCAAGTCACTCGCGGAAATCACCGCGTGAACCGGCCAGACAGCCAGCACCAGCCCCGCGAATGCCGCACCGCGGACGCTCACGCCCAAACGGTAGGCAGCGATCGCGAGGAGCGGCGGCGCAAGCGTCGAAACAAGCCGAATGCCCTGCATGTGCGCGGTCATGTCGCCGGCGAACTGCGATGGCAACGCAAAAGTCAGAAGCACGTGGTCGCCGTGAAACCCGGGGATCGAGGTCATCAGCCGGCCTGCGCCTGAATCCGCATCGAAGAGATAGTTCAGTGGAACGATGCCAAAACGCACGGCGGCGGATACCGCACCAATGACCGTGGCCAGTAGTGCGATTCGCCGATGTGCCACCGGACCGTTCGGCCGTGTCAGCGCGTGGTAACCATCACGACACAGCGCCAACCAGCCACACGCGACCACGCCGAGCAGAAGCGACAACGCGAAAAACTCCCGATCCAGGTAGGTGTGCTCCTTGGCGAAAGGATCTGCGCCGGACCGAATCGGGAAATACTGCACCAGCCACAGCGGCAGACTGAAAATCAACAGAGTCGCCAGCGACAGCATCGCCCACGGACTGCGCCGACGGAGCCGCCAGATGAGCAAGATGGCCACGACCGCGGCGACGACCAAGATCCACGGAGGCGGGGATTCCACGGCATTCCAGGCTGCCTGCCAGGAGGTCGCCGCAAATTTGCGGTCCTGGTCGACATGCGCTGTGCGAACAATGGGTTCGACCCAAACGATGGCGTTCTGCTGAAAAAGGTCCGGCGCGCGGACTTGTAGGCGCGTCCGCAGGGTCTCAGCGGCCTGCCGCAAGGTGGCCGGCGCGTCCGGCGAGATCGCCGATGAGATACGCAAGCTTGGACGCGACGACACCGCAGCGTCCCACGCCACGACAACGGTCAGTGCCTCGTGCTTACCGGCGGTCTCCTTCAAACCGAACACGAGTGCGTCCTGGCGGATGGCCAATGAATCCCAGACGACGCCCGCGACCACTTCGGTGTCCATGTGCCAAGGTTCGGCAAGCGTCAGGATCGACGCTTCCTGTCCAGGGGCCACAACCCACGCGGCGAACGCTTCGGGTGCCGGCACGGCGAGCCAGAGTGCGACGAGGACAAATAGACGTGCCCGCCTTGGCTGCCACCCACCTCGCGCGGCGCCCCCGTGAACGCGTGTTGCAGATGCTGACAAAATCCGTCCTCCGTACCGCCGGTATCCGCTTCATTCTGCCAGAGCGGCGACGACGCAAATGACCACGGGAACTGTATCGCGGCGCGCAAACACGGTCAAAGCTCATGGAATCGCATGCCGCTCTGTCACGTGTGTGTCATGCGTGGAACGCGGCCCTTGACCCTGCTCGTGGCCCCAAGCACGCTGAAGTGGGGTGGGCTCTTGGCAACCGGCGGCCCGTCTCGTGCGGCCTCCAGAACGAAACGGTACACTTGCGGGCCGACGGAGCACCGATGCACGGGTTGGGCAAAGTATCACAGTTCTGGCTGTCCACCTTGCTCCTCGCGGGCTGCCTGACTCCCAAGCCGGAGTCCACCCTTGTCCAGGACGCCGTGTCCATGCCAACGCCTCTCAACAAAACCTATGGCCTCACGTTGGACGCGGTCGACAACCTGCCGGCGATCGTCGAGGCGCTCAAGAGCTTGCCCAAAAAGCCGTGGGTGCGCATCGTCTTTGACTACCCAAGGCCGCCTGGCGATTACGCCGCAGCGGTCGCGGCCATCGCGCCCTATGCGGAAATTGTCGGCCAGCCTTCCGACTCAACCTATTCCGGCAAAATGACGGTCGATCAATACCGCGCACGATTTGCCGCCTACGTGGCAGGCCTGCCGCAGATCGCGATTTGGGAAACGTGCAACGAATGCAATGGCGATTGGGCGGGCAAAGCGACCAGCGCGCAGGCAGATGCCGCGACGGACGTGGTCAAGGGTGCGGGCAAAAAAGCACTGTTTACGCCCTACTGGAACACGGATACCTGCGCTGACAAGAACGGGCCGTACGTCGCCTGGATCCGCGACCACATCAGCGACAAGGTGAAGACGCAGAGCGATTACGTCATGCCATCTGTCTACGGCTACGACTGCGACGGACCGGAGCCGAGCTACGCGGAATTGGACGCGATGGTCGCAACTCTCGCCGACATGTTTCCCCATGCAGCAATCGGCATCGGCGAATTTGGCAAGCAAGGAGATGCCGCGATTTTGCAGCATTATCTCGCCTATTCCAACGCCAATCCGCGCTACATTTTCGCCGGCTTGTACTGGTATGGCGCGCAGGATCTGGTGCCCAAAAGCGCGCCGTTGTGGACCGTTTTTCGGTCGCTGATGCAATGAACGACGCGACGACGACGCGCACGGGCCTTTTGACCGCCGCTCGCGCTCAGCACGCTCTGCTGGAGGTGTCGCTGCCGCGCGATCCGCCACTCGCGGACCACCCGCAGCCTGCCGCGCAGCACTTTGCTGCCCGCTATGCGCCGTCCTGCTTTCTGGACGTGGGCACGGCGTGTCCGTTGCATTGCGTGTACTGCTCCGTGGTGCGCGGCGCCGATGACAAAGACGTGCGCATGGAGGCGCGCGAGCACCTGTACATGCGCATGGCGGATGCGGAATCCGTCGGCATACGCAAGCTCACGTTCATCGGTGGCGAGCCGGCGTCGCGCCCGGATTTCCTGCACCTGGCCGACGTGGCCCACGCGATGGGTTTTCAGGATCTGATTCTGGCGACCAAGAGCGTGAAGCTCGCGCGGCCGGACTTTGTTGCGCAGTTGCGCGAGCACCACATCTCGATGGTCCACCTGTCGCTGGACAGCTTTGATCCGGCGGTTTTGACGCAACTGCTGGCCAGCAAAACGGCACCGAAGCTGCTGCTGGCGGGCTTGCACGAGCTGCTGGCGCAGCAGCTGGAGCTGTTCCTGTTTGCCGTCCTGACCCGCCACAATCTGCCCGGGCTGGACGACTATGTCCGGCAGTTGGCCGAGCTGCAGCAGCGCTACGGCCGGCCGATGACGGCCATCGTGTCGCCGCTCAAAATGCAATCGCGCGCCGACAAGAACCGCGAGACGCTGGTGCCGCGCATGAGCGATCTGGCGGTCGCGGTGGCACGTGCCGTCGATCTGGCCCAGCAACTGGATGTGACGTTGATCCACAAGGCCATCCCGCCGTGCCTGTTGCCGCGCCACGGCGACTGGGCGCTGGAGCGGTATCTGGTGGAGGGGCGCATCGACTTGAGCGACGGCCAGAAGCTGCCCGCGGCGCCGAATCCGCACCTCGGCAAGCGCGAGGCCTGCCAGCGTTGCACCGCAGAGAAACTGTGCCCGGGCGTGGATGTCGCCTACGCGGCTTGGCAAGGCTGGACGGAGTTCACCGCGATTTGAGGGCTATTTCTGCAGCGACGCCAGCAGGGTATCCGTCGATCGCGAGTTGAACGTGTCCCAAAACAGCACCGGGCCTGGCGTCGTCGCCAGCGCATCGAGAAACGCCGCAGCAGCTTTGCCGGTGTAAGTCGCTTCCAGCGGAATCGCGAAATCCTCGGCAAAACGCACCATGGCGGCCTGCCCCGCGGTGGTCGGCACGCCATAGCCATCGCCAAAATACTGGTCGTCGAGCGGAGCCACGCGTACCGACAAATCCCGCAGCGTCGGCACATGCTGGCGCAGAAACGCGGTCGTCTGATCGACCATCTGCTGCACCGCACCCGTGGTGCACGTGGCGATCGGTCCGAGGTGCGACGCCGCGACGCGCACGCCCACGAGCCGCGACTTCAGCCCGGCCAGATGCAGTCCAACCGTCAGTCCAGCCAGCGTGCCATTGCTGCCCACGGGAACGACGATGACGTCGGGCTCCGGCAAATCGCCAGCCGCCACCTGATCGGCCAACTCCAGTGCGGCGTTGACGTAGCCCAGCACACCCACGGGATTGGAACAGCCGGCGAACAGGAAATACGCGTCGCGTCGCAGCCGCGCCGGGTGCAGGTAGAAGGTCAGCACAGTGGCCAGCAGCGAGCCGCGGTGCACCAGCTTCGCTCCAGCCGCGCGCATGAGCGCCTGATTGCGCTGGACCGTGGGCGAATCCGGCTGGTCAAACGTGTAGACCGTCAACGCGACGCCCGCCTGCCGACACATCAGCGCCGCCGCCACGCCGGCATTCGTGCCCGTCGCGCCGAAGGTATAGGCCGTCTTCACGCCGCGCGCCTGCATTTCGGCGATGACGAACTCCAGCTTGCGCACTTTGTTGCCGCCATAGGCCGCGTGCGTCAGATCATCGCGCTTGATCCAGCCGTTGGCGGTCCCTGGCAGTGGCTGCACCGGTGTGGGCAAATCTGCCAGCGACTGCCACGCCAGATGCCCCTCAAGCTCCGGATACCGCTGAAAGATCGCGCGCGTCGTCAACGTCGTGCCTCACACGCCAAAGAGTTGGTGCAGGTGCGGATTCAGGAACTTGCCACCCGGATCCAGCTCCTGGCGGACCCGCAGGAAATCCTGCCAATGGTCGTACTTCCCTGCCAGTTCCTTGGCCGTCAGCGAATGCCATTTGCCCCAATGCGGCCGGCCGCCGTACTTCCAGAAAATCGGCTCCACGGCCTTGAACAGCGCGACGTGGTCCTGCTTGTGGTACTGGTGGACAGAAATCGTCACCGACTCGCGGCCGTGGTGCGGCGACAGCCACAGGTCATCCGCGCCTACGTGGCGGTATTCCAGCGGAAAGAACACCGGCAGGCCGTCGTCGCGGATCTTCGCCGCCACTTCGCGAAAACACGCCGGGCCTTTCTCCGCCGGCACCGCGTACTCCATCTCGTTGAACAGCGTGTGCCGCGTCGTCGGAAAGATGTGGTACGACGCACCGATCCGCGTGGTGTTCGGCACGAACCAGCCCGCGACACTCTGGATCAGCGGAATCGTGAACGGCGCGCGCATGCCAACTTCCGACGCGTAGCCCAGTTCGTCCTCCTCGACCGACGGCCCATCGGTGTTGCGCGGCGTGTTGAGCGGCACCTCTTTCATGCGCTTGGTGAACGCCGTTTCGCCGCGCGGAAAAGCAAAGAATTCCGTGTGGCGATCCTGCTTTTGCCAACCCGCAAACTGCTCCAGTGCATCGTTCAGCGGCATCACACCGGTGCGCTCGTCCAACGCGTAAGCGCTGCGGTTTTGGAGGGTCACCTGCGCGATGACGCCCAAGCTGCCCAGCGAGACTTGCGCAGCCTTGAACACGTCAGGCTCGACGTTGCGCGACACTTTGCGCACGGAGCCATCGGCGGTCACGAACGTGATGTCGGTCAAGTAGTTCGGCAAACAGCGGTGCTGCGAGCCAGCGCCGTGACTGCCGGTCGACAAGAGGCCGCCCATCGACTGCAGATCGATATCCGGCTGCACCGTCACGCCCTGACCGAGCTTGGCCAGCGGCTCGCCCAGCAGGAATAGCCGCGTGCCGGCCCAGACTGTCGCGGTCAGTTGGGCTGGATCGTGGCTGACAATGCCGCTCAGCATGTCGATCGACAGCAGCGTATCGTCCGTTGGCACGACGGCGCTGAAGGAATGGCCCGCGCCCGTCACCCGCACCGGGCCCTTTGCCGCTTTGACCGTGCTCGCCAGTTCATCCAGGTTCGCCGGCATCTGCAGGCCGCCTTTGGGCGTACACCGCTGCGCACCCGACCAATTGCGCCACTGCCCGGGCGGCTGTGGCGGCTCCTCCTCACGGCCACAGCTCGCCAGGATCGGCGCGGCCAGCACACCTTTGAGAAACGCACGGCGGCGAACATCGACGGGCTGGGCCATGGGACGATTCTCCGGCAGACGGACGGATCGCTGCCGTCCCGGCCGCAACGATGAACGCCGCGAGGACAGACGTCAATCCGCACGCAGGGCTGGATCGCGGTGAGTCTGTCCGCTATAAGGTCGACCGCCCATCGCTGGCATCGGGAGTCGCCAATGCGCATTGCTGAAGACATCACCAAGCTCGTCGGCAACACGCCGCTGGTTCGCATCAACCGCATTGGCGCGGGGCTGCCCGGGCAGTTGGTCGCCAAGTTGGAGAGCTTCAATCCCACCTCGTCGGTCAAGGATCGCATCGGCGTGGCGATGATTGAAGCCGCTGAGAATCAGGGCAAAATCACCGCTGAAACCGTGTTGCTGGAGCCAACGAGCGGCAACACGGGCATTGGCCTCGCGTTCGCCGCGGCGGCCAAAGGCTACAAACTGACGTTGACGATGCCGGAGACGATGAGCCTGGAGCGGCGGCGGATCCTGCTCGCGCTGGGCGCAAATCTGGTCCTGACGCCTGGCGCGGAAGGAATGAAGGGCGCGATCACGAAGGCCAACGAGATGGCAGCCGAGGACCCGCGGTATTTGGTGCTCGCGCAATTCGACAACCCGGCCAATCCGGCGATCCACCGCGCGACGACCGCTGAGGAGATCTGGCGCGATTGCGACGGCAAGCTCGACATTCTCGTCTGCGGCACCGGCACCGGTGGCACGATCACAGGCTGCGCAGAGGTGCTGAAGCCGCGCCTGCCCAAACTGCAGGTCATCGCGGCGGAGCCCAAGGATTCGCCGGTGCTGGCGGGTGGCAAACCCGGGCCGCACAAGATCCAGGGCTGGGGCCCAGGCTTCGTGCCTGGCGTCATGCGCACCGACCTGATCGACGAAATCATCAGCGTGGCCAACGACGACGCGGGCGCGATGGCGCTGCGGCTGTGTCGCGAGGAAGGCATCCTCTCTGGCATTTCCTGCGGCGGCGCGCTGTGGGCCGCGGTCGAAGTCGCCAAACGTCCTGAAAACGCAGGCAAGCGCATCGTCGTCGTCTTGCCGGATACCGGCGAACGCTATCTCTCCACTTGGCTTTTTGAAGAGGCATCCAAGTGAGCGGCAACACCAGCAGCCATGAAGCCCTCTTGGGTCCCGTCGTCGACAGCCTGGTCAGCGCCGCGCTTTTGGACCGTGGCACCCGCAGCGACAGCCGCATCGTCTTGCCATCGCGCGACGCCGTGCTCGCTTGCCTCGACGGCATCCGCCAAGTCTTCTTTCCCGGCTATTTTGGCGCCGCCGACCTGCACGACAAGAGCATTCATTACTACGTCGGGGCGACGCTCGATCGGGTGATCCACGAAATGGAAGACCAGATCGCCCGCGCCGTGGCGTTCACATCGGGTCACAATTATGCGACGTGTCAGCATTGCCGCGAACGGGCGGAAGCGACGACCAACACGTTTGTCGAGCGCTTGCCCGAAGTGCGGCGGCTGATTGCGACGGACGTGGACGCGGCGTTTGCCGGTGATCCAGCGCTGCAAATCAAGGACGAAGCGATCTTCAGCTATCCTGGCGTCTACGCGGTGACAGAACAACGGATTGCCCACGAGCTCTACGTCCTGGACGTGCCGCTGATTCCGCGCATCATCACCGAGCACGCGCATTCGCTGACCGGCATCGACATTCACCCCGGCGCGTCCATCGGCGAGCGTTTCTTCATCGACCACGGCACGGGCGTGGTCATCGGCGAAACCGCGAAAATCGGCCGGAACGTGCGGCTCTACCAAGGCGTGACGCTCGGCGCCAAGAGTTTCCCGCTGGACGAGTTTGGCAAGCCGATCAAGGGCATCGACCGCCATCCGCTGGTCGAAGACGACGTGGTGATTTACGCCGGCGCGACCATTCTCGGACGGATTACCATCGGCCGCGGCGCGTCGATTGGCGGCAACGTGTGGCTGACGCACAGCGTGCCGGCGGCCGCACGCGTCACGCAAGCAGAGGCGCGGGAATCCAAATTCGAGGATGGCGGCGGGATCTGACGCGTTTTCGCGCGCCAGTCCCAGCCGCAATCGCTGCGAAAGCCCGCGTCAGCGCAACCGCGCCCGCAACCGTTCGGTCAAGACCACCAGCGCCGGAATCTGCACACCTTCCGACTGAATCTGGTAGGCCAAATCCCACAGCGCACCGAGCTTCAGCTCATCCACCAGCACCGCACGCACGCGATCGTGGGTCGGCTTCTTGCCCGCCAGCGACTGCGCCACGCGCCCGGCCAAGCGGAACAGCGTGTGGCCGATACCCGGCCCGAGGCTCGCCAGCGCCGCGGCTTCCCAACGCGTCTGCGGATTGGCATCGGCCACCTGCGCCAGCACTTCCGCCAGACCGGTGATTTCCGCCGTCGCAAAGTGGATCGCCACCGCGTCCGCCGCATCCAGCTTGGTCTCGCGCGCCAGCGTCCAGATCGCGAAGCCGTTCGCCTGCGCCGGCAGCCCAGCCACCGTCTGCGCCAACTCCGCCGGCAGCCCGGCCTGCGTCCATGCAGTCACCCGCGCCGTCGCCTCCGCCTTGCGCCGGCCCGTCTGCGCCTTGGCCATCGCGCCGTTCACGCCGTCCAACCACGCGCGCAGCTCCTCAGCCTTGTCGAGGAATTCGTTCAGGCCCTCGCCCGGGAAGCTCGCCAGCAGCCACTGCGTCGCCGCGACGGCCGCGTCATCCAGCACCGCAAACGCCTCGTACTGCACCCGCGCCGGCACCTTGCCGTCCAGCGCAATCAGCGCCTTGCGCAGCCGCGGGATGTCCAGCAGCTCGATCGACACCGTATGCGCCTGGCAGATCTCCGCAATCGGCCTCGGGTACTCCATTGCCAGCCGGGGCAGCAGGATCGCCGTGCCAAAATCGACCAGTTCGTTGGTCCACAAGGTCGAGATGATCTCGTGGCGCAGCATGTGGTCGTCCACGGCCTTCTGGTACTTGGCGCGGATTTCCTTGGGGAAATAGTACTCCAGGTAGTGCTTGGCCACGCGCGCAGTCGAACCCTTGTCCGCCGCCAGCTCGTTGAACAGCCACATCTTGGCGAACGCCGTGATGCGCGCCAGCTCCGGTCGCATCAAGCCCTGCCCGCTCTTGCGGCGCTCGGAAATCGTCGCCTTGGACGGCAGCAACTGCACGTCCTGGTCGATCTTCAGCTCTGCCGCCAGGAACTTCACCACGTCGCCCCAAATCCGCATTTCGCCGGGCGAGCGCAGTTCCGCCACAGAAATACCCAGCGATTGCTGATAATTGTTCCACAGCACCAGATCGCAGACGTACTGGTCGATCGACGACAGCACCGCATCGCGGGTCGCAAAGTCGACCTGGCCCGACTGCAGCAGCGGCGCGAAGAGGATCTTCAGGTTCACCTCGTGGTCGCTCATGTCCACGCCCGCGGAGTTGTCCACCGCGTCCGTGTTGATGCGCCCGCCGTGCAACGCGAATTCCACGCGCGCGGCGTGAGTGAAGCCCAGGTTGCCGCCTTCGCCGATTACCTTGGCGCGCAACTCCTTGGCGTCGATGCGAATCGCGTCGTTGGTCTTGTCGCCGACGTCGTGGTTCGTCTCGGCGCTCGATTTCACGAACGTGCCGATGCCGCCATTCCAGAACAGTTCGCAATCAAGCAGCAGGATCGCCCGCAGCAACTCGTCGCTGGCGAATTCCGTCTTCTCGGTCTGGAACAGCTTCTGCATCTCCGGCGTGAGCGCAATCGACTTGGCGCCACGCGGGAACACCCCGCCGCCCTTGGAGATTTTCGCCTCGTCATACATCGCCCAGCTGGACCGCGGCGTGTCGTACAAGCGCTGACGCTCGGCGAACGAGACCTCGGGATCCGGATCTGGATCGATGAAGATGTGGCGGTGGTCAAACGCCGCGACGAGTTTCACGGTGTGCGTCAGCAGCAAGCCGTTGCCGAACACGTCGCCGGACATGTCGCCGATGCCAAACGCGCGGAAGCTGTCCTTCTGCGTGTCGATGCCCATTTCGCGGAAGTGCCGCTGCACGCACACCCAGCCGCCTTTCGCCGTGATGCCGTATTTTTTGTGGTCGTAGCCGACGCTGCCGCCCGAAGCAAAAGCGTCGCCCAGCCAGAACCCACGGCCGAGCGCCAAGCCGTTCGCGGTGTCCGACAGGTGCGCGGTGCCCTTGTCCGCGGCCACCACCAGATACGGATCCGGGCCGTCGTACACCACCACGTCTTCCGGCGGCACCGCCTTGCCGGCGATCAAGTTGTCCGTCACATCCAGCAGGCCGCTGATGAACACTTTGTACAGTTCATCCGCCTGCTTGCGCCGTGCCGACTCATCGCGCTCCGGCCGCTTCAGCACAAAGCCACCCTTCGAACCCACCGGCACGATGAGCGTGTTCTTGACCATCTGCGTCTGCATCAAGCCGAGGATTTCCGTGCGGAAATCGTCGATGCGATCCGACCAGCGGATGCCGCCACGGGCGATCGGCCCACCGCGCAGGTGAATGCCCTCGACCCGCGGATCGTAGACGAAGATCTCGAACATCGGCCGCGGTTCCGGCATGATCTCGACTTCCGAGCAGCGGAATTTGAAGCTCAACCCGCGCGCTTCATCGGGCCGTTGAAAGTAGTTGGTGCGCAGCGTCGCCTGGATGAAATTCACGAACATCCGCAGGACCTTGTCCTCCACCGCGTCCTGGATGTCGCGCAGCTGTTCGACGAACCGCGCTTCCACTTCCGCCACCCGCGCGGCGCGCTTCTTGTCCTTGGCGCCGACCACTTGCGGCGCGCCGTCAAAGTACGGCGAGAACCGCGCGTCGAACAGACTGATCAGGGTCCGCGCGGACTCCGGCTGGTTCAACAGCACCTGCTGCACGAGCGTGTTCGGGAACGCGGTGCCCAACTGGCGGGCAAAGCCCAGGTAGGAATGGACAATCTGCAACTGCCGCCAGCTTAGGCGCGCCGGCAACAGCAGCTTGTTCAGCGTCGTCGACGACAGCCGGCCATCCATCACCGCATCCATCGCTTCCAGGAACGCGCGGCTGTGGCTCAGCAGGTGCGGGCCGTTCTCGGTCGTCGCAGCGATGCCGTAGGTCTGGAAGTAGCTGACGCCGCCGTCGGCATCGCGCACGGTGAAACTCGATTCGCCCAGCACGCGCAGGCCAAAGTTGTCGACCACCGGCAGCAGGTCGGTCAGCGCAATGTCGTCCGCCGAAACCACGAGCAAGCGAACGCGCTGGTGCAGTTCGTCCGTCGCATCGCAGCGCAGGCGAACTTGCAGCTTCTGGCCACCGCGGAGCGCTTCAAGCGACGCGAGATCGTCCACCAAATCGCGCGGTTGAACGTGGTGGTGGTAAGTCGTTGGCAGCGATTCGCCGTACAGCACGCACAGGCGATCGACTTCCGATTCAGCCACATCCGAAGCACGCAGCATCTCGCGCATCGTCTCCAGCCACGGACTGACGACGGCCGACACGTGATCGGTCAGGGCATCCACGTCCGGCAGCGCCAGCGGCGTATCGGCAAAAACGAGGTAGTCGAGAATCGCCGTGTCGGTTTTGCCGACGAGCAGTCGGAACTGGATTTCCTGCGCCTGGAACATCTCTTTCAGGTGTTCCTGGATGCGCGCGCGGACCTCTTCGCCGTAGCGTTCCTGAGATAGCAGCACGAAGACCTGCGCACCGGTGCCCAGCGCATCGACGCGGTAAACCACGCGCGGCGTGCCGCCAAAATCGACATCGATGGCGTCGTTGCACAGCGAGACAATCTCCGAATCCGCCGCCGCGAAGGCGAAGGTCAGCGGCAGACGATCGAAGAAATTCAGGAACAATTTCATACGGTGCGATGCTGGCACCAAATCTTCCGTCGCGACCATGCGCGCCAAGCGCCGGCGCAGGAACGGCACGCTGGACGTTCGCCCCGTCACGGCGCGGTAGGTGAACAGGCCCTGAAGCACGACGCCGCCCGCGGCCGTGCCATCGTCGTTCACGAGTCGCAGGCGGACTTCCACCAGCGGCGCCTCGCGGTGAATCGGCGACGGCTTGCGCGACTGGTGAATGCTGACAAGCGGCGCGTTGTCGGAGAACGCCTCGTGCGGGTCACTCTCGACGCCGATCTTGTGCGCCGTGTCGTAGCGGCCCAAACCCAAGCGCCCGGTCGGACGCCCTTGCAGGTCAAAGCCCCAGGCGCCCATGAATACGAAGTTCTCGTCCAGCAGCCAATCGGCGAAGGCAACCGCTTCGGCGAAATCGGAATCTTGCGTTCCGGCATCTTCCGCGCAGTTGCGCAGGCCGGTCACGATGTCACGCACCAACCGGCGCATGGGCCGGAAATCCGCGACGACCCGCTGCGCTTGCTGCAAATGCCACAGAACCTGAGCGCAAATCTCGTCCGCGCGGCCGTCGACGCTCGCAACACTCAGCAACTGCGCACTCACCGACTCCGGTCGCGACCGCGGATCATCCTGGCTGATGTCCAGCAATTGACCTTTCTCGTCGCGTTCGATCGGCAAGATCATGTTCAGCGAACCGAGCGTGTGCACGTCCATCCGCCGCAGGGCCAGCTTGATGGTATCGATGATGAACGGCTGATCCGTCATGCAGGTTTCCAGCACAAATGTCGAAAAATCATAGTCATGCGTCGCCTTGTTGGGTCGCGCGCACCGCACTTTGATTTCTTCATACTGGCGCGACGCAATCGCTTCGAGACTGTTCTTCACATGACCAGGAAAAGAATCGGTCGGGTGCCGTTGGATGAAGTCGCCATCGGCGCGGCGGACAATGGCGTCGGCAACGAACAGCGCTTGATTGTGCTCGGCTTCATTGGCAAAAATGCCCGCGTCCCGCACCGCACGTACCAGCCGACGACGGCGGCCGTCCCGGTCAGATGCCCGCGACTGCGGGACCGCGGCGAACGTGCCCGAGTCGACGCGCGCGGCGCGATCGGCACTGGAAGAGCGCGATTGGCTGGAGGAAGACGCTGGAGGAAAGGTTGCAGTCATGACGCACCAATATGGAAAAGTAGCGTATTTGCTGGCAATACTCACGGGAACAGTCAGCGTCCCCGTTCTGCTGCGCCGGTATACGCCCGCTCTACCCCTCCGGCAAGACGCGCTGCGTCATGGGAGTGTCGCGATCGGTGAACGCAACTCTGCCATTGACGTGCAACCCGAGCGGTTCCATCCTGATCCTAGCGGCGGCTTGCGGGTCGCGCGGGAGAGATTGCCATGCGAACACGGCGCATTTTTCACAAGACACGGAACGTCCATGTCGCGGGCTTCACGCTCATCGAGTTGATGGTCGTTGTCGTGATCATCGGCGTGCTGGCGACCGTCGCGATCGGTTCCTACAAGCGGTTCACCCGGCGCGCGCGGGTGCAGGAAGCCATCGCGATGCTCGGCGATATTCGCATCAAACAGGAAACCTACTACCAGACCTATCACCGCTATGTGTCGACCAGCACAAGCAATACCGAGTTCTGGCCGCACATCGCGGACTGGGTCTTGATGGACACGGCGTGGGGCATCGACTGCACGCAACCTGCTGATGTGACAGCGCATCCTGGCTGGTGTGCGCTCGGCGCTGGCTATCGCGCCACCGAGCAGGTCAATTTCGAATTCCAGGTCCTCGCCCGCGACCCGGCCGCGCCCGTGATTCCGCCGGTCCAGTACATCCAGAATCCCAATCAGGACTGGTGGTACGCCCGCGCCCGCGCCGACTTTGACGTCAACGGCATCTACTCGGACATCTATTTGTCGTCGGAACTGAAAGAACCGGTGCTGCTCAACGAACTGGAATAGCGGTCCAACCGCCGTCGTCCGTGACTATTGCGCAGTTTCTTCCGGAGCCACTTCGACCGGCAGGATCAAGCGGTCCGCGATCAACTCTGCGATATCCTTGGTCTTGACCGAATCCTTCTTGTCGGCTGCGCCCACGCCGTCGGACAGCATCGTCATGCAGAACGGGCAGCTCGACGCGATGATCTGCGGATTCGCTTCCAGCAACTGTTCGACGCGCACGTTATTGATGCGACTGCCGATCTTCTCTTCCATGAACATGCGCGCGCCACCCGCGCCACAGCACATGCCGAGCTTTTCGCTCCGCTCGATCTCGAGCAGTTCAATGCCCTTGATCGCCTTCAGCGCCTCGCGCGGCTCTTCGTAGACGTCGTTGTGCCGGCCCATGTAACAGGAATCGTGGAACACGACGCGCTGCGCCTCGCCCGCTGACAGCTTCACGCGGCCGTCGGCGACGAGCTGCGGAATCAGTTCGCTGTGGTGCACGATTTCGAAGTCCCCGCTCAGCTGCTTGTATTCATTCTTGATTGTGTTGTAGCAGTGCGGGCAATTCGTCACGATCTTGGTGACGTTGGCCTCTTTCCACGTGTCGATGTTCTCCTGCGCCATCGTCTGGAACAGGTATTCGTTGCCCATGCGCCGCGCCGGATCGCCGCAGCATTTTTCTTTCTTGCCCATGACGGCAAAGCGCACGCCCGCGGCCTTCAGGATCTTCGCCGTGGCCAGCGTGATTTCCTTGGCGCGATCATCAAAGCTGCCCGCGCAGCCGACGTAGAACAGGTATTCCGGGTTTTCCGTATCCGCCAACGTCGGAATGCCCTGATCCTTGGCCCAGTCAAAGCGTTTGCCGGAAGCCATGCCCCACGGATTCGACTTCGATTCCAGGTTCTTCAACGTGGCACCGACTTCCTTCGGGAACTCATTGCGCGTCATGACCAAGTGGCGGCGGATGTCGATGATCTTGTCCACGTGCTCGATCATCACCGGGCACTGCTCGCTGCACGATCGGCAGGTCGTGCACGACCAAATGGCGTCCGTGTTGACCTGGGCGATGAGCGCCGGCATGGCGGCCGCCGCTTCCTCTGCCGAAACATCACCGGAAATCGCCAATTGCGCCGTCGGCACAGCCTTGCCAGCCGCGATGATCCGCGCCTGATCAGCATAGACGTGGTCGCGGATGTCCAGAATAATCATCTTTGGGTTCAGCGGCTTGCCCGTCGTCCACGCCGGACAATTCACTTCGCAGCGACCGCATTCCGTGCACGTGTACAGGTCCAGAATCTGCTTCCAGCTCAAATCCTCGGTCCTGGACAGGCCCAGCGGCTTTTCCTCCTCCAAGCTCTTTTCGATGTCCGGAACGAACGACAGCGCACCCTTGGGCTCCAGCTTGGACAGGAACACGTTGGGCAACGACGTGATGACGTGGAAGTGCTTGGAAAGCGGCAGCAAATTCATGAACGTGAGCACGATCACGAGGTGCAGCCAGAAGTTGACTTCCCCCAAGCCCTGCATCAGCACCGGATTGAGCCCGGACGTCGCGAACCACGCGGCAAGGGTACTGCCGATCGGCGCGTGCGCCACGTGCTCGGTCGCCTGCGCGATCGCGTCCGGGTTGCCGCTCGCCATCAGACCGCCAAAGTGCAGACCTTCAAACAAGAATTCCGTGACCATCAAGCCAGCGATGAACCCGAGAATCAGCAGCGCTTCGCCGGAATAGGCGATCCGCTTGGGTTTGACGACGAGGCGGCGGTAGAAGAAGCCGAGGATGCTGACGAGTACGACAAGCGCCGTGACGTCCTTGATCGGCGCGTAGACCGATTCGATGAACGGCAATGGCCAGTCCGGGATGAAACCCTGCACGAAGAGCTGCGTGGTGCGCGCGCCAAGAACGACAAAGCCCCAAAAAGTCAGCGCGTGCAGCAAACCCGACGCTGGTTCCTTGAACATCTTGACCTGGCCAAGACCGACTTCCAGCAGCGCCCGGACACGGTTTTCCACCAGATCCCAGCGCGTTTCCGGCTTGCCTGCTTTGAGCACCAGGAATCGACCGTACACGGTGCGGGCAAACAGTCCGAGGCCGACAATCAGCAGCACGAGGACGACGGGAAGGCGATACGCGTAGCTCATGGGACTCCTATCCTCAATTCAGACAGCCCGCACAGGGCCTCGACGCGTCGCCGCCACAGCGAAGGTCGGATACCCGTGAAAACGACAGCGACGCTCACGCAGCGTCGGCGGCAACTCAGCGGCCGGGTTCGTGAGCCGCTCGACCTCAAAATGAGGATCGGCCGCCATGACGCCCTGCGCCCAATCAGCGTAGCCCGGAACGTCAGTCTTCAACAGCAGGCGACCACCCGGCCGCAGCCAATGCGCCGCGTCCGCGACAAAATCCGCAGTCAGCAAGCGCTTTTTGATGTGTCGCGGCTTCCACCACGGGTCCGGAAAGAACACGAGCAGCTGATCCAACGTGCCAGGCGTGAGCACATCGCGCAGCATTTCGCGGGCATCGACGAGGCAGAACGTCGCATTTTCAATGCCATTCTTCACTGCCAACGCATCCGCTTCCTGGCAGTACTTCTTGCGGACTTCAAAGCCGACATAGCGCACGTCGGGATTGGCCTGGCAAAACGCCGCGGCGAATTCGCCCATCTGGAAGCCGATCTCGATGACCAGCGGCCGCGGATCGGCCGGATTCACGAGCGTGCGCAGCTTTTGCAGGTCGGATTCGCGGAAAATCGGATCGAGAATGAAACTGCCGCCCACTTCAGTCGGCGTGCCGTGTAGACGGCGCATTTCGATGGATCCGCCAATGATTGCTTTGGCTTTGCGGCGCGATACCGCCACGTCGCCATCAACCAGCGCGGGAGGTGTGTCACTGACGTGGAACTTGCGCAACGCCATCGCGGCGCGGAGCATAGCGCAGTGCGTCAAAAGCGCCAACCCGCACAGCCGAGAAGCAAGATGTCGTCAGACCAGCAGAATCCCGCTCCAGGACGCGGCAAACCGACGGTTGCAGCGGCGATTTTCGTCGTTGCGTTCGTGCTCTCGGCGTCGTTGATGCTGTGGAGCGGCTGGCAGTTGTACCACGGCGAGCAGCTTCCGGTGGCGGTGACAGCGACGGGGCAGGCCTGCGACTGGGTTGTGCTCATCGACGCTCCGAACGAACTGGCAGCTGCCTGGGATGCGTTGGCGACGCGGGCACCGGGCCTTTTGCCCAATGAGGTGACTGCGACGCTGGCGGATGCCGCGCCGTGGGTTCAAGCCATCAGCAAACAGGGCGTGGTCAACGGTCAACCTGACGTGATCTGCGGCTGGGGGCGTGACGCCGTGCTGACGATGCCGCATCAACAGGCCAAAGCGTGGTCGGAATGGCTGGCAACCCGGCAGGGCGACCCGCGCGTGACGGCGCTGGCCGCGACGCCCGGTTTGCTGCGTCTTGCCGTTGCGTCGACGTCGCACGATACCGGCGGGCTGCTCCAGCGCGCCGCACCGGCCACGGCCAACGCGCACTTGGGTACGGATCTGGCCTATCGCGCGGCCATCGAGCGCACCGGCGGCGGCGCAGCGCATCTCTTCCTGCCTCAAGCGACGGCGGCGCGCCTACTGCACGCCTGGCTCGGCGAGTCCTGGCTGGCGGAGGGCATCCCGACGGTTCAGTGGCTGGGGCTTGGGCTGCGTCGCGACACGGACCGTCTACGTCTCCACGCACATCTGGGCATCGACCAGCACGGCGCGATTTGGCTGAAAGGCGTGGCTGACGTGGCGGCGCTTGACGATGCGACCGGATGGATTGCCGCGAACGCACAGGCGGCGGCGATCGTGCGCATGCCTGCGGAGCTTCGCCACAAAGTCGCGGGCCATTATGGGCCCCCATCGGCGCTGCTGACCCAGGCGCTCGCGCAGACGGGCACCAACAAAGCGCAGACGCTCGTTTGGCAGCGGGCGAACCAGGGCGGGGAAAGTGTCATCTGGACCGCGGACGTGCCCGCCCTGCCCGATCTGCCGAGTGCGCTGGTGCATGGCTGGCGCGTGGTGGCGACGACGCCCGCGGTGCTCGCGCAGACCCAAGCGGTCCTGGAAGGCGCGCAGCCTGACCAGGGCAAGACAGCGGATCGCGATCGCCAGCGTCTGCTGACGACCACGCAAGGCTGGTTCGATGGGGCGCTGCAGGTCGACTGGGTGTGGACAGATCTGGGCGTGGCGGTGGAAGCAGCCTGGCACCGGTGATCGCTTCAGCCATACACTCCGACCGGAGTTCGAGATCAAACCGTTTTCATCCGCGGCGTGCCACCAAAGGTGCACGCTCGCGGATCCAGTCCGAAATGCAACAGGTCTGACCGGAAGAACTTGATGTTGGACAAAGGTCAGCATGTCTAGCGATCCTTGCGCGGCGCGCCTCTTGCTGGAATCTGGAGATGCGGCAAGATGGGTCGCGGCAATTCTCGCTTCACCAGCGCCGTGTGGCGTCGATGGAGGCGAGGACGACCGCGCGGGAAGGGGCTGAGATTCCGATGCTCAACTGGCTGCTCGGCAAACCGATTCCGGATGACCGCGCGGATTCCGAGCACATCGGTCCGGCGACGGGCGTGGCAGTGCTGGGCTTGGATGCGCTCTCGTCGGCGGCCTACGGTCCGGAAGCGGCCCTGACCCTGCTGATTCCGTTGGGTGCGGCCGGGCTTGCGTATGCGCTGCCGTTGACCGGCATCATTGCGGGCGTGTTGGTGCTGGTCTTTCTGTCCTACCGCCAGACGATTCGCGCCTATCCCGACGGCGGCGGGTCGTACACAGTCGCCAAAGAGAACCTCGGCGCCCACGCGGCGCTCGTCGCAGGTGCGGCGCTCGCGCTGGACTACATCCTCAATGTCGCGGTGGGCATTTCCGCAGGCGTCGGCGCGCTCGTGTCGATCTTTCCGGACCTTGTGCCGCACCGCCTGCTGCTCTGTCTGGTGATTCTGTCGCTCCTGACCATCGCCAACCTGCGCGGTGTGCGCGAATCCGGTGTGGCGTTCATGCTGCCGACCTGGACCTTCGTGATTTCACTGTTTGGCATCCTCGCCTTGGGCGTCTGGCGGACGTTCGCGAGCGGTGGCCATCCGGTTCCAGTTGAGAGTCCGCCGCCGCTCCCGTTGACCGTCATGCCCATTAGCGCGTGGATCATCGTGCGCGCATTCGCCAGCGGCTGTACGGCGCTGACGGGCGTGGAGGCCGTCAGCAACGGCGTACCGATCTTCCGCAAGCCTACGATCGCCAATGCCAATCGCACGTTGTCCGCCATCGTCGGCGTCCTGCTCATCCTGCTGCTCGGCGTCGCCTTCCTCTGCCGCACGTATGGCATCGCCGCGACGGATCCGGAGGGCGCCGGTTACCGCAGCGTCTTGTCGATGCTCATCGCCGCGATCGTTGGCCGTGGTCCCGTCTACTTCCTCACGATGGCGTCGGTCGTCACGGTCCTCGCTCTTTCGGCCAACACCAGCTTCGCTGATTTTCCCCGTCTATGCCGAGCCTTGGCCGAGGATCGCTACCTGCCCGACGCGTTCGCCGTTCGCGGCCGCCGCCTCGTGTTCACCCAGGGAATCCTGCTGCTGGCGCTGCTCGCCGCGCTGCTGCTCGTGGCATTCAAGGGGATCACCGACAACCTGATTCCGCTGTTCGCCGTCGGCGCTTTCCTGGCCTTCACGGTGTCGCAAATCGGCATGGACAAGCATTGGCGGCGGGAAGATCGCGAAGCGCGGCTGCCACCGGCGCTCAATGCCTTGGGCGCTGTTGCCACCGGCGCGACGCTGCTCGTCGTCGTGGTCTCCAAGTTCACCGAAGGCGCGTGGATGACAGTCGTCATCCTGCCGCTGATGGTCCTCACTTTCATCCGCGTCAACCGGCATTACCTGGACGTCGCAGCGCAGGTGGCGTGGACCGCGCCGCTGACAGTGGAGCCCGAACGACGGCCTGCGGTGCTGGTCGCGGCGCAGGCGTGGAACAAGATGACGTTGCGCGCCGTGCAGTTCGCGCTGCGCCTTTCGGATGACGTGACCATCGTCCAGGTGCGCGCCCAGTCGGCCAAGATGCGCGATTTGACGGCAGAATGGCAGCAGCTCGTGGCGGATCCGGTGCACGCGGCCGGGCTGCCGGAAGTGAAACTGCAGGTGCTGACGTCCAACTACCGCCAGTTCTTCACGCCGCTGGTGGATTACGTGCTGGCATGGCGCAATACCAATCCGGATCGGGAAATCGTCGTCGTGCTGCCGGACCTCATCGTGAAACGTTGGTACCACGGCATTCTGCACAACCACCGGGGAGCTATCCTGCGCACGCTGCTGCGTCTGCGCGGGGGGCCGAACGTGGTGATCGTGAACACGCCGTTCTACTTGCAGTAGCCAGTCTCCCGCGGTTGCCAAATCTTGACGCAATCTTGATGCTGAGCAGGCAATCTTGACCTGACAATCCGTTGGTGCGCGCTACATTCTACCGGTGCATCGGCCGCGAAGGCCAAGGGAGATGTGAGCCATGTACCGTCTTTTTGCCATTACGGCGTTCCTGTTGTCGATTGCGAGTCCCGCGTTTGCCCAAACAGACCAGGCTGCCGCCGTCACGGCAACCGCAGCCGAAGAACCATTCGCGTTCGCCGACTTTACCTGGGTGCCAGGCAACTCGCGCACGCACACGAGCCCGCTCACGCTGGGCGATATCTTCACCGGCGAGTTCCGCGCCGACGTGGCCTACCACTACAGCTTCGCCGCGCCGAAGGACAACACCATCGTCGGCTCCAGCGAGGTGTTTCGCCACAATGAAATCCAGGTCACCCAGCTTGGCCTCGGCGGCGATTTTCACTACAAAAACGTCCAAGGCCGCGTCATGACGCAATTTGGCCAGTACTCCATGACCACGCCGCGCAACGACGCCAGCCCATCGCGTGGCCAGTGGGACCTCGCCAACGCCTACCGCTACGTCTCGGAGGCCTACGGCGGCTACCATTTCGACTTGCTCAAAGGCGTCAACCTCCAGGCAGGCATCTTCATGTCCTACGTCGGCCTGTGGAGCTACTACAACGCCGACAACTGGACGTACCAGCCTTCGTACGTGTCGTCCAACACGCCCTGGTTTTTCAACGGCATGCGCGCGCAGATCTTTGTGACCAACAAGCTCAAGATCGAGCCGTGGCTCGTCAACGGCTTCCAGGCGTACGGCAAGTTCAACGACGGCTTTGGCGGCGGCGGGCAGATCATGTGGAATCCAACGGGCTGGTTCTCCTTTACCGGCAACCAGTACTACGGCACGGACACGCTCGGCAACGCCAACCGCAAGCGCATCCACACCGACGACAGCATCAAGGTCAAGTACTACGACAATCAGGACAGCTTTATCAGCAAGGCCGCAGCATCGTTCACGTTTGACGCAGGCTGCGAATGGGGCGACGGCCAGGTCGGCTGCGACACGCAGTACTTCATCGGCGCCATGGCGTACAACCGCCTTTGGTTCAACCATGACCACTTCGGCCTGACCACCGGCGGCGGCGCGATCACCAATCCAGGCCGCTACTTGGTCCTCGTTCCGCCCATCAACGGCGCGACGGCGTCCACCGGCGCCTCGCCGTTCTTCACGGCGAACCCAGGCGACAAGTTCACGGCGTGGGACATGCAGGTCACCGCCGACTGGATGCCCGAGGAATTCATCACGTTCCGCCTCGAGTACAACCACCGCTGGGCCAGCGTCCCGTACTTCGCCGGTTCCGGCGGCGTGACGCCCCCGGGCGGCAACACCGGTGCGCCAGGCTCGGCCGTCGAGGGCTGGTCGCCAGATCTGCGCCAGACGGAAGACCGGATGACGCTGGCGTTGTTGGTCAAGATGTAGAGCCTGTCCGACTTGCGGACCGTTCAAACATCACAAGATCGTGCCGTGCATCACGACAAACGCGACAGTGAAGTAAATGATCAGTCCGGTGACGTCGACCAGCGTGGCCACAAACGGCGCCGACGACGTCGCCGGATCGGCGCCCAACCGGCGCAAAATCAGCGGCAGCATCGAGCCTGAAATCGTGCCCCACGTCACAACGCCGACGAGCGACAGCGACACTGTCAGCGCGACGAGCATCCAGTGCGGGCCGTAGATGTTGGAAAAGGCGCTCCACAGCGCGATGCGCAGGAAGCCGATTGCCCCCAAAATCGTGCCGAGCGCGAGGCCGGAGAAGATCTCGCGGCGCGCAATTTGCCACCAGTCGGCCAGGTGGAATTCGCCGAGCGCCATCGCGCGGATGATGAGGGTCGAAGCCTGTGATCCCGAGTTGCCGCCGCTGGAAATGATGAGCGGCACGAACAGCGCGAGCACGACGGCCTTGGCGATCTCATCCTCGAAGTGCCCCATCGCGGTCGCGGTCAGCATCTCGCCAAGGAACAGCACGACGAGCCAGGTGGCGCGTTTCTTCACCATTTCGAGGAACGGCGTCTGCATGTAGGGCAGATCGAGCGCCCCAGGCTCGACCGCGCCCATGCGCAGCGCGCTTTCGGTCTCGTCCTCGACCATCAAGTCGATGACGTCGTCGACCGTCACGAAGCCGACAACCCGCGCGTCTTCCTCCAGCACCGGCACCGCCAGCAGATTGTATTTGCTAATCTTCTTGGCAATGACGTCGTGCGGATCGCGCACCGTCACCGAAATCGGCTTCTTGCGCATCACCGCCGGCAGCAACGTCGCCGCGTCCGCCATCATCAGGTCCCGCAGGGACACGGCCCCCAGCAGCTTGTCCGTGCCCGGTTCGAGCACATAGCAGGCGTAAATCGTCTCCTTTTCCGCCGCCACGGTGCGGATGTGCTGCAGCGCCTGCTGGACCGTCATCCCGGGATCGAGCGTCACGAACTCCGTGGTCATGATGCCGCCTGCGGTGTTGGGCGGATACTTGAGCAACAGCGTGACCTCGGCACGAACTGGCGCACTGAGCGTCGGCAACATGCGGTGTTGCCCGTGCGGCGTCATGGCGCGCAAGACGAACGCCCGGTCGTCGGAACTCAGCCCTTCCAGGATCGCCGCCGCTTGCACAGGTTCGAGCTGCTCGAGAATCGTCGGCCGCCGCCGCAGATCCGGAACGTCGCACAGGCGGATCGCCAGCGGCAGCGGAAGATGGCCGAGCGCATGGGCCGCCTCGGGCACGGTCAGATGGTTCAGCACCTCGACGATGTCCGCGTCGCGCAGCTCGAAGAGATCCGGCGGAAAATTCGGTGGCTCCTGGTCCAACGAGGCGCGCAGCGCTTCTGCCAGTTGTTCGCGGTCCAACACGGTTGCCTCCTCTACACACGCTGATCAAAATCGCGAATCAAGGCGATGCGTTCCGCGGAGGGCCACGTTCGGCACACGCTCGCGGTCCCATTCCGAATGATGCCAGGTCTGCCAAACCAAGCCTGACGTTCGCCGCGATCAGTCTGGGTGGCGCTCAGCGTCGAAGACACCCCGCGCGCGCAGGTACGCCGCCTCCAAATCCCGCCTATCGAGCGCCACGAGCCCCGTCGCCGTCTCGCGAATCGCGTCGGTCTGCTCAGCGAGCGCCAGTCGTGCTGGTTCAGGCATTTGTCGGGCGAGTCGGCCAATGACTTCGAGCTGCCGGATGAGCACCGCGGGCGTCGTCGCCGCGGCCTGACGGATCTGGTCGAACGCGAGCTTGACCAGCCGTTCCAGCTTCACGTCCGGAATCCACACGCGCAGTTCACCGGCGCTGTCATACCAGTTGCCCTCAAGTGGCCGTTGCTCGGCCAGCACCAACAGCGCGTCTGCCAGCCAGTCGACGCACGCCACGCCGGTAAACGTGTCATTGACGGCCGGACTCAACGCCCGGATGGCGATTTCGACGATTTGCGCGACGCCGAACTCACTGTCCTGGGTCAACGTCCGGTGGCGGCCAATCGCGACGTTGCGGTCGATCGCTGCTTCCAGCCGCGGCCCCGCCGACGCCGGAACGACCGACGCCAGTGGCTCACCGCGCAGGACGAACTGGCCCGGCCGAAACTTCAGCACCACCAGCGCGCCCACGTCGCGGGCTGCCAGGACCAGCGGGCCGTGATTGAGGTGCTGCAAGTAGCCGCTCTTCGGACATGGCACGATGGCGCCGGTCGCCGCGCGTGCGAGGATCGCTGCGTCATCCGGCGGCGGGCCGAAGCCTTCGCCCTCGGCTTGCTGATGGGAACCGATAACCGCCGGGTAGAGATCGTCGACGATGCGGGCGATCATGTCCGGGTTCTGGATCGAGGTCGCGACGCGGTGGCTGTAGTAGACGAGAAATCCGAAGCTGCCAACGACCAGTAACCAGCTGGTCAGCAGCGAGACTTGCGGCACGAAGCGGGACGTTGCGTCCTCGTGTGTGACGAGAAAGCACAGGCAGACGTAGATGAACGTGCCCATGAACAGGCCAATTGTGACTTGCGTGACCCAGTCCTGCAGAAAACGCGCGAGAAGGCGCGGGCCAAAGAGCGTCGCGACCATGGAGAGCACAAGCAGGGACACCGAGAAGATCAGCGCAAGCACGGTGGCGACGGCGCCCATCATCGCGGACAGGATCGCGCGCGCGTCGTCGATGCCGCCCATGGTCAGCCAGTAGGGCAATTGGATGACGTGGACTGCGTCGAGGGCGTCCACGGCGACTGTGACGCAGAACAATACGATGGCCGCAAGCGACAACGCGAGCGGAATACGCCACAGGTTGACGTCGCGCTGTGAACGGAGATTGAGGGGACGGGGCGCGAGCATGGGACCTCTGGCGGAGTCACGTGAAGAGTTGCGGTCATCGCGCTTTGGGCAGAGGCATCTGCGGCGATGCCTCGCGCCGGATCGCCTCCTGCAACTCGATGAGCGCGTCGCGACACGCCGTGGCCGCTGCCTGCCCCTCGTTCAGCGAGAGCGCCAGCGACCGGACATTGGTGTTCTCGCGCGAGAGCTTGACGATCTGCGTCCTGAGCTCACTGAAACGCGCATAGCTGGAACGCGCCACTTGAAGGTCCGACTTCAGCGCTGCCTCGCCCAAAATGTCGAGCTTGTCCAGGCTTTGCTGCACGGCGGCGTCTTGCGTCTGCATCTCGGTTTCCATCGCCGTCATCTTGGGATCGCTCTCTTCAGCGATGTGCGGCGCCAGCGCGCTCTGGAGGCGCCACGTGGCAATCCTGGCGGCATCGGCAAGACGCATCGCTTCTCCGCCTTCGGCCGCCGCGTGGGCAAGCGCGCGGTCGAGGTCAGCCACCGCGTTCGCCGCCGGGCCAAATGCCAGCGTGTACGCCTTGATGTTGGAGTTCTGCACGGCAAGATCGAGAACTTGAGCATCCACGCGGCGAAAGGCATCAAAAGTCGCGGCAAAACGGTCGAACATGCCGATTTCCGTCTCCGCCCGGCCGCGCGCCTGGAGCTCCCTGAGCTGGCGGGTCTCTTCCATCACGAGGCCAATCGCCGCGCGCGCCTCGTCAGCGTGCTTGCGCGAGGCTTCATCCGTGATCGCCAGAACCGCGCCGCGCTCCGCTTGCACAGCTGTCGCCAGGGAAATCCGCAGCCGCTGAACGGTGTCTGCGCGTTGATGGCGAATGGCCTCCTGCTCGACGCGTTCCTTTCGGCCCTCGAATTGCAGTCCGACGACAAGCGCCAACGCCAGAACGCCAACGCCGAGGCCCGTCCATACAAGCGCTTTCGAATCCAGACCGACTGCCATGACTTCCTCCACACGGCCGATGCGTGCCTCTCCATGCAAGTACAGTGTAGGCAGCAGGCAAGTCGTTGGCTTAGCAAGACGGCGATTTTGACAAAAACTTGATCCCGACCCGCAAAGTCTTGACACCCGGCTGACGTGGACGGAATGCCAGGAGCGGCCGAGTCTCAACCTTGACCCATTCTTGATGCCAAGCCGGGACATCCAGACACGAACTTTGCATCGGACAGCTTATGTTCTTGGCGTTGGTCAGCGAGCGCTGGCGAGCAATCTTGACATTTTCTTGACGCAGATCCTCCTCGTCTTGCAAGCATTTTGATCTGCGGTCACCTATCTTCGGTGTGTTCCAGAGGGGCCCCCAGCCCTGTCGGAGGGAAATCAGATGGACTTCATGTTTTTGGCGATAACTGGCGCATTTGCCCTGCTCACGTGGGGCTTCCTGCGCCTCTGCGAAAAGGTATAGCCATGATGCTCGACATTGGTGCTGGCTTGGCGGTGCTCGTTTTGGGGTACTTGGTCTTTGCTCTTCTCTTTCCGGAGCGGTTGTCATGAATGCCTCGGCAATTCTCGAATGTGGCGTCTTCCTGTTGCTCGTGATCGGCTTGGCTTGGCCGCTCGGCGCCTACATGGCGCGGGTCTACACCGGCGAGTCCAAGTGGGCAGACCGCGTGCTCGGGCCGGTCGAGCGCCTCATCTACAAGCTGAGCGGCGTCAAGCCCGACGCGCAGATGAACTGGAAGCAGTACGCTGGCGCTGTGCTGGTGTTCAACCTGCTCGGACTGCTGGCCGTGTACCTGTTGCAGCGCGTGCAACTGTGGCTGCCGATCAACCCCGCCGGCATGGCCAACGTGCCGCCCGAGGTGGCGTGGAACACGGCGGTCAGCTTTGCCAGCAATACCAACTGGCAGGCGTACGGCGGCGAGACGACCATGTCGCACCTGACGCAAATGCTCGCCCTGACGACGCAGAACTTTGTGTCCGCGGCGACGGGCATGGCCGTTCTGGTCGCGCTCATCCGCGGCCTGAAAGGGCGGCTGACGACGGATCTCGGCAACTTCTGGGTGGATTTGACGCGCTCGACGCTGCACATCCTGCTGCCGCTCTCGGTGGTGCTGGCGCTGCTGCTGGTTTCGCAGGGCGTGGTGCAGACGCTGCTCGGCTCGGTTACGGTGCCGCTGCTTGAGCCGACGACTGGCGCAGACGGCAAGAGCATCGTGGAGCAGGTCATCGCTCTCGGTCCGGCGGCGTCGCAAGTGGCGATCAAGCAGTTGGGCACCAACGGCGGCGGCTTCTTCAACGTCAACTCCGCGCACCCATTGGAGAATCCCAACGCGTTCGCCAACCTGTTGGAGGTGGTTTCGATCATCCTCATCCCCGCGGCGCTGTGTTTCACCTTCGGCCGCATGGTCGGCGCGCAGAAACAGGGCGTGGCGCTGCTGCTGGCGATGTTGGTGATTTTCGTGCCGCTGATGATGCTGACGGTCGCGAGCGAAAACCAGGCCAACCCGGTGCTTACGGCGCTTGGCGTCGATGGCACGATGGGCAACTGGGAAGGCAAGGAGTTGCGCTTTGGTCCGACGTCGAGCGCGATCTGGGCGGTGACGACAACCGCGGCGTCCAACGGCTCCGTCAACGCCATGCACGACAGTTTCATGCCGATCGGTGGCCTGGCGCCCATGTGGCTGATGCAGTTGGGTGAAATCATCTTCGGCGGCACCGGCTCAGGGCTCTACGGCATGCTGGTCTACGCCTTCATCGCCGTGTTCGTCGCCGGCCTGATGGTCGGCCGGACGCCGGAGTATTTGGGCAAGAAGATCGAGGCGTTCGAGATGAAGATGTCCGCGCTGGTCATCCTGCTGCCGTCGGCGGCGGTGCTCATCGGCACGGCGATTGCCTGTTCGATTCCAGCCGGCACCGGCCCGCTGGGCAATCCCGGCGCGCACGGCTTCTCGGAAATCCTCTACGCGTTCTCGTCTGGCTCCAACAACAACGGCTCGGCGTTCGGCGGCCTGACGGTCAACGGTCTGTTCTACACGACCGCGATCGGCATCGTCATGCTGATCGGCCGTTTCTGGGTCATCGTGCCGGTCCTCGCCTTGGCTGGTTCGCTGGCCAAGAAAAAGACTGTGCCGCCCGGAGCTGGCACGTTGGCCACTCACACGCCGCTCTTCATCGCGCTTGTCGCGGGGACCATTATCCTCGTCGGCGCGCTCACTTTCATCCCGGCGCTCGCCCTTGGTCCCATCGTGGAACACCTGGCGCTGCGCTAACTGGAGACTCTGATGGCTGCAAATACTCAGTCAAGGCCGCTGTTCGAGGCCAAAATCGTCCGTCGCGCCTGTGTGGATTCGCTGCGGGCGCTCAATCCCCGGCGCATGTTGCGCAATCCGGTGATGTTCGTCGTGGAAATCGGCAGCGCGTTCACGACCGTGCTGTGGATCCACGCGCTGGCAACCGGCCAAGGCGATGCGTCGCCCGGCTTCATTCTCGCCATCAGCATCTGGCTGTGGTTCACGGTGCTGTTCGCCAACTTCGCGGAAGCGATGGCGGAAGGCCGCGGCAAGGCGCAGGCGGACACGCTGCGGGCGGCGCGCAAGGACGTGATGGCGCGCAAGCTGGCGTCGGCCGATCGCCACGCCAAGACGGAGCAGGTGCTGTCTGCGCAGCTGCGCAAGGGCGATCTTGTGCTCGTCGAGGCGGGTGAACTGCTGCCCGGCGATGGCGAAATCGTCCAGGGCGTCGCCTCGGTCGACGAGAGCGCCATCACCGGCGAGAGCGCGCCCGTCATTCGCGAGAGCGGCGGCGATCGCAGCGCGGTCACTGGCGGCACACGCGTGCTCTCGGACTGGCTGGTCGTGAAGATGACCGCCAATCCCGGCGAGACGTTTCTCGACCGCATGATCGCGATGGTGGAAGGCGCCAAGCGCCAGAAGACGCCCAACGAGATCGCGCTGGACATCCTGCTCGCTGGGCTGACCATCGTGTTCCTGCTGGCGACCGTCACGCTGCTGCCATTTTCGCGCTACGCGGTGGCATCGACCGGCTTGGGCCAGCCGATTGGCCTGACCGTGCTCGTCGCGCTGCTGGTTTGTCTGATTCCGACGACGATTGGCGCGCTGCTTTCGGCCATCGGCATCGCCGGCATGGATCGGATGATCCAGGCGAACGTGATCGCGACGTCGGGGCGGGCGGTGGAAGCAGCGGGCGACGTCGACGTGCTGCTGCTGGACAAGACCGGCACGATCACGCTGGGCAACCGTCAGGCGACGCTGTTCGCGCCGGCGGCGGGCGTCGCGGAGAAGGAGTTGGCGGAGATGGCGATGCTCTCTTCGCTGGCAGACGAGACGCCGGAGGGGCGGAGCATCGTGTTGCTGGCCGAGCAGAAGTTCCAACTCGAGCCCAAGGACGCCAAGGCGCTCGGCGCGACCATCGTGCCGTTTACGGCGCAAACCCGCATGAGCGGATTGGATTTGCCGGCCACGGAAGGCCAGGAAATACGCGAAGTGCGCAAGGGCGCGACCGATGCCGTGGCGCGGTTTGTCGCCGATCGCGGTGGTTCGCTGTCGGCCGATGTGCGCGAGGCGGTCGACAATATCGCCCGTCAGGGTGCGACGCCGTTGGTCGTGGCGGACGGCGCGCGCGTGCTTGGCGTGATTTGCCTCAAGGACATTGTCAAGGGCGGCATCCGCGAGAAGTTCGCCGAGATGCGGCAGATCGGCATCCGCACGGTGATGATTACCGGCGACAATCCGTTGACTGCGGCTGCCATCGCCGCAGAAGCCGGTGTCGATGACTTTCTCGCTGAAGCGACGCCGGAAGCCAAGCTGGCGATGATCCGCGACTGGCAAGCGAAGGGCCATCTGGTGGCGATGACCGGCGATGGCACCAACGACGCGCCCGCGCTGGCCCAGGCGGATGTCGCGGTGGCGATGAACTCCGGGACGCAGGCGGCGAAGGAAGCCGGCAACATGGTTGATCTGGATTCCAACCCAACAAAACTGCTGGCGATTGTCCACATCGGCAAGCAAATGCTGATGACGCGCGGCTCGCTGACGACGTTCTCGATCGCCAACGACGTCGCGAAGTATTTTGCCATTATCCCAGCGGCTTTTGCGGCGACCTACCCGGTCCTGGGCGTGCTGAACGTGATGCGTTTGCATTCGCCCACCACGGCGATCTTGTCCGCGGTGATCTTCAACGCGCTCATCATCATCGCCCTGATTCCATTGGCATTACGAGGCATTGCCTACAAGCCTGCGCCCGCCTCGCAACTGCTGCGCCGCAACTTGCTCATCTACGGTCTGGGCGGCGTGATTGTGCCGTTCCCGGGCATCAAGGCCATTGACCTGCTGTTGACGGCGATTGGCGTCAGTTGACCGCCGCGTAGCCATCAGCTCAAGTTGGAGAATACGATGAAACAGACACTTCTGATTGCCCTGCGGGCGCTTCTTGTCCTGACCCTTGTCACCGGCGTCCTGTATCCGCTCGTCGTCACCGGACTTGCTCAGCTCGTCTTTCCGGCCCAAGCCAACGGCAGCGTGCTGCATTCAGGCGGCAAGGCCGTGGGTTCCACGCTGATTGGGCAGAGTTTTGTCGGCGACAAATACCTGTGGGGACGGCCTTCGGCGACGGCGCCGTTTGCCTACAATGCTGCCGCGTCGACGGGCTCCAACCTCGGACCGTCCAATCCGGCGCTCGCGGACGCGGTGAAGCAGCGCGTGGCGACCCTGCGCAAGGCCGATCCGGCAAATCACGCGCCTGTTCCGGCCGACCTCGTGACAACTTCAGGCAGTGGCCTTGATCCGGACATCTCCGCCGAAGCCGCCGCCTATCAAGTGGCACGCGTGGCGCGTGGTCGTAGCGCAACCGCCGCAACCGTTCAGCAGGCTGTCGCCGGTTGTACACAAGCGCCGTTCCTCGGCTTCATCGGCCCGGCGCGGGTCAACGTGCTCTGCGTCAATCTGGCGCTGGACCACCTGACCGTCCAGCCGTGAGCAGAGGCGATGCGGCCGCCTGCCCACGCGGGAGGTGCGGCGCAACTTCACAGCAACATCGTGCCACCGGTGGTTGATCTGCCGGGCGACCTTGGCGGACACTCTGGCCGGTTTTGGAGCCCGCACCTCGCCCTGGAGACCGCCGTGATTCCCCGCTATAGCCGCCCTGAAATGACCGCACTCTGGACCGACGAAGCCCGCCTGGAGCGCTGGTTGCAGGTCGAATGCGCGCACCTCCGCGCCTTGGAGCAGCTGGGACAGGCACCCGCAGGCACGGCAGACAGTGTGGCGCGCACGGCGGTGTTGCGTCCGGAACGCGCGGCCGAGATCGAAGCCATCGTCAAGCACGACGTGATCGCGTTCCTGACGATGGTCGAGGAATCCGTCGGCGAGCCGGCACGCCTGTTGCACCGCGGTCTGACGTCGTCCGACGTCCTGGACACCTCGCTGGCGATGCTGTTGCGCGATGCCGGCCACCTGCTGCAAGCGGACCTGCGCAACGTGATCGCCGCGCTGAGCGCCCGCGCGCGCGAGCACCGCTACACCTACACGATCGGCCGCAGCCATGGCATGCACGCGGAGCCGACGACTTTTGGCCTGGTACTGGCCGGCCATCTCGCGGAATTCGTGCGATGCTGGCACCGACTGGCCGTCGCGATCGAAGACATTTCCGTCGGTTCGCTCTCGGGCGCGGTCGGCACGTATGCGCAAACGCCGCCGGATGCCGAAGCGATTGCGCTGGCGGTTCTGGGCCTGCGGGCCGAAACGGTCCCGACGCAGGTGATTCCACGCGATCGCCATGCCGCGTATTTCGCCGCGTTGGCCAGCATCGCGAGCGCGATCGAACGGCTGGCGATCAACGTGCGGCACCTGCAGCGCTCGGAGGTTGGCGAAGCGCAGGAAGCGTTCACGGTTGGCCAGCGCGGCAGCTCGGCGATGCCGCACAAGAAGAATCCCATTCTTTCCGAAAACCTGTGCGGTCTGGCGCGTGTGGTGCGTGGTTATGCCGACATGGCCCGCGACAATGTGCCGCTGTGGCACGAACGCGATATTTCGCACTCGTCGGTCGAGCGTTTCATTGCCCCGGATGCGACCGTGACCCTGGATTTCATGCTGCACCGGACCGCCGGCCTCGTCTCGGGTCTGGTCGTCTACGGCGATCGCATGGCGCAGACGCTGGACAAGGCCGCCGGTGCGTTCTTTTCCGGCAACGTGCTGTTGGCGCTGGTCGACGCCGGCGTGGCCCGGCAAACGGCGTACGGCATCGTGCAGCGCTCGGCGCTCGCGGCGGTGACGTCGGGCGGCGCTGCTGAGATGAAAGCGCTGCTGCTGGCCGATCAGGAAATTCGCGCTTATCTGGATGAAGCAGCGCTGGATCGTTGCTTTGATCTCCGTCACCATCTGCGCCACGCCGATCTCATCCTGGACCGCGCGCTGGCTGAAGCTGCTCCCATCGCCAACTCCTGAGAGGTTTTCCATGTCCCTGCAAGTTCTCGATTCCTTTTACGAAGGTAAGGCCAAGACCCTGTTCAACACCAGCGATCCGTCGCTGATTGTGCAGTACTTCAAGGACGACGCGACGGCGTTCAACCGCCAGAAATTCGGCCAGATTGTCGGCAAGGGCGTGGTCAACCTGGCGATTACGCGGGCGCTGTACAAGCTGCTGGAGTCCAAGGGCGTCAAGACGCACTTCGTCGACGCGCTGGACGAGCGGCGCATGGTCAGTAAGCGCGTGACGATCGTGCCGCTGGAAGTCGTGGTGCGCAATCGCGTGGCGGGCACCTTCGCCAAGCGCTATGCCGTGGCGGAAGGGACGGTGCTGCCGGCGCCGATTGTCGAGTTCTTCCTGAAGAAAGACGAGTTGGGCGATCCGCTGATCACGGCGGAAGCGGCGATTGCCATTGGACTCGCGACGGAGAAGGAGACGCTGGAACTGGATCGTTTGGCGCGCAAGGTCAACGAGATCCTGAAGGCGTTCTTTCTGGCGCTGAAGATCGAGCTGATCGACTTCAAGCTGGAATTCGGCAAGCTGCCCGACGGCACGCTGCTGCTGGCCGACGAGATTTCCCCGGATTCCTGCCGGTTCTGGGAAGTGGGCACCGGCAAGAAGCTGGACAAGGATCGGTTCCGCCAGGATTTGGGCGGGATTGAGGACGCGTATGCGGAGATGCTGAAGCGGGTGCAGTCGGCGACTTAAGCAGAACTGCTTGAAATCGCGGCGTTTCACACCGTTCGTCGCCTACGGCAACGGCTGCGTCCCGACCTTCGGTTCGAGCGGCACCACCGGTTTCGCCCCACCGAACAGCCGGTTCCAGAGCCGCGCCGACGCTTCCGACATGTCGTCGAACAGCGAATACGCCACCGGCGTCGCCAGCAGGGTCAGCAGCAGCGACAGCGACTGGCCGCCGATGATGACAAAGCCGGTCGCGCGGTTCGTCCCCGCGCCCGCGCCCGAGGACACCACGAGCGGGATCATGCCCGCCACGAACGCCGCGGTGGTCATCAGGATCGGCCGCAGCCGGTCGCGGTTGGCGCGGATGATGGCGTCCCAACGCGACAGGCCGGCCGCGCGCAACTTGATGGTATGGTCGATTTGTAAGATCGAATTCTTCTTCACCACGCCGAACAGCACGAGGATACCGAGCATCGAGAAAATGTTGAGCGATTGCTGAAAGATGATGACGCTCAGGATCGCGAACGGCACCGTCAGCGGCAGGGACAGCAGGATCGTGATCGGGTGCAGCCAGGACTCGAACTGTGCAGCGAGCACGAGGTACATGAAAATAAACGACATCATGAACGCCAGCCCGAAGCTCTTGGCCGCGCGGCCCAGCTCCTTGGAACGGCCGACTGGACCAGCGGAGTACTGCGGCGGCATGTGCAATTCTGCAGTCGCCTTCTGCAACTCCTCAATCACCTTGCCTTCTGAAGCGCCTTTGGCGACGTTGCACATCACCATCGCTTGGCGACGCCGGTTGTAGCGGTCGATTTTGGACGGGCCCGCGCCTTCGGTGAACGACACCACGTTGTCCAACGTCACCGCGCCGAGCTTCGCCGATGGCACGGACAGCCGCCGCAGACCTGCCGCGTCGGCGCGAAAGCCTGACTCAGCGCGCGCGTGGACTTCGTACTGCTCGCCGTTCTCGTTGTAATTGGTCACTTCATAGCCGCCGACCAGCAGCCGCAGCGCCGCCGACACGTCGCCGACATTCACGCCAAGTTCCGCGGCTTTGGCGCGATCGATATGCGCCCGCAACTCGGGCTTGCCGACGATGAGCGAGGTATCCGGATCCACGACACCCGGCATGTCGCGCAGCTTCGCCATCAGCTTGTTGGTGTATTCGGTAATCTTCGTCATGTCCGGCCCGGTAATCTGATACATCACCGGAAAGTTGGCACCGCCGGCGGAAAACGCTTGGACGAGACTGATCGAAATGCGGTTGCCTGCGCCGTATTTGGGCAGAATCTGGTTGCGCGCTTCGGCGATCAATTCCATTTGCGACATCTTGCGTTCCGACACCGGTTTCAGCTTGACGTAAATTCCGCCGAGATTCGGCGTCTTTTGGGCGTCGTCGCCGATCGTGGTGACGCCGTACAGCACACCCGGCAGCTTCTGGATGTCCGCGGCGACGCGCGTGGTCAGCACCCGCATTTCGTCCAAGCTGGTGCCTTCCGGCGCGCGAATGCTGACCTGGAATTGCGATTCGTCTTCATCCGGCAGGAAGTTCTTGTTCGCCGCCTTGCCCAGCGCACCGATGCTGAGAATCGCCGCCAGCGACGCCAGCACGATGACCCAGCGGTGATGCAGGCACCACGCGAGAATCTTCAGGTAGCCCGCTTCGATCGTCCGGTACACGATGCCGGAGCCGCCCGTGCCCGCGCCATGCCCCGCCGCGTGCGGACCATGACCCGTCTGAACGTGGGTCGCGACCTCGGCGACGTACTTCTTCTTCAGCCACCGCGCGCACAGCATCGGCGTCAGCACGAAGGACACCAGCAGCGAGACCATGATGGAAAACGACATGGTCAAGCCGAACGAATTCATGAACCGACCGACAATGCCACCCATGAACGCCACCGGCATGAACACCGCGACCAAGGACAGCGTCGTCGCCAGCACCGCGAGGCCGATTTCATCGGTACCGGCAATCGCCGCGTCAAACGGATCCATCCCCTCTTCATCGATTTTGCGCCAGATGATCTCCAGCACCACGATGGCGTCGTCGATCACGATGCCGACCGCCAGGGTCAGCGCAAGCAACGTAATCGCGTTGAGACTGAAACCGGCAAACTGCATGATCGCAAAAGTGGAAATGATCGAAACTGGAATCGCGATCGCGGCGATGATGGTCGAGCGGAAGTTGCCCAGAAAGACGAGCACGATGAGCGCAGCGCACAGCGCCCCGAGGATCAAGTGCTCTTTGACTGCGTCGATGGCATTCTCAATGAATTCAGACTGATCACGCGCAACTTCCACCGTGTAGCCCTTGGGCAGACGCTTTTGCAGATCCAGCAACCGCTCTTTGACATTGTGGACAATGGCCACGGTATTGGTTCCGGACTGTTTGCGGATATTGAGCAGAATTGTCGGCCGCGCGCCGCGATAGCCCACCGATTCCGGCTCAGCCGTGCCGTCCTCCACGCGCGCCACGTCGCGCACGCGCACCTGCGAGCCATCGCGACTGGCGACGAAAAGATCTTCAAATTGCGGGACATTCTCCACGCGTCCGCGCGTCCGCAGGGTCAATTGCCGCGAGCCCTGCTCGACGCGTCCCGACGGCAGTTCCAGATTCTGCGTCCGCAGCGAGCGCTCTACGTCCGTCGCCGTCAGCGCGTATTTGATGAGCTTGTCCGGGTCGATCCACACGTTGACCTGACGCGGACGGCCGCCAATCAGCGTCACTTCGCCGACGCCGGACAACGATTCCAGCTCACGACGCAGGGTTTTGTCTGCAAATTCCGTGATATCGCGCGGCGAGGCATCCGCCGACACCGCCAGCGTCAGGACCGGCACCGCGTCCGGGTCAACCTTGGAAATCACCGGCGGATCGATGCCAGGCGGCAGGGTCGCCACCACCGCGCTGACTTTGTCGCGCACTTCCTGCGTCGCCGTGTCCAGCGGTTTTTCCATCTGAAACGAGACGACGACCTGGCTCACGCCTTCGGTCGACGTCGAGCGCAGCTCGTCGATGCCGCTGATGGTATTCACCGCCGCTTCGATCTTGTCGCTGATTTCCGTTTCCACTTCTTCCGGCGCGGAGCCGGGCAACGTCGTCAGGATCAGCACGACGGGAATGTCGATTTTGGGAAAACGGTCGACGCCAAGCGAGCCGTAGCTGAACAAGCCGAGCACGGTCAGGATCAGCATGATCACCGACGCAAAGACCGGACGACGGACGCAAATTGCGGCTAGCCACTGCATGATTATACGCTCCGACCGAAGTTCGAGATCAAACCGTTTTCATCCGCGGCGTGCCACCTTCGGAGCTCGCTCGCGGATCCAGTCCGAAATGCAACAGGTCTGACCGGAAGCACTTGATGTTGGACATAGGTCAGCATGTTTGGCTCCTACTTGACCGTGACGTGGGCGCCGTCGGACAGCATGTCGAGGTGATCCGTTGCGACCGTCTCGCCCGCTTTGAGCGCGCCACGGACTTCCACGAGGCCTTGCCACGTACGGCCAACCGAAACGATGCGCTCGTTGGCGCTGCCGCCTTCCACGACGAACACGCGCGCGGCGCTGCCGGACGTACCGATCGCCGACGCGGGAACGAGGTTCGCAAGCGCGTCCTTGCCGGGAATCACGAGGGCGACGTGGGCGAAATAGCCAGGCTTGAGCGTGCCATCGGTGTTCGCGACTTCGGCTTCGATCGCCAAGGTGCGTGACTGGGACTTGAGTGCCGCGCCGATGCGCTTGATTTTGCCGGTGAATACCCGATCCGGCCATGCGCCAACCGTCAGCAGCACGTCGCCGTCCAATTGCACGGCGCCGGCACTGGTCTCTGGCACATCCACTTTCAGACGCAGCGGATTGACCCGCACCAGCACCGCAACGACCTTGCCCATCGTCGCATATTCGCCGGGCGCAACGCGTTTGGCGTCGATGACCCCATCAAATGGCGCAACCACGTCGGTATCCGTCGACGCTTTCTCGGTCAAGTCCTGCGCCGCCTTGGCAGCTTGCAGCGCCGCCCAGGACGTCTTGGCACCGTTCAGCACCACGTCGTACTGCGCCTTGGCTTGCTCGAATCGCGACTTCGCCGTGTCGTATTGGGACTGCGGCGAGCTGCCGCCCTCCACCAACGCTTTGGCACGCTTCGCGTCCGTGTCCGCCAGTTCCAACGCCTCGCGCGCAGCCTGGACTTCCGGCACCTTGTTCGGCGAAAACGCGTCGCCCGGGTGCAGGCCCAGACGGGCGCCCGCTTGGGCTGTGGCCGCCGTCGCTTGGGCGAGACGCATCGCGGCGTCACGTCGATCAATCCGCACGAGCAAATCGCCTTTCTTGACGGGCGTGCCCACGTCGACCGCGACTTCCGTCACGAGGCCGGCAATCGCGGACGCCACTTCGCTACGCTCATCCGCTTCCAACGTGCCGGACAAGTCGATGACCGCCGGGAGCTTCTCCTCCTTGATCGCCACCACGTGCACAGCTTGTGGCACTGCGACTTTTTGGGCTGGTGCGGCCGCGGGCGCTGGCGCTGGCGCGCCTTTGCAGGCGAGAAGACTGGCAAGTGGGAGAATGTACAACAAGCGCATGGCTCTTCCTCGGCGCGAAACGCGCGACAGGCTGAAAGACAAAGTGAAGCTAATTCGACCGGACATTGCCGGTCAGATGCCGGAGCCGCAAGACGGCCAGATTCAGGTTGATCCGTTCGCGCTCGACGGTCGCTTCCGCCATGCGCAAATTGGTGTCGGCTTCTGCAACTTCCAAGGAGGTCGCCGCACCCGCCGCTTGGGCTTTGCCCACGATTTCAGCGGTCCGCCTGGCCTTGCTGGCTTGGCCGATCGCCACATCCAGCGTGTGACGGTCCACCACGATTTCCGCACGCGTTTGCGCCAGCCCAGCGCGCAGGTCACGCTCTGACTTGTCCACTTCCTGCTGCAACCGGCGCGACGTCGCTTGCCGCTCATCCGCTTCGGCATAGCGCAAGCCGCGATCGAAAAGTGGAATCACCAGATTGGCCGTCGCCGACCACAGCCAGTTCTTGCCGATGAAGCCGGGCGTATCGGTGTAGCGTCCAGTGAAGTTGGCGGTCAGCATGGGGAACCAGCGCCACTGCGCTTCCGCCAGCAGCGAATCGCCCGCGGCCATGGCTTGGCGGCGCGCGAGCAGATCCGGACGACCGCGCAACGCGGAAGTCTCCTGCGCTTCCGCATCGCCTTCGGGCACCTCCAGTTCCGGTGGCGCAGTCAGCGTCGCTGGCGTCGGCAAATCGAGCAGCGAGCCCAGCGCCATCAGCAATTGGTCGCGTGCCAGCAGCGCGTGAGCCAGGTCCTGCTCAGCTTTGTCGCGCTCGGACTGCGCACGCAGCACCGTCACTTCGCCCTCGGCACCTTGCTGCCGCCGCTGGGTGGCATTGGCAATCCGTTGATCCGCGAGCCCGAGCGCGCGTTGGGCCACCTGAATGAGGCGATCCATGCCCGCGACATTGTAGAAAATTTGCATGATTTGATAGACGATTTCCCGCCGCGTGGCTTCCAGGCTCAGCGACTGCGCTTCGACCTGATGGCTCGCCGCACCGCGCGCCAGGATCGGCGACAGCGCAAAGACCGTCTCATCGACCGTCAGCACACCGCCAATTGTGTCCTGCTTTTGGATCACGGATGGCGGAAACAGGCCGGCCGGAATGACGACACCGGGCTGGGCAATGCTGACGATGCCCTGGGCGAGCGGCGTCAGGTCGAACTTGGCTTCAACCGAGTTGCGCGTGTACTGGCCGACCGCTTGCACGTTGGGCAGGAAGGCCGTGGTCACCTTGGCGCGCCCAGCCTTGGCTTCGGTCAGGCGAGCGGCAGCGACACCGACGTCGGCATTGCGGTCCAGCGCACGCTCGATCGCGGCCGCCAGCGTGAGTGGCGCCTCGTCAGCGTAGACCGACGCGGTGAGGCTCAGCGTGGTGAGGGAAAGCAGGAAAATCGACAACTTCACTTGGAGCTCCTGTCGCTCGCACGGACGTCCGGGCTGGTTGGACTCACGCCATGCAGGAAAAAGTGCGTCATGTCGGCCGTAGCAATGGGCGGCATACGGGCGATCGTTCCGACGATCGCGACCTTCGCCAGGACGGTCAAGAACATCGTGTTGGCATCGAGACGGTCCCAGCGCACGATGCCTTCCCGCACGCCCTGTTCCAGCAGACGCCGCGACAACTCGGTCACGGCCGCTTGCGTTTCATTGCGCTGGCACTGCCACGGACGCGAGCCACTTTGCTCGCCCATGACCACGGCAAAGAACGCGCCATGGCGTGCACCGGTCTCGGCGAACACCTCAAAAAACGCCTGCAATTTCGAGACAAAATCCAAATCAGACGCTTCGACCAACGCGGTGACACGCCCCAGCAGCGCCCGACGGCGGTCCTGAACGACGGCGACGACCAGCGCATCCCGGTCCGCGAAATGGTTGTACAGAGTGCCGACCGACACGCCGGCCGCAACCGCGATCGCGTCAATCCGCGCCAGGGCCGTGCCATCCTCGGTGACCGTTCGCTCTGCGGCATCGAGGATTGCGGCGTGCGTCTGCTCGCGCAGGCGTTCGCGCAAACGCGTTGGCGCGCCCTGTCGCTCGGACAGCGGTAGCTCTGGCGGCGATTCGTGGTCGGGAAGTGCGGACATGACACCAAGGGGCAGGCGAAGCTGAGGAAGCGGTGCAGTTTGTGAGGAAACGTCCATTAGCTGAACGCGCGCTCACTATTTGAAGTGTAGGAGAATGGAGGGCTGTGTCAAGGACACGTGACGTTGCCGCTGCCGTCGACCTGCTCGGAGGACGGTTCCCTGAAACATGGGGGCAACGCTCAGTCGCTGGGCCACGCAGCGCGGACACCGCGAGCATGCGCGACGATCGAGAGCGTGTGATCTATTCCGCCCTGCGACGGACGCCAGGTCAAGCCTTGCCGATCGATTCGCTGACGAGCGCTTCCCACGCGGCGGAAGCCCCGGCCATCCGCGGAACCAACTGGTCAATGAGCCGCGTCCCCTCGGCCTTCACGCTGGAAAGCGTATCCTGCTCGGACGTGTCCACGTAGTAGTTCAGACCCAGCCCACCGACTGTCCGAAAGACCGGCGCCCCTCCGTCAGCCTTGGACACGAGCACGCGCAAGGCGGGCAACTTCTGGGTGCCTTTCCAAGCCAGCAGCAAGCCGTTGCTCGCGGGCCAAGCCTTGGAGAAGGTCCAGGAACCGACCGCTTCACCCTTCTTGATACCAAGGAGCTCACACGCCGTCTTGGTCAAGGCCGTGACGGTCTTGTCCGACTTCGGGTCGCGCCAATCCACGGTGAACCGGTCTGCCGGGTACAATTTCGGTGACAGGTCGCTGTTGGCCAAGGACTGAACGTAGTGGTACGTGATGTTGCTCTGGAACGCGTTGCCCACCAGCAATTCATCCTGGACCGTCGCCGCTGCTGCGTCATCCCGGATGGTCTTGCCGTCGTACCAATACTGAAAGCCCGCGACTGCACCCTTGATTTGCTCGCCGTAGTGCTCACAGTAGCCCTTGCAAATTTCTGGGCTCCAACCGGACTCGTTGAGCACCGTTGCGACCTCGATGGCCTTGTTCACGGCCAAACCGGTACCCACGGAGTAGATCGGGTCCGCAAAACAGGAAGCATCGGAAACGAGGATGTAGTCCATCGTCGCCGGTACATCGGCGGTCCGCACGAAGTTGTTCCGAATGTAGATGCGGTTGTAGATGCCGCTCCCATCGATCGGACGCGGCTTCAGGGTGTAGTTGGGCGAGATGTTTGCGTGCGTAATTTCGTAGTACTCTTCGCGGGAAATGGGCCCGCCGCGGGACACGATGCCGTACGACAGGAGCTTCTCGTGGTAGAGAGGAATCTGCCACGTCCACATGCCATCGCGGATCTTCGTCAAGATCGTCGAGCCGCCAGGATTCCAGTCGTGCTTGTCGTCAGAAAGCACCTGCCGCTGTCCGTAGTTGTAGCGCAGCCAGTTCCACTTGCGTTTCTCGATCGCGTCGTAGAACTTCGCAGGTTCGTTCGCCTCGATGTCCCAGTACGCCCAAGTCGTGCACGCGGGCCACAGGATCTTGGTCTGCTTGAGCAGATTCGACAGGACCATCGACGGCCCCGAACAGTCGATGATCTGCTTCGCAACCTTGTATTCGCCCACATCGGTGCGGACAATCTTCTTCTTCAGGTCGACATCGACGACGCGTTCCTGGCGCATCGTGACACCCCAGTTGTCGATCATCACCTGCTCCATCTCGGTGCGCGTGATGTGCATGGCCCCAGTCAAGGCGCCCGCGGGCAACGGGAAAGACGCGACGCTGCCGCCGTCGATAAACGTCGAGCCGAATTTGGGTGAATACGACGGGCATTGTTCCATCTGGGGCAGCAGCTTGCGCACCTCCGGATGGCGAAATTGCTCGGGGATGATGGATTCGCCGATCTTGTAGCGGCCTGGCTCCGCTTCCAGAAGTACGGTCTTCTTGTTCTTGAGGAAATGCTTGACGGTGATGCCCGCGATGCCGCCGCCGATGATGAGATAGTCGACCTTCTCCATGATGAGATGCTCCTCTAGTGCCTGGTTTCCCTTCGGAAAACCCAACGATGGCCGTGAGGCTGGTGCGCGCGCACGCCACCTCACGTTGCTCCACACCCTGTTTCCGCCCCTGATTCCCGATGCGCCACGCACGCCGCGTGCATGGACAACCGACCAGCCAGCCAAAGTCTGACTTAGGCCTATCCCATCGTCAAGCGAGCTACGGCGGCGTCCTGGTCAGGCCAAAGCCCGCCAAAACTGCGCAGATCGGGCGGCCGACTCGACCTTGCACTGCCCCGCGACCTGTCGTAAGGTGGACAAGGACTGCCGCTCGCCAGTCTTGCGGAAGCTCCGTCTGGCCGGTGTTTCTACGGAGGCGACGAAGGTGGCTCGTGGACCCATCGGCGCAGGTGCCGACGAGAAGCGTGAGCGAAGGCAACATGACAGCCATCAGCCCCACTGCCAGCCTACCCAAGCACCTGCAGCCACAGCGAAAACCCCGCGCGGCACAGTGCAAACATTGCGTGATCGTCAATGCGATGCGGCGGGCCAATCTGGACCCCTCCACCATGACCTTGCTGTGCGAATCGCTGAAAATGCGCACGCTCAGTCCGCGTGAAACGCTGTTTGATCAGGGAGCCACGGCGACGAACCTATTCGCGGTGCGTGCCGGTCGGATCAAGCTGATTGGGACCGACGAGACCGGGCGACAGAAGCTGTTGGCGGTCAGCCATGCCGGCGATCTGCTCGGACTGGAGGCCGCATTTGGCAACCAGTACGAGACGTCGGCGATGGCGGTGACCACGACCGAGGTTTGCGTGGGCTCGTCCGCGCAGGTCCAGGCGCTGCTCGTCAAAGTCCCAACGTTGAGCCTCGATCTGGCGCGCTACTTGCACCTGCAACTGGCCAAAGCGCGTAGCGTGCAGACGCTCCTTGTGACCCCGCAAGCCTCGGCGCGTCTCGCGGGATGGCTGCTGAGCACGTGGCGCGACTCACGCGTCCGCGAGCCTCAAGTGCGTCTGGATCTGCCTTTGCGGGACATCGCCAGCGCCCTGAGCTTGGCGACGGAAACGGTCTGCCGGGCGATGGCCAAATTGCGACGCAACGGCTGGATTGAGATCGACGAACGCACGGTGCTGTTGCGCGATGTCGAAGCGCTAACCACGCACGCCGGCCGCTGAAGCGTGAACCGCATGGCGTCGGCCCGCGCACACTTCGCCAATCACCGCCGAACGCATTGATCGCGTGCGCCATCGCGGCGCTCGCAGAAACGTTCAATAAAACCTTGAAATTACAATGAAAACTTCAGGACGACTTTCCGCGTCCGGATTGACCAGCGTCAATCGATGTCCTTCGGTATCACGCTACCCTAGTTGCGGCAGATCGCGGTACCAGTGCTGGGGAGCCTGGAACGCCGCGCTTCAAGGCAAGGTCAGCGTGCATGCAAATTCGCACCATCTTCGCGACATTGCTGCCCGTGGCGCTTGCCGGCGTCGGTGTTGCGTCGCTGTCTGCCCACGTGGCCCGAAGCGACAACGCCGACCGTAGTTCCTACGCCGTATTTGCCCGCGACGTCGCGCCCATCCTTGCCGACAGCTGCTCGAGCCGTGACAAAAAGGGCAACTACGTGTGCCATGGTCGCGCGTCAGGCCAATTTGACGCCGACGGTAAGCTCGCGGGCGACATGGGCGCCCGCCTGCCTCACGTTGTGCCGCCGACCTCAGGCTCATGCGACCTGTGTCACAGCCACGCTGGGCCAATGCGCTTCTCCTTCGCGCTGGGCCCGACCGGCAAGATCGACAGCGAGCGGCGCGTCCAGTTGGCGTTTGACCAAACGCGGCAGGTCTTCGGCAAACTGTTGCGCATGCCGTTGTCGGCACAAGCGGGCGGGCTGGGATTGTTTCATCCCGGCGGCGAAATCTTTGAATCCACCAGCGACGCATCACTGCAAAAGTTGGCCGACTGGGTCGCGCTGGAGCGACGCAACCTGAACAAGCCGACACAGCCTGTCAGCGCAGCGGAAAAGGCGTTTGGCGACGACGTGTTGCCTATTCTGGCACACCGGACGTGTTTGGCTGCGGGCTGCCACACCTTCAACCACAGCAGCTTCGTGCCGGATCCGGGAACAGCAACGAACGACCTGGCGCTGCCGATCACCCAGCGATTCAGTCCAGACCAAATTGCCTACAACCGCACGACGGCCAAGGGCCTGATCCAGTCGCTGGTCTACCTGACCGGCGATGTCGAGGAGAGCCGTTTTCTCAAGAAGATCATTCCAGTGTCGAGCGGCGGATTGTTGCACCGCGGCGGCAATCAGCAATTCGTGGCCGGCAAGGACGATCCGGATTACGCCAAGATCGTCCATTGGCTGAATTTGGAGCGTGAGGAAAAAGCCGGGAAGCTGAAGTCAGAAGGCAAGCCCATCGCCGTCGCCGATTTGGGCAAAGTGCGCGGCGTGCTGTTCGTGCGTACGCCGCGGGACAGCGCGCGCCGTTATTTGGACGTGGGAAAGTACCTGCCGGGAAGCGACTTGTTTCTGGTCAAAGTCGCCGAGGGCGAGACGCTGCAAACCGCACGGGCGACGCCGGTCAATCTCACGGCGCAGTTTCACGTGGGCCAGGACGCGGACGTGCGCGAGCCGGACGTGCGCTTTGACGGCAAGGCCGTGCTGTTTTCCATGCGCGTCGGTCAGTCGGACAGCCTGAACGTGTACCAGATTCGCCTGGACGACCACCTCGACTACGTCGCCGGGAGTCTGCAGCGCCTGACCTACGGCCCAGCGCAGGTCAATGGAATGCAAGTGCATTTCACCGACCCCATGTACGTGCCAGATCCGACCGACACTGCGGCGGGCGAAGGTGGCATCAATCTTGATCGCGCCGACGTTGTCTTCGCGTCGAACCTCTCTGGGCGCGTCGTCCAGAGCTCGGATCGCGAAATCATTGGACAAGCAGACGGCGGCGATGTGGACACCGTGCTCGACGCGGACCGGACGGAGGTCCCAAAGTCCTTCGCGGGCCGACGGATTCACTTTCTGGCCGGTCCCAACAAAGGTCAATGGCGGCGCATCGTGACCCACGAAAACCTCGCGGGCACCGGCACGGGCGACGGCGCGCGATTCAGGCTGGACAAGCCGCTGGCCAAGGACGTGGACGCGACAACCGTGTATGCGATCGAGCGTGATGCTGCACAACAGCCCGATTTTCTTCCAGGATATTCCGTCTACGGCATGAAGCTTCCCGAGCCCGGGGCCGAACGGAACCTCTACGCCGAAACCTTGACGCGCATCACATGGAATCTTGGGCAGGAGTTGGACTTATCGCTCCGGTCGACAGGTGAAGTGTTCTTCGCCTCCCAGCGCTCAGGCGTCGACAAGGACGGCAAACCGGTCTTCCACATGGCCAGTTGCCGCCGCCACCTCGACACCCGTTTCAGCTTCCCGACACACCAAGGCAACCGCTCCCTGACGCCGATCTACGCCGACAATTCAGAAATGCCTGGCGGCATCGACATCCACGTCGGCATGGCTGCAGACAACGTCTGGCAGGGCGGAAATCTGATTGTGACCGACCATCAATTCGGCCCGGATCTGGAAGCGAAGAATCCAAACCTGCCGACGGCCGGCGTTTTTGACGCGCACGGTGTGCCTCGAGCGACGCAGGGCGATTTGTCCAACCTGCGCTGGCGATTTGAACATGGCGCGCCGTCGATGCCGCGATTTGTGTTCAAGACGCTGCTGCTGTTGCCCAATCGCGGTGCCGAGGCCGTCAACTGGACTGGGCTTTCGCCGGGCGGCATCTACCGTGATCCGACGCCCTTGCCTGATGGATCGATGTTGGTGTCCTACGCACCCGGCCCGATCGACAACCTCGATCCCGCGGCGCGGCCAAACTTCGAGTTGGCCGTCCTGCGTCCGAATGAGAGCTGGCATGCGGAGAGCGGCAAAGGCGTGCCGCAGGTGCAGCGGCTGCCCTTGCCCGCGATGGCCAGCGAAGCGTGGAGCGAAGTCCAAGCGGTGGCGATTTACACGCGAATCAAGCCGAAGATCAACGCGGGTAACCGTCCAAAATCAGAACACATTATCGCCTATCCCGGTGTACCGAAGGATACGCGTCCAGCGACCTATCTGGAAAAGAACTATCTGCTCATCGATGCAATCATGCGAGATCCCTCGCCTTTTGGCAAACATCCGACGTGGGAGCACGACCCGGTCACCGGCGCCACGAATGCGCCGTGGCAGCGTGTGACCGGCGTGCGGTTTGTCGAAGCCTTGCCGATCGAGCCCGAGCAAGCAGGGCCGCTGGATTTGACCCAGGTGCGCAACGGCGATCCACAAAGCACACTGATCAGCAATGGCATTTCTCCGATGAAGCGCATTGTCGGCGAAATTCCATTGCAGCCCGACGGCTCCATCATGGCCAAGGTGCCGTCGATGGTGCCAATGATTCTGCAGAGCTTGGGCCCCGACGGGATGGCGCTGCGTCAGGAGGCGCGGTACTTCTTCTTCGCGCCAAATGAGACCTTCGGCGTGTCGCCGTCTTCCAGCGAGACGTTTCGCACCTGCGGCGCGTGCATGGGTTCGATCAGCGGCAAAGCGGCAGACCTGTTTGGGCCAATCTTGCCCTATTCCGGGTCCGGTGGCGTCCAAGCCATCACGGCGGCCCACGGCAGTCCGCCTGAACTGGGCCTGAAGGTGGCCGAGCGCAAGTCCATCGATTTTGTCGCCGACGTTCAGCCCATCCTGGATCGACATTGCGTGAGTTGCCACACCGGTTCGCGCGCAGCGGCAAATCTGGACCTTTCGGCCACGCCGACTCGCTACTACAACACGGCCTATGAAAGCCTGATGCAACTGGCTGACCCCGAGAGCGGCTGGTTCGGCGCCAAGAAGTATGTCAGCGAGCGCGGGGCGCTAGCCATCGAAAGCTATCTGATTGCCAAAGTCTTTGGCCAGCAGTTTGCTGCCGAGCGACCGCTGACCGGCGACATGCCCCATCCGAGCGCCGCGTTGTTCCAGCAGACCGGGCTGGCGAACGCGGTGTTGACCGATGAGGAACGCCACGTGTTGGCGCTGTGGATCGATCTGGGGGCCACATTCCACGGCGCGCCGCCCGCAGCGGTAGCCACCGGGGGTGCGCCATGACTGCCGCCACCGGAAGTCTTCGGCGCACCCACCGGCTGTGGACGGTTTCGCTCCTGTTGGGACTGGTCGCTGCCGGCTGGGTGCTCTGGCGTGCCCGACCGAATACGCCGGTGCGTGCCACCGCTGTTGCGGCGCAGCCGACCCTGTCCTCCCGCTTTGGCAAGCTCACCAGCGCGCGTTGGGCGTACGGCGCCACCTACGCGCGCCGCGACCTCAAGCCGGTGGCGAACAGCAATCCCAATCCCGAGCCGCAGCCTCAACGCGATCATCCCCTGGCGGAGGCGCTGGCCTTGGACGGAAGCAAGCTCTACGTTGCGATGCTGGGTAGTGAAAGCCATCCTGGTCACGAAGTTGCGGTCATCGACGTGGCCACACGCAAGGTGCTCAAACGGATTCCGGTCGGTTTGGCGCCGGGCGCAGTCGTTGCCCATCCCGGTGGCAAGACCATTTTCGTGCTCAACCGGTTCTCCAACTACGCGTCGATCATTGACGTCGCGACAGATAAGGTGACCCGCGAAATTCCTCTGGACTTCTACTGCATGTTCCTCGTGTTCAACCGCGATGGCACGGTGGCGTATGTCAGTAATCGCTATTTGAATCAAATACTTGTCTTAGATGTCGCCGCCAAGGGTGCGACCGCGGCGCTGCGGGAACTCGGCGGCTTCGACGACAAGGCGTTCCTGGCTCCGGCGGCAGGGCAGAACGTGCACCAAATCCTGCAAGAAGGCTGCGGATCTGCGGCATGCCACCAACGCGATCGCGGTGGCTTTTATGCCGGCGCCGATCCCGTCAAGGCGTTTCTGTCGACCGTGGAACATGCGACGCCCGGCGTCCCCGAGAGAAGCCACCTGCTGCGGGCAACGCGCTCGACCCAGGAGGGCGGGTATGCGGACAACCGTGGCGGCGCGAACTTCCACGGCGACGGCCGGGTGATTTGGCACACCACCGATCCCGCCTACCGCGCCGTTGCCGCGTGGATTCAACAAGCCCGGCCCGGACCGGGAATCGCCGTGGAAAACTTTGAGTCCAAGCCCGGCCCGCTGGCGCTGAGCGGCGACGGCAAGCGGCTATTTGTCGGCAACCAAGGGGCGACGTCCATTTCCGTCATCGACACCGCATTGCTCGAGGAAGTCACTGCCATCTACACCCAGAGCCTCATCACGGACTTGGTCGTCCACCGCGATTCTGCCGGGCACGAGCGGCTGATCGCGTCGTCGCTCGGCGCCGGCTTTGGCGCGCCCAAGGAGCGCGACCCGTACGGCGGTGAAACGATGGATCGCGCCAATCCCGCCGCGCAATTCACCGTCAACCGCGATCCGGCGACCTCGGAGCCGTGGCCGATTGCGCAGCAGTCTGTGCTCGGCCCGTTCGATGCTGTCGACGGCACGGCGGCGTTCAAGATGGGTGATATCCAAAATGACCTGCTTTTCATGGATATTGGCCGGCTGCAGGTGCCGCCGCGTACGGCTAACGGCAAGCTACAATACGCCTGGTTTGCGGATCGCTATCAGGCGCACGCGGACTGGGTGCGGTACACGTCCGACTCCGCTGAAGTTCTGGCGCATGACGTTCAGGGCGACTTGCCACCCGAGCTGCAACGCGTCGTCGGCGCTTTTCCCGAGTCACTTTCAGTGGTTGGCGACGACCTGTATGTGACGATGCTCGGCACATATGAGCTGGTGAAATGGCACGTGCAGCCGCATCCGGGCGAACCGTCCGAGGTTGCTGAACCGGTCGCAGTCTACGAGACCGGCATCATGCCGCGCCGCGCCGTGGCTGGGCAGCCCGGAACGGTCGCGCAGAATCTGGTCTTCGTCAGCAACTTCCTGGGTGAAACGGTCACCGTTGTCGACACCGCACAGCACACCACCGAGACCGTCGCGGTCGGCAACCTGGAGCGCCCATTTCCGGACACGAACGCGGAACGCGGCGAGATGTTCGTCAACACCGCGATCTTTTCTGGTGATCAGGATACGGCGTGCATGTCGTGCCACATCTACGGCACGAGCGACGGTCGCAGTTGGGGCGCCGGTCAGGCCATCGCCAGCACGAAAAGCGGCCAGTTCGTCAGCGGCGGCTTGCTTGCCATTCCCCAGCTGCGCAACCTGTTCCCCATTCAACCCTTCTATTTCGAGGGCACACACACGGCATTTGACGCGCAGCTCGACGACGCCCGCGAACACATGCCACTCCATGCGTTTCTGCGCCCCGGGCCGCAGGGCAATTTCGCCGACATCGTCGATCCGCGACCGCCGGCGGAACGCAAGCCGGAACACGAGGAAATTCAGGACAAAATGTCGACAGCGCAATACGGCGCCGCTTACCCGGACTTGCTGGAAAAGCGCGACGAACTGACGCGGCGTCTGACCATGCGCTATTTTGGCAAAGCGTTTGATTTTCGCGATTTTCAACGCTTCATTGGTGAATATCAGGTGGCGGACGCGCGGCTGATGCCCAATCCATTCGACAGCAACAATGCCTCCGTCCAGCGCGGCAAGATGCTGTTCAACGACCTGGGCGTCGGCTGCAGCACGTGCCACAAGCCGCCCAACTTCACCGATAAGACCGAGGGACTGACGCACAATCGGCAACGGGCGCTGCCGTCGCTTGTCAGCTTCACGCCGCGGGAGATGACGTTCACCCTGATCAGCCCGTCGTGGATGGATACGATCAACGGCTATGTGCGCGATGTCGAGCCGTGGGAGCCCGGGCGGTACAAGGCCAAACAAGGTTTCATGACCACCTTTCAGCTGCGCGGCCTGTTTGACCGACCGTCGACGTTCCTGCACCACGGCAAGGCGATGACCTTGCGCGAAAGCTTTGCGGCACCGGATCACTACTCGCTGCGCGACTACAAGTACCCCTTGACGCGTGGGCAGGAAGCATTGCGCCCGGACAACCGCGAACGGGGGCACAACGAACTCACGTTTCTTGCCGAAAAATCGTATGAAATCGATACCCACGGCGCGACCAGTCATTTGACAGCGCGCCAGGTGCAGGATCTGGAAAACTTCCTGCTGTCGTTGGAGTAGCACTGATGCATAGGGTGTGGGCGACACGAGTTCTGCGACGATCGGGGCTGCTTTGCGCGGCGCTGATGCTGCTGCAACTTCCGGCGGAGGCGGCGCGGCGTCCGGCCTCCCATTCGGTCGTCGATCGCCACGGTCATTCGCACATGCTCGCCGTGCCTGCCGGGCCTTTCGTGATGGGCGACGATGTCGGTAACCCGTTGGAACAGCCCAGGCGAACGGTGGAAGCGGCGGCGTTCGCTATCGACAGGACCGAGGTCAGCAATGGCCAGTACCGGGAATTCCTGGCGTGGGTGCACGAAAACGGCGACGGGGCCGTGGCGCATCCGCAGCAACCGGCGGGCAAGGACCATACGCCACGTTATTGGAAACCATTTGTGCCGAAGCTCCTGCACAAGACCGGGATCGCGGAGTTGCGACCTTTTGACGAGGCGACGTTCACGCGCGACGACTTCCCGGTCGTCGGCGTCGATTGGTACGACGCGTACGCCTACGCGCGCTGGGCCGGCAAGCGCCTGCCGACGCACGCAGAGTGGGAAAAGGCTGCCCGCGGAACCGATGGGCGCGTGTGGCCGTGGGGCAACGAATGGCACGACGGCTTGAGCCGGTGCGGTGGCTACGAGCGCTCGCCGGTCGGGGCCAGCACGCAGCCGCGACAAGCAGCCTACGCCGGGCCGGTCGCAGGATTGCCACGCGGCGCGTCACCGTTTGGCTGCCTGAACATGGCCGGAAATGTCGGCGAATGGGTCGCCGACGCGACCGCCTCACCCGTCCCGGGGAGCGTCGACAAGCTGTGGCGCGTCGTCAAAGGCGGCGGCAGTTCGAGCTATCCAAGCGCCGTTCGAGCCGCAGCGGCGACGGCGCACGAGCCAGAATTTCGCGACTTCACCATCGGTTTTCGTTGCGCGGCCGATTCCATGGCCGCAGGAGTTTCCAAACCATGAATGACATGCCCCAAGTGACGCCATCGCAGCTGTTGCCGACCGATTCTCAAACGCCAGGTCAAGGGTCGCCGCCGCCGTGTTTGCGCATCTTCAAGCGGCCGGGATTCGCTGAATGTTGGCTCACGCTGCACGCACCGATTGGAATGGCAACATCGCAGGCTGCCCAGGCGCTGTTTTGCGACGCCGCCAAGGTACTCGCTGAACATGGAATCGAGCCGATTCAGGAGAAAATTTACGGTCTTGTCTCAGCCAAAGAAGCGATTCTGCACGAACGCATGATTGCGTACCAAGCCCGACGACTTGATCCTGGGTTGCCGCTGACCTGGGTGGAGGGCAAGCCGATCGACGGCACAGCGTTTGCCGGTCTGCAGATCTGGGGCGTGATTCCGTATCGACAAGACGTCGCGGTGAGCACGATTGGCCGCGGCACCATGCGCGGGCGGCGATTGAACGGGCCGGACTTTGAACTCGTCTACTTTCCCGGGCTGACCGGGTCCGATGGTAACGGCAAGCTACTGGGCGGCGTGACTGGCGAGGCGACGCAAATGTACCTGAACGCGGAACAGGTCTTGCAGCAAGCAGGTCTCACCTTTCTCGACGTCGGTCGGACGTGGATCTACATGGCGCAAATTCTCAATTGGTATGGCGAGTTCAACCGTGTGCGCACGGCGTTCTTCCGGCCACGTCATGTCGGTGACCGGGCAATGGGCCACGCCTTTCCGGCCAGCACCGGCATTCAAGGACGCAGCGGCGACGAGGCGTGCCAGATGGACGTCCTGGCGGGACGGAGCACCGCGAACCAACGGTTGTTCGTGCCGCTCAACCGCAGTTCGCGGCAGGAACAGGCGATGGAGTACGGTTCGGCGTTTTCCCGCGGCATGATGCTGGATATCGACGGCGGCCAGACCGCGTTCATCTCCGGAACCGCGAGTATTGGACCGGACGGCAAGACGCGTTTTCTCGACAGCGTCGAAGGCCAGATTCTGGAAACGTTGCTGAGCATCGCCGCGTTGCTGCAATCTATCGGTGCCGGCCTGCAGGACATCACGTCGGCGACGTTGTTTTGCAAGGATGCGGCGACGCTGGAAGTCTTCCAGAAGTTGACGCACCTCCTCGGCATCCCGCAATTGCCGATCTTGCCGATCGTGGCAGACGTCTGCCGCGCCGATCTTCTGCTCGAGATTGAAGCTGTCGTCGCGGTTCCACAAGCGGTCGGCCGCGCGTCCGTTCCGGGGGTACCATCATGAAGTTGCCACAAGATTCAGTGGTTATCGTAAGCGTCATGCCGCATCTCAGCGATGCCGCAGCGCCGCACATTCTCGACTTGCTCGGCGTGTCGCGCGCCCCCAGTCCGTCGTTTCGATGGCATGGCGGCCGGCTGCTCACGGTGCAAGTCGGCGACGTCCGACCGGGCGCGCTCGACCGTGTGCGCGAGGTGCCTGGCGTCAGCGGCGTGGTGCAACTCGAACCGTCCCGGCGGCTGTATATGCGGGAGGAAGCGTGGACACGCCATGCGGTCGCGATTTCGCCAGGCGTGCGCATCGGGGCCGGACATGACGCTGTCATCGCCGGTCCGTGCAGTGTCGAGAGCCGGGATCAGATCCGCAAGATCGCCGATGCCGTGGCCCAGTCCGGTGCCTGTGCGCTGCGCGGTGGCGTGTTCAAGCCGCGCAGTTCCCCGTATGCGTTTGGCGGCTTGGGTGAACTTGGCCTGCAGTTCCTGGCCGAGGCGGGCGCCGAAACCGGACTGCCCGTCGTGACGGAAGCACTGGAGGCTGCGCACGTGCCGATCGTCGCGCAGATGGCCGACGTGATTCAGATCGGTTCACGCAACATGTCGAATTTTCCGCTGTTGTTTGAAGCGGGCGCCAACGTGCAAGGACGGCCGGTGCTGCTCAAACGCGGCCTGTCGGCGACTGTGGAGGAGTTCCTGGAGGCGTCGGAATTTGTGCTGCTCGGCCGCGTGGCCGCCGGTCACACCGGACCCGGCCTGATCCTCTGCGAACGTGGCATTCGTACTTTCGCTCCAGCGCTGCGCTTCACTTTGGATCTCGCGTGTATTCCAGTGGTCCAGCAGCGCACTGCCCTGCCGATCATTGTCGATCCGAGCCACGCCGCGGGCGAACGCTTTCTGGTCCCCGCCCTGAGCCGCGCGTCGCTCGCCGTGGGCGCCGACGGATTGATGGTCGAAGTCCACGACGCGCCGGATCGCGCCTGGTCAGATGGCAAACAGTCCTTGGATCTCGAGATGTTCCGGGAGATGATGCGCGACATCAAACGCTACGCGCCGCCTGAGGTCACCGTCGCATGAACCTTGCGTTCAAAAGCGTCCCGCTCGTTCTGACGTGCCTCGCGCTCACCTCGGCCACCGCGATGGCCGATGGTGTGCCTGGCATCACCCTGCCCGAAGGTGTGGAGGCACGCGGAGGGGAATTCATCAGCCATAAAGACGATATGGAGATGGTGCTGGTGCCAGCAGGCGAATTCTCGATGGGCTCGGATCGCGGCAGCTATGACGAGAAACCCATGCACCGCGTTGCGCTGCAAAGCTACCTCATGGACAAACACGAAGTGACGATTGAGCAATTTGCCAAGTTTGTGGCGCAATCCGGCTACAAACCGCAAGGTCCTTGGCAACGTTCAGGCGCAGTCGCCCAAGGGCGCTTGCCGGTACGTTTTGTCACCTGGTTTGACGCGCAAGCGTATGCCCGCTGGGCAGGTCGGACGCTGCCGACTGAAGCACAATGGGAAAAGGCCGCTGCCGGATCAGAGGCGCGTGCCTACCCGTGGGGGAGTGCATACGTGCCAGGCCGCGCCCAGGCAGGTGTCGAGGCGGCTGCGGGCCCGGTCGCCGTGGGCAGTTTTCCGCAAGGTGCCAGCGCCTACGGCTGTCTCGACATGGCCGGCAATCTCTGGGAATGGGTCGCCGACTGGTATGACCGTTATGGCTACGCCAAGGCGCAAGGGACGACGGCCGAGCCACACGGACCTGCTGATGGTGCACCGCCGGATGCGCGTTTTGTCCAGTCCGGCACGGCGTCTGGCAATGAAGTCAGCACGCTCAAGGTCATTCGCGGTGGCGGCTGGAGCAGTTCCCCCGATCTCTTGCGCTCCGCCAAGCGCATGTGGGGCAACCCGCGCTACTGGCTGAACGACACGGGATTCCGCTGCGCCCTGCCGCTTGGGAGGAGCAAATGATGACCGCCGAAGCAGACCCGCGGAACAAAGACGCCACTTTGGGCGAATTGTGCCTCGCGGTGGTTGCGAGCGCGTGGCTCGTCAATGTGGTCCAGGTGTTGTTGGAAGCGACACGGGTCAAGGCGATGTCGCTGATGGCGTGTGGAGTTGCGCTGGCGGTGTTGGCCGTGCCGACGCTCGTCCACATCGCGCTCCGGCGCAACGCGTACTGGCGCGCGCTGGGCAGTCTGCAATTTGCCACGGCCGTTCTGATGACGCTCGTGGTCGCGACGATGTCCGGCACGCTGATCGTGCAGACCGCCAATCTCGGCGCGTTCTCTGTACGCTACGGCGCCGCGGCACCGCTGTTGACGTGGATGCATCTGCACGACGTCTACGCAAGCTTCTGGTTTCGATGGCTTTTATCTCTGTTCACCATCGGTCTGGCTGCTTCGGTACTCCGCCGACGCGCGTGGCGCCTGAAGCAAATCGGCTTTCTGTTCAGCCACGGTGGTGCCGTTCTGCTGCTCGCCGGCGGAATTGCCAGCGCCACCTACGGCAGCCGCGGCGTGGTAAACCTCCAAGTCGGCGACACGACCAGCGACTACGCGCTGGAATCCGGCATCAAGACCAAGCTTCCATTTTCCCTGAACTTGCAGCGTTTTGACGTCGACAAGCGGCCGGGCCGCAGCGCGGGCACGGAAACCATCGTGGACTTTGCGTCCACCATCGCCGCGGTCGATTCCGCGGGACGAAAGAACACCGCGCAGATTCGCGTCAATGCACCCTCGACGTGGCAGGGCTATTCGCTGTACCAGGCCAGTTATGACCCGAAGAACACGCGGCTGTCCGGCATCCTCGTGGTCCATGATCCGGGACTGCCGCTGGCGCTCCTGGGCTTGGTTGCAACCTTGCTGGGCATCCTGCACATCCTGTGGTGGATTCCCCGGCGGGTTGCCACGCGAGGGACGTGACGATGACGTTTTCGCCGTTCGAGGTGCCTGCGTTTGCCCTCTTCATTCTCGCTGCCTTGGGGCATGGAATGCTGCATCGCCGCAGCGTTGGGCTGGCCCTGACCGCCTGCGCTGGCGTAGCGTGCCTGGGGGTGGTCGGCACGGCGTGGCACCAACTGGGGCGCCCGCCGTTCAAGACGCTCCGCGAATCGCTTGTCTTGTTCTGTGCTTGTGGTGCACTGCTGCAGCTCCTGCTGCGACGTCGGCACGCCCTGCCGCTGGTGGACGCCGGCCTCTCCGCAGGTCTCGCCGGCGCGATGGCTTGGGTCATCGGTCACCCGGAAGTCCCACTGCTCCACTTGCCGCCGACGCTGCAAAGCCCCTGGTTCGTGCCGCACGTCGTGGTCTATTTCTTGGCGTATGCTGCCTTGTCGATGGCTGCGGTTGCAGCGGTCGCCGTGCTGCTGCTCGGAACGGCTGGCGCGGCGTACGTGCCCGTCATGCACCGTTCGCTGGTGGCAGGCTACATCTTGCTCAGTGCCGGACTGGTCGTCGGCGCGATTTGGGCAAGCCAAGCTTGGGGTAGCTACTGGGCTTGGGATGCCAAGGAAAATTGGGCGCTCATTTCCTGGTTCACCTACACCCTCTACTTTCACGTCCGGCGTTTGCCCGGCAGAACGGTGCGAACCGACGCGTGGCTCGCATTGACTGGCTTTGCTGTCGTGATGTTCACTTACCTCGGCATGCGGTTGCTTCCAGTTGCCGATGCGAGCGTTCACAATTGCCAGTAGCACGGCGCGCCCCCCGTCGCGTGATGACTGGGCCCGGCGTTTGCAGACTGACGGCCGCTGGGGAGCGAGTGGAGAGGCAACGATGCATTCGGCAATCCCTCACTTCGGTCTCTGGTGCTGCCTGATGACGTGCGGGCTGGCGCAATGCTTGGGCTGTGACACGGCCCGACCCGCGACGACGCCAGAGCGAACGTGGCACGTCGCCGCCGCGAATGCCCCAGGCGGTCTCTTCATGTCCGGGACGTTGCTCGCCGATGGCGCACCGGTTCTGGTCGGCGGACAATCGGATCTCGGCGGCGCGTGGATCTGGCAGAACGGCGCGCTCGTGGACTTGCAGCCGCCATCGGGGAAACTGCTCTCATGGGCATCGCGCACGCCGGACGGCGCCCTCCTCGTCGTGGGCAACGGCCGGCGCGCGTTGTGGCGGGACCCGGCGGGTCACTGGACGAGTGAGGCGACGCCAGCTGGCGACGAACTTTGGGGTTGCGTGGCATTTTCGACCACCGACGCCTGGGCCGTCGGCGACGATCCGCGTCCCGACACGACTGCGGCGCCGGTCCTGCTACACCGCGATGTCCAAGGGTGGTCCGGCGTTGCGTTGCCCAGTGCCGTCCCGGCCAACCTGCGCCTGTTCAAGGTCGATGGCCATGCGCCAAACGACGTTGTGGTCGTGGGCGACGACGGCTTGGCCTTGCATTGGGACGGAAGCCAATGGCAACAGGAAGCCAGCGGCACCGGCGTCAAGCTGACAACCGTGCGCGCGCTCGCGGGTGGCACATACCTCGCCGTGGGCGGTCTGGAAACCGGCGTAGTCGTGCTGCGCGACGAGGCCGGCAACTGGCACAAGCTGCGCGACGCCAAGACCGGCCTGTCGGGCTTTGACACTTTTGACCGCAGCATCTGGACCTGTGGCGACGCCGGTTGGCTGGAGTTCGACAGCCTCGACGGCCAAACCTCCATGGAAGTCAGCGACTCCTTGACCAACGACACCTTGCATTTTGTCCTGCGCCTGCCGAACGGAGACGCCCTCGCCGGCGGCGGAAACATGGGCGCGTGGCCAGGCAAGATGCACGGCACGTTGCTGGAATGGGCAGTTCCAAAGTGATGTCGAGCGGTTAGCGCACCGCGTCCACAGCATCGCGCATCGCTTGGACCTGCGCCGCGTCGAGCCACAGGCCGCCCTGAGGTGCCATCGCGTTGCCCGACCGCATATCATGGGCCAAACCAAGGGCATGGCCGATCTCGTGCGCCAGCGTCGCGACTTGTTCCTGCGGGCGCTGGTTGGCCATCTGCGCCCAGGAGAGCAGCACCATCGGCACGCGGTGCATCGGCAGGTCGCGCAGCCAAGGCAGGTTCTGCGTGGTCGTCGCCGTAGCCGGCAGTCCCAAGCCGTGCAGTTCCGGCAGGAGCAACGCCGCGGCAGATTCCGGCGGCGCCAGGTCACGCAGCACCGCCACGCTCAGGGAAACCGTCTGAGGCGTTGCCATCTGTCGGACAAGGTGCGCGAGTGGCTCCGTCAGCGATTTTTGCCCAGCGTCGGGCGTCAGGCGCGCCAGGGCGTCGTGGCGGATGGCAAAAGGCACCGGCAGGTCGCGGCCCACGCGCACGCGAACCGCCACGCGAGCCCCGTGGCATTGACCCCAATCAAGCAACGCGCGACGTACCGTTTCTCCAGCCTGCGGCGCCAGTTGGTCGTCGACCAGCAGGTCCACCGTCACGTCGCGGTCTATCGAATCACTCAGAGGAGCGCCACACGATACCGCGGGATCTGGCGTCCGACAGCCGATAAGGGCCAGTAGAACCAAGGGCAAACCCGCACGCCGTACCGTCACGGCAGGTTCACCTGCGTCGCGTCGGCGGCCAGATCGTAGACGACGATGGTCGGAATCAGGGCCGCGGCGCCGGCGAAACGGAAGAGGAAGGGCGGATAGCTGCGGAGACGCAGGCGCGCGGTCAGGTGCACCGCGCCGGTGGCCGCAGCGGGTACGGGCACGAAGAACGTCCAAGTCTTGGACTCGCCCGCGCGCAACGCGCCGTGTTTGTGCTCCACCGCAAGCCATGGAAACAGCGTGGGATTTCCTTCAGCATCGATCAGCGAAGAGGAGAGCGACACCAGATCGTGATCCGCGTACGGCGCCAAATCGCTCCAGCGATCGCGCAGGTCGCCATTGGCATCCAATGTCCCGGTTTCGTAGAGCACTTTGCCCGCGTCGTCCGTCGCAATCACCTCGATCCAGCATTGGCGCAAAAAGGTCGTACCCGTCGGCAGGCTGTGACCGGCGATCCGGTTCTCCAGATTCACCGTGACGTCCATCGTCTGCCCAGCCTGAATCGGACCCGCGCCCAGCGTGATCTTCGCCGCGCTGGCCAACAGCTGATCGCGATCCGCGGCAAATTGCGCCTGCATCTGCGCGTCTGACCCGGTCGCTGCGCCCGGCGGATCCAGGCCGATGAAACGGTGCGAATGCAAGCCCGTGCGCGCCGGACCGTCTTTCGCCGCTTGACCATCGTATTTGGCCATGTGGCAATCCTGGCACGTCTGCCCCTTGCCGCTGGCTGGCGAATCAAGCCATTCCTCGTACGGCCGCTCCAGTGGCAACTTGTTGATTTCAATCACGTCATGACACGACGCACAGAAATCCGGCGCGGCCAAATGCGTGCCGGCGGTCGACTCGTGACCCGGCGTCGCCTGTACGCCCGCGAGGTTGCCGCGCATCTTGCCGTCACTCGCCATCGTCAAACCGGCGTTGTGGGTCCGGGCAACGGAGTCCGACTGGTGGCAAACCGTGCAAGTCACGCCTTCCTTGACCGTCGGCGTCAAATCAGCAAACGCAAAGCCTGGCTTGATCTCGCCGGAACGCACGCCGAGCACGGAATGACACTGCGTGCAAAATCGATCCTGCAGGCCATTTTCCGCCTTCTGGCGCAAACCGACCAGGACCTGCCAGACCGGATCGTTGACGGCGTAGGCGTGGCGGGAACCGTTCCATTCGGCAAACTGCTGCGCGTGGCAATCCTTGCAGGTCGTCGCGGCGGCAAAGTCAGCCACTTTGAGCGTCGGGATCTCAGGCATGGACAGCGGATCGGTCGTCGCAACGGCGACATCGCTCCCGGCATCCGTCGATCCCGCGTCCGACGACGCTGCCGGCGTGGATGAACAGGCGACGCACAGGGCAAGCATCAGGTAGTTGGCGCGTCGCAGCATCACAGGCTCCCCAGGAACGCGAGGATTTGGGCGCGTTTGTCCGCGGGCAGTGCGGAGAACGCATCCCGACTCTTTTTGCTTTCGCCGTCGTGCAGCAAGATGGACTGCTCAAGGGTATCGGCCTCACCAGAGTGCATGTACGGCGCGGTCTTCGCGAGCCCCCACAGCGGCGCGGTGCGGAAATCGCGCATGCCAGCGCTTGCATCTTCGATGCCCGGCGTACCCGGCGCGGACGTCTCGTGCAGCAGCAAATCGGAGTACAGCAGCACCGGACCCTTGCTCGAATCGAGCTTGGGCACATGGCACGCCGCGCAGCCGATATCCTGGAACACCTGCGCACCCGCCGTCTCCGCAACCGGATCCGTGGACGTGCGCGGTGGCGGCGCCAGTTCCGTCAGGTAAAACAGCAGTTGATTCAGCGTGTCGAGGGACAGTTCCGGATCGGCCACCGCGTCGTCATCCTGCAAGAAACCGAACGTCAGGCCCGCCAGGAACGGCACGGTCAAGCCCAATTCCATCGAGTTCGCGTCGCGGATGAACTCCTGCAACGACGGCACGCTCGCCTTCCAGCCAAACCGTCCCAAGCGCTTGCCGTCCGTCCAACTGGCGCGACCGCGGATGCCGTCGCCGTTCAGGTCGTCCGGATCCGCGTTCGCCAGGATGGCAGAATCGGGGATCGCGTCGATCAAACCTGCACCAAAAAGCGGAGGCGTTTGGCGGTGTTCAAAGATCGTCGCTTCTTTCTGCGGCGCGTTCGTGACGCCAGGCAGCGCCGTCGTGCGATGCAGCAACGTGCCGACGACCGGGGGCACAAACGCGCCGTTGACCAGCAAGCCGTGCCGCATCGCATTGACATCGCGCGGACCAGAGCCGCCGATCACCGGGTCAAAGTGGCAAGCCCGACAGGAATCGCCGTTCATGCGCGGCGCGCCGACGCCGAAGGAGCGCCCATAATCGCGGTCGAACAGCCCGCGTCCTTGCGTGAACTGCTGCATCTCCGCGTCGGTCAGCGTCCGCCGCGGGCCACCATACGCGCCGACAGCCGGGACCGGCGCATTGGGCGGCAAAAGCCCCGCAGTCGCCTGATCGCGACCACCGAGGGAGGCGAGAAACTCCAATAAATCAGCCATTTCCGCATCAGTGAGCGCCGCAGCCTTGTCGCGCGATACCTTGGCCTCGCCCGCGTGCGCGAGGATCGCTTCCTTCAGCGTGGCCGATCGCCCGTCATGCAGATACGGCCCATCGGCGATGATGCCCCACAGCGGATGGGTGCGAAATTCGGCACCGGTGGCGACACCTTGCTCAATGCCATCAGCCAGTTCCGGTCCCATGTCGTGCAACAGCAAGTCCGAATACACCGGCAATGGCCCGTGCTTGCCGTCCAAGCGTGGCGTGTGGCACTTGCCGCAATCCGCAGCGTCAAAAAGCCGTCGGCCGCGGGCGATCTGCGGCGTCTCCGGCTCCGGCTTCGGGCCGGCCATGAGCATCACAAAGCTGACCAGGTTGAACAGCTTCGCGCCGTCCAGTTCCGGATCCGGTACACCATCGTCGTCCACAGTCGGCGTGTCCGCGGCCGCAGCCTGGGCAAATTCGCTGAGCCCGGCCAAAGCGTTCCGCAGCACCGCCGACGTCGTGATGCTCTTGAGCGAAGAATCCACCGGCAATGCGGCGCGCTGGTCGTCGGTCAGCGGGCTGCTGGTAATGCCTGCATGGTTGAACAAAGGGCCACGCAGGAACGCTTCGATGCTGACAGTCTGCGACTTGCGGCCAAAGCGGCCAACAAAGCCACGGTCCCAATTCGGCCGGCCAGAAATGCCGTCGCCGTCCGCGTCATCGGGATCGGCGCGCTTGAGGATCTCCGCGTTGGTCAATTCAGCGAGCAGCCCCGCGCCGTAAAATGGAATCGGATTGCGCTGGGCGATGACATTGAGCGTCGGCTCAACGGCTGGTCGCGCCGGTTCTCCGGCTGCGTAGGTGTACAGGCGGAGGACGCCACTTTTGTTGCCCGCGGATGTGGCCATGACAAAGGCGCCATCCGCAGTTTTGGTCCCCGCGAGGAAGAAGTTCCGGTACAGACCCGCGCTGCCGCCGGGCGTCGGCTTCTCATGGCAGGCGCCACAGAAGGTCACGTTGAACGCCGGACCCAACCCCTCTGCGCGGGTAAACCGATGCAGATCCGTTTCCTTGCCCAAGTCAAAAGTCTTCAGTTGGTCGGCCGTTGCGATCGGCCACGGCTTGCCCAGCTCGCCCAGGACGCCTTCCGCGACCGGTCCATGGGTATCCGGTGCCGCCACGGGCGAGCTCGCCTGGCCGCAAGCGCTCACCAGCAGCACCGCGAAACACGCCACGCTTGCCCGTGAAAGGCGATGATAATTCGCGAGTTGGGCAAGCAGAAAGGGTTGGCAAACCATGGTGTGCTCCATGCGCAGGACGGGCTGGGACCAAGCTGAACCCTTCAGCGAGAGTGTGCCGGTTCCACAGCGATTCTGTGTTGATCCTGATCAACGGCCAACGATTTTTTCGAAATTCGCCGTAGTCCCGGCTTTCGCAAGGCGGAACGCCGCCAGCCGAGCGCCACGCCGATCCACGCCAGCATCGACCAACCAACCCAGGACTGGCCCGCGCGTGCGGCGGTACATCCTGAGTTGCGTACGGGTACAGCCGCCGGTGCGGCGAGATCGTCCAAGGGCGCCGACGCGTCGGTCGTCCCGGCATCCGCCACGGTCGGCGTCGCCGCTTCAGGGTCCGGATAGTGGGTCGGATCCTGCAGATGCTCAATCTTGCGGGCAATCTGCGCGCGGGCGTCGAGCAACACGGCGTCGTCAGTTTCCCAAGGACGCTGCGCGGGCGTGTAATTGTCGTCCAGGCGCGCGCCAAACCGCGTGTAGACGCGCGCGACTTGGCTGCGGGCAAATGCACTTCCGCCCAGGCTATCGGCCAAACGCAGCATTTCCCAGTCCTCCAGGCCATCGCGGATTTGCTTCAAGCGAATCGACACCACCGGGCCGTTGATCGCCACTTCGGGCGGCGAACCCGCACCGCCAGCCGTGCCATTGTGATCGCCGGGAAAGAGCAAAATGCCATCGCCGTTGCGGGAAAGGGCTGCGCCGAATTGCGCGGGATTGGCGAGCGTGTCCCAGGGCGTGGGATCCTGCCAATAGCTCATTTCCCAGAACAGGAAGCCCGTCGCGCCTTCAGCCCATGCGCCCCACTTGAGGAGGCGTGGTTCAAATCCGAGCGGACTGTCCGTGTCGTAGCCCAATTCCGGCGGGAAATCGGCGTTGCAGACGTAGAACCAGAGTTCGCGGCCTTTGGCGAATTCGCCGACGTACTTTTCGTGTCCCGGAAAGCTGCCGTCTGCCCACAAGCCGTCTCCGTACATGGAGGTGACCGGGCACCAGATGTCGATGAGCCCGTCCAACTGCGGGAACCAAGGACTGGTGGCGAGCACGTGACCGTGCCACAAGTCTGTGTTCTTGTGCAGCAATTTCGAATCTGTTGCGATGCGATCAAAAGCGCCAGGATTGGAGATGCTGAACGGCTCGTCCGTCGCATACAGGTAGACGTGGGACAGCCAGCCTTTGGCTTGCAGGTGCTCGGCGACGGCTGCGGTGACGGTGGAGAACTGCGCGTCGGTCAAGCCGCCGGTACCGTTGCCAGGGCCGAACATGCCGAGGTTGAAGCGGTTGAGGCCAGCGCCGTCGGGGAACAACGAGCCGTCGATGCGCGGGGCCAAGAACGCGTCGTAGGCGCTGAAATCGATGGGCAAAAGCGATCCATCCTTGGCGAATTGGAAGTTGAGGCCGGGATTGTAGGTCTCGTAGTCAATGCGGTGGCGGTGGACTTCCAGTTCGTAGTTGCGCGCCAACTGCGCGTAAGCCTTGTCGTCCGGCCCCGTAGGGCCGCCGTGATAGCGACGGATGCTGCCTTCGGAAAAACCATAGGCGGTGGCGATGCTGCGCTTGGCTGGCATCGTGAAATTCCAGACATGCAGCTGGACCGGCACGGTGGCGACCTTCGTCGCTGCGCTGGTGACGGTGAGCGTCGCGGCGTAGTCGCCCGGCGCGGCATCCTTGGGTACGTGCAGATCGACAAAGACGACGGCAAACGAACCCGGCGTGACGTCGAACGGTGCGGCGACGGGGGCATTGCTGCCGTAGGGGTCGCGAAACGGCACCAATTGTTCCGGAAAATCGCCGGCAACGCGGTTGTACTCGGGATGCGCGTCGCATTGCGTGTTGAACGGGTAGTTGCAGAACGAGGGCGTCGTGACGTGAACATAACGCTCGCGGTAGAACTCGGCGTTGGCGCTGAGAATGTGCGCGCCGTTGGGACCGCTGAAATCGCTCAGCGTCATGTTCAACGCCTGTGCGTCGCCCGCGTCTGCCACGACGAGCAGCTGAAATCCCTCGAATTCATCGCGACTCGCCGCCAAGGACACCGTCGTGGCGCCGGCTGGCAAGCCTGCGCGGTCGAGAATGCGATGGGTAGCGGGAAACGCCCGAACGTCCAGAGCATTCGCCGCCGCGGCCCACAGGCCAGCGATGCAAACGAGTGCAAGAACGCGCCATCGCGATGACGTTGCGCAACCCATGCGTGAACCCTTTGTGCGCGTCCAGCCATGATTGCGCGCGTGCCGGCAAGTCTGGACCGCCGCGGATCGAGCGTCAAGCGCCATTTTGTCCATAAAATTCAGAGTGTGCAGCGCCAGTCATCCACCGAATGCGTCAACGCGGCTTCAGGCGATAGTAGCCGATCCGGTAGCCGCGCGGACCTGGCGCCAGTGCCGAAACCAAGGACAGCTCGTCCGTTGGCGGTAGGTCCATCTCCGCGATCGGTTCCATGCGGTAGCGGTCATGCACGGCTTGGCACGCCGGTTGCAACCCGATGGGCGCACGCACTTCACCCGACCATTGCACCCAACACGCCGCGGACTGCAACCAGACGAGGCCCGGACCGGCGGGCGGAAGATCAGCCGGATCGGTTGCATCGTGGAGCACCCGCGTCTCGCCGGCGCGCAGCCCACCCAGCCGCGGCAAGTGGTCCAGCGGGGCCGAAAGGACCGCGAGAATCTCCGCGCGAGGCGGCAAATCCTGGATGTGCTGTCGTTGAAAACGGTACTGCAACTCGGTCAGGCTGGGCCGCGCGACCACTTCACGCACAGCCCACAGCTGCAGACCCGCAGTCAGCGCCAGCGCAGTCGCAACGACAATGGCCCGCCGCGGCGCCGCTTCCACCAGCCAGGCCATCCCGACACACGCCAGCGCAGCGGGCAGCAACTGCATCCGCCACGCATACGCGCCAAAACCGGCATACAGGGATAAGAGCACGACCGTGAACAGCGCAGACCAGCCAGCCAGCCAGAGCGCGCGGGCAGTCGCGCGTGTGAAGGCGAATGCCAAGCCGGCAAGCAGCCAGGCCCACATCGGCCACGTGGCCAAGTCCTGATCCAGCCACACCAGCCGTAGCCAGATTTGCCGCATCGCGGTTGAAGACAGGCCCGGAAAGGCGCCGCGCGTGTGGACGTCCATCGGCACGTGCCAACTGGCGAGCACGGCGACTCCGATCGCCAGCCACAGACTGCGGCGCCGCAGCACTGCCGGCCAATCCCGACGGGGCACGACCGCCAGAAAGAGGGTCAGGTGCATCAGAGGCAGCAGCGTCAACTCCGGTCGACACTGCATGGCGAGGACTGCCGCGACGGTCGCGATCCCCAGCGCGACGGGCCCGCACGCGGTCAGCCAATCCATCCAAGCCGCCCAGCTCAGCAAGGCCAGCGCCAGACCGGTGATGGCAAATTCCTCACTCGCCGAAAAGTGCACGTGATTGGGCAACACGGCGAGCAGCACGCCGGCGAGAAGTCCCACGCGGAATTGCCCCGTGAGTTGCGCGGCAAACCAGACGAGCGCCGGAATGCTGATCACGGCGGCGACCAGCGTCACGCCATACAAGGTGGTTTCATCGCCCAGCGTCAGCGCATTGATCGCATTCACCAACGCTGGAACGGACTCGCCGTTGGCAACACCAGAACTCCCGTGCAAAAAGGCCAGCGACTCTCGGGCGTGAAACAGCTCGTGCTGCAAGCCGCGCGGCGCCAACCAGAGCCGCACTGCAGCGCCAAGCAAGGTCACGGACAGCACGCCCAGCCAGGCGCGCCTCGACAGCGCCCGGCACCGCCGTCGGGCCAGTTCCAGCAGCAGACAGGCGAGCGCAATCCACAGTCCGAGCAAGGTCCAGCGCGCGGCGCGGGTCGGATCCCGGTTGGAGAACTGCGGCTCGGCACGCTCAACCGCAGCGGCTCCATTCACCCGCGTCTGTTGCAGCAACCAGGGCGAGGGCGCACGCGGCTCGACGCTCAACGCCTGCTTCACCGCGAGACACACGTCCTGCGGCACCACCGGCGGGCACTGCAGGCGCACATCGCCCAACCGTTCCCCAGCTGTTTCGTTGGCCACGTGCCCGATCACGACCTGAATGGTGCGTTCAGCAGGGCCCACCAGCGTCAGTTGCAATCGGGCTCGGTCAATGCCGACGTCACGCAAGAGCCAGTCGGCCGTGACAGGGTGCTCCATGCGGAGCGGAAGAAGCCAAGCCAGCACGGCCGGTTCACACGCTTCGGGGAGGATCGCGACGGGTTCATCCGCATCCACGCGCAGCGGCACCATCCCGGTAATCAGCATCAGGCAGGCGGGCAACAGTGAACGAAAACCAGTGCGCATGCCATTCCAACGCCGGAGAGGCCGCGGCGAGTCTGGAAGCGTGCACAAAACGCCGCAACAAGTCATCCCGCCGCGCTACCGGTGGCCGCGCAGGCCGCCGCCGTGGAAACCACCGCCAGAGTAGCCCCAGCCGCCGCCGCCCCAGCCGCCGCCCGCGGGGCGAAAAGTCGTGGTGCGGTAGTTGTAGCCGGAATAGCCGCCGCCATAGTAGCCGGGGCGCATGCCGTAGCCGTAGCCGGGAATGCAGCCAGAGAGCACGGTCGCAAACAACACGAAGATCACAATCGATTTCAGGATATTGCGTTGCATGTTGGCCTCCCGCGGGTCGGACCACCGCCCACTAGGAATGCAACGCAGTGCGGTGGGGACGTATTCAAACGGGCCGCGTCAGGGTCCAAAATCGACGCTGGCACTGGAACTGCAGCGGAAGCCGATGTCTGCCGCGGCAGTGCCGTCGGCGAACACCCGATGCGTACTGCGCAGGTTTTTGGGGTCGCTGAGGAAGCTGCCGCCGCGCACGATGAACGGTGGCGTGCCGGAAAACGACGTCGGGTCGAGACGTGAGTTGTCGGGGTAGCTGGCGGCGGAGTCGCGGGTCCATTCGGCGATGTTGCCTGCCAAGTCCTGGATGCCAAAAGGACTCGCGCCGGCTTCATGCGTTGCCACGCTGGCGGGCCCCTGGTGCCCACAGGCGCACTGAACGTTGGCGGCACAACTGGTTGCCGTCGTCGGCACAACGGCCGTCGTGAACTGCGCGAGTGAGCAGTTTGGTGGCACATTGCCCCAAGGCCAATTGCGCATTTTTGTTTTGCAATCTGCCGCTTTCGCGCTGCTTCCATTCTGTTCGCAGCCGCCCCGTGCGGCGAGTTCAAAGTGCGCTTCCGTCGGCAGGAAATAACCTGCGCCCCGCCATTCGTGACAAAATGTTTCGGCTTGCTGCCATGTGACGTAGTTGACGGGGGCGGCGCGATAGAGCGGCCAGGTCTCCGCCGGCTGGTTCACGGGTAGCGTCGAACACGGCCCCCATTGCACGCAGGCCTCATACTGCGCAACCGTGATTTCGTTGCGGTCCATGAGGAAATCGTCTTGCTGCACGAGATGCGCTGGTGCATCGCTCTCCGGGCAATCCGGATCCGTCGCGGAGTCACAGCCTTGCCAGAACGTCGCGGCGGGCACGAGCACGCGGTCGAAGCAGTCCGACGGACACGTCTTCGCAGTTTCGGCGCCGGCACACAGGCCATCGCCACAGGGATCGCGCACGCAATGCGCGCGGCCCTCGCCGTCGGCGATCGACAGCGGCACGAGTGCGCCACTGGCGAAATCCACGCCCCAGAAGGAGTTCGGGTCTGCGGCGCTAAAGGAAATCGTCGCGAAGACCCCCTCGGGCTGCACAAAGAAGCCGGGCGTCACGGCCGGCGCGGGCCCAGAGCGGTCGATGATGGAGGTCAATTCCGCCACGGTGGGCATCCGCCAGCCATGCCCAGCAATCCCGAGATTGCGGCACCAACCGGCAGCGGACAGCTGCGAATGCGGTGGCGGCGATGCGGTCGCCTGCCATTGCAAGCCGGTGGTTTGATCGACGACGGCGTCAGGAATCTTGCCAAAGGGGATCGAATAGACCTTGAAACGCTGCGCCGGCGCAGTCTTGGGCCATGGATCCGCACGCACGCACCAGGCGGAGGCCTGCGCGCCCGAGGACAGGAGCGCGGAGCTGCCGTCGGCCAGCGCAACGGTCCAGAACGAACTACTTTTGCCAATGGCCGTCCAAGCGACAGAACCCGGTGTCACTTGCAGCGGCAGGGCAACCGCCGGATTTCCGCGCGAAAAGTCAATCGTGCTCCAGACTTCCGCAACAGTCGGCAAGCGCCAATCGCGATAGCCGGCCGCTTCCAGCGCATCGCACGCTGCTGCGGCGACGGTCTGCGTCGACGGCCCGGACAGCGGCGACGCGCGCCAATGCAAGGTCGTGCGCGTGTCGAGAAAAGTCCCGTCCGGCCCGGGCGTCGTCGTGGCAGGATCGGCTCCAGCAATGCCCCAGACCGGGTAATCGGCCGCACACACCGTGCGTGCGGTACCACCATCGTCCACGGTCATGGTCACCCAACCAGGCAGGCCACAATGCGGGTCAACAGCGGCAATCATCGGAACGTCAGCCCCGACAGGCGCATCTACGCCTTCCGCGCCCGCGTCCGGATAGCCAAATGCATCGAGGCTGGGCAGGTCGCGGCACCCAACGCCGAGCAGCACGGCCAAGGCCACGGTTGCCCCGCGTGCCCTGATTCCATGCAAACGTCGTCCGTGGCCCACGGTCACCTATCCTGGCACATGCCACGCTCGCGGCTTCCTGAAAACTGAGTGTGCATAGGCTGCGTGACCGCGTCAAGCACTGAACATCGTGGGGATGTGCAGTGGTTGCGATGGGCACAACACCCCCACCCACTCGCCCCAACACCCCGCGCCCCCGGCGATTGCTGTGAACTCACGATTCGCTGCCGAATCTCCGACACCTTGCCGTTGCGGCGCAAGCGCGATGGTCCTTGTCCAGAAAGAGTTTGCATGAAGTGGCAGAATCAATTTCCTGATGTCACATGTCACACACACCCAACATCCTGTAATTCATGGCTACTTCGAAAGTGACGTTGTGACACCATTGGCAGTGTCACACCAACATTTCAGCCGATCCCCGCGATGCACACATCCCACTTGCACCCTGCCCGTGGCCATGCCACGATTTCGTCGCGGAATCAACGTGAGCTGGTCATGCAAAGCTTGGTGACACATGGCAACGCTCTGGGATCGCGCGAGCGGAATACGGCTCGCGGCGGTTCGTCCGCGGCCTTCGTCGGTTTGCTCCCTGACGCTGTGGCCACGCAACGTCCAGGTACGATGCTCGCAGGCCGCTATCGCCTCAACAAGCTGCTCGGTCGCGGCGGTCACGGCCTCGTATTTCAAGCGCACGACCGTACCAGCGGCGGGGACGTGGCCGTCAAGCTGCTGACCCGAACCGACGATGACCCCGCACACGCGCGGCGGTTCCTGCGTGAGGCGGAAATTCTTGGCCAATTGCACCATCCGAATACGGTGCGGGTGCTCGATACCGGGCAAAGTACCGACGGCACGATGTTCCTGGTCATGGAGCGCGTCCACGGCCAGTCCCTGGAAGCGACGCTGCGCCAACGCCTCGACCAGTCGGACGTGCTCAGCGAGCAGGACACCACTGCGATCGCCCTCCAGGTGCTCGGCAGTCTGGCGGAAGCCCACGCGCTCGGATTGGTCCACCGTGACATCAAGCCCAGCAATATCATGCTGGATGAAAAAGACGGACAAGTCCGCGCAAAGGTTCTGGATTTCGGCATCGCGCAGACGCAGGAATCGTCGTTGACGGCAACCGGCAAGGTGATGGGAACGCCGACGTACATGAGCCCAGAGCAGTGCTTGGGCGTGGAACTGGATGGCCGTAGCGACCTGTACGCACTCGCCGCGCTCATGTACCGGTGCGTGTCGGGCCACTCGCCGTTTGACGATCCCAACGCGTTGACCGTGATGTACAACCACGTCAACGTCCCCCCTCGCGATTTGGCGTCGGTGACCCGGACGGCGCTCTCGGCCGGCTTTGTCGACGTGGTCATGCGGGGACTGGCCAAGGCGCCGGAACAGCGCTTTGCCCACGCGGACGCCATGCGCCGGGTGTTGGAGCGGGCAAGCGAAGCGCCGGCGGACGTCCCAGTGGGTTCGCTGGTGACACGCACCGCGTCGCCGCTGCGGCTGTCGGCGAGGCCGGTTGAGAAGAGCGCGGAGCAGCGTTTGTCCCATCCGTTGAAGTGGACCGGACGCGCCGTGCCTTGGTTGATTGCGCTGGGCTGTGCAGGCCTGCTCGTTGCCGGACGGACGTGGCCGACCGCGGCGAAGTCCGGAAATCAAGCCGCAATCTCACATCCCAGCCGCGCACCGGACGCCACCGCTGCAGCGCAGCATGCCACTCTGCCCACGGTGAAGCCAACGCCCGCTGAGGTGACCACAGCGCCCCCGTCGCCGGCGGACCAAGCTACCGAAGGTGAACCGAAAGAGCCTCCGGTCGCATCCGCACCACGCGGGACGCGCGCGCACGCGCCAGCCACACGGCGGATCCGTGGATCCGCACGACGGGCGACGGCGAAGGATGATCCAACCTCCATCGTACCGCCGGACTGAGCGATGTCGTTGCGCGCCACCATCGCACTGCTGTGCCTGCTCCTGCTGGCTCCGACCGCGCACGCGCGGCCGCCGCACCGCCCGACCCACCCGCACGGGGAAGCGATGACCTTGGCGCGGACGGCGCTGGACGCGTTCTTGCGCCGGGATTTTGCCGCGGCGTCGCGCTTGTACACCCAGGCAGCCGCATTGGAACCCGACGTTGCGGAATTCGTCTTTGGCGCAGCGCGCGCCGAACAAGAAGCTGGGCAAATGAACGCTGCACGGAGCCACTTTGCGCGTGTTTTGGTCTTGACCGACGACGCGCATCCGCTCCACGCGCGGGCAGCTGCGGCCGCGAGCGCGCTGCAGCCACAGCCTGTGGCCGTTGCCGTTGTGCCCGTCACCCCGAAGCCAGCGCCCCTGCCCGAGACACCGGTTTCGCCACCAGAAGTCGTGACGTCGACCGGTTCGTCGCCCGCCGCGGTGGTCCTGGCACCCGCACCACTGCGTTTGCATTCCGCGCCACTCGGCAACGATTGGCGTCGCCCTGCGCGATGGACCGCGGCCACCGTCGGCGTCTCTGCAGCCGCCGTTGCGATTGGCCTCGCCGTGTCCGCAGCTTCTGCGCAAGGCCAATTGGACAGCCACAAGATGGCCGATGGACGCTATGATTTGCTCCAGGTTTCGTACGCCGACGCCGTCAGTCGCCAGGGCAGCATCAACAGCCGTTGGACTTGGTCCGCCGTGGTTGGCAGCGCCGCCGTCGCCGCGCTGTTCGCTGCCGGTTGGTGGCTTTGGGGACCGGCACCCCATTCCGACGGGCCGACGATGGCCGACAACGACCTGAATTGACTGTGGTACCATGAACGACACGACCGACAGCACCCAGCACTCCCTTCAGCATGCCTCGGCGGCATCCATGCGTTGGCGCCTGCACGTCGTCGCGAGCCCGGATCGGGCGTGGCGCGGTCGCATCGTCGAGGTACCCGCGCAAGGCATCCGGTTGGGGCGCGTCTCGGCCGATGGCGCACCGCTGCAGATCGCGGATTCAACGCTGTCACGCCGCCATCTCGAGTTGCTGGCGCTGCCCGACAACAGCGGCGTCAAGCTCCGCGATCTCGACAGCCACAACGGCACGATGCGCGGCGGCATGCGTGTGTCGACCGCCATCTTGGGCGACGGCGCCGTGCTGCGTTTCGGTGAATCGGTGGCGGTCCTGGAAGGCGATTCGGGCGGGGCCCAGGCATTTGCCACACCAACGACGGACGTGCCCGGACATTCGGTCGCGGCCCGGCGTCTGCGTGGCGCGCTGGAAGCCGCAGCGCGGGACCACGTGCCCGTGCTGCTACTCGGCGCGACCGGCAGCGGCAAGGAGTTCGCAGCGCAAGAAATTCATCGCCGTTCAGGTCGCGCAGGGCCGCTTCTGCGGGTGCAGTTGGCTGGGCTGGCCGCCGCGGACCTGTCGGAAGCCATCTTTGGCACACCTCAGGATCCGGGTCTGCTGCACGCCGCAGCGGGTGGTTCACTGCTGCTCGACGGCTTGGACGATCTCGACGCCGCTTCGCAACCCAAGCTCTTGCGCATGCTGGAAGAGCGCGCTGTGCCGACGCATCTGCCCTCCGGCCAGGATCCCCACGCGGTTCTCTGGATTGCGATCGCCTCGGACGCCATGGACCACAAGGTGCGCGCTGGCGAAATTCGCCGCGATTTGGTCGCGCGGTTTCGCAGCCATACGATTCGCGTGCCGCGCCTGTCCGAGCGCCTGGTCGACCTGATGGACCTCGCAGACGCGATCCTGCCGAACCCAGGCGGCGAACCGTGGACGCACTTCCTCTTGCCGGAGACCGTCGAGGCGCTGCTCCTGCGCCCGTGGCTGGAAAACCTGCGTGAATTCCTGGCCGTGCTCCGCCATCTTCGCCGGCAGTACGTGGGAGCCAGGCTGGGTGTCAACGCGCTGCCGACGGTGCTCGTGCCCAGCCAGCGCCCGCAACGGACAGCGCCGGCGCCGGTGAGCGAGGCCCCGGACGCCAACGCGCTTCACCGGCTGCTCGCGCGCTATCAGGGCAACGTCGAGCGTTTGGCGATCCACTTTGGACGCCACCGCAAGCAGGTCTATCGGTGGATGGAGCGCGCCGGCATCGACGAACTCGCGCTGCAGCACTATCGCCGCGGCGAGCGCGAATGAACCGATGCGCGCCGGTCGAGATGCAACCTAATGGTCAGCAGCCGCGACGTGCGCCTCATACGCCTTCGCGTCCATCAGCGCGGACAAGTCGCCGGTGGGCGAAATCCGCACCATCCAGCCCTTGCCATACGGATCCGTGTTGACGAGCTCCGGCTCGCCGTCCAACAGCGGATTCTTCTCCAGCACGTTGCCGGCGACCGGCGCGTACAGTTCGCTCACAGATTTGGTGGACTCGACCTGGCCAAACGTCTTGCCGGCTTCCAACACGCCGCTGGCCGGCAGTTCGACGTAGACAACGCCGCCCAAGGACGACTGGGCGAAATCGGTGATGCCGACCGTGACCGTGCCGTCGCTTTCCAGGCGGGCCCATTCGTGGTCGTTCGTGTAGCGCAAATTGGCGGGAATGCTCATGGTGTCCTCAGTGTCAGAAAAAGGGTGGCTGCTAGTACCTCAAGTCGCGAATCCGCTCCGGGTTTGCGGCTTGAGGTGCCCCGACCGCGGCTACGGTCGGGCGCAGGGGTTTGGGGGCGGCGCGCCCCCATCTTTGGCCAGGAAGCCTCGTATGCGAACCCGGAACGAAGTTCAGGCTCCGCATACTAGTTGGCCGTCAGGCCCGTCTGGACAAATGGGTAGGAAACAACTTCGGCCTTGCGGGGTTCGCCGCGCAGCTCAACGTGCACGATCGTGCCCAGCGTCGACAATTCCGTCGGCACGTACGCCATCGCGATCGCCTGCTTCAGGTTGGGCGAATGCGTGCCGCTCGTGACGTGCCCGACCTTTTGGCCGTTCCGTACAATCGGCGTACCTTCCCGCGCGATACCGCGATCGACCATCTTCAGGCCGACCAGCTTGCGCTTGACGCCCGCCGCCTTGATCGCCGCGAGCGCGTCGCGCCCAACAAAGCCGCCGGCCTTGTCGAGCTTGATGGCCCAGCCCACCTTGGCCTCGTAGCCGTTGGTGTTGTCGTCCAGCTCGTGGCCGTACAGCGCGTAGCCCATCTCCAGCCGCAACGTGTCGCGGGCGCCGAGACCCACCGGGCAGATGCCGAGATCCTGACCACCAGCGAGGAACGCTTTCCACAGGTCCATCGCGACTTCCGGCGGGCAGTAAATCTCGTAGCCGGGCTCACCGGTGTAGCCCGTCGTCGCCACCAGCGTGTCCGCACCGCGGAAGCTGTGCACCCGAATGCGATTGCGCGGCAGACCCAGCGCCTCACCCGGCAGCACGCGCTCCATGATTTCCAGGGCTTTGGGTCCCTGCAAGGCGATCTGCGCAAAGTCGTCGGAGCGATCGTGCAGCAGCTCCGGCTTGGCCGCGTGCTCTTTCATGTAGGCGTAATCTTTGTCCTTGTTGGACGCATTCACGCACACCAGAAAGCGCTCCGGACCGAGACGGTACACGAACAGGTCGTCCACCGTTCCGCCGTTGGCATGGCACAGCAGCGCATAGCACGCCGCGCCTTCCTCCAGCTTGCTGATGTCGTTGGTCACGAGGCCATTGAGCGTCGCCGTCGCACCGGCGCCTTCCACAATGATTTCACCCATGTGGCTGACATCAAATAGTCCCGCAGTGGTCCGCGTCGCCAGATGCTCCGCCACGACGCCGTGCCCTGCGTACTGCACAGGCATTTCCCAACCAGCAAAGGGTACAATCTGGCCACCGGCGGCCAAGTGGGCGGCGTAGAGCGGCGTCCGCAAAAGCTGTTCCGACATGTTCAAACTCCTTGGCCGCGGCGTTGCCGACAGGCGCTGACAGTGTTGGCCATCAACATCGCGATGGTCATGGGCCCTACGCCGCCGGGCACGGGCGTGATCGCGCGGGCGCGTTGGCTGGCGGTGGCGAAATCAACGTCGCCCGTCAACTTGCCGTCTTCACCGCGGTGAATACCGACGTCGATGACGACCGCACCTTTGGCGATCCAATCGCCTTGGACCAGATGCCGTTGACCGGCGGCGGCCACGACGATCTCCGCCTGCCGCACCGCGCTCGCCAAATCCGGCGTGCGGCTGTGGCAAATCGTCACCGTGGCGTCCGCACTGAGCAGCAACAGCGCCATCGGCCGACCCACGGTAATCGAGCGACCGATCACGACCGCGCGCTTACCTGCGGGCGTCCAGCCAGACGGCTGCCCCCAGCGCTTGAGCATTTCCATCACGCCCCAGGGCGTGCACGCCACCAGCCGCGGCCTGCCTTGCGCCAGGCGACCGAGATTGTCGGCGCCAAAGCCATCCACGTCCTTGGACGGCAGAATGCGCTCCACCACCGCCTGCGTGTCCAGACCGCGCGGCAGCGGAAGCTGCACAAGAATGCCGTCCACGTTGTCGTCGGCGTTCCACTGGTCAATCAGTTCAAGCAGTTGCGCCGTCGTCGTGTCGGCCGGCAGACGCGCCTCAATCGAGCGGATGCCAATTTCCTTGCACGCGCGGATTTTGCCGCCGACGTACACGGCGGACGCAGGATCTTCGCCCACGAGTGCCACGGCCAAGCCGGGATGTGTGCCGTTTGCCGCGAGTTTTGCAACTGTTTCACGCAGTTCACCGCGAATCGTCGCGGCCATGGCCTTGCCGTCGATCAACTCCGCACTGCGCGGAGCTGCGGGCGCCGCGATTGCAGCAAATTCCGTCATGGCAGCCAGCTATTTGCAGTGGAAGGTGATGCGCCATTCGGTTTCGGCGCGGGTCGTCTGCGTGCCGTTCACGCTGTAACGGCCGTAGGACGTGTTCGAGCTGGTCACGGTGCCGACCTGGGCTTCTTCTTCGCGGTCGATGAGAAAGCCGTTCTGGCACTTTCCAGACATCATCTTGACGGCTTTTTCGCGCGAAGATTCGTTGTTCGCCGGCATCGCGATCACGCCGCCGTTGCCGTCCACGGTGATGAACCGGGCACTGCCGCACGCCAAGCCCCACAGGCCACAAGTGATGACGCAGAGAGCGATGATGCGTCGGGACAGGGTCGGCATGACTACCTCCGGGCTAGGGCCGGGATTGTCGCGCCGGCTGCCGATGCCTGTCAATGTGCGGCCGCGGCGCGTCTGGCGGATCTGACACAATTGTGACGCGCCGCTACACATGCTGACCCAATTCGAATACCACAGCAAACTCGGTCAGACCTGTTGCATTTCGGACTGAGACCGCGAGCGTGCACCTCCGGTGGCACGCCGCGGTGCGGGAGGCTGTGACGTTGGAATTCGGTCAGCGTGCATCGATCGCGTCGGCCAAAGTCGTCCAACCCAAGATCGGCAACACCCGCACGCGCGGCGCCGAACGGTGCGCGGCGACCTCCATCAGGAATCCCGCCAAGTCGTTGCTCGGGATTTGCCGAACCGGCGCGTCGATCGGCCGCCAGAACTGATCCCAGTGGCACGGCACCACCAGTTTCGGCGCCAGCGCATCGAGCAACCGGTGGGTGAAATTCGGCGTGGCGTGACGGCCGATGGTACACGCCAGCACGATATCCGCCTGAAGCCCACGCAGTTCGGCATCGATCAGCGCGGCCGAACCGACGTGCGCAATCGTCACGCGTTGCCCTGCCGCGACAGCCGCCGTCACATGCGGAATCAGCACTTGACCGACGCGCCACGCCGATGCGTGCGCGGGCACCTGGAACTGCTTCAGAATCTGACCCGGGAACGGCACGTGTCCCAGCGCAAACGGACTGTGCACCGACCGTCGCGCGCCGATCTCGAACGGCCCCAGCGCATGTGTCGCGAGATCGCCAGCCAGCAAGTGCAGTTGCGCTTCCGGCACACCCTGCCCGCGGCAGTACGTCAGCGTATCCGCGGCGCCGTAGACCTGCGCGCCAAAGTGCTGGGCCAACACCGGCGCGTCGATGGCATGGTCAAAATGACTGTGTCCAACCAGCACGCCGTCCGCCGCGTCCACCTGCGCCAGCACGCGCGACGTCACGGGCGCGATCTTGCCGAACGCCAGCTCCGCCAGCGAATGCCGGCTCAAATGCGGGTCAAACCACAGGTGCCGGCCATGCAGCTGCAGGCGAAACCCGGCCGTACCCAACCACTGCAGCGCAAACTGCTGATCATCGTCCGGGCGCGACTCGTGGTGAAAGGCAATGCCGTCCAGCGAAGGCGAGAGGCGTTGGAGCGGCGATCGGTGCAGCGCGAGGTTCATGCGGCGAGTCTAGCGAACCTGCGCGTACTTGTAACGCATCGCAAAAGGCTCCAGCAATTGCGCGGTTTCCGTTGCGTTCAGCTGGAGTTCGCCCACGGCCTGGCCTTTGAGCGTGTAGCTCACCGGGTGCATGAGCGCGCCGACGGCCTTGCGCGCCAGGAAACCGAGATCCTTCAGGTCATCCTCTTTGCCGACCTGCTTCTCCGCCGTCAGCCGGATCGCCGCCCGCGCGTCGCCGTGCTTCGCCAAAATCGTGACCATCCATGGCACTTGATAGTCGAATTCGCCGTCCGCATGCTCGTTCTCGCGGCTCTCCTTGACCACCTCGCCGACAAAAGTCCGGCCCTTTTGACTGATCACCGCGAAGCCCAGCGTGCGTCCGCCGCGCTCGGCCGGCAAATCGATGTAGTCGACGACGGCAAAAGTGCCTCCGCCCAGGTTGTGCAGTTGGATGAGCCGATCGTAGATTTTGTAGGCCGTCGCGTTCGATGCCTCATGCACCGCAAAGCCGACCAGCGTCGAGTCAAAGTTCCGTTCGCCGTCCTTGGCATGCACCGTGATCCGGGCCATGGGCGCCACGAGGTCGCGCACGATGAAATCACCGCGGCGATCCGCCACCGTCAGCGGTGCGAGTTGCGGCGCCACGTCAACCGTGCCGGTCACCGAATCAAAGGCAAAGGTAGCCACCAGATGGCCGTTCTGCACTTCCAGGCTGTGCTTGCCAGCTTTGAGCGAAAAGCGATCCGTCGCCACGGTGTAATCGTCGCGTGCGAACTTCTGTTCGCCCCAGTAGGTCCCGCCGGGTGCTTCCTGCCGAAACGTGACCGTCAGTTCGCCGTGCTTGAAGCCCGCATTGGCCATCGAAAAGCGCACAAACAGGTCCTGACCGGCGCCGTTGCGGCCGAGAATCGTCACGTGCTCAACGGCCTGTCCATCATCGTTGAAACTGCCGCGCGCCCAGTACAGCGGCGTATTGGGCACCGCCGATAGCGCCACGGTCGGGAGTAGCGCGGTCAACGTCAGGAGCAGCGTGAGCAGGCGAATCTTCATGGGACGCTCGTGCGGCCATCGGGCCGTGTGGTGCAACAACGCGGCAACGTGGGGCGCAATTCAGGGATGGTTCGCGCGCGCCAGCCGGATTGCGCGACGCTCCAGCGCTTCCCGGTGCCGCTGCCGATCGGGCTCGTTGTCCAGGATCAGCGCGGGAACTTCCCGCGGCTTGCGGTTGGCGTCCACGGCGACAAAGGTCACGTACGCCGTATTCGCGTGCTCCGTCACACCGTCGTAGCGACCGCGCTGGACATCGACCCACACTTCCATGCTTGAACGCCCGACCAGCGTGATGCGTGCGCGGATCGTGACGACATCGCCCAGGCGGATGGGCGTGACAAAGTGCACATCGTCAAAAGCCACGGTGACGGCAGTACAGCGGGCGTGCCGGCCCGAGCAAATGCCCGCCGCGATGTCGATCCACGACAGAATTTGCCCGCCGAAACAGGTACCCAGCGCGTTGGTGTGCTGCGGCAGAATGAGCTCCGTCATCTGCACGGCGGATTCGTCAGGATGGCGTGGTTGCAGGTCAGTCATGGCGCATTCCTCGCGAGATCGGTGTGTGCACCGCTGCACGCGGCGCACTGTCGCGCGCCACGCGGGCCATGGCAAGGGGCCAATTACCAGACGAGCCGGCGGACGGTGCCATCCCAACTCGCCACAACGGCAGCCAGCGCGCCGTCGCAAAAGCGCACGGCCTTGGCGCCGGCCTCGAAATCGTGACGCTCTGCGAGCAGTTCGCCACCGCCGACGCGAAAAACCTTGGCGGTACGGTCATCGGATGCGGTCGCAACGAATGCGCCAGCGCGGTCCAGGGCGACGCCGGCAATCACATCGTCGTGGGCCTGATGCTTCCACAACGCCTCGCCCGTGCGCGTCTGCCACAAGGTCAGCACGCCGTCCCAGGTCACCGATGCCAACACTTGCGTGTGGTTGCCCAGCGCGACCGCCACCACGGGCGATCCTTGCCCGCGCAGGGCCATGCGCGCGCCACCGCCCACAGGATCCCACGTCCGCACCGTGCCATCTTCCCCCGCAGTCGCGACCAGCCGCCGCGAACCGAGCAGCGCGACGGACGTCACCGCACCGCGATGACCGCGCAGCACACGGCGAATCTGGAACTGCGGCACATCGACCAGCGAAGCGCCGCCATCCTGGGCACCGACCACCAGCAGCGCGCCGTCGGTCGCGAGCGCCAAGGACGTCACCGCGCCGCCCATTTGCCATTGCGCCAGCCGCTCGCCCGCGACCGGATCCCACGCGCGGACCAGGCCGTCCATCGCGCCGGAGACCACCAAGCGTCCATCGGCCGAAGCCACAACCGCGGTCACCAGCGACTCATGGCGACCGATTTCGACCGGATCCAGCAGGTCGCGCAGGCGCCTGGGCGCGTCGTCCAGCAAGGCAAGCGCGGCAGTCCGCAGCACGCCCGTTTGATCCGCCCACCACACGCGACTGCCGTCATCCGCCACGCACCACGCGGTCAGCCGCTCCGAGGCATCCACGACCTCAACCGGCGCGGACGTGTGAACGATCTTTTCCGGCCGCGTGACGGGATACTGCGCCGTCCTGCTCCAATCGCCAGTCTTCTCGATAACTTTGGCCACTGGCCCATGGACCGTCGCCGGAAACACCGGAGTCTCGTGAACCGGCGGCACAGGGCGAACACTCGGCACGACCGACGACGACACCGCGCGATACGCCGAGGTATCCACCGGCTCGCCCATTGCGGCCTGCAGCGCGACACGCATCTCCGTCGCGGTCTGCCAGCGCTCCGCCGCGTCCTTGGCCAGCGCTTTTTCCACGACCGCCGCCAACGCTGCCCGCACTTTGCCCGGCGCCCGCTCCGCCAACCGCGGCACCGGCTCCGAGATGTGCTGCATCAACAGCGCGAGCGCGCTCTCCGCCCAGAACGGCAGTTCGCCGGTCAGGCATTCAAACAACACCACGCCCAGGGCGTACAGGTCGGCGCGCGCGTCCACCAGCTTGCCCATCGACTGCTCCGGCGACATGTGCGTCGGCGTGCCCAGCGCCTTGCCCGCCTGCGTCATCCCGCTGTCGACGTGCTTGACGATGCCAAAATCCAGCACCTTGACGATGCGGTCGCCGCCCGGAATCACGTGCAAAAAGATGTTCGCCGGTTTCAGATCGCGGTGCACGAGCCCCTGGGCGTGCGCTTCCGCCAGGCTGCGCAGCACATCCACGGCGATCGCCACGCTCTCCGCCTCCGAAAGCGGCCCACGGTCCAGCTGCTCCAGCAGCGTCTCGCCGTTCAGCCGTTCCATCGCCAGGAACAGGTCGCCCTCTTCTGTTTGGCCAAAATCGAAGACACGCACCGTCGATGGGTGCGACAGGCGCGACGTCGTCGAGGCTTCGTGAAAGAACCGGCGGGCGAGCTCCTGACCGTCCACGCCGGCGACCGGCGTCATCACCTTGATCGCCACCGGATGGCCTGTCGTCACGTGAATCGCGTCCAGCACCACGCCAAAGCCGCCGCGGCCCAGTTCACCCAGCACACGATAGCGCCCACCGACCACCGCACCCGGCAGCAGCGCTTGGCCCTTGCCCTCGACATTGCGCACGGTCGGCGTCGCGTCGTCCGGGCACGTCGGCAATTCCGTCGTCTTGCCGCAGCGAGGGCAGTAGCGCGTCAGCTCAATAGGCATAGGTGCAAGTGCCCGCCGCGCAGCCGTCCTGGGTGTCCGGCAACTTGTCGTCGCAATCCTGAGGCGTGTTGCAGGTGAACGGCGCGCACGAGCGGCTGAGCTGCATGTCGTCCACGAACACGCCCTGGCCGTTGTTGCCGACGCCGTCCACGGTGTCGAACTTCAGGCTCAGCACGACCGACTTGCCGGCAAAAGCCGAAAGATTCACCCGCGCTTGATACCAAGTCTGCAACTGCCACAGCTCCGCGCCGCTCGCGCTCACGTCCTTGTGCTTGGTCCACAGCATGAACGATTTGCCGTCCACCATCGCGCTCAGCGTCAATTCGTCATACGGCGGGCCCATTTCCGTGTCCAGCCAGACCCACATGGAGAATTCAATCGTGTTGTTCGCCGGCAAGTCGATTGCAGTCGATTGCAGCGAACCGGTCGTGGCGTTGGTGCCATCGGAAAAGTCGCCCGTCGCGGCATTGCCGTACCACAACGCGCCGGTGCCGCCGTGGGCTTTCTTCTGGCTCCACTGCCACTTGGCGTTGGCCGACGACGCGTTCACCGTCCACATCGCCGGAATGCCGCCTTCCATGTCCTGCTGCCAGACGATCGGGACGCAGCAGCCCGGCGCGCCAGTCGGGGTGTGCTCACAGAACAGGTTGACGCAGCTGTCGTTGGTGCAGACATCGTCGCCGTCGTTGCAATCCGCGGCGCTGACGCAACAAACGTACTTGTGACCGCACTGGTTGACCGCGCAGGTGTCCACGGTGCAGGGAGCGCCGTCGTTGCAGTCCTTGGCCGACATGCAGCAGTTCGCGTCCGGCTGCGTGTGCGCACACGGCAAGCCGACAACCGGGCACATGTCCTGCGTGCAGATATTCGCGTCGTCGCAGTCGCTCGCGCCGTTGCAGCAAACCGTTCCGGGCTGCTTGGTGTGCATGCACTGGTGCGAGAAATTGCACGCGTCGGTGGTGCACACGTTCTTGTCGTCGCACTGCGTCACGTTCAGGCAGCAGTTGGCGATCGCACCGTGGTTGCACTGGTATTGACTGGGCAAGCAGCTGTCGGCGGTGCAGGCGTTGCCGTCGTCGCACGCTGGCGCGGATTCGCAGTAGTCGGGGCTGGTGACGTAGACGCACTGCTTGTTGGCGCAGCTTTCCTTGGTGGCCGAAAGGCCGTCGTTGCAGGTGGCGTCGCCCTGGCAGTTGATGGCGGCGCAGGTGCTGGTCACATGGACATCATCCACCGCCACCACGGTTCCGCTGCCCGCGATGCCGACTTTGGGCACGACTTCCCATTGCAGTTGCAAGATCTGCGCGCCGCTCCGACCGGCAAAGCCGCTCAGATTGACGCTGACGGTCTGCCAGCTGCCGGCGGTGCTGCTGCCCTGCCAGATGACCCAAGCGCCCAAGCCCGTGAGCGCGCGCAAGCGCACGACTTCCGCGCCGTTCAGTTGGCTCTGGAACTGGAATTGCAGGGTCACGCCCGTGCCTTCTGGCAAGTGCACAGGCGCCATCTTGGCCAACGCCGTCGCACCGCCACCGAGGATGACGGCGGGCGCCGAGCGATAGACCAGTGCGCCGCTGCCGGACTTGACTGGTGTCTTGCCACTTTCGACCATCCAGGCGCCAGCGCTGGCAGGCAAGGTCTTGACCTCCCACGTATCGCTCGCCTCAAAGCCGCTCGATTTCACCAACGGCGTGCAGCAGCCGCCGCCGGTCACCGGCATCACGCCGCAGCCCGCGCTGGTGCAGGTGGCTTCGCCGCAGCTGTCGATGGCCGTAGCATACAGCGAGCAGTCGTTGGCCGTCTGGCAGCATGTCAGCTCGTGCGCGCACGCGTTGGCGATGCAGTGGTCGAGCGTGCACGGCTTCTGATCGTTGCACTCCGCGTCCGATTGGCAGCAGCCCGCGTTGGCCTGAATCGCGTTGCTGCATACGCCGCTGGCCACGTTGCAGGTGTCGGCGGTGCAGGCGTTGGCGTCGTTGCAATCCGCGTCGGCCTTGCAGCAGCCAAAGATGCCCTGGGAGTTGCACAAACCGGCGACGCAATGTTCCGCGGTGCACACGTTGTTGTCGTCGCAATCCAGGTCCGCCTCGCAGCACTTGCCGGCGGCGGGCTGACTGTGCACGCAGCCGCTCGATTTGTCGCAGCTGTCCGTGGTGCAGGTCTTGCCATCGTCGCAGTTCACGGTGGCGTGCAAGCAGCCGCTCGCCGGTGTGCAGCCGTCCGAGGTGCACGCGTCGCCATCGCTGCAATCGACGGCGGCGAATGCGCAACCGCTTCCGGCCACGCAGGAACCGGTCGTGCAGGCGTTGCCGTCGTCGCAGGGATCGGGATCGTGCAGGCAGTCGCCCGATTTCACGTCGCAGCGGTCGATCGTGCAGGGGTCGCTGTCCGCGCACACCTTGATCGTGGTGATGCAGCCCTGCGCCGGATCGCAATCGTCGATCGTGCATGGGTTGCCGTCGTCGCAAATACTCGGTCCTTTTGAGCACTTGCCGACATAGGGATTGACGTCGGGCGTCGCGTCGTCGGCGAGTGCTACATCGGCGGCCGTGTCGTCAGCGGCGTCCTCGCCATCGGACGCGGCGCTGCCAGCTGCGGCTCCACAGCCCGCGACCCAAAGGCCGAGGCACAGGACCAGAAGGGAGCGGCGCCGAACGAACATGGAACCTCAAAGACCGACCCAGCGGCGGGCCGGCATGCATCGTAGCAGGCAGCGCACAGTGGCGAAAGCGGTTCTCGCGGCGCAAACGTGATTGCCGGTCCCTTGCAAAGAGCCTACATTCGTCGATCCAGAGCCGAGTGTCGCAATCCGCGAAGTCCGGGCCAGCCATTGGGATGAACGAGATGGATCCAAAACATACGGTCAGGCCACAGCTCGCGGCAAAAATGCCGGCGACGCCGTTGCATGCGGGCCCCGTCCAGGCCGTTGCGCGCCTGCTGGCTTTGCTGGACATCGCGGTGGAAGGCGTGCTGTTCGTCAACGCGCGGCGCGAAGTGGAGGTGATGAACGACAAGTTCCGCCGGGCATTCGACATTGCGCTCGGCGACCATCCCGATTCGGCGGGTATCCAGCACTGCGTCGTGGCAGCCATGGAGGAGCCCGCCAAGTTCCGGGCGATGCTGCGCGCTTGGAGCCACCAGGGTCACGAACCCGTGGAGGCGGAGCTGCGGCTGAAGAAAGGTCTGGTGCTGTTGACCACGTTCAAGGAAGTACGCGCTGCCGACGGCACACGCGAAGGCTGGCTGTGGCAATTCGTCGACGTGACGGAGATTCGCGCACGCGAGGAAGCGCTGCGGATGGAGCGACGGCTGACGCACCAGCTGCTGCACGCGATTCTTCCGGCAGAAATCGTGCCGTCGATGCTGCGCGACGGGCGGGTGGAGCCCATGCTGGCCCGCGGCGTCGCGGTGTGTTTCGTCGATTTTGTCGGCTTCACGCGGCTGACCCAGCACATGGACGAGACCAAGCTCATCGCTGAACTTGACCATTTCTTTGGCCATTTTGACGAGATTGTCGACCACTACGGCCTGGAGAAAATCAAGACGATCGGCGACGCGTACCTTTTTGTCGCCGGCGTGCCCATCGCCCTGCCCGACGCGTGTGCCCGCGCGCTGCTGGCGGCCATCGACATCCAGGCGCTGTTGAAGAACGAAAAGCCGCTGCACGGCGGCGTGACGTGGGAGGCGCGGATCGGCATACACGTCGGCGACGTGATCGCCGGCATCATCGGCAAGACCAAGTTTTCGTACGACATTTGGGGCGACACGGTCAACGTGGCGTCCCGCATCGAAGGGCATTGCCAGCCGGGGGGCATCGCGATTTCGCACGCCGTGCATGAGCTGGTGAAAGCCGATTTTCAGTGCAGCCATCGCGGCATGGTCATCGCCAAGAACCACGATGAGGTCGATATCTTCGACGTGCATGGCGCCGTGAACCGCCGCGGCTTGATGGCACGCCTGCGTGCCGACCGGAGCGTGCCGTTCAGCCGGAAGAGTCAGGAATCGGTGGCGATCGCGGCGGCGGAAGGGTTGGAGGGGTGAACTGCTCCGGAGAAGCGCTCAATTTGCGATCCCCGTGATCACGCCCGATTTTGTCTGAATACCAAACGCCAGCGAAATCGCGTCGTTGACGCCGTCACCGTCGCTGTCGATGTCCGCCGGCATGAGCGCCGGCAGCAACACCTTGACTTGCGCCTTGGACATGGACGTCTGGTACCAAATCCCGTCGGGCACCGCGTCGATCGCGGCGAGCAGGTTGTCCGTGGTGACGAAGCCGCACATTTGCCCGTTGGTCGTGCTGGTCCAGGCGTCGTTCGTCGTCACGGTGCCGCTGAACGTCAGCGCTTCCAGGCGAATCGGCAGCAGCGCGCCGAACTGGATGGGAATGGTCACCAGCTTGGCGTTGCCCACCATCTGTCCGCTCAGATTGGCAGATTTGACCACGCTCTTGGCCTCGCAAGCGTTGTTGCAGGGGCTGCCGGTGAAGTTCGCTGAGCTGACGGTGTACGAGCAACCGGCAGTGGTGACGTCACACTTTCCCGCAGTGTAGTCGGGTGCGCCGCCGAGAATGCTGAATTGAAAAGGTTTACCTGTCGCATCCCACGAGGATGGATTGAACAAGATAACCAGCGAGCCGTTGAGGATCGCCCCCATGATATTGCCGTTCATCATCGGCCCGACGGCCGAAAAGGTGTTGTCGGGTACGCCGTCGCCGGTCAGATCGCAGCCGACGGCCGGGGGTTGGATGATGAGCATGGTGATCTTCTGCACGCCCTCGCTGGCGCCGTCAACGCCCCACTGGTCGCCGGGCGTGGTGAGCACTTCGCCAACGATGTCCATCGCTCCGGCGCCGCTGATCGTTCCCGGCGCGGCCGCATCGCCTTTGAACACATCGGCTGTGTCGCTGCCGTCGATCACGGTGGCGGCATCCGCTTTCCCCGCACTTTCATCGGTCACAGACGCGTCTTTCCCGGCAAATTTCAGGTCGGCCACCACGTCGGGGCCAAAGACCCACGCGGTGACGTCCTCACTGACCGGTTCCTCCGTTGCTTCCACGGTCAGTCCGTTGACAAAGGGTTTTGTCGTGCAGGCACATGCCAGCGCGGCGATGAAGCCACAGAACCACAACCGAACCATCTGGACCTCCGCGACGGTCGGGGTCGATTTGAATCCGACGCGTAGACACTGAGAACACAAGGAAACGCGCGAATCCGGTCGGCACCTCGTACCACTCCACGGCAGCATGGGCCGCAGTTGGAAGCGCGTCAAGAGGGAAGCAAGCTTCAAGCGAAACGACGGAGTTCCCTCGTCAGGTCTATACACGCACCGGACGCGCCCTGCCCGCTTGCCGAAGCGTCGGCAGAAGTCGGTCTTGACCCTCCGTTTTTGCCAGCGCATCCTCCAGCTTGCGCAACAGTCGGCGGCGCGGAGTCAGAATGGTCCAATGGAATGCAAGCTTGGCAGCGCGGTGTGCGGCAACATGGGCCGCACTTGCCGTGACGTGCGCCAGCCAGCCGGTCCTCGCCGCCAAACCCGCGGCGTCCGATGCCGCGGCGGAAGCTTCGTACGTCGCCAAGCAGGCCATCGACTACTACAAGAACGGCGATCCGCGGATGGCCGCCGACCTGTACCGTCGCGCCTACCGCATCGATCCGTCCAAGCCGGATTACCTGTTTGGCGCCGCGCGCGCCGAGCAGAAGGCCGGTCACGCCAAGGAAGCGATTGTCACGTACGAGAATGTGCTCGCGCTGCTGCCGTCGACCGATCCGCTGGCCAAGAAGGCGCGGGCGGCCGTCGACGAATTGCACGCCGCGGAGACGCCGATGCCCCCGCCGGTGCTGGAACCGGTCAAGACCGTTGAACCGCCGAAGCTGGTCGAACCGCCGAAGCCGGTCGAGGTGCCCAAGCCGATCGAGCCGCTTCCGCCGGTCGTCGTGCCAGCGCCGCAGTTGGCGCTGCCGGTGGTCGTGGCGCCGCAGGAGCCGCGCGCGAACTGGAAGCAGCCGACCGGCTGGACGCTGGTGGCGACGGGCGGCGCGGTGCTGGTCACGGGGGCGATTCTCGGCGGGCTGGCGGCGTCAGGGCGGTCGACGCTGGACGCCAACAAGATGGCCGATGGCCACTACGATCCGACCAAGATCGACCACGATGGCATCGTCGCGCAGCAAACGGCCATCAACAACAAGGCGACCGGCGCGGTGGTCTGCGGCGTCGTGGGCGCGGTGGCTGCGGGCGTGGGCACATGGGCGCTGCTGACGGCGCCGGACAAGGTTGCGGTGACGTCCGGTCCCGGTCTGCTGGGCGCCGGCCTCGCGGTGAGGTTCTGAATCATGCCGCAACTTCGCCCGCTCTTACTGCTGTTGTGTGCGCTTGCGCTGACTGCGTGCCGCGATCCCGAGACGGAAGCCGCGCTGCTGGCAACGCTGGACGCGGCTGACGATGTCGTGGATGCGCAAATCGATGTCCCGGATGACGCGGCGAGCGAGGTCGATGCGCAGCCAGATCTTGCCGATTCGCTTCAGGCCGACACCCCGGACGGATTTGAACTTCCAGACACGTTCGATGCCGAGGTAGATGCGCCTTTTGATCTTGCAAATGGCTCCGATGCTGAGCCAGATGCAAAATATGATCTTCAAAATGATGCCGATGCGGAGTCGGATGCAGATTTTGAACTTCCAAATGGCGCAGATGCCGAGGTGGATGCGGATTTTGAACTTCCAGATGCGCCAGATGGTGGGTCAGATGCAATTTTGGATGTTGTGGACGCCGCAGCGGACGGTTCGGACGCGCAAGGCGACGTTGCCGACGTCGATCTCTGCGCGGGTGTGACCTGCACCGACAAGCTGCCTTGCCAAATCGGCAGCTGTTCGGCCAGCACGGGAACGTGCAGCTACGTCAATGCGCCGGGAGCGGCCACGTGCAGCGATGGCAACGCTTGCACCATCGGCGACGCCTGCAGCGGCGGCACCTGCCTGCCCGGCAGCGTGACCACCTGCGACGACGGCAACAGCTGCACCAGCGACTTCTGCGTAATGGCGACCGGCTGCACGAGCACCACCCTGACCGACAACGCCAGCTGCGGCCCCAGCAACATCTGCCTCGCCGGCGTCTGCACCTTCAAAGGCTGCGGCGACGGCGTCTGCGAAGGCACCGAAACCGCTCCGAATTGCCCGAAGGATTGCCTGTTCCTGGTGAACCACTACGGCGGCCCCTGCACGACGCCGGGCAGCAAGGACAGCTGCGGCAAGGGCTATTTCTGCGTGGCGCGCAGCAGCGCGGGCGGCGGCAACGTCTGCGTCGCGGACTTTGACACCTGGGTGCCGATTCCGGACAGCCATCCGGCGAGCGATTTTGTGGAGTTCACGGATTATTTGACGGATGTGCGGACGGGGCTGAGCTGGGCGAAGGAGTCGTTGGGGCCGATGGACTGGAATACCGCGCTGACGGCGTGCAGCGCGAAGTCATACGGCGGGGCGATCGATTGGCGGTTGCCTACGCGAACAGAGCTATTGTCGTTGGCGGACCGGATGGCCTCGGACCCGGCGATTTCGGCGCCGAATCTCAGCGTCCCATCGGATCAGTTGTGGTATTGGACGTCGATTCCGCAGAAGGACGATGCCAGCGAATGGGCCGTCAACTCAATGAGCAGTTGGGCGGAGCCCGTGGGTCCGACCGGTTCGGGGCGTCGGGTACGGTGTGTGCGAGGGCTAGCTGTTGCGCAAAGCGCCGGGTCGGCAGCTCGATATGTTGCGCTTGACGGTGGCCAGACCGTTCTGGATCGCATCACAGGCCTTCGCTGGCAGCACAGCGCGAGTACGATCGCGAATCAGGGTGACGCGAACAATGCTTGCGCAACCAATGCGTTCAGCCTGCCCGGTGTCGGCTGGCGCAGTCCAACGAGTCGCGAATTGGAAAGCCTTGTTGATACCGACGCGTACGGGCCGGCCGCGGATCCTGGGTTCTTCAACGGAACTGCAAGTGCCAGATTTTGGAGCGGCACGATTTCAGTTCCCACCACGACCCCTCCACGAGCGTGGATCGTCGACATGCTGGCGGGCGCCAGTATGGACGATTTCACCTACGAGAACTATCGCGTCCGCTGCGTCCGCGACTGCGACGGCGACTGCTCCGCGATCTGCGGCGATGGCGTCTGCAACGGCTCGGAAACCGTCAGCTCCTGCGCCACCGACTGCGCCTTCCTCGCCAGCCACTACGCCGGCACGTGCACCGTCCCGGGCAGCCAGGACATCTGCGCCAAGGGCTACGTCTGCGCCGAACGCGGCGGTGGCAGCGACGTCTGCGTCGCCGATTTCGACACGTGGCCGACCTTGCCCCTCGCCCACACCGCCAGCGATTTCACCAGCCCGAGCGCCAACATCGTCAGCGACACGCGCACCGGCTTGATGTGGGGCAAGGTGACGCAGGCCAGCGAACCCTGGAGCAGCGCGCCGAACGCGTGTAACCAGCTCATCGACGGCTTGATGGACTGGCACCTGCCCACCGCGGCGGAGCTCGCGTCGCTCATCGACTTCACCACGACGAGCCCATCCGCATCCGCACCGGGCATGGACTTCACCAAGGGCCTCGTCTTCTGGACGACGACGCCAGCCGGCACGAGCGGCGGCAAGTGGTGGCAGGTCAATTTCCAGGACGGCGAACTGCAATCCGCCAACGGCGCCACGCCGAGCACCGTCGCTTGCGTGCGCACGAGCGCGCCGCTCAACGTCACCGGCATCGGCACGCGCTTCGCCAGCCAGGACGGCGGCGCGACCGTGTTGGACCGCATCAGCGGCTTGCACTGGCAGCACGACGTCATCGGCACCAGCCTCAACTGGCCCGGCGCGAAAGCGTATTGCGCCACCCTCGGCACCGGCTGGCGCATGCCGACGATCGTTGAACTGCGCTCCATCCTCGACCGCTCCGGCACAAGCCCCGCGTTGGACAACGCGTTCGCCAAGCCGCCGTATGGCAATTATTGGAGCGGCACCGAGTCAGGCGGATCCGCGTGGCAGATCGACTTCTACAGCGGCAACAGCAACGGCCAACTTCAGAACAACCTGTTCGCCGTCCGCTGCGTGCGCTGAATCTGGCACCTCGCCCGCCGCGTGCTACCGTGCACCGGAAGCAAGGAGTCCACGATGGCCGAAGTTTTTGGATCTGACGCCTTTTCGCCCAAGGAAATCGCCGAGCGCATCGAGAACGTCGGCGTGTCCAAGGCGCACCTGCCGCTGCTGTCGATGGCGCTGCTGTCGGTGATGGCCGGCGCGTTTATCGGCCTGGGCGCGCTGGGGTTTGTGCTGGTGCAAAGCGACGCGACGCTCGGCTTCGCGGCCGCGCGTGTGCTCGGTGGCGCGGTATTTTCCCTGGGGCTGCTGCTGGTTGTCGTCGCCGGCGCGGAACTGTTCACCGGCAATAACCTGCTGGCGATGGCCCGGGCGGACGGCAAACTTTCCACGCGCGAAGTGCTGCGGAACTGGCTCGTTGTCCTCGCTGGCAATCTGGTCGGTGCCGTGGGTCTGGCCACGCTGGTTGCGCTCGCGCACCACGCCGACATGAATGGCGGCTTGATCGCTCAGCAGTACGTGAAACTGGCCGCGGCGAAGTGCACGCTGCCGGTCAGTCAGGCGTTCTTTCGCGGCATCCTCTGCAACCTCCTGGTCTGCATGGCCGTCTGGATGGCGATGGCCGGCCGCAGCGTCGTCGACAAAGCCGTCGCGCTTTTCCTACCCGTCACCATCTTCGTCGCCGCCGGCTTCGAGCATAGCGTCGCCAATTTCTATCTGATCGCCATGGGCTTGCTGCTCAAGGATACGGTCCCGCTCGGCACGCCGCACTTGGACGCGCTGACCTGGCCGAACCTGCTTGTCAGCCAAGCGCCAGTGATTGCCGGCAATCTGGTCGGTGGCAGCGTGCTGGTCGCGCTCGTCTACTTTGTTATCTACCGCCGCGGCGCCAAAGCGTAGGTCAATTGCAGCCCGGCAAGGCGACGTGCACGCATGCCTTGTTGAAGGTGTTGCAGGCGTCGACGGTGCATGCGTTGCCGTCGTTGCAGTCCGCGTCAGTGGCACACAGGGCGTTGACGTTGCAGCCCGGAATGGCGACGTGGGCGCACGAGCTGTTCGACGGGTTGCACACGTCGTTGGTGCACGCGTTGTTGTCGTTGCAGTCGGCGTTGACCGTGCATTGCGGCGTGGCGACGCAGTTCTGCAGCGCCTGGTACACGCAGCCGCCGGTGAAGGTATCGCAGACGTCGATGGTGCACGGGTTGTTGTCGGTGCAGTCGGTGGCGACCAAGCAGCCCGCGCCGCAGCCGGTGATCTTCTGGTTGGTGCACGCGCCGGTGGACGCCTGGCAGCTGTCCTTGGTGCATGCGTTGCCGTCGTCGCAGGTCTTGGCCGTGCCGGCGCACTTGCCCGCAGTGCACTGGTCGGCGTAGGTGCATGCCGCGCCGTCGCTGCACGTGACGCCGTCGGCCAGCGGCGTGTACGCGCACACACCGTTCTTGCACGCGTCGCTGGTGCACGCGTTCTGGTCGTTGCACGTGCCGGTGATGAGGCACTGGGTGCAGCCCGCGATGTTCTGGAACTGGCAGCTGCCCGCGGTCGGTCCGCCAGGGCCGCCAGGACCGCCCGGGCCGCCGCCGGTGCCGGTGTAGCAGGAGTCGTTGGTGCACGGATTGTTGTCGTTGCAGACCACGGCCGTGCCGATGCACGCTCCGGCTTTGCATGCGTCGCCGGTGGTGCAAGCCACGCCGTCGCTGCACGTGCCACCTTCGTTGGTCGGCTTGAACGCGCACAAGCCCGTCGTGGCGTCGCACGCGCCGGTCTCACAGACGTTGCCGTTGTTGCAAAGGATGGTGACGCCGCTGACGCACTGGCCGGCCGCGCACAGGTCGTTGGCCGTGCATGCGTTGCCGTCCGAGCAGGTCGGTCCGTCCAACGCGATGTACGCGCATCCGGTCGCGCCACAGCTGTCCGTCGTGCAGCTGTTGCCGTCGTTGCAGTCGGCGTCAGTGGCGCAGTTCTTGCCACAGCCGGGGATCGCCGTGAAGATGCAGCCACCGGTCTGGCTGTCACAGCTGTCCGCGGTGCACGCGTTGCCGTCATCGCAGGTCTTGGGAATGCCGACGCACTGCCCGGCTTTGCACGCGTCCGCCGCCGTGCACGCGAAGCCGTCGGAGCAGCTCGCGCCGTCGATGGTCACCGCGTGGCCGCACGTGTGGCCGCCACCACCGCCGCCCGGGCCACCGCCGCCGCCGTTGGCTTGGCAGAGGTCCGTCGTGCAATCGTTGCCGTCGTTGCAGTCCGCGGGCAATGAGCCTTCGCACACGCCGGCATTGCACGTGCCGTTGACCTTGCACGCGCTGCCGGTGTTGCACGTGGCGCCGCTGTTGTCCGTGTGCTGGCACTTGCCCTGCACGCATGCGTCCGTGGTGCACGGGTTGTTGTCGTTGCACTGGCCGCCGCCCGGGCCAGGGCCGCCGCCGCCGTTGCAGTTGTTGCCGCAGTTGTTGATGGCGCTGTGCGCGCACGTGCCGCTCGCCGCGCTGCAGGTATCCAACGTGCACGGATCGCCGTCGTCGCACTTGATCGCGGTGCCGAGGCAAATCGTGTTGCTGCACACATCGCCGGTCGTGCACTTGTCGCCGTCGTCGCACGCCGTGCCGTTGCCCAGCGCGGCGTGGCTGCACGAGCCGTCTTTGGGGTTGCACGTGTCCGTCGTGCACGTGTTGCCGTCATCGCACGTCACCGGTTTGCCGTTGGTGCAGACCGCGGCGGCGCACGTTTCGCCCACGGTGCAGACGTTGCCGTCGTTGCAGGCGGTGCCGTCCAAGAACGTCGTCGCGCATTTGCCGCCGGTGCAGGCTTCGCCCGTGCACGGGTTGTTGTCGTTGCAATCGGCCGCCGTGAGGCAATTGCCGCCGCAACCGACGATTGCCTTGTGCGCGCAAACGCCGCTGGTCGTGTCGCAGGAATCCGCGGTGCAGCCGTCGCCGTCGTCGCAGTTGACCGGATCCGCGCCGATGCACAAGCCGCCGCTGCACGTGTCGGTGATGGTGCACGCGTTGCCATCCGAGCACGGCAAGGCGGCTTGGGTCGCAGTGAACACGCACCCGCCGGTCACTGGATTGCACAGCTCGGACGTGCACGGATTGCCGTCGTCGCACTTGACCGGGCTGGAGACGCAGACGCCGGTGACGCATTGCTCGTTGGTCGTGCAGAGGTTGTTGTCGGCACACGGGCCGGTGACAAACGCGTGCTCGCACTTCTTGTTCACGCAGGAGTCGGTCGTGCAGACGTTGTTGTCGTTGCAGCCGCCGCCGAAGCCGCCGCCGGGGCCGCCGCCACCGCCGCAGTTGCCGGCGCAGTTCGGGATGTTGGCGTACGCGCAGATGCCGGTGGACGGATTGCACGCGTCGTTGGTGCACGCGTTGTTGTCGTTGCAGGTCAGCAATTGGCCAACACAGCTGCCGCCCTGGCACTTGTCGGTGATGGTGCAGTTGTTGCCGTCCGTGCAGGCGACGCCCTCGTTGCCCGGCGTGCCAACGCACTTGCCGAGCTTGACGTCGCACGCGTCCGTCGTGCACGGGTTGCCGTCGTCGCACGCAACCTGACCGCCGGCCTGGCACGCGCCGCCAAAGCAGGTGTCGCCCGCGGTGCAGCCGTTGCCGTCGCTGCACGCGCCGCCGTCGGCGTTCTTGGAAACGCACTTGCCGGCGACGCACAGGTCCTGGGTGCAGACATTCTGGTCGTTGCAGTCGGCGTCCACCGCACAGCCACCGCCGCACAAAGGCGTCAGCGTCGACGAACACGCCGCCGTCTTGGGATCGCACGTGTCGGTCGTGCACGCGTTGCCGTCGTCGCACGACTTGGGCGCGCCACCGACGCAGGTGCCGGACTTGCAGCCGTCGGCCAAGGTGCACGCGTTGCCGTCGTCGCAGGGAACGTTGTCGGCGCCCGCGGGGTGCACGCACGCGCCGGTGCCGGGATCGCACGCGTCCGTGGTGCACGGGTTGTTGTCATCGCACGACATCGGCTTGCCGACGCACAGGCCGCCCGCGCAACTGTCCGTCGTGCAGGGGTTACCGTCATCGCACGTGCCGCCAGCGGTCGCCGTCTGCTGACAGCTGCCGCCGACGCACGCGTCGGTCGTGCACGGATTGTTGTCGTTGCACTGGCCAGCGTCCGTGCAGGCAACACCGCAGTTGGTGATCGCCGCGAAGAGGCAGCTGCCCGTCGTCTTGTCGCAGCTGTCGAGCGTGCAACCGTTGTTGTCGTTGCAGATCACCGCCGTGCCCGCGCAGGCGCCCGCCACGCACGTGTCGCCGCTGGTGCAAGCGTCCCCGTCCGAGCACGCGCCCGTGGATTCCGTGTGCGTGCATTTGCCCGTCGCCTGGCTGCAAGCGTCGGTCGTGCACGGATTCTTGTCGTCGCACAGCGTTTTGGCGCCGCCGACGCAAGCGCCTTTGCTGCACGCGTCGCCGAGGGTGCACAGGTTGCCGTCGTCGCACGCGTGGGTGGCGAGCTTGAAGGAGCACATGCCGAGCTTCGCGTCGCACGTGTCATCGGTGCACGGATTGCCGTCGTCGCAGACCTTTTGCGAAGCGCCGCTGCACGTGCCGTCCTTGCCGCAGACGTCGCCCGTGGTGCAGGTGCTGCCGTCGTCGCACGCTTGGCCCGCCTCGATCGTGTGGCTGCACGCCTGGGTCTGAAGGTCACAGGTGTCGAACGTGCAAGGGTTGCTGTCGGCGCAGTCGGCATCGCTCACGCACTTGGGCAGAAGCTGGGTGTCCGGTTCCGGACCGATGTCGCCCTGAAACTGATCGCCTTGTCCAAAGTCTGCCTGCGCAAGATCGGCCTGACTCGCATCCAGTCCAGCGTCGCCCGCGATCGCGTCGCCGGCCGACCCATCCTGCAAGCCAATGTCGCCCTGATCCGTGCCGCTTGGTGCGTCCGCCGCCGACGTGTCGACCGGCGTGTCATCTGCGCAGCCGACAAGCGCCGCGGGCAGGAGCAGGAAGACGCCGAGAAAGAGGGCGAGCGGGCGGGTACAGGCAGACATCGAGAGCCTCCAAAACAAACAAGCACATCTGGGTCAATCCACAGCGCGGCCAGAACGGATGGCAAGCGCGTGGGCGTCAACCTGTGAACCTTAGCTTTTGCCGCAGGATGACGCGTAAAGAATTGTTGTGCAAGGGCAGATTTCGCGATTTGGCAGGTGAACAGGGCGGCCGCCGCGCCACCGTCAATACTCGAAGCCATCGACGAACTGGTTGCCCATCAGGTAGTCGCTGAATCGGCGATGCGCCTCGGAACTGCCGGTCAACTGGTAGCTGACCGAGAAGTGTTCGTTGTCGCGGACGAACTTGCGATTCGTGCCCTGCAGGCCGCAGGATACGATGGCCTCTTCCAGGACGGTCACGCTCGCCTTTTCGCTGCGAAACTGGATGCGACACGGCCGCATGTGGTTGAGCCGGTCGATGACCAGTTGCAGCCGATCGAAGACGACCAGGACGATGAGCACCAGGACGAGCCCGATGCCGGCCAGGGCGAACTCGCCGGCGCCGGCGGCCATGCCCAGCGCCGCCGTGACCCAAATGGACGTGGCCGTGGTCAGACCCGCGATGTTCACGCCATCTTTGAAGATGACCCCGGCACCGATGAAGCCGATGCCGGTGATGATGTTCGATGCGATGCGATCGTGAGACGCCGGCTCGCCGAGACGCAGGGACAACAGCGTGAACAAGGCGGAGCCCACGCAAATGAGAATCAGCGTGCGAAAGCCTGCGGCTTTGCTGCGATATTCCCGCTCGGCGCCAACGAGCGCGCCAACAAGCAGGGCGACAAGCAGGGCGAGCAGGTCATCGGCGTGGACGGCAACGAGGGACGGCATAACGGGCACCTGTGCTTTGCGGCCAGGGTCGCTGTGGCCGCCCGTGGAAGCGTGCGCGCGCGATCGCGTCGCGTCAATTTCCCTCGGCTGACGCGGCCGAATTCAGCGCGCTTGCAGTTGCCCGCGGACGATGGGTTCCAACAACTCCGCGGCCAGCGCATTGCCCACTTCGTTCCAGTGATGGTCGACGTAGCTCATCGCCGACGGAACGTGGCCGGCGAGGACCGGCGTCAGGTCGACAAAGGGCACGCTGCGTGCGTGCGCCCATACGGCCAGGGCCGCGGCTGGCCGATGCGCGTCGATGGCCCGCTCGCTTCCGCCAAAGACGGCGAGCATGAGGTCGTAGACATCGCTGTCGGTCTCCGGCAACGACGGCGCCAGCACCAACACGAATTGCGCGCCTTGCCGCGTAATCCGCGCGTGCAACGCATCCAGGGACGTCAAGGTCGGCGCGCGACGTGTGGCGAATTCCGCGTCGCGGTAAATCGCTGGCACGGCGAGTTGCGTGAGCCCCAAGGTCATCGGCAGCATCGGAATGCGCGCCTTCAGCGTGCCCAGCAGCGCGGAATGGCCTTCCAGCAGGTTGTACAAACCAATGACGCGGCCCATCGCGCTTGGCGCGGGCTGAACGACCGGCTGCGGCTTGTCGTGCGGCGTCTCCCGCCATTTCTGGATCGCCTTGTCCGCGGTCTCCAACCGCAGCGCGGTCGTGCTCCACATGGTCAGGTTGTTGAACACCAGCACGACGACATCCGGTTTCTGCGGCAGCACGCGATCCGCCAACGCGGCGTCGATCTCCCCCAGCGTCCAGCCCTGAAAGCCGACGGAACGTACGGCGCAGCGCTGATTCGGCACGCCATGAGCCAGGCGTTCTTGCAGGTGCGTCGACCAGAAGTCGGCGCGATCGATGGCCCAGTTCGCGACAAAGGAGTTGCCGACACCAACGACAAGGCATGACCGTTCGGCTGGAAACGGGTCGTCGCGAAAGCCGTCCGCGTTGATGCTCGCGGCAACCGGCTTGCCGCCGACGTTGACGTGCACGGTCCAATTCGGCCGCAGGGCGCGGTAGCCAGGTGCTTCGACCTCCACCTCGCTCGGATCGGGATTCTCCAGGTAAATGGGCGAAACAATTCGGCAGACGCCTTCGGCCAGCAGCACTGCGACAGCCGGCCACAGGAGCGCGCGCAGGACGAATTTCCGGCTCACCCACGGAGCGACGGCCGTCGCATCCAGCGCAGCACCGATCGGGCTAGAACTGGAAGTAGATGAACTCACTTGGAATCCTCCGGAACATGACCAACAGCGAAATGACCAGCAGCGTCAAGGACATGCCCAAGGCCAGCGGCTGCCGTGCCAGACGCTGCCAGTCCAGACGGCGGGAAATCTCGTGGCAGAGGGTGAACAAGCCGATCCACAGCAAGACCATGGGACTCAAATGCCGCCAATCGCCAAGGCTCCCCGCGATGCCGCGGAAGATGGCCATGGCACCGGCAAACGTTTCGGCCCGAAAGAAGACCCAGGCAATGCAGACCAAATGGAAGACCGCGAGCCGGCGCGCCCAGACCTGCCACAACGGCATGTCTGCACGCGGGATCGCCGAGACGCCGAACCAGCGCTCGATCGCCAGCAGCCCGCCGTGAATGCCGCCCCAGATGATGAAGTTGAACGCCGCGCCGTGCCACAAACCGCCCAGCAGCATGGTCAGCATCAGGTTGACGTAAGTCCGTCCGGGGCCAACGCGGTTACCGCCCAACGGCACGTACAGGTAATCCCGCAGCCAGGACGACAGCGAAATATGCCAGCGGCGCCAGAATTCCGTGATGGACAGCGACTGGTACGGGTGCAGGAAGTTGACCGGAATGGTGTAGCCCAGCGTACGCCCCAGGCCGATCGCGATGTCCGAATAGCCGGAGAAATCGCAGTAGATTTGCACGGCAAACGCGTAGACCGCGACGAGCAGTTGCACCCGATCGAACTGCTCGGGGTGCGCAAAGACGCGGTTGACGTACGGCGCCAAGCCGTCGGCAATGAACAGTTTTTTGGCATAGCCGCGGGCGATTTGCACCGCGCCCATGACCATCCAGTCACCGCGAAAACGGACGCCTTCGCGGAACTGCGGCACGAGGTTTTCCGGACGCATGATCGGGCCGGCTACGAGGTGCGGAAAGAACGAAACGAAGAGCAGAAAGCGGTCGAAACGGCGGATGGGCGCACATGTGCCGCGGTAGCAGTCGATGGTGTAGGACATGCTCTGGAACGTGTAGAACGAGATGCCCATCGGCAACAGCAAGGTGAACGCGGGCGGAGTCCAGTGCACGCCCGCCAGCCCCAGCAGCTCAGCCGCAGATTGCACAAAGAAATTGTAGTACTTGAACGTGCCGAGGATCGTCAGATTGGCGATGACGCTGGCGACGAGCCACGCCTTGCGGTTGCCACCAGCGGACGGCGCAGCTTTGGCGCCAACGATGAAGTCGAGCCCAACCGTGAACAGGAACAGCAGCAGGTACGGCGGATTCCACCAGCCATAGAACAGCAATCCCGACAGCAGCAGCGTCGTCAGTTGGAAGCGAGGCAGGCTGAAATACAGGACGTAGACGGTCGCGAGGAAACCGCAGAACGCCAGACTGTTGAAGAGCATCAGCAATCCCCGCAATGCGGCTCCGCGTCGCCGTTGGCGCGGGCCGTCCCGGATGCTGCGCCAACGGCCGGATCAGGTCAAGAGAGGCCGCACTGTGCGCTGGCCGACGCTGGCTCTTCCTGACCCTGTGGTGCGAACCTGTGGACTTTTGCGTGGTTGGGGCGAAGCGAATTGACCCATCGGGGGTGGTTACGGACACTCAGGATCTCTGCCCAGTCCCAACGGAGACTTCCCCATGGCCAATGTTTCCCGTCGCGACGCCTTGAAAAGCCTCGCTGCGGTTGGGGTTGCCGCCTGCGCGCGCCCGGCCACGTCGGCTCGACCCTCCGCTCCAGCCAAGGAACCCGCCATGACGCCTCCGCCACCTACCGTCGACGCCGTTGCCCACTTTGAGCCGCTGCGTTTTCCGTGGCAGACGCCCGATCCATTCCTGTTCTGCGTGCACCACGACGATGCCTACCCGGCTGCCAATGCCGATTTCGGTCCGGCTGCCTCGCTGGAAGGCCGCCAGATGGGTCAGGATTTTGCCGGCAAGGACGGCTGGCGGATGTACCACGGTCACGTCGTCCCGGGCTTTCCGTCGCATCCGCATCGCGGCTTTGAAACCGTGACTGTCGTGCGGCGTGGCCTGATTGACCACGCGGATTCGCTGGGCGCGGCAGCCCGCTACGGTCACGGCGATGTGCAGTGGCTGACCGCGGGCCGCGGCATCCAGCACGCAGAAATGTTTCCGCTGCTCAATCGCGAAGGTGCCAATCCGGTGGAACTGTTCCAGATCTGGTTGAACTTGCCACGCCAGGACAAGATGGCGCAGCCGCATTTCAAGATGCTGTGGGCCGACACGATTCCGCACACGACGGAACGGGATGCCCAAGGTCGGACCACGGAAGTGATGATGGTCGCTGGCCGGCTGGGGCAGCAGACGCCGCCGTCACCGCCGCCGTCGTCCTGGGCGTCGCGGCCGGATACCGATGTGGCGATTTGGACGCTCAAGCTGGCGCCACACGCCGAGTGGACGTTGCCTGCCGCGGCGCCGGGCTCCAACCGCATGCTCTACTTTTTTTCCGGCGAGACGCTGTGCATCGGCGAGCGCACGATTCCGGCCAAGCAGGCCATCACGATGCGCGCAGACGTGGCGACGCGCCTACAAGCGGACGCCCAAGGCGCAGAACTGCTCATGCTGCAAGGCCGGCCGATTGCCGAACCGGTCGCGCAGTACGGGCCGTTTGTCATGAACACGATGCAGGAAATCCAACAGACTTACGCGGACTATCAGCGCACGCGCTTTGGCGGTTGGCCGTGGACGCGCGACGATCCGGTGCACGGTGCCGAGCCGCAGCGATTTGCCAAACGGCCGGACGGTCAGATCGAGAAGCCCGTGGCGTAGGTCGACTACGGCGAAACGCCGGAGCAGGTCGTGAACGCGGCGTTGCAGCCCTTGTCGGCCATGCACTGTGTGCACGCCGGAGCGCTCGCGCCGCCCATGCATTGCGCGATGCAGTTGGTCATCGTGCACGAGAAGATGCCGGCGAAGCACTGCGAGCACGCGTCGCTCAGGCCGGTAGCCGTCTTGACGCACTCGGTCGCTTTGGCAGCATTGCCGATGTTGTTCATCCCGCACGTGGTGGCTTTGTCCGCGACCGTGCCGGAATCCATGATGGTCTTGTCTGCCGGGTTGGTGCACGCACCGGACGCAGCCACGTCTTCCTGGACCGTGTCGACCGTCGCTGTGTCCAACACCGCGACATCGGGCTTGGCCGTGTCGGCCGTGGTCGTGTCGATGCCTGCGGTGTCCTGGGGTGCGGACACATCGCTGGACGCTGCATCCGTGCCGGCCGGTGCCGTGTCGCCAGCAGTACCGGTGTCGGCCACCGTCTGCGTGTCCGAGCCGGTCTGGACGTCAGTCAGGACAGCAGTCCCACTTCCGTTCGTGGTGGACCCGCATGCCGAGACAGCGACTGCGGCGAGACAAAGGACGATCGAGAAGACGGTGCGATTCATGGCAACTCCTGCAAAATGGCATGCGGGCGCTCCAACACGCACCGTCCACGCAACTATTGCAGATAGAGCGCGATTTGGCGACTCGATTGTGAAAACGCGCAACGCGACAAGTCACGGCCCGTTCGGATCGTCCGGCGGCACCTGGATCGCATTGGCCGGCCACGCCGGGTCGGCCAACTTCGGCGGCGTCAAGAACGCCGGCGGATTGACAAAATCAAGCACATCCAAGAGGTTGGATGCATTGGCATCGCGAAAGGTCAGCGCGCCCAGGTTCCATTTCGTCTCCATCAAACGCAGGATGGACGTATGGTCGTGCACCACGTGCGAGACGTAATTCGGCTTGGCGAAAGGCGAAACAATCACCGTCGGCACGCGAAAACCGAGGCGATCGTAGCCACCCGGCACGCCCTTGGTCTTCACCGGGTCGGGCGGAATGTCGTCGGGCGCGAATGCGGCTGGCGGCGGCACATGGTCGTAGTACCCACCATGCTCGTCGTAGGTCAAAATCAACACCGTTTTCGCCCAGTTCGGACTCGTCATCACCGCCTGGATGATGCCGGCTGAAAACGCTTCGCCCTGGTGGATGTCCTGCGGATTCTCCTCGCTGACGTTCGGATGCGGCGTGATCAAGCTGAAGAACGGCAGCGTGCCGCCCTTGGCATCTTTGAGGAACTGGTCGATGCCCACAACATTGTCGGTGTGCGCGACGTAAACCGATGGAAATATGGCGATTTCCGGAAATCCGGCGCTGTACTCACGCCAGGAAATGGCAAAATGGTCGAGCTTGTCAAAGATCGTCCCGCCCTTGGGCGGCGCCTCGTCGAGCGCGGGCAGCGTCGTCGTCACAAGGCCCATCGCGGTCGCGGCGTGGAGAAACCGCCGGTTCGGATACGTTTGCGCCATGACGGAGCCAAAGTAGCGATCACACAGGGGAAACACACCAGCCAAGCTGTAGTAGAACGGCAGATCCGCGCCGGTCCAATAGCCCATGCCTTCGCGACCGCTCGTCTTCGCAAAGCCGTCCATTTTGCCGTTATTCCACTGGGTATGCGAGGAAACCCAGTTCTGCGTCACGTGGTTGGCAGTCTGCTCCGTCGTCGTCAGATGGTAGGCCAGCACGACCGCACCGCTCGCGTCGAGATCCTGGTTGGCCGGCACACCGTTGCCGTCGAGCGTGAAGCCTTCGCCGCGGTTCAACATACCAAAGTAGTTGTCGTAGCTGTGGTTCTCCATCATCAGCACGACGACGTGTTCGACGTCCGGCAGCAGATCCTTGCCCTCGGGCTGGTTTGGATCAGGCCGAGTCCCCGGCGGCAGCGGTGATTGCGTTGTCGGGTTGCCCAGCAAAATGGGCGCGCCGGACGGCGTTGTCGCGACCACGTCCGTGGCGCCCGCATCGTCGCCGGCCGCGGAAGTGCCACACGCCGCCAAGCACACGCACGCCCAGAACCACCCCACGCGACTGCAATGCATCGTTCCCTCCTGCGCCAAGAGTCTACGCGTGCCGCCACAGAGTCACCAGTGTCTGCGGCTCCGGGTCCGCCAGAAACGTCGCGCCGACTTTGCGAAACCCATCGGACAATTCGTCGAGCGCTTGTTGCCGCGCCGCCGCGTCCGAACGCAGCAGGCCGCGCGCCGCGTCGATATCCTCCGGATCCGTCAACCCCGCCAGCACCCCGCGGTCATCGGACTCCCGCAGCGTCACCGCCAGCACGCGATGCCCTTGGACGCGCACCGCGGCACAGGCTTTCCACAGCGGCTCGCAGGCGTGGGAGAGCTTGCGAAAATCGGAGACCAGCACGATCGCGAACGGCCCCTTCCGCGCCGTCGCCGCCGCCCGCAGACCCGCCACCAGTCCAGCCACGCGTTCGGAAGCGTGCAGGCCCGGCCGATAAGGCAACGCCAATTCCATCGCCCGGCAATAGCGACGCAAAATCGCGATGTCCTGCCGCGCCGCCGGCTCAGGCCCACGCAGCAGTGGCGAGCGTTCCCGTTCGGGCAGCCGCGCCATGGCCGCCATGACCACGCGCTGACGCCGCCGCAACGCCGCTTCGGGCGTCCCGTCCAGAGGCGGCAACGCCAGCCGTTCCACCGCGGTCAGATAGTCGGCGACGGTCGCCACGAGTTCGTCGTCCGCCATCGGCGTCAGGTCTTCCGCCACCGCACGGCGCAGGTCCAACAGTGCGCGATCCGCATCGCGCAGCGCCGCCAGCCCTTCCAGCACCGGCCGACGATCGACGACGCGACCATCCACCAGCGCCAAGCCAAACGGATCGTGGCCGCGCGCGCACGCTTCCGCCAGCGAGTGCACGAGATCCATCGCCTGATCCAACGCGCCATGCCCGGGCCGGCCATCGCGCATCGTCGCGCCCGCATCCAGCACGGCGTACAGGGCGCGGGTTCGCTCGCGTTCAAAGCTGCGGCTCATCAGCCGCCCGCGCGCCGCCGATGCTTTCCACGCGATGTGTTTGAACGGGTCGCCTGGCACGTGCTCGCGCAGTTCCCGCAGGTCGTCGCCGGAGCCGGGCACGCGATCCGGTCGCTCCGATCCGGTCGGCCGCGGCGACATGCGGCGGGTTTCCGCGAGCCGCCGCAGATCCAACGGCAAGGACCGCGGCAGAACCGCCAACTCGCACGGGCACGGCAGGAAAATGTCCGCCGAGAGCAGGCCCATCGCATCAGTAAGCCGTGCCTGCACACCCAAAATCCGGTGCACTGCTGCGAGCTTGGGCAATACCACCAGCGCCACGCGCGTCCCGGACTGCCGCAGATACAGCGACCGCCGGCTGTCGTCACCCAGCTCCAACCCGGCGCTTGTCCACCATTTGCGCAAATCGATCCGCAGTCCGTCAAACTCCGCCGGCACTTGCAGTTGCAGACGCAGACGGATCGGCGCGTCGACGCGGTGGGACACACCGCGCTGGGTTTCCGCATCGTCGTCGTCGCGGTCGACGGCCAGCGTCGCCAGGACGCCACACGGCGCCTTCATCGGCGCTAACGCCGCGCGAATTCGCAGCATTTCCAGGAGCATGGCCATCAACACGAGCACGCCGGCCAACACGGCCCCAGGTATCGCCAGCAGCAGGCCCGCGCCGACCAAGCCCAGCGCCACTGTCAGCAGCAGCCGCCCGCGCGATTCCAGCATCGGCTACGCCTGCCCGTCCGCGTCGGCGATCACGACGTCCGGCCGCGGTGGCGTCACGCCGGGCTGAGCGTCGCTCAAACGCGTGCGCACGGCCACATCTTTCACAACTGCTGCCGACGTCACGCCTTCGATGGCCGCGTCCGTCGTCACCATCACGCGGTGTTCCAACACCGGCCGCAGCATCTTGCGCACGTCGTCCGGCGTCACGTAGTCGCGGCCTTGCAGCAGCGCCCAGGCTTTGGACTGCCGCATCAACGCCAGCGAAGCCCGCGGCGACGCCCCAAGCGCCACGCGCGGATGCGTGCGCGTCGCCTGCACCAGCCGGACGATGTAGTGCATCAGCTTCTCTTCCACGTGCACCACATCCACCGACGCCGCAAAACCGAGCAGTTCCTCGACGCTCACCGACGGCTCGACCGCCGGCACCGGCTTGTCGTAGGTCTGCAGCATCCGCGCTTCATCCGCCGCACTCGGATACTCCAGTTGGATGCGCACCAAAAACCGGTCGATTTGCGCCTCCGGCAGCAAGTACACGCCCTCCTGCTCGACCGGATTCTGCGTCGCCAGCACCAGGAACGGCTCCGGCAGCGATTGCGTCGCACCCTCAATCGTCACCTGCCGCTCCTGCATCGCCTCCAGCAACGCGGATTGCGTCTTCGCCGGCGCGCGGTTGATCTCGTCGGCCAGCACGATCTGCGCGAAGAGCGGGCCGCGTCGCAGCTCGAATTCGTGGATCTTCTGATTGAAAATGTACGTTCCCGTGATGTCCGCGGGCAGCAGATCCGGCGTGAACTGGATGCGTCGAAAGGCGCAGCCTGTCGCTTGCGCCATGGCCTTCGCCAAGGTCGTCTTCGCCAAACCCGGCACACCTTCCAGCAGCACGTGCCCGCGCGCCAGCATCGCCGCCAGAATCAGCAGCGGCACGTCCTCGCCACCGATGTAGACCTTGCCCACTTCCGCCAGCACCCGATCGCGCAAGGCAACCGCTGCCGCCAGCCGTGGGTGATCGAGAGCGCCGCTTGTGGTCATGTGCACCTCCAGAGTGTGAACCGCCCGCACGATGCACGAGGTTGGCTCGCTTGAACAGCCTCAGGGCCGTTTGGGCACGACGCGATCCGTCTGGGCGAGCAGTGACTCCGCCCATTCGACGTCCGCGGCAAGTTGGCAAAAACGCACCTTGGACAGCGGTGCATCGTCGATGTCTGCGGCTTCGCGCACGCCTTCCAGCACGCTGCGCAAGCGCGGTTCCGCCTGCGCGTGGACACGGCCCTGACGGATCATCGCCGCCACCGGATCACCGTGCTCGCGCAACGACGGGTCTCGTTCCAACTGGCGAATCCGTCGATCCAGATGCGTGGCCAGCAGCCGCGCCGGTTTGCGGTAGTCCGCGTGCAGGTTGCCCAGCCACGCCAGCACGGTGTCCATCAGCGCCGTACGCTGCCGCAAGGGCGTGGCGTGGGGCGGCACAATCGGCGGTCCCGTCCGCGCCCGCAGCAGAATCGGCGCACCGAGCAGCAACAGCACGGTCAGCACCAGCGCAACACCAACCAGCCGCCCGCCGAGCAGGTGCGCCAATTGCCGAAGCCATTGGGCGGCCTGCTCCAGGCCCGCGCGCAAGCCCGCTCGCTGGGGCGCATGGCGCGGCGTGAACGCGCCCGTAACCGCCGTGGCGTTGGCCAGAAGCGTCACGCGACAAGGCCGATCGGCCACGCAGTAGTAGCGCAAGACGTTGGCGGCGAACTGCTTGTTGTCGTGAAACCGCTCCAGCATCGTGTTGAGCCACATGCTGGGGTCCGCCAGCGCCAGCACCCGTCCGCCACCGAGATCTGTCTCCGCCAGCCACGCCGCTCCCGGCTCGTCGAAAGGCCCCCACACGACGACGGGAGAATCGCCCGGGTCCGGAGTCATCAGCGTCGCGGGGTGATTGAGAACGAGGGGCGCGCGAATCTCGTGACCCAAAAATGCCGCGAGCGACAGCTTGGCGCCGTGCATCTGCCAGCGCGTGGCCAAACGCTCGGAGGCAGCGTCGGGTGCGATGGTCACCATGGGCAGGCCTTCCACGCCTTCATAGTGCTGCCGCGCGTGCGCGGGCGCCGGGACCAACTTCAGGCCGAAGGGCGCCAGCCACGCTGCACCGTGGGCAAAATCGTCCGCGACAATGAGCCGGCCACCCGACTCGACAAAGCGAATCAAGCTGTCCAGCGCCACGCCAGTCGGCGCGACTTGCGGCGCCACCACCAGCAGCACATCGTGCTCGTCGACCTGCGCCCAATCCAGCGTCGTCTGCGCATGGATTTGCAGGTCCGCTTCGCCGGCGACGGCTTGCAGCTTGTTCAAACCATTCCAGTCGTGCGACGCGGGCTCAAAATCCGCGGCGTACCCGGCCGTCGGAACCACGAGCAGCAGCAAGACGAGCCAGCGCGTCATTGGCCACCCTCCACGCGATGCAAAGCAGAACGCGCTGCGTCCGCAACCTCGGGATCAGTGCGGCGGCCGTACAGCGCGCGTTCCACGCGGCGGACGGCATCGCGCAGGTCGGCATGACCCCGACGCAGGACGCCCGAGACCCGCGGCTCCACATCGCGCGGCGTCTCGCGCGTCCAATCCACCGGCCGCTGCGTCCAGGTGCGGACACTTGCACTGAAGGCGCCGCGCACAACGGCACGACAACTGGCCGGTAGCAACTCACAGCCGTCGTACAAGCCGTCGTGGGGCAGATCGAGCGGCAATTCCAACGTCTGGTGTTCGTCGATCTCGACCTGCCACACGTAGCGACCGGGAGCCACGTCGTGCAAATCGAAATACCCATCCTGCACAAGCAGTTGCGCTACAATTTCGGCGCTTTCGCGGGACCGCACGGCCATTCGGCTGGCACACGGCCGCCCGGTTTCGCCATGCAGCACCCGACCGCGCAGGCGGCACGACGGCTCGCCCGCGGCAGTCGACCGCACCTGTTCGTCCGGCAGACCCGCGGAAGTCGCTTCACGCCACGCCTGCAGCGCCAGTTCCCGCCGCCGCGCCCGCCACCGCTGGACCAGGACGGCGACCGCAAGCGCCAGCAGCGGCACCGCGTACAGCCAGCTCGACAGTTCCGGCGGCCGTGGAATCTCCAACGAAACCACGGGACTCCAGCCGATCTCATACCACGGTCCAACGACCTGTGCGCGGGCAACCAGACCGACCGCGCCCGGTGCAAACATGCGCGCCAACGCTTCGCCGCGTGCCACCGCAAAGAATCGCCCGTCGTGATCCGTGGTCAGGGCCGCCAGCAGATGGCGTTCGATGTGCAGCGAGACCGCTGCGTTCTGCACGGGTCGCCAGACGCCTTTCTGCGCGGTCCGCACCTGCCCTTGCAGACACCAGTCCAGCGCGGACAGCTGCGCCCCGGCGGCGGCACAGGCGTTCTTCACATCGCCGGCACGCTGCATCAGGTCGACCTGGACCGCGCCAAGCAAGTCGACCATCAGCGTCGCATCCGCCTCGTTGACCTGGTCGTTGCCGGCTACGTGCGCTGACACCGCATGGGGGCCCGGCACGCCGAGTGCCGTCGCCGGGAGCAGCGCCCGGGCAACGCCGTCGGCATCGCTGCGGGAAACCACCACCGGATTGCCGTCGATGGCCCAATGCACTTCCAGCGCGGAAAGTGGCAAATCCCCCGATCGCAACTCCGCGGTCAGTTCCACATCGCCAGAATCTGTGCGGAGTTGCATGGGATGCGCGTGAATTTCCAGCGACACGTCCTGCTTGTGCAGGTCAAACAGCATCTCCGCCGTCGCCTCGCCCCAGGTCGGCCCACCGGCGAAGCGCGCCTCCACATGCGCGAGGCGATCCGCACCGAGCCACGGACCCACCGGTAGCCGGGCTGAAAAATGCCCATCTGGCGCCGTCGTGGCCGCAAGTTCTTGCCGCACCAGATGCGTCTCCGCCGGCGGTGGACTGCCCACGACGGTCACCGCCACCACGGCCTGCGCCACCGGTTGATCGCGCGCATCCCGCAACGTGCCCCGCACCTCCAGCTCGCCGCCCGTCGGAAGGACGGTCAATTGCAGCCGCGTCCGTGCGCGCACCTGCACCCGCAGCGCCTGGGCAGGAATCGCCAGCGCAACAAGGAGGATCCAGAGCACCGATGGCACGATTCTGCGCAACGTCTTTTCCACCTCCAGCTTCGACAGGCAGCCACCCGGCCACGCATGATGCCGAGTCCTGTGCAGCGGCGCCAGTCTCCCGTTTGCGTGCGTTTTGGCACCGTGTTAGGCTCACAACGTTTCAAGGTGACGGCGGAAGTCCGGCGTCGCAATCAGGGCCGTCGCCACATGCAACGCATCTCAGACTTCGACGCTCGAGCGTGAAACTGGGTTCACGCAGTGCAAAATGACGGGTCTGACAAGTGGCGGCTGGCGCGAAACGGGGGCTTCGTGACAAAATCCGCGAATCGTGTCAAACAGACCCATGGGTGCGGCAGTTCAACTGGGCTGCATCGCTCGACGCAACTTGAACCGATCCATCGGGACTCAGGCACTCAGCAGGCAACAAGCATTCGGCGCAGAGAGGATTTCATGCAGAATCACGACTTGCAGAATCGGCTGTTCGCATTCCGGTCTGGCCTGACGACCATCGCGCTCGGCGCCCTGCTGGCGGCGACGGGCTGCGCAGAGATCCGCACGGCGAAGCCGGAGGACGCGGAAGGCCTGGCTGCACTGCGCGCCGATCGCGAGCAGGACAACGTGCTGGTCGAATACCAGAAAGTCCGCAAAAAAGAGGTGGAGGCCAAGGGCGAGAACCCGGACAGCCTCGACAACGCCGCGCCGCTCAAGGAGGAGACGCGTTACAAGGAACTGTGGGAAAAGCGTAAGAAAGAGGTCTACCAGTCCAAGCTGGATCGCTACAAGGAGTTGTCTTCCGATGTGGTGGGGCAATGCCTGACCAAAGCGAAGGCGGGCGCTTCGGCGGACGACATCGATCGGTGCGTGACCTCGACCCCGGCGGCGACGATCGACCCGGTGAAAGCTGGACTGCTGGCGCTGGGCGTCGTCGGCCTGGCGGTTGTGCTCTTCGCGATCTTCCGCTCCGCGCGGCGACGCATCGATCCGGTCGCGCAAGCCGGTCAGAAGGTGCATCTGGGCGTGCAGCAGGGCGACAAGGAAACGATTGTGACCGGCGATTACAAAGGCTACGCGCTGCGGATCGAGGCCTCGGCACCGGAAGTGGGTGAAGGCGACGGCTTCCTGCGCGTGCTGGTGATGTCCAAGGTGGAGCCGCACACGCTGGTGCGATTTGGGCCACTGGCGCCGCCGACGGGCCTGGACCTGCCGGATTTGAACGCGCCGGAAGTGCACGATGGCCGCGTGCCGGAAGGCTACAAGCTGCGTCTGTCGCCCGGCGCGAGTGCCGATGCGATGCTGGCCGGCGACCTGGCGTTCCAGCTGCGCGACTACGATCCGGTAGACGTGCGCGTCCATGACGGCATGTGCGGCGTGACCTGCTGGCAAGTGCCGCAGACGGCGGACCGGGTGATTGAGTTCATCGAGCTCGCGGTGAACTGCGCCAAGCAGTACCCGCAGGCATAAACTGCTGATTTGACTTCGCAAACCCATTTTCTTCAGACGACATCCCGCGCCACCCTCGCGTTCCTGGCGATGGTGGTGGTGGCTTGCCTGCTGGGCGTGGCGACAGGTCTCGCCGGACGCGTGCTGGCGATTCTGGGCTTTTATGAAGTGCTCGCCGCCTTGACGCTGTCCGTCACCGCCGTCGCGCTGGCTCACCTGCTGCGCTGGCGGCCGCGGGCTGGCGCGCTGGTCATCGCGCTCGCCGCGGCGTGTACCTGGCTCGCGATGCACCGGCTGACGGACGCTTGGGGATTTCGCGCCGAACAAGCCCAGGCGGTGCTGCGTGAATCCCATGACATGGCAGAGGATTTTCTCGTCTCCGGTGCCGACACGCCCCTGCAACTGGTCGACTTGGGCTTGAATGCGGAAACGGGTGCTGACGGCGTGCGTGGCGCGCTTCTGGTGCAGTGGTACGCCGGTCCGCTGGTTCTGCGGGCGATCGGCCTGGAGCGGCGGTTGCCGGCCCAACCGTTGGTTCAGGCGCTGCTGCTCTCCGCGACGCTGGCGTTCCTGACCGTCCTGATCCGCCGTGCGCTGCTGCACCTGACATCGGAACCGGCTTGCGCGATCTGCGGGCGGTATTTGAAGCGGCAGCAGCTCGGCAGGGTGAGCGCGCACGAGGCCGAGCGTTTGACACAGGCCTGGATGCGCGGTGAGGCGGCTGAGCCCGAGATCGGCAACCGTGAGGCCGGGCCGGTCGTCCTGCAGGAGACCTGCACGGCTGGCCATTCGACACGACCGGGACTGGCGCTGGTGCAGTTTCGCAGCCGAAGCTTGGGAACGGGCGGTGCCGGTGTGCTGGCGCGCTTGGCGGCGCAAACGGCGGCTGAAGTCAGTCCTTCGCCACGCTGATCTTGTCCGTCCAGCGTTGCCGACGCTCGTCCAGTTCATGTGGCGCGACCCAGGGCATGGGCCGGGGCGCCAGACGAAACGCAACGCGATCGCCGAAGCCAAATGCCTGGCGCAAGTGACCGCCGTCCAGATACACCATACCGGTGTACATCCTTGAAATCACTTCCAGTTCGTCGACAACACCGCCTTCGAGCGGATCGCCTTCCAGGGCCCAGAGCATCAGCTCGCGAGCCCGGTACTGCAGCTTCCGTTCGTCCACCTCCAACATCTTGCCGCCGGCCGAGCGAATCGCCGCGGTCGATCCCGCCGCCGTCGCGATCCACAGTCCGGAGGACTTGTGATCCTGAGTCGTATCGCCGACTTTCAGCACATAACGTGACGTCTCGGCAGGCGATTGGTGCGCCAGGAGCACGTCGTTCAGCGCCAGATCGCGAATCGGCTTGCCGTTGATCGCCACCTGCAATCGCCAAAGTCCGCGACTTCGGATCTTCCCGGCAGCGATTTGGTCCAAGAGCATGCCAAAACCATCGGCCGCGGCAGCGCAGAAATAGCCGACCGAGGAGCTGGCCGCGCTGTTGATCCCCAGCATCGGTGGGCCATCGCTGTCGTCGGTGGCGTCGATGGCGTGCGAGGCGCGCAGGAACGTCCCGTCGCCGCCTACGGTCACCACCAGGCTCGCGCGTGCGGCGTCGCGGCGGCCAAAGTGGGACACAACCCGATGCGGAATGTGCCGCGCCCGCAACTCGGCTTCCACGCGCGCCAACGACGCAATGTGCTCGTCGTGTGCCCCGAGGACGCGCGAAACCAGCGGATCACGCCGACCGATCGCCTGCGCCAGCCGGCGATCCGGCCGGGTCATTTGCAGCTCCACCGCCGTCGTTTTGCGCACCACGACGACGTGGTCCAACAGCACCACATCGCCCACGCGATGGATCGGTCGACGACGCTTCATGGTGAGGAAACAGCTCGGCTGGTGGAGGCGGTCGCGCTGCCGGGGTCAGTCAGCATGTCGTCATAGGGCCGCGAGCCCCTGCCGGGCGGTACCAACGGCACCTTCATGCGAAACGTCGTGCCCACGCCCACGCTCGACTCAAACGTCAGCGTGCCGTTGTGCGCGTGGACAATTTGCCGCGAGATGTCCAAGCCAAGGCCGAGGCCCTTCTCGCCTTTGGTCGAAAAGAACGGTTCAAAGACCTTTTCGGCCAGATCGCCCGCGATGCCGCGGCCGTTGTCCGTCACTTCCACGACGACGTCGTCACCTTCGGTCCGCACGGAAATGTCGATGCGGCCGCCGGAGCTCGGCAGCGCGTCCGCGGCATTGCGAATCAAGTTGATCAACACCTGACGAATGCGCTGGGCATCCATGAAAACCAACGGCTTGTCGCCGAATTCGAAGTGAATGTCGGCCAGCTTGACCGCGCGATCGCACTTCACGAACCGCAGCACGCCTTCGATCACGTCCACCATGTCGTGTGGCGCAATATCGACTTTGCGCGCGCCGCCTGCCGCGAACGAACGGATCTCGTCCACCAAGCCGAGAATGCGCTGCTGTGCTTCCAACATGAGCTCCGCTGCTTCTTGAATTTCCTGATCTTGCGGGTACTTGCTGGCGATCATGTCCGCCAGCATGAACGGGCTGAGGTGGTTCTTGACCTCATGGGCAATGCCGCTGGCCAGCCGTCCCAGCAGTCCCATCCGCTCGCTCACCACCAGCCGCTCCTGCGTCGCCAGCAGTTGCTCGTGGGTGGCCTGCAATTCGGCCATCGCACGCTCGCGGGCTTGGGTCGCCTCGAGGTGGTCCAGGCCCACGCCCAGCATCGACGCCACGACGGTCAGGAGGTGGAGATCGTTTTCATCAAATCCATTGATATTACGATTGTTTTCGACTTCAATCAGCCCGAGCAGACGGTTGCTGACCAGAATTGGTACAACCATCAGCGAGCGGATATTCGCCAGCATCACCGATTCTGATGCCGAAAATCGCTCGTCGGCTGAGGCATCTGCGGTGATGATGGCGCAGCGCTGGGTCAGGACGTAGTCCGCGACGGTTTTCGAAATGCGCAACTGCCCAGTATCATTGGAATCCGACTGACGATCGCGGTAGCGCACGCTCTTGGGGGCGAGATTGCCCTCGTCGTCGAGCAGCACGATCGCCGCCCGATCGCCCCGCACCACCTGAAGGATCAGGTCGAGCAACGGCGGCATGGTCTCGCGCAGGTCGGTATACCGCTGCAGCGCTTTGGAAATCTCGTGCAGAATGGCAAAATTGCGGGTGCGCTGCAGGAGCTGCTGGACGCGATCGGCGGTCAGGTAGCGATCGGTATCGACCATACCCATCGCGGCGAAATAGTCATCCGCGACAAAACCGCCCAGATCCGTCTCCATACTCTCAACCGGACGGACGACCCGCGGCTGCAACGGACGCGTGTCGTGCACGACTTGAATCACCTGCGAATCCCGGCGGTTCAGACCCGACACGCTGAACTGGGACATGCCCATGCGCATCAAGTCGCCGTTGAAGAGTTCCGCCTTCGTGACCCGCTGACCATTCACATAGACGCCGTTGTGGCTTGCCAGATCTTCCACGAACAAGCGCTCGCCGTCGAAGAACACCCGCGCGTGTTCCCGGCTGATGCGCCGATCCGGCACGAAGATGCCGCAAGTGGTGGATCGCCCGATGACCATCTCCGATTCAACAGAGAAGACCTGACCTTGCAGGTCTCCCGTGATGGCGCGCAGCGATGCAGTCTGGGCAGGTGTCATGGGCCTTTTGTCAGGGTCCAAGGGGGGCAAACGGACGAACGGGCGCGGACAGGTCCGCCCCATGGATGCTAGCCCGTCCCGGTCACGAGTCAACTTGCGCGGCATCGTTGGCGAGAAAATCCTGAGAACCACCCAAGGCCAGTCAGATCGTGTTTTCTTTGCGAGACGTGGCAAGGGGTTATGATACGGGACGCGGTCTTGCCGCTTGGAGGTCCCGTGCGCTGCCGATGCTAGATGAACCACCTGAAACATCAGTGGAAACGCCGATCCTCGAAGTCGTCGATCTGCACAAGTCCTTTGGCGGGCAGTCGGTCTTGAACGGCGTCGATCTGTCGATCGCGACCGGAAAGGTGACCGTCATCATCGGTGGATCGGGTAGTGGCAAGAGCGTGCTCGTCAAGCATTTGGTCGGATTGCTGCGTCCCGATAGCGGCCAGGTCAAGCTGCATGGCCAGGATCTGTTTGCGATGGCACCCGATGATTTGCTCAAAGCGCGGCGCCAATTTGGCATGCTGTTTCAGGCCGGGGCCCTGTTCGACTCGATGACGGTGTACGAGAACATCGCGTTTCCCCTGCGGGAACACCGGCCGCTACCGCGTGAGGAGGAGCGCAACCTCGTGCATGCGCGGCTTGCGGAGCTCAATCTGGAAAATGTGGACCACAAATACCCGGCGGAATTGTCCGGCGGCATGAAGAAGCGCGTGGCACTGGCGCGAGCGACGATCCTCGATCCGGAAATCATCATCTACGACGAGCCCACGACGGGTCTGGATCCGATGATGATCTCGCAAGTCGATGACATGATTGCTGAAACCCAAGAGCGCCACCGCGTCACGTCGGTGGTGATATCTCACGACATGGCCAGCACGTTTCGCATCGCCCACCACATCGCGATGCTGTTTGAAGGTCGCATTGTCGAGTGCGGCACGCCGGACGAGTTTCGGCGCAGCGCCAATCCAGTCGTGCGGAAGTTTATTTTTGTCAGTGGAACCGGACCCTTGCAGCCAAACGCAGCGACACCTGCGGAGGTTGCATGAACACCACGCGTTCCGCCATCGCCGTCGGCATCTTCGTTATCGTCAGCCTCGTCATTATCGTCGTCGGCGTCGCCTGGACCCAGCGCGGCATCGGCAGCGGCGACGATACTTACAAACTGTACGCCATGTTTGACGACGTCACCGGCGTCGCACCGGGCACGAAGGTGACGATTGCCGGCTTCACCGTCGGCCGCGTGGAAGAGCTGAAGCTGCAAGGCACGCACGTGCGCGTGGACATTCGCCTGATGAAGACCGTGGTCGCCTGGACCGGCAAAGTGGACGACAAGGGATTGCTCAAGAATAGTGCGGTCTTGCAACGGCTACAGGCGTCGATGCTGGGCGACTACTACCTGGAACTGTCGCCCGGCGCGGCGGGCCGGAAGCTGCGCGAGGGGGAAGCGATTCCGCGGGTCATCACGGCGACAGCGCTGCAGCAAACGATTGAGAAATTGCAGTCGGCTGGCGACATCGTGCCGAAGATCGACAAGATCGCCGGTGACGTGGCCAAGATCACCGACAAGGCGGCGAAGGTCTTTGGCTCGGAGGAAGGCCAGAAGAAGCTTGAGGAAATCGCCGACAACCTGGTGACGGCGAGCCATGATCTCAGCTTGACCGTGGCGTCCCTGCGCGCGCGGCTGAGTTCCGGCGTGTTTGCCAAGGACGGCGATTTGGACCGCGGCCTGCGGTCGTTTGCCAACACCAGCGCGAAGCTCGACGCCCTCGCGGATCGCGCGACGAACCTGCTCGATCGCGGCGGTTCGAGTGCCATGCGCAGCCTGAACAACGTGGAAGTCGTCACCAAGAACGTGCGCGAACTGGTCGGCGAGAACAAGGACGACGTGAACTCCACGATTGGCGCGTTCAAGGCGACGCTGGAGCAGTTGCGCATCGGCATCGCCAAAGCGTCGACCATCATGGAAGACCTCTCGGGCGCGGCGAAGAACGTGAACCAGGTGACCAAAGGCGTGGCTGACGGGAAAGGCGACATTGGCCGGCTGTTGACCGACGACACGCTGGTCAAGAACGCGGAATCGATCACGAGCGACGCCAAGGAGCTGATCCATCGGTATCAGGCGCTGGAAACGGGCATCGATTACAGATTGGCGGCGTACGCTTTTCGCCAAAACAATCCGGACAACTTGTCGTGGCAATCTGACCTGACGCTGCGATTGCAGCTGCGCGAGGACAAGGCGGTGCTTGTGACGCTGTCGGGCAACAACCTGGGCAAAACGACGACGTACACGCAGGTGACGTCCTCGACGGTGAGCGGCGCGGGCGGCTCGGCGACGCAGCCGCAGCTGACGCAGCAATTGCGCACGACCGATTCTTCGTGGACGTTGGGCCTGCAGTACGCCAAGCGTATCGGCCCCGTGACGTTGCGCGGCGGTCTGATCGAATCGACCGCGGGTGGCGGCATCGACTTCTACCTGTTCCGCGACCGCGTCATCGCCAGCGCCGATATCTTCCGCTTCACCGACGACGTCCGCCCGCGCTTGCGAGCCGGCGTGATGTGGAAGTTCCTGCCGTTCCTCTACACCTGGGTCGGCGGCGACGAATTGCTGTTTCCGTCCACGCGCACGGACCTGTTCTACGGCCTGGGCGTGGCGTTCACCGACAACGATTTGAAGATCCTGCTCGGTTCCGCGCCGTCGATCAAATAGGCTTGCGGCATCGGGTGGTCCATGAAGAACTGCCAGATCGTCGACGAGGCCCGCCGTTCCGGCAGTGCGGCACGACGTTGGGCTCCGCGCAGGCGGCGTTGTCCCGCCAGGAAGGCGGGCGAAACACGGCGCATGGCGGACCTTGACGCGGCCAGGGAATGGGCGCGAGCCGCTGCCCAGTGTGCCCCACGATCACCTAGATTTCCACGATGCGCCACGGCGCGCAGTCAAAATGGAAGTGATTCTTGTGGCCTGGATAGGCCGGCCCGAGCATCACGCGGAAGATATCCATGCGCGCCACCAAGCGTTGCGCCAATTCGTGCAGGAAGCGCGCGTGCAGGGCCGCCACGCCATCGGTCGCCTGCCAATCCGGGTCGATCCGCACGCGAAACGCGCGTTTGAGCTGATTCGGCAAGTCCGCGGGGGCCGACGTACGCCGCGGCAAAGGCGGAAACACAAAGCCAGCAACGTCCAGCGCATTGCCCAGACCGTGTTCAGACAGGTAGTCCGGCCACAAACGAATCCGCCGACAGTTGAAACTGCCGAGGTGCAGGATCTGCGTCGGCGGCCGGCCGTACACTTCAGTCGCCGTCTCGCGCACGACGGTTTCAAAGCGCTGCAGGCGTTGGCGAAAATCAGGATTCACCCGCAAGGGCGAGGCGTAGTGGATGACATCGCCGCGATAGGCAACCAGCGGCACCTTGGGGCATTGAATCTTGCCCGTCGGCTCCACGACGCGCGCCACGTCGTCCAGCGCAAGGTGACTGTCAGCCCCCGACGGCGGAGCGCCCACACCTTGTCCAAGCAGCAGGGTCGTCAACAGGGTCCACAGCATCGCAGCCTCCGCACCCGCGATCGCGGGTACGAAAGACAGACGCGCGGGCAGCGGAAACGATCTGCGGGACTATTTCTTGGCCTTCAGTTTCGCTTTGGTCGCCACCGGCTGGGCACCCGGATTGGCCCGCGCCGCGGCGAGGATAGGCTTGAGCTCTTCCAGCGACATCGGCGGCTCAAAATCTTCCTTCTTCTGCAGCATCGCCCGGGCAATCATCCACAGACCAATGGCCACCGGGATGACGCTGAGCCACTGCCCCATGGTGAAATGGTAGCCGAGGCTTTGCTCGATCGCGCCCAGCGGCCCATCGGTGCGCAGCTGTTCCGTCTGGAATTCCTTGAAGAATTCCACGGTGAAACGGAAGCTGAAGTACACGGTCATGAAGACGCCGCCCAACAGGCCCGAACCGGCGCGGCGGATGTCGGCCTTTTGCACGGCCATGACGACCAGGTAGGTGATGACGCCCATGAAGAATTCGTAGACCTGCGATGGATGACGCGGCGCGCACTGCGCGGCGGAGATGCCTTCCATTTGGCAGTAACGCAGGAACTGCACGCCCCACGGCGCATCGGTCACACGACCGACGATTTCCGAATTGAAGAAATTGCCGACGCGCACGCCGCCGGCGGCAATCGCGATGGCGGGCGCGAGGTAATCGCTCACCCGGAACCACGTGGTCTTGTGCTTGCGGGCGAACAGCCAGAGCGCCACGATGAGGCCCAAAGTCGCACCATGAGAAGCCAGACCGCCCTGCCAGAAGTACAGAATCGTAATCGGATTCTTCAGATAGGTCATCGGCTCGTAAAAGAAGCAGTGACCCAAGCGCGCGCCGCCAACGATGGCTACGACACCGTACCACAGGAATTCTTCGGCAAAAGCCGGCGTCTCGCGGTTGCGGAGCGCCTGACGCTGCCAGACCCAGAAACCGGTGTAGATCGTCAGGGCAAACATCACGCCGTAGTAGCGGATTTGCAGCGGCCCCAAGTGCAGCAGGATGGGGTCAAGGTTCCAGGTCAAAAAGCCGAGCATGTCGCGTTTCTCCGGTCGCTGGGGGCAGCGGGGCAAGCGCGGCCATCCTAGCGCGCGCGGGGGGCGTTGGCAAAGTGAAAGGCGGGGTCAGAACTCGCCGCGGATACCGAACGACGGAATGATCGGCAGACCTGTCGCGTACTGCGAGAGCGTCGCGTCGTAGTTGTACTGCACACCTTCCGGATTGCCGCGGTTGTAGGCGTTTTGCACATCCAGATACACGTTCAGCAGCCAGGAATCGAAAATGAACTTCTTGTCCACGCGCAGGTCGAGCTGATGAAACGTCGGCAGCCGCGTGCACAGCTGGCAACCGGACGCCACGCGCTGGTAAGTGTCCGTCTGCTCGTTGTACACCGCCGTGGCATTCGCCGTCGTCGGATTGCCTGTCACCAGCCGGAACCGCGCGCCGACCTCGATGTTGTACGGCAACTTGTACGTGCCCAGCGCCGTCAGAATGTGCGTTTGATCCCAGCCGAACAGCCGCTCCGGGTCGCCCGGATGATCCACGCGCGTGGCTTTTTGCAGCGTGTAGCTGATCCAACCGAAGAACTGGCTACCCGGCTTGCGGCGGATGAGGACTTCCATGCCGGTGATGTCGCCCTTGCCGTCGTTGGTATACGGCGGCGACGGGAAGAGGCCTTGGCCCGCGACGATCACGCCGCTGAGAATCTTCTTGAAGCCCTGGACGTCGATGTCAAACCAGTCGCCCACGTGCCATTCGAAGCCCGCGGCGGTCTCAAAACTGCGAAAGGGCAGCAGATTTGGATTGCCGAAGGTATTGCCCAGATATTGCGGATCAGCGCGCTGGGAAATCTGCCCCGTGGAGGCCTTCAAGGTCCAGGCGTCGGTCAACTTGTAGCGCACGTTCAGCCGCGGCAGCAGCGATTCCCCTTTGGCATCGCCGCGGTAGAAATCCAGACGCACGCCGGGCACCACTTCCAAACGCGGACCCAGCTTCAGCACCGTGTCGAACCAAGCGGCGGGCGAGACGAACCAGCCAGCCTGTTGCACGAAGATCTGGCGGTTGTCGGCGGCCTGCGACGAGCTACCCGTGCCGCGTTCACCCGTGGAGCGTTGCGGCGGCGCATAGACCTGGATGTTGAATGGGTTGCAGAGCACGTCCAGACCTGCGCGCCAGGAGACTGGGCCTTCGCCGACGGTGAAATCCTGGCGCAAGGTGTACTCGCGGCTCAAAACGTCGAAGCGAAAGATGTCGCCAAAGCTGGCGTTCACGCCGCTCAGCAGGCCGGCGACCGTCGTGGTGCTGGTCCAGCCGTTGCCGCGGTGGCGCAGGATGCCCATCAGCGCGCCGAACCGCGTCGTTGTTTCGAGACCGCCGCGCGCTTGCGGAAAAGCCGCGGGCGGCGTGGTCAGGACCGCGGAAAGGGCGTCATCGGTACCAAAGCCAAAGAGCGTGAGATCCGTGTGCTTGGAAAAGCGGTGATCCAGCTTCAGCTGGTAGTCGTAATAACGCGGCGCGACCGTGAACGGCAAAGTCCCCGCCGGCACGACGGCCGCGAGCACCGCGTCGATGTACGAGCGCCGCCCCGCCACCGCGATGTTGGTGTTCTCACCGATGGGCCCGCGCAGCAGAAAACCCGTGTGAAACACATTGCTTTCCACGTAGCCATTCCACGGGTCATCGGCCTTGGGCACCTGCAACCGGGCGTTGAGCACGCCGCCCGTTTGCCGGCCGTATTTGACCGCATAGCCGCCGGGATAAAAGTCGATGCCGTCCAGGATGTCCGTGTTGATGATCGAGTAGATGCCGCCAAAGTGGTACAAAATCGGGATCTTGACACCTTCCACGCTGATGATGGTGTCGCCGGGCGCCGATCCCCGCACGATGATTTGGCCGCTGCCCGCCGTCGCCCGCGACACACCGGGCATGTTCTGCACGACCTTGAACGCGTCGCCATTGGTGCCGGGCAGCTTCTGAATTTCCTCCACCGACAGCGACCGACGCGCCATTTCGCCCGGTTCCGGCGGTGCTTCCGCGGTCGCCCGGTACAGCGTGTAACTCAGCCGCTCGACGCGCAAATCCAGGCGCACGGTCTTGCCTTCGACAACTGTCACCTCCTGCCGCACCGGTTTGTGTTCGGTGCCCGGCACGTAGAGCTGATGTTTGCCCGGCGCCAGCAGGCCAAAGCGAAAACGCCCAGTGCCGTCCGACACCGTCTCGGCGTTGAGCGCCGCGATCGTCACCAGACTGCCGCTCACCGGTTTGCCCGTGCCGCGCTCGATCAGCCGCCCTTCCAGGCTGGAAAAGCCCGCAGGCGCCAGCTCCATGTCGCGTCGGTCGTATTTGCCCAGCGACGGTGAGACGTCGCGGCGATCCAGCTTCACTTCCGGGGCGATCTCAAATCGAAAGCGAATCCGCACGGGAACGGACTTGCCGTCCGCCGTCGCGGGCGAAAATTGCAGCTTCTTCGCGGCGTCGATCGCCGACTTGTCAAAATCCGCGCCGGCCGACTCGACGATCTGCACCCGGCCGACCTTGCCTTGCACATCGATGTCCAGCTCCAGGACGACGACGCCGATCGTGTCCTGTCCCGCCAGCTTCAGCGGATAAGTCGGCAAAATGCGCTCCAGCACCTGCGGTTCGACGATCGCCGGCTCGGCCTGAAGCGGGTGCGCCGTCAGGAGCAGCAGCGCGCAGGCCAGAAACATCCGTTGGGAGACGCGCCACGTCTGCGGCGGCGGAACGCCCAGCCCGCGCGCGTCACGCATGTCGCCCCGTCGAGCCAAAGCCGCCAGAGCCGCGCGCCGTCGCGTCCAGGACGGACACCGGCTGAAAGGCCGCCTGCACCACGGGCGCAATGACCAATTGGGCAATCCGCTCGCCGCGCACAATCGTCTGCGGCTCGGGATCCAGGTTGACCAGCGCCACGAACAGCTCGCCGCGGTAGTCGCTGTCGATCGTCCCCGGCGCATTGGGCACCGTCAGGCCGCGCTTCACCGCGATGCCCGAGCGCGGTCGCACTTGCCCTTCAAATCCGGCGGGAATCGCCAGCGCCAGACCCGTTGGCACCAACACGCGTTGCAGCGGCAGGAGCGTCAGCGGTTCCAGAATCGCCGCGCACAGATCGGCACCAGCGGCGCCAGTCGTCTGGTAGGCCGGCAGCGGCAAATCCGCGTCGCGGGCCGGATGCAGACGTTGCACTTGCACAATGGGCGTGGTCACGGCTGCTCCAAATCCGGCGCGCAAATGATGCCAAAATCCGCGTGCTGCAGGCCCTTGGCAAGGCCCACGTCCATCCGCGCTGCGAGCCCGGGCAGCAGCGCCAGTTCATGCGGTTGGGCAGCTTCCACCATCAAGGCGATATCCTTGCGCGCCGTTTCCAGCTGAAAAGACGGGGTGAAATCGTTCCGGGCCATCTTCAAACCGCGCACTTTCACCGCACCGCCGACGTCCAGCTTGTTGAAGAGCTCGTGCGCCTGCAGCGGGTCGATCTTGTTGGCCCGCGCCATGGTGTAGACATCACCCAGCAGGCCAGCGACACCGAGCAGCATCGCGTTGCCGAACAGCTTGTAGCAGGCCGCGAGATCCGGGCGCTCACCCAAATACCACACGTCACCGGTCATTTTGCGCAATTCCGCCTCGACCTTCGTAAAGACCGCTTGTGAGCCCGCCGCGACCATCAGGCCCGTACCGTGACGACAGTTCGCGGGCGACATGAAGACCGGCACGTGCAGGAACGCGATGCCCGCGGTATCGAGCATCTCCGCGCGATCGGCGGTGCGTTCGGGCGAGGTCGTCGTGTGGTCGATGACCACCGCGTCTGCTTCGACCGAAGCCAGGATGTCGCCCAGCACGATGTCGACGGCCGCGTCCGCGTGCATGAACAAGTGCACCCGCGTCGCCCCGTGGACCGCATCTCCCGGCGTGTCGGCCACATGCGCGCCCAGCTTGGCCAGCGGTTCCGTTTTGCCACGCGTGCGGTTCCACACGGTGACGGTTTCGCCGCGCGCCAACGCCGCTTCTGCCAATCCCGCGCCCATCAAACCCATGCCCAGAATCGCGATCGCCATGGAAACCTCCGGCCGCTCGGCCCGCGCGGAGTTTACGCGGCCCGATGCAGTGGGCAAGGCCCAAAGTCCAAATCCACCAGTGAATTTGCCCGGGCCGCCGATTCTGGATGCAGTTCAAGGAGCTAGGAGAAGATTGTGCGAAGACGACCGGCAAGCCAGCCAATTGCTGGCGCGGCAGCACTGCAGCGGCCGGCGGCCGTCTGTGGAAGGGACACGTTGAGCACGATTTTCGACGCGACGACGCCGAAATGCGCCAGAAGCGGCGGATCCAGGAATGCTTGCCAAGTTGCAGAAGTCGGGCTACAGCCTTACTTGGGATTCTGCCAAACGGAGGAGGCAATATGGCGAGTGTCAAAGTTCAACAGGCTCATTCGGTGGGTGCGGCGAGCGCCAGGACGAAGCTGGCGGCGTTTGAGACCGATCTGGCCAAGTACAAGGCGCGGCTGGACTGGTCGGGCAACACTGCGCAGATCAAGGGAATTGGCGTGTCCGGTCAGGTGCAGGTGACTGACGCCCATGTGACCGTGAATCTGGAGTTGGGAATGCTGGCCCGCGCGGCCGGAATTGATGCGGGCAAGCTGCAGAACTCGATCGCCAAACGTTTGGCGGGCGCGTTCGCAAGCTAAATCGACAGGCAAATACGGAGAGATCGATGCAAATTTCCAAGTGGTTGGTGATCTGTTGTGCGGGCGCGTTCTTGACGTCGCCGGTGTATGCCGATGGCAAGAAGAAGGCCGAGAAGCCGGCAGATGCGGCGGCGAAACCGTGTGATCACGGCAAGATGATGCACGACGGCGAGCATAGCGGGATGCCGTGTCAGGGCAAGGGCGACACCGGCGGATGCTGCCCGGGCTGTGCCAACAAGCCACGGCTCGCGGCGGCGAACCTGGCGGCGACGGCGGGCAACAAGGTCAAGGGCACCGTGTCGTTCACGGAAGCGGAAGACGGCAAAGTGACCGTCACGGCGGAATTGGAAGGCTTGAATCCCGGCCAACAACACGCCATGCACGTGCACGAGTTTGGCGATTGCAGCGCGGCCGATGGCGCGTCGGCGGGCGGGCATTTCAATCCGGAGGGCCATGACCACGGCCTGCCGGCGACGGAAAAACGCCATGCGGGCGACTTTGGCAACGTGACGGCGGACGCGGCGGGCAAGGCGAAGTTTTCGCTGGTCGTGGATAACCTGACGGTGTCCAAGTGGAACGGCGTCGCAGGGCGCAGCGTCATTGTCCACGCCAAGGCGGACGACGGCGGCCAGCCCACCGGCAATGCCGGCGGTCGCGTGGCGTGCGGCGTGATTGGTGTGGCGAAGGGACCCGAGGTGGCGAAGCCGGCGGCACCTACGCCCGCACCAGGCAAGTAGCCTACACCCGCAATTCGACCCACGCGCCGCGATCCGCCGAGCCACGGCACGTCCACAGCGTCCGCAGCGCCGGAATCGCCACGACGACGGAATTCGTCGACGTGCCCTCGCCGTCCTCGGCAAACCGGTTGATCGAGTCGATGCCATCCTGGCGGTCGGCAAACATCGCCCGCAGCGTCGCCACGTCATGCGGCGCATCCGCGCGCAGGCGCTCGCTCACCCGCGACAGCCGCGCGGTGCTCGACGCGCTCGGCGGTTCGCCCTGTTTCAGCGCGTGCGGCTGCCACAGGCAGTGATTGGTCCGGCCGACGGGCTCGTGCACGGCATCGCGCCGCAGCGCTGACCACGCCGTCGTTTCCCATTCCGCCAGCTGTTCGGGACTCGCCAGCCAGTAGGTGTGCGCCGCCGCCCGCGGAGCCGTCTCGCAAATCTGCGCCGCTTCAGCAAAAGTCCGACTCGCCAGCATTTTGTGGAGCACGCCCATGTAGCCGACGCCGACTTTGGAGCCATGCGTCTTGATATTCGTCGTGCCCACCGCCAGGCCGCGATCGTTCATGCCGACCAGCGACAGGCAGCCCGTGCAGGTCACGCTCCACGTCGCCGGCGCGTCGTCTGGCAGGCGGTGAATCGCCACGACGTAGTCCAAATCCTGCGGGTTCAGATCCCAGGTTTGCGCGGCAATCGCATGGCCAGACTTGGCAAAGGCCGGGGGAATCAGCACCGCCGTGCAGCCTTCCGCGTCCGCCGGCAGCTTGCCGCCCAGCGCCAGCACGTCGCGCATGTCCGTCATGTTCGCCGCCGTGTACAGCTCCGCCGCGTCCACACCGGCACCGCGGGCGATCGCGCAATGCTCCGCATGTCCGGCCGGATGCCACAGCGCGTAAGCCGCCAGACAGCGCCGCCCGACGTCCACCAGCGGACCGATATCGGGATGGCCCAGCACGCGCAGGTACTCGAGCGACGCATCAAAGCGCATCGGCACAAAGTCGCGGATTTGCTGGCGCAGCGCGCGGCCATGCGCCTCGCCGATCGCGGTGACCGAGCCCTGGAAAGTGAATTGCGGCAGTTGCAGAAGTTCCATGGTGCTCTATTGGATCGTAACGGGGTTGGAGACCAGCCAGCGCTGTTCGGTGTCCGCGTGGTCGCCCAGCGCCTTCAGCCACTTGCGCAGATGCCGCGGGATGATGCGCGCCTCCAGGTGGTAGCGACCGGGCTTGTCCGCCGTCAGGCTGGCGAGCTTGGCGAAGCCCGGGATGTCCAGGATGTTCACCGCTTGCTGCGCACCGGGAGCGATGTACCAGACAATCGTGTGGATTTCGGTCAAGTCGCTGGCGTTCTGCGTCTCCGCCAGCGTCCACGGCGCCCAGTCGGACGGCGCGCAGGTGCTCGGCGTGCGCAGCCACAGCTTGGAACCGACCGCCAGCGTCTCGCCCATCTCGTGGTACTTGCCGTCTTTTTCCGCCAGGAAGTCGAAATCCGTCGGCTGGCCCAGCAAGTCGAACACGATCCAGTTGCGGCCTGCCTTGAGCGCCTGCTTGTAGACATCCGGCCGATCCGCGGTCGCGGTCGCCGTCGCCACCATCGGCCGATCGCTCAGGGATTTCAGCATCCGCGGGTAGCTGTCGATCCGCGCGCCGTCGGCCAGCATCGGCGTACCGCCTTCGGTCAGCAGTTTGACGAGGTGCGGATATTGGTCCTTGAAGCCGTCGCACGCGCCTTCAAACTGCCCGCCCGGCCCGCAGTAGGCGTCCAGCGTCACGTCCTGGTGCACGTCGTTGCCGATCACGCCGGTGACGAACTTGTGCGCAAGTACCTGCTGCCACTTGACATACGCCTGCTCGGGCTGGATATCGAGCATCACCATCAGCAGCAGATCCGGCAGGGGCGAAGCCTGGGGATCGCCCAGGAAATTCTCCAGCTCAAAGATCCGCCCCAGGTTCAGCTTCGGCGCGCCCGAGACGCCGCTCGACTTGCCCAGCACCGTGTTGAAGTTCGCGTGGATGTTGTAGATTTCCATCGCGTCCACATCGACATCGAGAATCCGCTGAAAGCCGATTTCGTCCTGCTCCGAGTGCGCGTTCACCACCAGCGCACCCGCCGCGTGCGCCATGTCCACCCGCGCGCGGGCGTCGGCCAGCGTCACGTCGTCGGCGAGATTGCCGCCCTCCATCGCCGCCACCGTCACGTGCGCGTTGAGGCCCACAGGCATCAGGTGCGTCGCCTCGTAGCCCACGGTCACGACCAACTCGTGCGCCGCGCCCGTCTCGGTTTGCGGGCATTGGATGACGTTGCCGAACGGCTGGCCGGCCGGGCCGAGCAGTTTGTCGCCCTTGGCGGCGTCAAAGAACAGCAGTTCCTGGAACGTGCGGTCGTTCATCGTGCTCGGATGGTCGGTCATGAACGCGACGTCCAGGCCGGAAGCGCACAGGCCAGCGCGCAGCTGCCCCAGGCAAACCTGATCGATGATGCCGGTCTTGCTCACCTGGCCGTCGCAGGCATCGTGGCTGTAGGCGCTGTGGATGTGCACCACGGTCTTGCCCAGCCGCCAACCGCGCGCCGTCAGCAGCGGTGGCCCGGCCGGAAGCTGGGGCTGGGTATCGCTCGGCACGTCCGCGGTGTCGGTCACGTCGCTGAGCGTGCCGTCCGTGAGCTGCGTGTCCGCGTCGTCCGGCGTCTGTTTGCTGCAGGCCAAGGTCGCGAGCAGCAGGGTCAGCAGGTGGGCGTTCTTCATGCCGGTAGTGTCTACGGATTCGCGGCGATGCTCAAGGCCTTTGGGGTCGGCGTGAGGTCGTGGGCAGGTTGAATCAGGTTTCGGAACGCTGCGTCTGCGCCTGCGCTCGCCGGGACAGACGGCGCCGCACTGCACACGGCTCGGGGCGTGCGTGGCGCGCTTCCGCGCGCGGGCCCCGCGTGGTCTTGGGACCACTTCAAGCAGCTTGGACGTGCACCCCGCGCCGTCTTGGAACCACTTCAAGGCCCCTGGAGGGGCACCCTGCGCGGTCATGGAACCACTTCAAGCTCCCTGGAGGGGCATCCGGCGCGGTCTCGGGGGCACTTCGAGCCCCTTGCAGGTGCACCTCGGGCGGTCTTGGGAGCACTTCGAGCGCACCGGTGGCCCACCACGGGCCCAGGCACGAGGTGCCACAGCTCTGGCGGGCAAATCCCGTCATCCGGTCTAAAGCGGCCGACGACCCTGAATCACCCGAACCAGCACCGTGATGATGGCGAGCACCAGCAGGATGTGGATGAACCCGCCCATGGTGTAGGACGTGACCAAGCCGAGAATCCAGAGGACGATCAAAATAGTTGCGACGATTACGAGCATGGCTGCCTCCCGTTTTGCCCCCGCCTACGCCCGACGGACAGGCCGTCGGGTCGAGGCAGCTGGGACGATTACGTGTGGTGGTTGTGCTTGCCGGCCGCCGCGGCTTTGGTCGAGTTCGCCAGCGAATCGGCAAACGCATCGCCGCCCGCTTCGACAGCGCCCGCCAACGCATGCGGCAGCCCGACCGTGCGATTGCGCGCGGTCTGGGCCAGCCGCACGATATCGGCGCGCGTCTCGGCCCCCGTGCGCGGGGCGGTCAACAGCGCGATGCCGGCGCCAAGCGCCGCGCCACCCACCAAAGCCACGACCATCTCTGTCGCCGTAAAACCACCTGATTGCTTGTCATTCATCGGATTTCTCTCCTGGCGGAAGGCCCGCCGCTGCTTCGCTCGCGCCACCTGGCGCCAGTCGTGGGTGTGCCGCGTCGTCGGCGCGTACGTTGCGAAATGCTTGGAAGGCCGCGGCCAGCGCGGGACCGACCGCCGCGCCGACGGCGGAGGCGGTGCGCACCGAGGCCTGCAGCTGGTTCATCGTCGTCGTCAGCCCGGCGATGGCTGCCATGAATTCCTGCACCTGCGGCTGGTGCTCGGTCAGCCCGGCGGTCACCAGCCGCACCTGACGCACCGTCTGGAGCACCTCATCCAGCGTGCTCGTCAGTTTGGGCGTCGTGGCCTCCAGCACCGCCTGTGCGGACCGCAGTGTCGCGCGCAGCTGAAACAGCACGGGTAAAAGCGCGCCCGTCAGGACAGCGGCCAAAATGACGAGGGCGAAATTCCAAGTTTCCACAGCGTACGCTCCTGTTGGGCACACCTGCAAAGTAGGGGCAAGCAGCTGATGGACCATGAGAATTTTCAGTGACTACCCGTAGAAAATTCGAGCGGTCACTGCGACCGCGCCACCCGTGCCCGCCGATTCCGTCGTCGCTGCGCGTGTTTGACGCCCATTGCGGCTGGCGCCTTGACAGGCGGTGACGCTGCCCTAACTTGGTGATGGTTGGAGTATTTCCGCTATGTTGCTTGATGGCAGCGTCGCTTTCGCGCGCGGCATCACGGCGTTTTTCTGCGGTCTACTTGGCGCGAGTCGCGCCTCTGAAGCGGTCAAATGATGTGGAATCGAAGTCTAGCTTGCGGCTTGGCCGCAGCGTCGCTGGCTATTGCCGTCGTACCGGCCGAGGCGCTCGCAGCCGAGCCGGTGAGCGAGAGAACCCTTGGAATTGGCCTGGAATTCGGCCATGGACCCGGCCTGTCTGTGAAATATGAGCCGGCCCCCACGCATGCGCTGCAATTTGGCGTGTACGCGTTTGACTACGGAATCTACCGCCAATATGCGTTGGACCACGGCAACGCCTACTACGGCTATGCCTATGGCTATTCTGGCTTTTTGGTTCACGGCGACTACCTGAACACTCCAGGCGTCTTGCTGCGCAACCGCGGTTTCGAGCTGCCGTGGTATTGGGGCGGCGGACTGGACCTCGGCGTCGGTGCGGGCGCGGCGGCGTTCGCGGTGCATGGCAACCTCGGGCTTGCCCTGAAGATCCGACCGTTGCCGCTGGACGTTTTTCTCGAGTGGACACCACGTTTGTGGATTGTCGATTTCACCCAGTTTCACCCCGTCGACTTCAACGCTGGCGTGCGGGTCTGGTTTTGAACCACCAAGGAATCCATCGTGAATCCTGCCTTACCGGATAGCCTCTATTCGTCATGAAAAAACCCAGCCTGCATAGGGCCTTGCGTCGGATTCGGATGAATCCAAGTATGCTTATACAGTCCTTCGTACTCTACCGCAGGACGCCCGAGCGCAGCGAGCGACAG
>CAIYBN010000130.1 GCA_903924465.1 uncultured Myxococcales bacterium | reverse complement strand
CTGTCGCTCGCTGCGCTCGGGCGTCCTGCGGTAGAGTACGAAGGACTGTATAAGCATACTTGGATTCATCCGAATCCGACGCAAGGCCCTATGCAGGCTGGGTTTTTTCATGACGAATAGAGGCTATCCGGTAAGGCAGGTGCATAGAAGCCTCGCAGGCGGTGGCAGAGCCGCACGCGGGAGAATAATCCCACCCGCGTTGCAGCGCCATGCCCGAGAGGCAATTCGGTGCGCGAAATGGATCAAGTCCCAGAATTGCAGGAAATCGCGGTGCACGTGCCGGGACCACTTGTGCCCGTCGCGCAGTAGAAACCGTCGGCGCAGGTGCCGTAGCACGCTTCACCGCTGCCCGGCGGACCTTTGCAGGTGCCGTTGTTGCAGGACGCGTTTTGCGCGCATTTGTTGTCGACGCACGGCTGGCCGGCGGCGGGCAAATCGGTGCACTTGCCGCCGCTGCACATCAGGTTCGGCAGGCAGACGGCGGATTTGAACACGGACGTGGAAGGCGCGCACGCGGCGTCCTTGCTGCCGACAATCGCGCACTTGCCGGACACGCACGCCAGGTCGACGCCGAAGCATTCCAGCGAATCGCCACACGCGCCGCCCGCTTTCAGGTAGGGCTTGCAAAAGCCCTTGCCGTCCGTGCCGGTGACGCAGACCGCGGTGGACTCGCAGACTGCCGCGGGGTCGAACATGTTCTTGTTGGCCACGCAAGGGTCGCCGGTCTTGCCGACCGCGGTGCACTTGCCGGTGGTCGTGTCGAGCGGGCAGAACAAGCCGGCCTTGCAATCGGTGTTCTCGCTGCAGGTCGCGCCGACGTCGAGGCGCGGGAGGCAGGTCAGCTTGGATGCACCCGGGGCGACACCGCAAAACGCGCTGTCAGGACAATCCAACCAGTAGCTGCAACTGTTGCCGAGCGCTTTCGCGACGGCCTTGGTGCACACGTGGTTCAGGCAAGCCAGGCCGTCCACGCATCCGCGGTCGGAACTGTCGCACGCCGCGTTTTCAGCGGCGCGCGCGGTGCAGGTGCCGCAGCCATTGGTCGTCAAGCAGTACGCGGAGATGCACTCCTCGTTCTGTGCGCAACTTCCGCCGTCGGCGATCGTGCCGGTGAACGTCGCCGTGCAGGCGGTGGGCTCAACTGCTTGGGAAAACCCGTTGCAGGTGGCCATGGCGGTGATGCAGGCTTGTGCGGAAGCGCCGTCGTACTTGATTTTGTTCGATTTTACCGCGTTGATCATCTTGGAGAGGTCGCCCATGCCTTCCGCGGTGAAGACCGCTTTGCAGCCTTCCACCGTGCCGACGCTGATGCCATTGGCGCTGGGCGGGCAGCCGACAAATGCGGTACAGAGCGTGTTCAGATAGGTCGACGCGAGATCATCGATGGCGACGGCCGTCGTGCCGCCGCCGCCCGTGCCGCCGCTGTTGGTGCTCGAGGTACAAGCGCTCGTTGCGAGCACAACAAGGCTCAAACAAGTCAATGATTTCATGATATTTTCATCCAGCGGAAGAATTCCCGCGGCGCGAGTCTATCACTGCTGCTGGCCGTGGCGAGAAAGTGCGGGGAGGCAAGTCCCCGGCCGGTTGAGGGACTTGATCGGCATGCGTGGAAGCCCATTGGTGCGCGATCGTAAGGGCGCGTTGACTGTTTCCTGCGCCTCAAGCACTGTGCACCACGGGGGGAAGTTCATGCAGACCAGCAAGTACATTCATTGGATTGGGGCGGTCGTTCTCGTGAGCGCGCTCACGCCTGCGTGTGCGCCGGATGCGGCTGTGACGGGGCCGCTCTATGACCCGGACGCGCGCGTGGACAGCGTGGTCTTCAAGCCGCAGACGGACATCGAAGCCAGCGATGTCGCGCCGCTGGTGCTCGACTGCGTGCCGAATCCACCGCCGGAAGCGATGGTCAAGGTCGGCATGCAAAATGGCGTGCGGATCCTGCCCGGCGGGCGTGCGTTGACGCCACTGGGTCAGGAAGCGGTCATCGGCGGCTTTCCAATCGACGTGCGCTACCATCCCACCTTGAATATTGCCTACATCGCCAACACGGGCTATCGCAACCGCAGCGTCCAGGTCATCAACGCCACGACCGGTGCGATCCTCCAGCAGGTGGATCGCGACGAGGCCTTTTACGGCTTGGCGATCGCGGCGGACGGCAAACGGCTGTACGCGGCCGGCGGTTTCGCGGCCAAAGTCGACGTCTACGACATCGCCACCGAAGGCACGCTGACGTCCGCGGCGCAAGTGCCGATCGACAACTATCCGGCGGGCATCGCGCTGTCCAAGGATGGCACGCGCTTTTGGGTCGGCCAGTTCAAGGGTACGACCGTCGCAGAGTTCGACACCAAGACGTTCGCGCTCAACCGCGTGCTGCAGGTGCCCATCGCGCCGTACGCGTTGCTGGAACTGCCGGGGCGGCATGAACTCTGGGTGGCCAGCTTGGCGGATGACAAGATCGCCGCGGTGGACCTGACGAACGAAGCGACGAACGCGACGCTGGTGACCGTCGGCATGTCGCCGGTCAATCTCGTGAGTTCTCCAGATGAATCCATCGTTTACGTGGCATCGGCCAACGGCGATGACGTGGTCGCGATCGACGCCAAGAACCGGATGGTGATCGGCACGCAGCCGGTTGGCGAGCCGACGATCGTGGGCGAGGACAAGAAGCCGTTGCCAGCGAGCAGTCCGGGTGGCATGGCCTATGACGCCAAGACGAACCACCTGTTTGTAACGCGCGCCGCCGACAACGCCGTGTCGATTCTGGACGCCAAGGACCTGACGCCGCTGGGTGCGCTGCCGGTGAGCTGGTATCCGACCGCCGTAGCGCTGAGTCCTGACGGCGGCCACTTGCTGGTGCTGAACGGCAAGGGCGTGGGCGCCGGACCACTGGCGGCGTATACCGAGACAGCGGAGAGCGGCAAGGAGCAGATGCAGGGCTCGATTTCGCTGATCGACCTCGCTGGCGTCGATCTGGCGAAAACGACCGCGCAGGTCGAACAGAACGTGCGGCGGCCGAGTCAGGTGTTTCCGTTCCAGTGCGACGCGCCGTTTCCGGTGCCGGCGACGCAAAATGGCCTGACACCGATCGAGCACATCGTGCTGATCGTCAAGGAAAACAAGACGTACGACTGTGTGTTGGGCGACCTGGGCGTGGGCGACGGCGATCCGAAGCTGGCGATGTTCGGCGAGAAAGTGACGCCGAACCTGCACGCCTTGGCACGCAAGTACGCGCATCACGACAACTTTTACGACGATTCCGAGACGTCCGTGCAAGGCCACCTGTGGCTGACGTCGTCGTTCGTCGACGACTACATGGAACGCACGTGGTTCGAGGACTACCGCAATCATCCCGGCTGGGGCGAAGACGCCGTGCATCCGTACGGTCGCCCGGCTTTCCTGACCTTTTTCACCCATTTGATGCGTCACAACATCGATTTCTCGATGTTTGGCGAGATTGTCGGCGCGCTGGATTCGATGAACGGCGATCCGGTGGCCAACCACGTCGACGCCGCATTTCCCGGCAGCTTCTTCAACACGGACATCAGCGACGTGACCAAGGCCAAGTACGTGGCCGATGTGCTGGTCAATCAGGAGAAATTTCCACCGTTTGTCTACGTGCTGTTGCCGAACGACCACACCAACGGCTTGGGCAAGAACGCGCTTACGCCGGAGGCGATGATCAACGACAACGACGTGGGCATGGGCGTGTTGGTCGACGCCATTACCCATTCGAAATTCTTCGCCAGCACGGCGATTTTCATCGTCGAGGACGATCCCCAGCAGGGCGCCGATCACGTGGATTACCACCGCTCGATCTGCCTCGTCGTCAGCCCATACGCCAAGCCGGCCTACATCAGCCATGTCCACACGTCATATCCAAGTCTTTTCAGGACGTTCGAGCTGATTCTGCACCTTCCGCCGCTGAACCGCTATGACGCGCTGGCGACGCCGCTGTTTGACGTGTTTCAGCAGCAGCCCACGACGCTGACGCCGTTTGAGCACGTGGAACGCACCATTCCGGACGTGAAGAACGGCGGCAAGGCGTTGGGCGCGCAGATTTCCGCGCACATGGACTTCACCGGTCCCGACAAGAATCCGGATCTGGGCGATCTGCTGCGGTGGCACGTCACGGGTCAGGCGCGGCCGGGATCACGGCTGGCGGCGATGGTCGCGGGCAAGTTGCCGTTGACGGCGCTGGATAATCCCGAGCAGGATGGCGATGGCGATGGCGACATCTACGACGCGGCGATGAGCGAGATGCGGCGGTATCTGGCCGCCCATCCGGAAATCAAGCACGACATGCGGCCGCGCAAGGTGCGGGCGCGCAAGGACGCCGATTGAGGGGAACGGCACGCCAGATCGGGATCGCTGGAGATGCGATCTCGCGTGGACCCAGCGCTGGGACGCCCGCCACGGAACCGGTTTGGCCGCGTGCTGCGTTGGTCCTCATCCTATGCCTGAGCGCACCTGCCGCGTTTGCCCGCGACGCCCACACCGCGCGTGCGGTGCATTCTGTTGGCGAAGAGGCGACAAAGGCATTTGAAGACGGAGACTTCGGTCGTGCTGCTGAGCTGTACATGAATGCGTGGCAGCTCGCTCCGGAGGCGAAGTACCTGTACGGCGCGGCGCGGTGTGCGCACATGGCGGGCCATCACGAAGAAGCGATGACGCGGTATCGGCGGTTCCTGGCGGCGAATGGCGCGGACGATCGGCGGGTGGCAAACGCCAAGCGATACATGGACGAGATCACCGCGGACAAGTTGGAAACGCTGCTTCACGATGCCAACAAGGTGGCGCGCGACAGTCCAGAATTGGCGGCGGAAATTTACCTGGAGGCGTATGCGCTTGACGCCAAACGCCTGGACTTGCTGTTCAAGGCGGCGGTGACCGAACAGCTGTCCGGCGAGCTGACCTTGGCGCGCGACCACCTGCGGCAGTATTTGGCGGCGGCGGAAGCGGATGCGCCGGATCGCAGCCACGCGCTTGCCCGGCTGAAGCTCCTGGACCGCAAACTGGAAGGGACCGGCCATGCGAATGCGCCCGAAGCAGATGGGCCGACGTCGCCGTCGCAGCCAGCCATTGTTTGTCCGCCGGGCATGCAGGCGCTGGGGAAGAAATGCGTCCCACAGGCGAATTGTCCGGAAGGCTTGGTCTGGAATGGCAAAGCGTGCGTCGCGGTGCAGGCGATCTGCATCGGTGAAAGCGGCAAAACCTGTCGGGAAACCGGCAGCGCGTACTACCACGGCCGCGGCATCGCCATTTCCTTCCCAACCGCCGCGCAATGGTTTCAGCGGGCGTGTGACAGCGGCGATCCGGTCGGCTGCACCAGCTTGGGCATCGCCTACGCCAACGGCAAGGGCGTGCCGCAGGATCTGGTCAAGGCCTCGGAATTGTACGCCAAAGCTTGCGACGCCCAGGACGCGCCCGCCTGTTACAACCTCGGCGTCCGGTATGAGCGCGGCATTGGCGTGACGCGGAATCTTGCGCGCGCGGCACACCTCTATCAGGTCGCTTGTGGCGACGGCGACGGCCGGGCCTGCTACAATCTTGGCGTCTTTCACTATACAGGCCAGTCGGTTCCACGCAATCTCGCCCTGGCGGCTGAGCTCTTCCAGCGCGCCTGCGACGGCGACGACTCGATCGGGTGCTACAACCTCGGCGTCGTCTACATGCGCGGCGACGGCGTGGCCCAGGACTTGGCCTCTGCGGCGAAATGGTTCCAACGCGCGTGCGATTCGGACGATGCCGGCGCGTGCACGTGGCTTGGCAAGCTGTATCGCACTGGCCAAGGTGTGCAACCAGACCCCGCGCGCGCGGCGGAATTGCAGCGCCATGCTTGCGACCGCGGCAGTGCGGCCGGCTGCCGAATCCTCGGCGAGAACTACGCGACCGGCGAGGGAGTCGTCAGAGACGCAGCGAAAGCCGCGCAGTTCTACAGCCAAGCCTGCGAGTCGGGCGACATGGCTGCGTGCGCAGACTTGGGCGAGACGTGGTGCAAGGACCGCGCCTCGCCAGACGACGTCAAAAACGGCGCTGCGTTGCTCAAGAAAGCGTGTGACCGCGGGCTCAAGCGGGCCTGCGAAACGCTGGCGTCACCGCTCTGCAAATAGGTCAGCTATCCACTCCGACCGAAGCTCGAGATCATCCGTTGTCGATCCGCGGGGTGCCGCCGTAGGTGCACGCTCGCGGTCTCAGCCCGAAATGCAACCGGTCTGCCCCACTCCGTTTGATGTCGGACATAGGTCCGTTTAGAGGGCCGCGGCCACACGCTCGCACAGCGTCTGCAGGATCGCGATGCGCGCGGAATACTTGTCATTTGCCGGCACCAGCACCCACGGCGCACTTTCTGTGCTGGTGCGTTCGACCATGTCGCACACGGCCCGCTCGTATTCGTGCCACTTGTCCCGGTTGCGCCAATCCTCCGCGGTCAGCTTGAACGCCTTGAACGGCGTCTTCTCGCGGTCCTGAAAGCGCCGCAGCTGCTCGTCCTCCGTAACGGTCACCCAAAATTTCACCACGATGGCGTTGGCATCGGTCAGCTGCTCCTCAAAATCGTTGATTTCCGAGTACGCGCGCAGCCATTCCGACTCCGTGCAGAAGCGCTCCACGCGCTCCACCAGCACGCGGCCGTACCAGGACCGGTCGAAGACGGTCACGCGGCCTTTGCGCGGCAAGTGTCGCCAAAAGCGCCAGAGGTACGGCTGTGCGCGCTCCTCCTCATTCGGCGCGGCAATCGGAATCACGTTGTAGTGCCGAGCGTCGAGCGCGCTCGTGATGCGGCGAATCGCGCCCCCTTTGCCGGCCGCATCCACGCCCTCAAACACGACAATCAGCGAACGATTGGCGAACTTGGGATCCCGCGTCAGCAGGTTGAGCCTTCCTTGGTACTTCTCCAACTTCTGTCCATAAGCCTTCTTGCTCATCTTGCCGGAAAAATCCAGTCCATTGAGCAAGTTCCGGCCATCCAGCGCTGATCGCGGCACCACGCTCAGCCGCGGCGGCCGCGGCGTCGCATTCGCCGTCTGGGTGCGGAGGGCATCGAGCAGCACCTGACCGACGGTCAGATACCGATAATGCGGATCGGTGCCTTCCACGATCGTCCACGGCGCCTCACCCGTACTCGTTTCCCGCAGCGCGACCTCCGAAATCGCCCGAAACTCGTCATAGTGCTTGAAGCGTTGCCATTCCTCATCGGACACGCGCCAGCGCGTCTTCGGGTCCTTCTCCAGCGCTTTCAGGCGCTTGCGTTGCGACTTCTTGGAAAGGTGAAACCAGAACTTCAGCACGACCGCGCCTTCATCCACGAGCATCCGTTCAAAATGGTTCACGTCCTGTAAATAGCGCTCAAATTCTGCAGTCTTGCAGTGTCCGGTGACGCGCTGCACGATAGGCTCGGTGTACCAGGACCCGAACAGGATCCCGATCTTGCCCTTGGGCGGAAGTGCCCGCCAAAACCGCCACATGCGCGGCCGTTCGCTCTCTTCATCGCTCGGATCGCCAAACGCGTAGGTGATGATGTGGCGCGGGTCCATCCAGGCGTTGAGCAGATTGACGGTTTCGCCCTTTCCGGCTCCGTCCACGCCGCCAATCAGCACGATAACGGGCGCCTTCTTCTGATTGAGTAGCTCGTATTGCGCAGCCAACAAAGCCTCGCGCAGCTCCGTTTCGCGTGCGACGTATTCGTCTTTCGGGATGGAATGACCGAGTTCCGCGGATTCAAACATCACGCACCTCCAAGCATCGCGGCGACAGTTTGCGTCGGCGCGGCCTGAATTTACGCCACTGTCAAGGAAATGGCCATGCTGCCGTTGTATCCAGCCAAAGTGTCTGTTCCTTCTGGGTTTTCGTCACTCGTGGCGCCACTCGCCGTCGTGCAGCGCGCTTGCACCGTGTGAAATCCAGTCGTGGCAAGCCAATCAAAATGCCAAAGCGTCCAGACATCTTGCACGCCGCCATAGTCCAGAACCGCGGTCTGCCAGGGGCCCTTGTCGATCCGTACGTCGACCGTCACGACTGAGTCACGACCCGCAAAAGCCGTCCCAAACACCTGAATCTTCCCCGCCTTTTGTGCACTTGACGGCGTCAAACCGTGAATGTAGGCGTTCGGCCGATAGTACGCCGTCTTTGACCAGCCCTGACTCTCCCAAAAGCCGATGTAAGGCTGGCTGACGAATTCGATCGCCTTGATCCACTTGGGATTTTTCATGCCGTACCGGTTGGGCACCAGCAGCCGCGCCGGAAAGCCGTGCTCCGGCGGCAACGGCGCACCGTTGACCCGCCAGACCAGCCAGATCGGCAGAGACAAATCGCTGGTGGGAAGGCCGGTACTAAAGTCGTCAAGCGCGGTGATCTTCATTTCGCTGACGTCGCCGGGCACTTGAATGCCTTTGGCGGCGAAAATCTGCAAAAGCGGCACGCCGGTCCAGATTGCATTTGAAATCAATTGGTACTGTGGACCTCCGCCGATGCACTCGAGCGTATGTTCCTTGTCGCTCGGCTGAAGCGACTCAAGAAACGCCATGTCGATCGTAGCCAGAAGCTTGCCGCGATCGCTGACCGTCAAGGTCCAAGTTGATGCATCCACCGCGGGCGTCGTGCAGCAACTGGTGATGTAGAACTGACCGTTGGCGGTGATCGGATTCATCGGCAAGACGGCACTTGTGACGTCCGCAGCGCTGGCCTCCGCCGCGTCCGTGCCGGCATCCGTGGTTGACGCATCGGCACCAAGATCCGTTGTCGATGCATCTTCACCCAGATCCGTGGCCATCGCGTCGACGCCGAAAGTGGCGTCCGCCGGTGTTTGCGCATCCTGTACAGGAACCGTGCCATTCGCATCCGCGTCCAAAGCCGCTCCGTCGGCGCCGTCCGAAGTGGGGCCTTCCTGTGCGCCACATGCGGTCAGCACAGCGGTCGCGCCAACACCAGCGAGCCAATCGCGGCGGGAAAGTGCGGACGCGGGCAAATGAATGGGCATGACAGACTCCGCGGCAGCAAGGCTACCGCCAGTACCATCGCGGCTTGTTCCAACGTAGTCAAGGCGATTTCTGAACAAAAGCCGTGATTACAAGGATATGTCTGCGCGCAATCGGAGCCAGCAAAGGTGGCACACGCATCGCGGTCCACCAGCCGCGACGGCAAAAGCGCCGCCACAGCGGGCGTTGGCTCGAATGTGAACCAGACTGTAGTAAATATCGCTTGACGGAGGTTTTATGGGGGCACACACTCCTGTACAGCAGGCGATCACCGATGCGCGTTGTGCGCGGATCGCGTTGCAAGGACAGGACGGAGGTGCCACGTTCAGCGCACAGATGTCTGGCCGATGATCGCTGTCGGGCGAAGCTATCGCGTCGCGGCGGCTGCGACCGCGTCACCTCGCGAAGACGGGCCATTTGGCTCGCACGCGCGGGGCTCCTGACCACAGAACGCGAGGTCTGTTTCCATGGTGAAGCAAGACGAGACTGAAGAAAAAACCAAATCAGATCAAAGCCGTTTGCGCGGCAAGCGATCGTGGGCCAAACTTTTGCCGCCCTGGGCCGGCCCGGCGCTCTTCCTCGGGTTGTTCATTCTCACCTTCCTCACGTTTCTGGGACTTCTGCGCGCTGGAACCCACACGCGGCAACACAAAGACCTGGTCAACAGCGCCGAGACTGCGGCCGCGACGATTCGGCAGCGACTCGAAGGGACGAGCAATTACCTGCTCCTGATCGCCAAGGAACGCAGTGAAGGGCTCATCGATAGCACCGCTTTTCAACGCCGTGGGTCCTGGTACGTCGCCAGTCACCCGGAATTGATTTGCATCAATTGGGTCGACGCGAACTTCTTCATCACCGATGTGGCGCCGTTCGCGGCGAATCAGCAAGTCGTTGGACTTCGGCTCGATCTGCCGGAGCCAAAGCGTGCCTCGCATCTGGCCATGGTGCAACGACAGCCGGTGTATACGCGGCCATTTGAGGTGATTCAGGGGGAACTGGCCTTTGAACAGTGGGTGCCTGTTTTTCGCGGCGAGCAGTTTCTGGGGCTATTCGGTGGCGTATTTTCCTACGAGAAATTGCTGCGGCTGGTGGCGGACGATGGACTTCGACAAACGAATGACATTGGGCTCGTCGATGGAAACGGCAAGTTTGTCTTGAGGCTGCCGGGAACGGGCCCCGTGGATGCCCGATTGGTCCATCAGGTGCCGTTGCCGCCCGCTGAGAACGGGTTCGCGCTGCGTCTCAGCGCCTATCGCGCGGGACTTTTTGGCTGGAGCCTGCGGCTGGCCGAGCTGCTCTGCCTGGCACTTCTGTTCGCGATGACTTATGCCATGTGGGGGCTTCGGCGGGAGATCCGTGCGCGCGAACGTGCGGATGAAGGCCTTCGCCGGTTGAATCGCGAGTTCCGCGCTATCAGCGCGTGCAACCAACTGTTGGTCCGAGCGGAGGATGAACAGTCGCTTCTCAACGAGATTTGTCGGATCGTCTGCGAAGACGCGGGCTATCGTATGGCGTGGGTAGGATTCGCGGAAAAGGATGAAGGCAAGACGATTCGGCCCGTTGCGTGGGCTGGCGTCGAGGACGGGTATCTGGAAAAGGTGCGACTTACGTGGGCCGACACGGAACACGGCCGTGGACCAACTGGGATGGCGACGCGCAGTGGCGCGCGCGCTGGATTTTTGGATTTTACCACCGACGAACTCGCTGCGCCGTGGCGCGAAAGTGCGCTGGCGCGGGGCTATCGTTCCAGCATCGCGCTGCCGCTCAAAGACGATGACGGTCATACGTTTGGTGTGTTGACGATCTACAGTGCCGAGCCCAACGCATTTTCAGAGGAGGAGGTCCGTTTGCTGGAAGAGCTTGCCGGTGATTTGGCGTTTGGCATCACCGTCCGTCGGACGCGAGCCCAACGCAAGATTGCCGAGGAAGCGCTCCTTGACGCGCAAGAAGTGTTTCGCGCGCTGGTGGAAAATTCGCCAGATATCATCGCGCGTTACGATCTGAACTTCCGCCGCACTTATGTCAATCCGACCTACCTGAAGGAAGCGAAGATTCCGAAGCGTGAATTGCTTCAGTCGACGCCCGTGGAACGTTCACCGTTGCCGGAGGCAAGTGCCGTCGCGCTTCAGGAGCTGCTTCAGCGAGTGCTAAAATCGGGTGCGGCAGAGGCGATCGACGTGGCGTGGCCGCGGCCCGACCGGCCCGATTGCTACTACAACATCTACGCATTTCCGGAACATGGTCGGGACGGGCAGGTCGTGAGCGTGATGACGGTTTCGCGTGACATCACGGAGCGTCGCAGAGCGGAGCAGGAACGCTTGATTCATTTGCGGGCACTCGAAAGTCTTGATCGGGTCAATCGAGCGATGCGCGAAACCGATGATTTGGACAAGATGATGGGCGACGTGCTCCAAGCCGTTCTTGAGATTTTCGATTGTGATCGCGCGTGGTTGGCCTACCCATGTGATCCGGACGCGCCGTCCTGGTGGGCGCCGATGGAACGTACCAAGCCGGAATATCCAGGTGCAAACGCACTGGGTGTGGAAATTCCCATGGATCCCGCAATTGCTGAAGCGTTCAGAGCGGTGCTGGCGGCGGACGGTGCGGTGACATTCGGCGGTGAAACGGGAAGACCGTTGCCGGCAGACGTGGCGGAGCGCTTCGGTTTCAAGTCGTTCATGGGCGTCGCGCTGTTTCCCAAGTTGGACAAGCCTTGGCAGTTTGGGGTTCATCAGTGCGCCTACGCCCGGGAGTGGACGGTCGATGAGCAGTCGCTCCTTCAGGAAATTGGCAGGCGGCTGACCGATGGCTTGACCGGCCTTTTGGCGTCGCGCAATTTGCGCAATAGTGAAGGCAATTTGCAAACGCTCCTGCGCACGATCCCTGATCTCGTGTGGCTCAAGGATGATGCAGGCGTTTATCTCGCCTGCAACGCGATGTTCGAACGCTTCTTTGGCACAACGGCGGCCAATATTATCGGCAAGACGGATTATGACTTTGTCGACAAGGAGTTGGCCGACTTCTTCCGCGAACACGATCGCAAGTCGGTCATAGCCGGCAGGCCCAGCGTCAATGAGGAATGGCTGACGTTTGCGGACAACGGCTACCGGGGCTTGTTTGAGACCATCAAGACGCCCATGTTTGATGCGACGGGGCAGCTCACCGGCGTCCTTGGGATTGCCCGGGACATCACGGAACGTCGGGCAGCGGCGCAGTCAATCCGTAAACTTTCTGAGGTCATTGAACAATGTCCGGTGTCCATTGTTATTACTGACGACCAGGGCAACATCGAGTTCGTCAATCGAAAGTTTACACAAGTGTCCGGCTATTCGCGCAGCGAGGCCATGGGTCAGAATCCGCGCATTTTGAAGTCCGGCGAGACAAGGAAAGAGGACTACGAGAGACTTTGGGCGACGATCACCAGCGGCAAAGCGTGGACGGGTGAGTTTCACAATCGCAGGAAGAACGGCGAGTTGTTTTGGGAGCAGGCCTCGATCGCGCCGATCAGGGATGCCGACAATGCCATTACGCATTACGTTGCCGTCAAGGAAGACATTTCCGAACGGCGGGCGCTGGAGGACCAGCTTCGGCACGCACAGAAGATGGAGGCGGTTGGCACACTCGCTGGCGGTGTCGCGCACGACTTCAACAACATTCTAACGGCGATCATGGGATGCGCGTATCTGTTGGCCGAGGACGCGCCTGCGGACGCAGAACACCGCGGTTATGTGGATGAAATCATTCGCGCTACGCAACGGGCGTCGAACCTGACGCGGAGCCTGCTTGCATTTAGCCGCAAGCAAGTCGTCAACCTGCAGCCAGCAGGAGTCAACGAAATTGTGTTTGAGTTCAAGAAGATGCTGGGCCGGTTGATTGGCGAAGACGTTACATTCACGGTGAATTTGGCCGTGGACGACATGACGATTGAGGCGGACCGGGGGCAGATTGAACAAGTGCTCATGAATCTTGTGGCGAATAGCCGCGATGCGATGCCACACGGCGGCACCTTGGAGATCCGCACCCATCGGGAGGAAATTGCCGACGATAGCGCTGAGCTGAAAGGTCTGAACTCTGGCGGGTTTGGGGTGATCACCGTGGTGGATACCGGCACCGGAATGCCGCCCGAGGTGGCGCAACGCATTTTTGAACCGTTCTTCACGACCAAGGATGTTGGCAAGGGCACCGGCCTCGGGCTTTCGATGGTCCACGGCATTGTCAAGACCTGCCTTACCGGATAGCCTCTATTCGTCATGAAAAAACCCAGCCTGCATAGGGCCTTGCGTCGGATTCGGATGAATCCAAGTATGCTTATACAGTCCTTCGTACTCTACCGCAGGACGCCCGAGCGCAGCGAGCGACAG
>CAIYBN010000129.1 GCA_903924465.1 uncultured Myxococcales bacterium | reverse complement strand
GTCCCTCGCGGCGCTCGGGCGCCCCGCCGTCGAGTACGAGGGGCTGTATAAGCACACTTGGATTCATCCGAATCCGACACAAGGCCCTATGCAGGCAGGGTTTTTTCATGACGAATAGAGGCTATCCGGTAAGGCAGGTCAGATGATTCTTGGTCTCGTTGTGAGCGAGGAGGTGCGCGTAGAACACGCCGACGACCTCGTCCAGGTGCGCGCCCGCCATCGCCTTCATATCCTGCATGTTAGCGACGTCAGCGGCATCAATGGTGAGGTACGCTTTGCGGCGGTCAATGTCGTAGCGACTCATGCGAGCTCCTGTTGCAAAAGGTGAGTTCAGGCCAAAAAGAAAGCAGGCTGCAAAATGAGCCCGCCGAGGTTGAGAACCAGCGCGCCGTCATGCGTCACACCTGTGAAGCAGTCTTCGGGCCAGCCGAGGTTGACAGGCGGACGATGGATTCGGTCCGAGGCGTAGGTAGCGACCCCTTCCACCTCATCCGCCAGCAGCGCGACCATCGCTGCGTCGCCCGCGCCGACGACGGCAAACGATTGCGTGTCCAGCGCTGCGTCGTGGGCGAAAGATGCCAGATCATGGATGGCCACGACGTGGCCGCGCACCTGGATAATGCCTTTGATGACCTGCGATACTCCGGGGACCGTGGCGAATCGCCCGAGCGCACGGATCTCGAGCAGCTGCCGAATTTCCAATGCGTATCGCATGCCACCTCGAAGAAAGACAACAAACTCAGCATTGTCGCCCGCAACTGCAGTACTCTGGCGGCGATACCTTTCGGCTCGCCGTGCCAGCAGCTCTGACGCCGATTCTTGGACCGGCGTCGCGATGGACCGCATGGCCAGCCGCCGCGTCGCTCGTTGGTCGCCGGGCGGCGCCGGTTCACGTGGGACGCGCATCCAACAGCTCCTTCAGTTGACGCTTGGTCAGTTGGTCGGAATAGGGCAGCGCATGGTCGTCGGCCCAGTCGGCAAGAAGCTCCCGCGCCCATTGGTACCGACTTCTTGCCTGCAATTCTTGGCCTTGCCGGTGCAGGGCGTCGCCGAGTAGAAAGACTGGATAGGGAGACTCCGGCTGCAGGTAGGCCGCCTTGCGTGCCTGTTCGACGGCGAGATCGCGCTGCCCAGCTTCGCCGGCAATCATCGCGGACAGCAGCAGGGCCGGCACGTGCAACGGCGCGTAGCACAGAAGCTGTTGGAGCACTTGCAAGGCCAACGCCGACTCGCCCTGCCGCGCCAGTTCGCACGCGAGGTCGTACTGCGGGTCGCCTCCTGAAGCGGAACGGTGGATTGCTGACTCGGACGCCGGCAGGTGCCTCACACTCGGAGGGAGACCACGCGAGCGCGGACGCGTGGCTGGCGTTTGCGTGCGCGCGACCGAAGCACGTGCCATCGCACTCGCCACCGGAACCACCGCAGACGGGCGCGCCACCTCGGCGACCCGGAATCGACCGCTTTCACGCCGATACCAGGCGACCCCTGCGGTCCAGCCGGATTCCAAGTGCAGATCCTGCGGCGGTCGCGGATCACTGGGGCCCGGCAGCAGCACGCCATGAGGCCGCAGCGCCGCAAACAGGTGCCCAAATGTCCGACGAACGGCGTCCGGGTGAAAGTAGATCAGCATGTTTCGGCACACGATGAGATCGAACGTCCACTCCGACGGCAGCGGCGCCAGCAGGTTGTGGCGCCGGAATCGAACGGGCTTGCGGACGCCATCCGCGACCGTTACGCGGTTGCCATCAACCAGCAGCCAATCCCGCTGCGCCTCGACCGGAACGCCGCGGAGGGCCCAGCGCGAGTACTGTCCTTTCTCGGCTGCGACCAGACTGGCGTCACACGCATCGACCGCTTCGATCTCCAGCTGCCAACCAAGCGGCAGAAGTGGCAGTAGCACAGCGGCGAGGCTGTAGGGTTCCTCCCCGCACGCGCACGCGGCGCTGAGAACGCGAATCGTCTGGCCGCCAAAGCCTGTGCGACGCCGGTCAACCAACTCAGGGAGCCACGTTTGGGCAAGCCACTCGAAATGCTCGGCATGACGGAGGAACATGGACTCATGGACCGTGGCCGCCGAGACGATGGCGCTTTCGACATCTTCCTCCGCCGCGCCCGACCGCGAGAGCGCAGCCAGCAGCGGCTTGAGCCACGACGTCCGCAAGTGGGTTGCGTCAAGCCCGTAGCAGTCGTGGAGATACTCCCGCACGGCGGCTTCCTCCCACTGGCCAGCGACGCCTGAAATCATGCGAGCACCGCCTGAGGTTGCACGATGCGCAAAATGTGGCCGTCCAGGTTCGCGCTGCGGATCGGCAAGCTGCCCGGCACAGCCCAGTCGAGGCATTGGCCATCCGGAATGGCGACGGCACCGTGCACATCGACCGCGACGACCGCCACCCGCGAAGCCACCGCGCGGAGCACCACCAGCAGCAAGTCCGGCGAAGGCTCCGCGTCTCCGGCGTGTGGCACAAAGTCAAATACCGGCACGAGTTCGCCACGAAGGTCCATCAAGCCGAGGCATCGGTCGCCGCCTTCACCCCGCACACGGTCCAATCGCATCATCGGCAGGACCACGTCGACGTCCTCGATCGCCGCCAGCCGGTCGCCAGCGGCAGTAGCGAAGTGCAGGAATCGTCGGATGCCCATCGTGCCTCCCTTCTCTCATGCCATGCCGAAAGCCAGCCCATGCATCCTGCTAGCGGGGTGACTTCGATCCCTGTTATGGCGACTCTATCGGAGCGTGAGGCGTGGTCAAGGGATTTCGCTGTCCACATTTCGGCGATTGCTGTTCACTTTTTGCCCACTTCTCGATCGATAGTGTGACATGCATCCCAATCACTCCTATCTCCGCCCTCAGCACTCAGCCGAGGTCTTGGCGTGGCGACTGAACTGGGGCAGACTCCGGGCGCGGGCAGAAGTCTGACGACTCTGGACAAGCGGCATGCCGCCCATTCAGAACGTGTCAGGCACAGACAAGTGGTTCAACAACTTCGATTCAATGAGCAGCGTGAAACCATGAGTTTCCACAGCCATCGCCATATCTTGACCGCGACCCGCGACGAGCATTTCGTGGGCCGCGCGCGCGAGCGCGAGATGCTGGCAGCAGCACTTCAGGCCAAATCGTGGCCTTTTGCCGTCCTGCACGTGTCAGGGGCCGGCGGTATGGGCAAGACGACCCTGCTACGGGATTTTCAGGCGCGCGCGGCCGTTGCCGGTGTCACGGGTCTGGAAATTCGGGCGCGTGACATTCATCCGACGGTCGCGAGCATCGAACAGGCGCTGGCCGAGGCCGCAGCGCAAAGTGGCTTTTCCGACTTGCCAATGCGGATGAGCGGCGCGGGCGGTCGTTGGTTCATCGCGGTCGACGATTGCCAACTGCTGAGCCCGTATGAGAATTGGCTGCGCACCGACTGGCTGCCTTCGCTGCCAAGTACGTGCCTGGTCATCCTGATCTGTCGGCATCGCCCGAAGTTGGAATGGCACCGGCACGGCGGCTGGCACGGCGTCATCTCCGAGATGCGACTCGACGGACTGTCTCCGTCGGACGTGGGGGAGTATCTCACTCGGCGCCGAATCGATCGCTCGCTGAGCGGGCGAGTTGCCGATCTCACGGCTGGGCACCCATTGACGATGGCGATGCTCGTGGACGCTCTGGTGCGCCGCGGTCCCGAAGCGCTGGACGATGCGACGCTTGCCAGCATCTACCGTTCCGTCACAGAGATGCTCCTCGACGAGGCCGCAGGAAGCGTGCAGCGACGCGCGCTGACCGTGTGTGTACTCGCACACAATACAACGCACGAGTTGCTGTCAGCCGTGATGGGCGCGGACGCTGACGGAATGTTCGAGTGGCTGGCGCGCCAGTCCTGGGCAGAAGTCGGTCCTGCCGGCCTGTTTCCGCACGAAGCCACGCGAATCGCACTCGCTGCGGGCTTGCGCTGGCAAGACCCAGCGGGCTACCTGCAGGTGTCACGGTCGCTCGCCGAACGCGACGATTGCAGGGTTGCGGAACGTGACGCGCCGATGGACGCCGAACATGGTCGTGCCGAATTTGAACGCTGCGTACGGTTGGCCTTGCGCGACTACCACAGTCCAAGCCGGCTTGCTTGCAGTCCCTTGCTCGAGCGCCGCTTTGTTCGTGACGCATGCCAAGCCCGCGGAACTCCGCCGGTCGCCGTCCTGCAGGATTCGATGCGGTCTGCCATCGAGTCCCTTGCCGGGAGCCCGCGAACCGTGCATCTGCATCGGGCGCTGGCGGTCACCTATTTGCAGGGCGTGGAGAAGCAAGAAGTCGCCGCGGGACAACTGGATTTGCCGTATGGCACCTACCGTCGCCAGTTGCGTCGAGGCCTCGCGGAAGTGGCCTCCATGCTGTGGATTGCGGAGCGAAATGGCGGCAAACACCGCACCGCGAGTCTGTGACGGGCGTCACGCCATCAACGCGCGCAGCACTTCAATCGCGCGGTCGACCCCTGCGTCATCCACGTCCAAGTGCGTCACTGCGCGCAACCGATACGGCCCACCTGCCAGCAGCACGCCGCGCTCGCGCAGCTCCTCGATGAGCTTCACGCGCGCCTCCATCGGCACCGCCATGCGCGGGTGATCCGGGGCGATATCGAAGAAAACCAGATTCGTTTGCACCGCGTCGAGGTTGCAGATCAGGCCCGGAATCGCGGCAATCGCGCCAGCGAGACGCCACGCGCGGCGATGATCTTCGTACAGACGGACCACGTGGTGGTCCAGCGCGTACAGGCCAGCGGCGGCCAGAATCCCCGCCTGCCGCATGCCGCCACCAAACAGCTTGCGCACGCGACGCGCCCGGGCCATCGCTTCCTTGGAGCCCACCAGCACGCTCCCGACCGGCGCACCGAGACCTTTGGACAGGCACAGCGAGATCGTATCAAACGGCGCGGCAAGATCCGCAGGCGTGACGCCGCTCGCCACCGACGCATTCATCAGCCGGGCACCATCCAGGTGCAGTGCCAAGCTGTGGGCGCGCGCGACCGCCGCGACCGCGAGAATGTTCGCTTGCGGAACGACCGTGCCACCGCACGCATTGTGGGTGTTCTCGAAGGCAATCAAGCGCGTGACGGCCAGGTGCGGATCGGCCGAGCCGTGCACATTGGCCAGGACCTCGGCTGGATTCAACGAGCCATCCGCGGAGTTCAGCGGCCGCAAGGTCACGCCAGAAAGCGCCGCTGCGGCACCGCCTTCATAGTTGTAGATGTGACAGCCGGCGTGGACCAGCGCTTCTTCGCCTGGGCGCGCGTGCAGGCGGACCGCGATTTGGTTGGCCATGACACCGGACGGTACGAAAATGCCAGCTTCCTTGCCCAAAATCCCGGCGACCCGCGCTTCGAGGGCATGAACGGTCGGATCGTCGCCAAAGACGTCGTCACCGACGGTTGCTTCGGCCATGGCGGCGCGCATGCCGACGGTGGGACGGGTAACGGTGTCGCTGCGGAGGTCAATGACGGACATCGCGGGTTCCCAAGCGGCTCGCGTGCCGCCGGGTGAGGATAACGAGCGGTCGGCAGAGCGCAAGGGCGCCGCGGAACCGACACAAATTCCCCTTGCTCACAGCGTTCTTGCGAATTTTTTTCCGCGCTTCGCCAACAACCGCCGCCGCCCGCTTGGCAGCAGCCGCGATCTTGGGCACACTGCGCGTGCGCTGTCCCAACCCCCGCGCGCTCTGGCCAGGAACCGACGATGACCAAGCAGACCATCATCCGCGTATCGAACTCGTTCACCCGCAACGAGATCCGCATTCTCAAAGAGATCATCGACACGGCGACGACGCAGGAATTCCGCGGCCGGAACCACTTGATGAAGTTCATTGAGAACCCGCACTTCTCGCAGCTTTATCGCAAGTTGGCGAGCATGCAGGAGAAGGCGGATCAGCTGCATTCTCAGGCGCGGACCGGCCAACTGAGCGAGAAGGATCGCGCGGCGATGGAGAAAGCGTAAGGCTACTCCTGCCCCTGCGTCCTTGAACTGCGCGCCGCCCGGAGCTTCCGCATGGACAGGATGCGTACGTCCAACAATCCGCATCCTCTGCATCGCCTGTTGCTGTTGGCGGCCATCGTCTGGATCGCCGCTTGCCGGCGTGAACCACTCAAGTCCGGCCAGCCGGGACCGGTGGCGGACGAAAATCCGCCGATGCGCGCGACGGTGTGTGGGACGACGCAGCGTCTGGATCGCGGCAATCCGGCCGGCGATTGGGCCACGGACTTGCCGGCCGACGCGTCGACCAGCGCGCACTTTCTGGCGTTTGGCGATTCCGGCACCGGCGAGCCCAGCCAATTTCGCGTCGCCGCGGCGATGATCACGTACTGCCAATCGCACCCGTGCGATTTTGCCATCCACACCGGCGACATCTTCTACCCGCAAGGCATCGGTTCCACGAGCGATCCGCGGCTGAAAGAGCGTTTTGAAGGGCCATACGCGCCGCTCGGCATCCCGATTTGGCTGACGCTCGGCAACCACGACTACTATCCGCCCGCGGATCCGACCTTTGCGGTGGCGTACACCAAGGTCAGCCCGTCGAAGGCGTGGCACATGCCGGCCCGCTATTACACGTTCGTGGAGCACGGCATTCGCTTTCTCGCGATGGACACGTCGGTTCCGGATGCCAAGCAGGAGGCGTGGGCCCGCAAGGTGCTGGTGCAGAATCGCGAGCGGTGGGTCATCGCCTTTGGCCACCATCCGCGGCTGTCCGATAGCCGCCACGGCGATGCGGACGGCGATCTGGCCGGTTTTCTGGACCGCGTGCTGTGCCATCGCGTGGACTTGCTGATTTCCGGCCACGACCACGCGCTGGAAGTGATGAAACCGCGCTGCGGCGTGCACCAGATTGTGACCGGCGCAGGCGGCGCGGGGCTGTACGACATCAAGCCGACCGACAACGGCACCTTCCTCGCTCATTCCTTTGGCTTTGTGCACTTGGAAACCACCGCGACGGCGTTGCACGCGCGATTCCTGGACGACTCTGGCCGCGAGTTGTGCGAAACGTCCTGGCGCAAAGCCGGTCCAACGCCGGCATGTGGCGCCGACGGCATGTGCAACGGCGCGTGTCCGGTCGATCCGGATTGTCAAAAGGAAAACTGCACCGCCGATGGCCGCTGCAATTTCGCCTGCACCGACGACCGCGACTGCGACGGCGTGGGCGCATGCGCGTGCGATCGCGACCCGCTGATTTGCGAAGTGCGCACGCCCGGCACGACCGAGCTCTGCGCGTGCGACGCCGGTTGCCAGGTGAATCCCGTGACTTGTTCCGCCGATGGCACGTGCGACCACGGCTGTGCCGCCGGCAGCGATCCGGATTGCCGCTAGCTCAACTGCCCGGCAAATACGGCAACATCCGTCGTCGGCAAGTCACACGCGCCGTCGTGGCAGACGTAAGCTGTAGCCAAGCCCCCGACCGCGACGCGCTCCGCGAGAATCGGCGCCACATCCAGCAGGTCCGCGATTTCACCAGCATCGACAGCCAGCACCACTGCGTTGGGCAGCCAGCGTTCGCGCAGCACCGCGAGGAACGGCTCCAGCGCCGTAATCCCCTGCCCTCGTGGCGCCACCAGCACAATCTGCCGCAATCCCGCGTGGGCCTCGACCGCCAGCAGGAACTCCGTCAGCGAACCGGGACGCGTCGTGAGTAGCGGTTCAAACGCCTGCAGCTGTTGCTCCGCCGCGCGCCGCCAGTGCGCCTGACCAGTCAGACCTGCGAGACGCACCAGATTCCCGGCCGCCAGCGAATTGCCGCATGGCTCCGCGCCGTCGTGATCCGGCCGTGACCGCGCCACCACCGTCTCGACGTCCGCCGCGGTCGCCAGATAGCCGCGGCCATCCGTCGAGAGGAACAAGCGATCCTGCTCGGTCTGCCAATGCACCGCTTGGCGCAGCCAAGAGAAGTGCTGCGTCGCATCGAACAGGTCCAACAAGGCTTGGACCAGCGCTGCGTGATCGTCCAGGAACGCCGGAATCGTCGCGTCCGCGCCCAGACGCGCGCGCAGCAGCCGCCCGTCGCGCACCAGGTGCTCCAGCAGGTAGGTCATCGCCGTCGTCGCTGCGTCCAGCCAGCGCGATTCGCCAAGCGCTTGAAACCCGCGGACCAGCGCGGAAATGGCCAGGCCGTTCCAGGCGGTCAGCACTTTGTCGTCCCGCAGCGGCGCCTCGCGTTCAACCTGCTTGTGGCGCAGCCGATCGCGCACCGACCGGAGCCGCGGCCATTCTGCGTCGGTCGGCAGACGTTGCAGCTGGAAAATGTTGCTGCCTTCAAAAGTGCCACGCACGGTCGCGCCGCACAGTTCCGCTGCCCAATCGCCGTCGTCGGCACCCAGCGTCGCGCGCAGTTCAGCCACGGACCAGAGGAAATAGCGTCCCTCGGCGCCCTCGGAATCCGCGTCGGTGGCCGCGCAAAAAGCGCCATCCGCATTGCGCAGCGTTCGCAGCAGCCCGTCGAGCGTTTCCGCCAGCGCATCGGTCAGCAGCGGCTCCGGCGCGAAATGCACGGCGTCCGCCAAAGCCATGCCGATAAGCCCCTGATCGTAGAGCATCTTCTCAAAATGCGGCGCGAACCAACGACTGTCCGTGCTGTAACGATGCCAGCCGCCGCCGACGTGGTCGCGGATCCCGCCCATCGCCATCCGCCGCAGCGTATGCAGCGCCATTTCGCGGCTCTGCGCGTCGCCGGTGCGCTGGCCATAGCGCAGAAGCAGGCGAATCGGCATCGAGGACGGGAACTTCGGCGCCCAATTGCGGCCGCCGTGGATCGGGTCGTAGCTCGCCGCAACCTCGGCCACCACCGCATCGATCGCCGCCAGTTCCGGCAACTGCTGACCCGGCGCCACGCCGACCAAGTGCCGTCGAATCGCGTCGGCCACCTGCTCACCGCTCTCCAGCACGCGCGGCAGGTCGCGGTGACAAATGTCCGCGAGGTCGGCCAGGATGCTGAAGAAGCCGCGACGCATGCCGCGGTGGCCATCCTGTGGCGGAAAATACGTCCCGGCAAAGTACGGCAGCCCCTCCAGCGTGCCGTCCGCCAGCTCGATCGGCCAAAGCCACACGCTCATCGGCCAGCCGCCCTGCCCGGTCATCGCCTGCACGGCCGCCATGTAGGCCGCGTCGACGTCGGGCCGCTCCTCGCGGTCGACCTTGACCGGCACGTACAGGCGGTTCATCCGCTCGGCAATCTGCAAATCCTCAAAGCTTTCATGCTCCATCACGTGGCACCAGTGACACGTGGCATAGCCGATCGACAGGAACACCGGCCGATTCAGCGCTTTCGCCTCCCGCAGCGCGTCCTGCCCCCAAGGACGCCAGTCCACCGGATTGTGCGCGTGTTGCCGCAAGTACGGACTCGCGGAAAGCAGCAGTTGATTCGCATAGTTCGGCTTGCTCCCCGCGGGCGCGAGCGGGTGCGCGTGCTCGCCGTCGGACGGCAGCTCCACGCCGTTGACATGGCGCGTCCGCGGCGCGTAGCTGGGTGGCAAACCCTGCAGCGCGCGATTAATCCGCGCCTGGATTTCCGCTTGACGCGGTACGCTCCCCGGCAGCGTCGCTTGAGACTTCATTTGATGTTTGTCCAGTAGCTAAATGACAATTTTGCTTCAGCCCGCTCCGCGCGTCGATCGCGGCAGCACGCGGACGATGCCCTTGGCCGCCAGCCGCAACAAGCGCTCAAGCGCCGACCGCTGGTGGTGGCCATGAGCTTCCGGCGATTCGACCGCCAGCGCATCCGGAAGCGGCAAATCGATTGTCAAAACACCATTCTCGCGGGCAGGCAGGAGTTCAACGCCCACCTCGTCCAGCAGCGACAACATCGGCGAATTGCCAGCCAGGATGTCGACGTGAAAGCGCTCCACGCCGCGCGCACGGGCCGCTTCGACGAGGCGCCGCATCAGCAGACGGCCAATGCCCAGACCTTGCCAGGCATCCAGCACGGTCACCGCCGGCTCAGCCACCGTCGGCTCGCCGGGAATCTCCACGCACCGCGCGAGACCCACGCCTTCCGCCGGATCGTGGCCATGCGTCGCGACGATGGCGAAGTGGTGGACCTGATCGAGGTCAACCAGGTAGTGAATCTCCGCGGTCGTCAGGTGGTCTTTCGGCTCAAAAAACCGGTGGTAGCGCGCTTCGGCCGAGAGCTTGTCAAAGCCGGTCAGGTACAGGTCGCGATCGGCCGGGGTCAGCAACCGCAGCGTCACGTGGCGGCCATCGCGCAGGCGCACGCGCTCGGACCAGTCCAGGTCAAACTTTCCGGTGTCCGGGACATGCATGGCGAAATGAACCTCAGGTCACGGCGTTTGTGGGGCGACCAACGGCAAGTCACCTCGCAGCAACGCAAAATGCAGGGCGGCCACGACCAGAGCGTGGTCGATCACGCCCGTGCGCACGAGATCCGCGGCGTTCGCAGCCGGCTCGAGACGCAGGACACATTCTTCGGTCGTGTCGAAATGCGTCTCAGCCACGCGCCGGCAACCGCGCGCCAGAAAGGTCGTGCAGCGGTTCGACTGAATCGCCGGATTCGGCAGCACCGCGCCAAGCCACAGCCAATCGTCCGCGGCGTAACCTGTCTCCTCCAGCAGTTCGCGCTGGGCGGCGTGGAGCGGCGTCTCACCCGGATCGATCATGCCGCCGGGAATTTCCACGGTGACCGACTCCGTGCCATGCCGCCATTGCTCGACCAGCACCAGTTGGTGGTCCGGCGTCAGCGCGACGATGTTGACCCAGTCGGGCGGATCGATGACCCAGAAATCGTGATGCTCACCGTCACGCGGACTTTGCCGGCGCAGCGAGCGCACCGTGAAGACGCGGGTCTTCAGCAGCGTCTCGGACGATTGTTCCAGCCACGGTCGCGACATCCAACCTCGTCAGCCCGTCAGGACGCACAGCGCGCCCGACAGCGCCAGCATCGCGCCGACCCAACGGCGCTTCGGCACCACTTCGCCACCGACAAACCGCGACAGCAGGAGCAGGAAGACCGTCGCCATCTGGTTCAGCAGCGCGGCGCGCGACACCGGCGCGTATTTCAGGCCACCCAGCCACAGCAGCATCGAGACGTAGGGCCCGACCACCACCGCCGGCAGCATCTTACGCCACAACCGCTGCGGTTTGAACAGCGCCCACGTCGTGCGCAGGCGCCCCGTCAGCGCCTGGATCGGCAGCAGCGTCAGGGCCGCGACGGCGAGGCGAACGGTTGTGACCTCCAGCAGGTCGGACTTTTCGAGAATTGGCTTGGCCATCACGACGCCGAGCGCCGTCGCGAGGACGCCCCCCACTGCGTAGGCAACGCCCAGCCGGTCAATCGCCACGCCGCCGGGCTTCTGCCAGGTCACCACGACAAGACCAGCCGCCACCAGCGGCGCCCCGAGCAACAGCCCGTGCGTGATCGGTTCGTGGAGCACCAGCACGGACAACGCCACGACGACCGGCGCGTAGACGCAATCCGTCACCGCTGCGAGATTGGCACCGATGCGCTGAAGCCCGGCGAAGAACAGCGAATCGCCGATCGTGATGCCCAGCACGGCACTGCCGGCCAGCAGCCACCAGTCGCGCGCCGAACGATGCCAATCGAGATGCCGGCCCATGACGAGCATCGTCAGCACCAGCAGGATTACAGCAACGGTATTCTTGAACAGGTTCAAGCCACGCGCGTCGACTGGGCCGATGTTGCGAAAGAGCAGCACCGCGATCGCCCAAGTGAGCGCGCAGCCGAGAGCCATCATTTCGCCGAGCCACATCATGCCGGAATCCAGCCCACCGGACGCCGGCGGGCGCGGCAGACTGCCGGTTTGTCGGGAATTGCGCAATGTGGGTAGGATCCACGTGCTGGGCTACTTTGATCCGGTTTCGGAACGCTGCCGTCGACCAGTGCGCTTGCCAGGCCACGCGACGCCGCGCTTCGGTCAGCTCAGGGCACGCGTTGCGGACTTCCGTCCGCCCGGACCGCGCACGGAAGTGCGCAATCCCAAAACGGGAGCTTGCCGTAGCGCGTCAGTGCTGTGCCCGGGCGCCGCAGTGACGTCCGTACGCGTTCCGAAACCGGCTGCCGGCAGGCCGGAAACAAACTGACCCACTATCCGGATTCAGGGCAAACTCTCCGCGTTCAGCAGAGCGAAATCGCCTGACGCCCGGCCTTACGGCGCAGCTTCTTCCGCTGGCGCAATGTCGGCAGTCTTGGGCGGGTTGCTGCCGACATGCCAGGCAAAGCCAACGAGCACGCCGGCCGGCGCATAGCCATGCGAGGCGTCGAGCGGCACAAACACGTAGCCACCCCAGCCACGCGTCTCGTTCCAGTTGAGTTGAGCGGAGAGGCCGATGCCGCTGGCCGCATAGCGCACGTAAGTCGGCGCATAGAGCGGCTGGGCGGCTGGAACGAGGTCGAGGGCGGTGAAACCGCTCAGCGGTGCAACGCTCAGCGAGCCGGCCCACGGACGCTTTTCGCCCTCTCCTTCACTGCCGATGCCCACCGCGACCCATTCGTGGGGATTCCACCAGACGCCGTCGCCGCCGCCGTAGCGGACGAAGGCGTGTAGCTCGCGCAGGCCCAGGCGGATGCGCGCGAGCAGCGGCTTGGGCAGTTGAACTTGCGTGGCAGACAACGAGAGGAGGCCGGAGTTGCCGCCGATGCCGACCGCGACCGCGGCCCAGCGTGTCGTGACTTCGGGCAGGATGCCCACGGTCCAACCAGTCTTGTCGCCGCCGAAAGAGATTCCGCCACCAGCGCGAAGGCACAGCCAGTACTTCCAGCAGGAGCGGCCCGCAATGCTCAGACCGAGAATATCCGCCTTCTTCTCGTCATAAGCGGTGCCGAGACCGAGGACGCCGGCATTGACGCCGACGCCGCCGGACGGGCGGTCGGTCTCCTGCGCCGCGCTCGCGCGGGGAAGCACGCAGGCGATGGTGGCAATGAGCAGGATGACGTGCAAGCGTGGCATCGAGTCAAGTTTGACAGGGCGCGGCGGACCGTCAAGTCGCGTGCGTGGCGTGGCCGGTTACACCAAGGGGGCCTTGTCTCCAGCAAACGGCTGGCCTGCCGGTCACCAGGCACCCGCCTCAAGGCCCTTTCGGCGCCACGCACCCGAGCACAAAGACGTGCGTGCACCCGCCCGCAAGGCACGCGTCGAGCGTGCATTGGTTGCCGTCGTCGCAGGTCACGACCTTGAACTGGCAGCCGGTGGCGGTGCACAGGTCGGCGGTGCACAGGTCGCCGTCCTCGCAGTCGAGGCTGCTGCCGCAGGGTGTGAAATCGCAGGCGTTCGTGTGCACGCACTGGCCGGTGCTGTCGCAGGCTTTCATCACGCAGTTGCCCATGACGTTGCAGCCGGTCACGTCGCACGGCAACGTGCAGCCGGCCTTGGGCGTGTTTTCGCAGTAGCCGGTGCAGGAGCAGGTGTCGTCGGTGCACGGGTTGCCGTCGTCGCAGAGCGCGGGGATGCAGCCAATGGGGTCCTTGTTCTTGACGCCCGGCGGCGGGAGCGTGTGGCTGCAGGTGCCAGCCTCGCTGCCGGGTGCCTTGGGGCACGCGTCGATGGTGCAGGCATCGCCGTCGTCACAGTTGCCGCTCCAGAGGCAGCACGTGGCGATGAGCACGTGCTGGCAGCAATTGTTCAGGCAAAGGTCGAGCGTGCATGGATTGGGGTTACCGCCGACGCAATCGTCATTGACCATGCAACAGGTGGCACCACCACAAACGTGGCTGCATTGCATCCAGCCGCCGGGCATCTGGGTGGCACAGCTGTCAATGGTGCATACGTTTTTGTCGTCGCACTCCGAGTTGACGCCGTCACTGCAACAGTCTTGCTTGTCGCCGTTGATGACGAACACGCACTCGCCAGCGGTGCACTCGCCGATTTTGCACGGGTCGGTGGCCACACATTCGGCGTCGGCGAGACAGCAGCCGGCGGCGGGAACGTGCATGCAGGTGTGGAGCGTCAGGTCGCATGCGTCGTCGGTGCAGGCAGTACCGTCGTTGCAATCGGCGGTCGTCGTGCAGCACCCTGTCACCGCCGTGTGCTCGCACTTGCCGACTGACTTGTCGCACGCATCGCTGGTGCAGAAGTTGCCGTCGTCGCAACTCCCCGCGCACGGGCAGCCGAGCCCGACCGCGTGCGCGCACGTGCCCGTGAACTTGTCGCAGGTGTCGGCGGTGCACGGGTTGCCGTCGTTGCAGCTGGGATCGCTGTCCGCTTGGCAGCCGTTCGGGCAGCCGGTGAGGGCCTTGTGCGCGCAGGTGCCGGTGGTGTGGAGGCAGACGTCGACAGTACACGGGTCACCGTCGCTGCAATCGGTGGGCGCGCAGGCGAGCCAAGTTGCGCCGGTATCCTGCGTGTCGGAGGTTGCATCGGTTCCGGCATCCGAGTTGGTTGTCACGTCTGGCGCGTCGATGGCATCCCCAACATCAGGTGCGGCAGGCTCATCCGGGATATCCACCGGGACGTCCGGCGCAGCGTCCAGCGTCGCGTCAGTTCCCGCTGCGGTCGCGGAATCCAAGGCGGCGTCCGCGGTATCCGCGTTCGCGCCATCGGCAACGGGAATCGGTGTGCCACAACCGGCAAAGGCGGCGAGACAGGCGACGAGCAGCGCTGAAAGTGTGGAACGGACCAAGAGAATTGCCTCCGAGGTCCAGTTTGCGGGTGCGGGCGGTGTGGGTCAAGGGACGGAGTGCGCGCTTGTCGCCGCTACGGCGCGAATCCCACGCGCAACCCGGTCATGAACGTGGTACCACCGACCGTGACGGTCTCTCGCGACGTGCTGCAGCCGAAGAAGCAGGACGTCACGTCCGGGTGCGCGGTTTGCTGGCCGACGTCGGCCTGGACGCCTGCGAACAGACCCAGCGCCCAACCGCGGTTGCCGCCAAAGCGCCAGGCGAAGCTCGCGCGACCGCCGACGTACGGCAAGGTGACGGAGTCATCGCCGGAGACTTGCGTGACAAACAGACCTTCGCCCAACGCCCGATAGTGCGTCATGCCACCTTCCGCCAACAGTTCCATGCGAAACGGTGCGTCCAGGTCGAGCACCACGCCTGCCACCACGCCCAGATGACTGCGCTCGCCGAACAGGACAACGGCTCCGAGATCCGCAGTGAATCCCATGCGCGCCATGCCATTGCGTGCCGTGAGCAGGATGCCAGCCGGGGACATCTCAAGTTGCGGATCGTTGCTGTCGGTGGGATAGCGAATCGTCCGGCCGACCGCGACGTGCGAGACAAACTCAATTCCCGGATGCCAGCCCACATCGACGGTTGCCGCTTCCGTCGCCGTGTCCGCTTCCGGCGGTGTGACGTTTTGCGCGAAGGCGACGTTCGACGCGCCCAGCACGACAAGACTCAGACCCACAGCCATCCAAGCCTTCACCGTATCTTGCAGCCAGTTTGCCATCGCCTGCTCCCGTGTTTGCCGCGCGGACTTGCGCTGGTCCAAAGGGAGTGCAAACGCCGTGCCAAGTGGTTGCGGGGTTTGCGTCTTGCGTTTCTGCCGATGAAGAGTGCTTGGGTTGTGGGGTTGTTTGTCCAGAGGTGGAGCAGCCGTGCTCCAAGCGGGCGAGAGGGAAACCGGCGCGGCGTCGTGTTCACCTCCGGCGGGAGGCCTCCGGTTGTGTTGGACGCTTTGCGAGTCGGGATAGAACGGGACGAGCTTGGCGCGGGATTTTCGGCGTGTCACGTGCTGGATGCGGTGGTCAGCAGGCCCTTGACGGGGGCGCTGGCGCGCTCGACACTGGCCGTCAGGCGTGGCACTGGACGGCTCAGGGCTGGCGGAGGCCCACACAAAGGCGGCGAATGGCGAAGCGAGCCCCGATCGGAACGGCTATTGGCCTCGTGCGCCTCGGCGTACTGCTCGTCTGTTTACCCCGCGTGGTGGACGCGCAAGGCCAGTTGGTGCTTCTGCCGCAGGCCACGCAGCGCTTGGAGGCGTGTTTTGCGTCCCGCGCCGATGGCTGGTCGTTGCCGGATGCCCAGGTGACGCCGCAGCGCGTGCAAGGCAAAGCTTGCCTGCAGGAGAATTGCCTGCACTTTACGATTGCCGCGCCTGCGCCGACGTGTGCCGGGCACGCGATGCCCGCGGGCTGCGTGCAATTTGCCGATGGCGGCGCGGCGGACCAAGCGAGCCTGACGACCGTCCTTCAGACCTTACCGACCCTGTGGACTGAGGTCCATCCGATAGTCGCGAAGCCCGCGCCGCCGCAGCCACCGCCGCCGGCCTGGCCATCCCGTTGGCCGGCGCTGTTGTGGTTGGGTGCGGTGGTGCTGACGTTCGCCTTGGCTCGCATGCGTTCGCCGACGGCCGCGTGGGTGTCCAGTCTCACCGTGGCAGGCGCGCTGCCCGCGGCGTGGCAGATCGCGGGCGGCCTGCAGCCGTGGTGGCTCGCTCTGGAGGTTGCCTACAAGTTCCACAGCGGTCCGTCCCCGCGGTTTGCCTCCATCGGCGTCATGGTCGGCCTGGTGCTGTGGTTTCTGATCCCGGGCGCGCTGGTCGTTCTGCTGGGCCGGGCGCTGCGCCTCGTGCAGCAGCACCAACTGCGGCTTGCCTTGGCGTGGGCGATTCCTCTCCTCCTCGCCGCCAGCGCGAGCGTGGGTGCGCTGCTGTTGCCGCTTTGGGATGCGTTGGGCATGGCCTTGCTGGCGGGCGGGGGCGCGGCTTGGCTGTCCACGAGCCCGGCGCGCCCCGCAGCACGCGCGCTACTGACGCTGACGGTGCTCTCGTTGGGACTCCTGGTTCTGGAAGGGGGCCTCCGGCTTCTGGCGCCGATGCAGCCCCTCGTGTCCCCAGCGAAAGAGTCGCCGTTCTTTGCCGATGACCACCTGGTCAACACGATTCGTCTGACGGAGCCCGGCTATTGCGTCCCCTGGCAAGGTCATCAGTGGCCGAGTGCGGCTTGCAAGCCCTTCCGTCCCGAACACCAGCGGCGCGTGTTGCACGTCGGTGATTCCTGTCTTCAAGGCGCGAATGTGACGCTGGATGAGCGCGTGACAGCGGTGCTGGAGCGCATGCAGCCGCTGGTGACCCACATCAACGCCGGCGAGGGCGGCACGAGCATCGACACGCAGGCCCACGTGGCCCGCGCCTGGTTGGAAAATGGCCACCTGGACGCGATCCTGATCCACGCGTATCCCTGCAACGACCTGCATGAACTCGATTCGCCGCGCACGTACTGCGGTGACACGCCGCTCCTGCGCTACCACGACGACACAGCTTCTTTCGCCTGTGACAGCCCTTCGGCGCCCGCCTCCACCTTCGGTTTGCTCCTGCACTACAGCCCGCCGCCGTTTCCGCTGCACTGGGCGACCTACGACAGCCTGCTGGCCCGCGCGCTGATCCAGCCGTTCACCAATGTGGGCATGCGCCAACCAACGCCGACAACGGATCCGGAGACAGCGCGGGCGCACTATGGCGCGGCGTTGCGATTGTTGCGCGATGAGGCCGCCCGCCACCATGTGCCCGTGGCCGGCGTCCTGCTGCCGATTCGCGACTCGGCCTGTTCGTCGCTTGCGCGCGGGGAGGCTGACGCGTTGCGCCAGCTCTTCCACACCGCCCATGTGCCGCTTCTGGACACGATCCCAACGTTTGACGCCGAGGTGAAGCGTCTCGGCGAGGCCGGGGTCTTCGTCGATCGCCCGCGTGGCGACACGCATCCCAATGGCCAATCTCAGGCGCGTTTGGCGGCCGAAGTGATTGCCGCTTGGCCTCGCCTCTTCCCGACGGTGCCGCTACCTTGAGCGCGTTTGGAAAGGCCTGGGAGCCAGGCTGACGCACCGAGGAGAACTGCTGGGCATTCGTGCTGACTGAATTCGGGGATAGGTCGGAGCAGACGCGCAACCGCGTTTCACCCGCAGCCCGCCGCATTTCCTCCTTCCGACGCCAAGAATCCACCCGCCGAAGCCACATTTCCACCTCGCCCCGTCGTTTTTCCTCTTGGAACAATCGCGATCCGATCCCAGCCCGTGGCAAATCGACCGCGTCCGTCGCGAAACAACCTCGGTCCGTCGTGATTCTCGTCGGACCCGTCGTGATCCGGCGTGAGTCGGTCGTGTTTGCACTTGGAATAGACTGTTTCGGCGCCAGATAAGGCCGAGTCGAGCTGGAATAACGCGTGTCGCGCCCGGAAGGGCGCAAGGTGCGCCGCGAGCCGTTCGGATCACGCCGCCGTTTCTCCTCCGCAAGCGCCGGTTGAGACGGGAGCGTTCCGAAACCAAACCTTTCCGATGCCGCGTGCCTGTGACAGCCAATCTTGCCTGTCTTGGCGCCTTGGCTGGGTCGCCCGGCGCCGCACACGCTCGTTTCCCGGACCGCGCCGCCCCTACACCTTGCCGCGCGTCGTCAGCGGCGTCCCTGTCTGCAACGTCGACTCTGACGCCGAACCGTCAAACACCCGACTCTCCAGGTGCGCCGCGCCGAGCATCCGCTGAACCGGGTCCTGCGACGCGACATGGTGGTGCGTCTCCGGGCAAATCGCCCCCGAATGCGGCAGCTTGGGCGTCAGATGGCCCGGATGCGCCAGTCCGTCCTGCACCTGCTTGACGTCGTGCCGCAGCACGACCGCGACGGCGTCCGCCTCCGCTTGCTGACTCGCCACGGCGCCGGAGAGGTAAGCGATCATCTTCTCGTCGACGTCCACGTGCAGGTCGGCCATGCCATTTTGCGCCAGATCCGCCACGACCTCTTGCGTGACTTCCGTGATGTGGTGTTTGGTTGCCATGATGCCCTCTTGCGATGTCGTGCCAACGGGCACTTCGCATCAGCAAGATAGGACGGCACGCGCGTCGTGGGGGCGGAGCCTCAATTTTCCCGTTCCTGCAGGCCGACTGAGCGTTGCAAGGTCTCCGCCAGGCCGCTCCAGACGTTTCTCGCTTGAATCTCCTGCCACAATTCCAGGAATTCCTGATAGCGCCGCGTCCGGTGCCGCGCGCGCTCGTCGCGCACATACGTCAGTCCCAGCATCAGCCGGGCAAACGACCGCGTGTGACCAAAATACCGCTGCGTCCGCACGCGTTCCTTGGCCATGAACGTCGGCAGCCAGATCGTCCACACGTCGCAATCGTGCAAATCGCCCAGAATATCTTGAAGCTTCCGCACGAATTTCAGTGGCAACTTGACGTCATCACCCAACAGCGGTGCATAAACCTCCAGCGCGTAGCGCAGGTGCTTGGCGGCGATCCGCATGGCGTGCAGTGCCTCCACTTGCTCCGGTTGGAACACACTGGATTCGTATGCCAACAACTCGTGGAGACATCGCAAACTCTCCGCGCCGGCCTGCTCGCGGAGACACGAACCCGCAGCCTCCGACGCCTTCTCCGCGTCCATCGCCAACTGCGCGAGTTTGTGTTCCATCGCCAGCGTCACTTCACTGGCCTCCCACTTATCCAAAGCCGCGTTCACTTTGTCCTGAAGTTTCGCACGCCGTTGCTGCAGCCGCAGCCGCACGCGTTCGATTCCGGGTTGCCGTTGCACCGCTTCATCGACCGTCGATTTGTGCAGGCGCACGAGGATTTGCTCCAGGAACGCCAGCTGTACGTCGGTATCGCGCGCCGGGCCGAGCGCCCGCAGGAGGCGACGCATTTGCTTTTGCCACGTCACCAATTTCTTGGGCGGCAAGAAGACTTCGAACAGACCGAGCGTGTGGTGCAAGCGCCGCGCCGCGACCCGCATCCGGTGCAGGCATTCCGGATCCCGCGCTTGGCGCACACCGGCAATTTCCTGGGTCAGCGCGCGCAAGCGACTGAGCAGCGCCTCACTGGCAAATGGGGCATCGGCGGTGATTGGCGCGTGATCCATGCGAACGCCTCGAGCGCGTCGTTTTGCGCGTGGCTTGGAGAGCTTAGGCCGCAGCCGCAGGGGGTCAAGATCGCGGGTGCAGGAACGGCAAATCGGGCCTCACTTCTCCAAGCGCGCCTCCCGCGGCAGCGGCGACAGTGGCGCGGGCACGGCCGTCGTACCCGGCATGCGATAGGTCAACCAGAGCCAGCCACTGCCGGATTGCGCCTCCAACGTCAGCGAATACGTATCCGGCTGCTGCACGCGCTTTTGCCACAACGTCGCCAGATCGAGACGCACGGTCAGGCTGCGATCCAGCATCATCGTCAAGCCATTGGGCAACGGCAGGTTTTCCAAACGCGGCAACAGCGGTCGCGGCGCTTGCTCCTTTTCCAGTTGCTTGCGCAGCTCCGGCGAGATCGGCGACGTGATGGCTGGCCAGATCGGCGGCAGCTGCAGCGGAATCACCACGGTGAACGGCGGAACCCGCAGCTTGGCCGGCTTACCCCTCCGCGGCCGCGCATGCCCCTGCGTTGCGGCGAGAACCGAAACCAGCAATAGCGGCAAGATCTTCAGCAGCAGCGCCATGTTCCTCCTGGACTGCCGCTGGGCCACCGGGACAGGCCGCACCGCAAAACGCTGCGACACCATCGCGGCATCTTCACGTTCAGGATTCAAGGTAGGTCAAAACGCGCGGTCCGCCCGTCGCCGAGGGTCAGGCTAACGCAACCGGCGCCACGCACTCAGGAAATTTCCCGCCATCACTTTGCGGATCGCCGTTTCCGACCAGCCGCGCCGCAACAGCGCATCGACCAGACGCACGTGGCCCATGCCATCCTTCATGTCGTCAGGTGGCACAATCGCGCCGTCATAGTCGGAACCAATCGCCGGCACGTCCTCGCCGGCCACCCGCACGATGTGTTCCAAATGCTCCGCCACCATCTCACAATTCTGCGGCCCGCCGTCGCGGTGCATGAAATTGGCCGCATAGATCACGCCCACGACGCCGCCGCTTTTGGCAATCGCCGTGATCTGCGCGTCGTCCAGGTTGCGCCAATGCGGCACGACGCCACTCACGCCGGTGTGGGTCGCAATCAGCGGCAGCGCCGGATCGTGCGCCGCCAGAGCGTCCCAAAAAGACGGCGGCGCGATGTGCGCCAAATCGACAAAGATCCGCGCGCGATCGAGGGCCTGCACCAACGCCTTGCCGCGTTCGCTGAGCCGCTGATTTTTCGCCTTGGCCGCCGGGCTCGACGTGCCGCCGTAGAGCGAGTCCGTCAAATGCAGCAGCGTGACGCGCGTCAGCCAGCGATCCGCAAGCCACGCGTCCAGATCCGGCGCCGCCGCCAGCGCATTGCCGCCCTGAATCGCCGGCAGCACCGCGTGCACGCCCTGAGCCCGCGCCTGCGCGTACGCGTCGGGCGTGCTGGTGACCACCATCTTGCCACCTGAACTCGCAATCAGCGCCTCATAACGCGCGCGATTCTTCTGCAGCACGGCGAACCGCCGCCGTTCGGGTCGGAACGGATTCGTCGTCAACGACCACATCGCGCCCGTAACGCCCTGCTCGTCCATCCGCGGCAGATCCACGTGGCCGAAGAAATGGCCGCGCAGCAGACCCAGGCCGTGGCGCTTGAAGATGTCATACCCCCAGAGGCGCACAGAAATGAAGGTATCGACGTGCAGATCGATGAGGTCGGCATCGAGGCAGAGATCGAGAGCCCGCTGAGTAACACCGAGTTTTTGCGCTGTAGAAATGGAATTCATGCGGCGCGTCGTAGCAAGATCGCGCGACGATGACAACCCCGCTTGACCCGCCCGCCGCTTCATCGCAAGGTGCAGGCGCAGCCATCGACGGCGGCAAGGAATTGTCCCATGCAAACAGCGATCATCACCGGCGCTTCGACGGGTATCGGTCTCAGTTTGGCGCGCGAATTGGCCAAACGCGGCTGGCGCGTTGCCCTGGCTGCCCGACGCACCGAACTGCTGGATCAGGAAGTCGCGCGGTTGACTGCGGCGGGACATACCGCGCTTGCGCTGACCTGCGACGTGGGCGACGCCGAAGCGGTGCGAGCGGCGGTGGCACGGGTGGAACAGACCTGGGGGCCCATCGATCTGGCCGTCGCGAACGCCGGGCTGGGCGATCCCAAGCCGATCGTCGACATGCAGCTGGCGGATGCCGAGTACATCATGCGCATCAACTTTCTCGGCATGCTGCACCTGTTCGACGCGGTCCGGCCGAGCATGTTGGCGCGCAAATCCGGGCATTTCGTTGGCGTCGCGTCGCTCGCAGGGTTTCGCGGCCTGCCGATGTCGGGCATCTATTCGGCCAGCAAGGCGGCGATGCAGGCGTTTCTGGAGGCGGCACGCGTGGAACTCAGGCCGCATGGCATCATCGTGACGACGGTGAACCCGGGATTTGTCAAAACGCCGCTGACCGACCGCAATACCGTGTCCAAGCCGTTCATGATGTCGGCAGAACGCGCGGCGGTGATCGTCGCCGACGGCCTGGAACAGCACGCGGCCGAGGTCAACTTTCCCCTGCCGACCGCCACAGCGATGCGGCTGCTGCGGCTGCTGCCCAATTCGCTGTTTGACTTCGTGGTGGGGATGGGCGCGAAGCGGCTGGTTGGGCCGCCGAAGTAGGTGATTCTGGCGGCCGATCGTCCGCGACAGGCGCTTGACGCCCCGGCCGCGCGCGCGCAAGGTGTCGTTGCGAACCTGCATCCGCCGCACTTTCCGGATGTTGGTCGTTTGAGGAGCCCCATGAACACTTTTCATCTTTCGCTTGCGCGCTTCGCAGTCGCCGTATTGCTAACGAATGGCGTCACCGCTTGTTGCAAGAAAGAGCCCCCGGTGCCTGCGCCACAAGGTCCGGCGGCGCCTGCGTCCCAGAAGCTGCAACCCAGCGACGTGCGGATGTTCGGCCCATTGCCGGCGACCTTTGACAACCCGACCAACCCACCGAGCGATGCGAAGGTTGCGTTGGGGCAGATGCTCTACCACGAGAAGCGGCTGTCGAAGAATCAGCAAATCGCCTGCGATTCCTGCCACGACCTGGAACGCGGTGGCGTCGACGGCAAGTCGTTTTCTGCCGGCCACAAAGGCCAACTGGGCGGCCGCAACGCGCCGACCGTGCTGAACGCGGCGGGACACTTTGTGCAGTTCTGGGACGGCCGCGCCAAGGACGTTGAAGAGCAGGCCAAGGGACCGATTCTCAACCCGGTTGAGATGGCGATGGCGAGCTCCGAGACGGTCCTGGCGGTGCTTCGCTCCATGCCGGAATACGTCGCAGCGTTCCAGGCGGCCTTTCCGGGTGAAGCCGACGCGCTGACCTGGGACAATTTGGGCCGGGCGATTGGCGCATTCGAGCGCAAATTGGTCTCGCGATCGCGCTGGGACAACTACCTGACCGGCGATGATGCTGCGCTGACGGACGAGGAAAAGGTCGGCGTGCAAACGTTCATCGCGACCGGTTGCATCGCCTGTCACGCGGGCGTCCTGGTTGGCGGCGCGATGTTTCAGAAGGCGGGTCTGGTCAAACCGTGGCCCAACCAGAAGGATGTCGGCCGCCAGGGCGTGACCAAGAACGATGCGGACAAGTTGTTCTTCAAAGTGCCGTCGCTGCGCAATATTGCGAAGACGGCGCCCTATTTCCACGACGGCAGCGTCGCGACGCTGGAGCAAGCGATCCGCCAGATGGCGGAGCATCAACTTGGCAAACAGCTGACGGAGGTTCAGGTCGCGTCGATCGCCAAGTGGCTGGGCACGTTGACGGGCGAAGTGCCCGCTGTCTGGCTCGCAGTCCCCAAGCTGCCGCCGTCGACCGATACGACGCCGAAACCGATTGCGGACTAGCCCGGCATCTGCCACCCTCCATTGGGAGGTCGGAACATGACAGGGAACCTGATTGCAGCGCTGGTTGGCATTCTGACGTGGACGGTCGCGGAGTATTTCCTGCACCGCTACCTGGGCCACGACAAGCGCACTTGGCCCAACTTGTTTGCGACCGAGCACATCCGTCACCACAGCCAGGGCAACTATTTTGCCCCGTGGTACAAGAAAGCGCTGGCAGCCGTCGCGGTGTTGGCCGTGTTCCTGCCGGTGTCGATGGCGCTCGTGGGCTTGCAACGGGGCGCGGTGTTCAGCGCATCGTTTGTCGCGATGTACTTGACCTACGAGGCGCTGCACGCCCGCGCGCACACGCATCCGGGCTTCGGCGCGTACGGTCGGTTTCTGCGACGCCACCATTTCTACCACCATTTTGGCAATCCGCAGTCGAATCACGGCGTGACGTCACCCTTTTGGGATCGCGTGTTTGGCACGCTGGAGCCGTCGACCCGCGTCCGCGTGCCGGAGAAGCTCGCGATGGTGTGGCTGCTGGATCCGGCGACGGGTGACGTGCGGACGGAATTCACGGCGACCTACGAGCTGGTGCGCAGGCGGACCTGACGTCGCCGCTCAATCCATCGGCACGTCGCGACGGTATTTGCGCAGGGTCGACATCACCAGAGCCGCCACGATGGCCACCGCGCTGACACACACCGCATAGATCGCCAACGCGGTGATTGGACCGCGCGCCGCCAACAACAGCCCGCAGAGCAAGCCGGACAGCGCCGGGAAGAACTGCGTTGTGATGGCATAGCTGGCCATGACCCGGCCGCGAAAGACTTCTGCGCTGACGTCCTGCAGCGACGCCGCGAGGAATGCCACCGCCGAGCCGGCCAGCACGCAGGCACCGATGAACACCGCCACAGCGAGCGGCAAGGTGGTCACGCTGGCCATGAACGCACACAGGAGCGCGCTCACCACCACGCCGGCCAGGAGCGCGCGGCCCGGATGGGCGAGACGTTTCAGGCTCAGGGCAATCAAGCCGCCGACGATCAGGCTCGGTGCCGCCATGCCCAGAAAGGCCCCGCGCGCGCCCGGCTCCAAGTGCAGCGCCGTGTCGAGATAGCGCGGCATGATGACCTGAATGGGTCCCATCAGCAGGTGAGCAATGGCAGAGCCAATCAGGAGTTGCAGGACGATCGGCGTCTGGCGCACGTAGGTCCAACCTTGGCGAATCGAGCCAACGCCCGTCTGCCCCGGCTCCCGATGCGCCGCGGGCAATCCCACCATGCACAGCAGACTCGCCAGCAGCAGCAGGACCGCGACGAGGAAGACTGCGACCCACGGGAAGTGCTGGCGCACCTGGCCAACCAGCAGCGGCGCACCGCCAAAGCCGACCGTGGTCAGGACGTTGAACAGGATCGCCGCGCTGCGCAGCTTGCCCTCCGACGCCACCTTGGGCAGGTAAGCCAGACGCGCCGGCGCGGCGTAGCTCCAGGCGAGTCCCGCGAACAGCGACGCGAGCAGCGCGAACGCCAGCGCCTCCCGCCGCAGCCACGGCACCCACGCGGTAAACGCCAGCGTCAGCGCTGCCAGCACGACCAACCCGTGCCCTGCCCGCACGACGCGCAGCGGATTCACCCGGTCGCACAGCGCACCGCCGTGCCAGCCAAAGAGGATCGGCAGGCCGAAGCAGACCAGCAGCAGCGCACCGGACCACGCCGGCGCCTGCAACACTTCCTGCGTCCACTGGACCAGGCCGAAGTTGATCATGTGGCCGCCGAGGAACGCCAGCAAACAGCCCAACAGGTAGCGAATCAGCAGTGGGTTCATGGCGTGACCTTCGCCCACGGCGGAGTGATGCGGAGCAACGTCGGCTGTGCGCCCTCGATGTGCCACGCCGGAAATGCGCCGTTGGCCGTGAACACCGAGCCGTCGTCGGCGATTTCAATGTCGCGGGTAAACGTCATGCGGTGCGGCAGCGGGAAGACGCTCCACTGGCCCGTGGCGATGTCAAGCGCGTTCAAGGTGTCCGATGCCGTGCCGGTGACCCAGACGATGCCGCGTTTGCGGTCGACGTTGAGCGAGTACGGCGTGTCGCTGCCTTTGGGCAACGTGGGCATGTCCAAGCGCTGGAACTGGCCGGTCTTGGGCGTGTAGCGCAGGATCGCGGACTCGGCAAAGGCGGTGATCCACACATTTCCCTCCGCGTCGCTGCGCAGTCTTCGTGGGCCGATGGCCGGAAACGGAATCAGCGACGGTACCAGCGTCACCGGGTCGATACGCACCACGTCGTTGGCATGCAGTCGCGCCACCCACACGACGCCGTCGGGCGTCAAGTCAATGCCATACGGCAGCGGCGTCCCGGACGCGACGTCGTCAATCGGCAGGACCGACAGCGGCAGCCCCAGCGACGCCAGCTTGAACATCAGCGGCACGATGCGCACCGTAAGCGCCTCGCCGAGACTGCGTGTCGGCAGGTCGATGAAGTGCTGCTCGCCGGTCGCGCGGTCGATCATGCCGACCTGGTTGGACAGCGCCAGCGTAAACCAAACGCGGTCGCGCGCGTCGACGCGAACCGTATGCGGATACAGGCCATCCTTGAGAAAATGCACCTTGAACTGCTTGGTTTTCGGATCGAATTCGACAATCCGCCGCTGCACCGACGGCGTCAGGAACACGTGGCCGTCCTTGGGGCTGACGGCGAGCGAATGCAACGCCAGAAAGCTCTCGTGCTTGGGAAAGCTCGTCAGGCGCGCCGCGAACAGACCGCCGAGCGTGTCGTCGCGCTCCCGCGGCAGCTTGTAGACCGTAAACGCGCCGGTTTTCGGATTGACTTCGTACAAGCGATCCTGAATGTTGTCGCCCAGATACACCATGCCGTTGCCGTGAATCAGCATGTCGTGCATCTGGCTCATCGCGTCGCCCATCGGCCATTCGTCGATGCGCGTCTGCGCCAGCGCTGCCTGCCACGCCAGAGGTTCCGCCAGCTTCTCGGGATGGGCGTGCAAGTCCGCATACGCCGCTTGCAGGCGCTCCGGCGCCAGTTTCTGCACCGCCGTCGCCAGCCGCGCGCCGTAGCCAATCATCCGCGTGATGGTCGCGCGCCACTGCTCCGGCGTGTGCTCGGCGCGAATGAACGCTTCGCCCTGCTGGTGGCAAAAGCCGCATTGCATCCGGAAATTCTTGTCCTGCGCAGGCGTCCCGATGTGCACCGCCGCCGCCCAGACATTCGCAGGCTTCGCCGCTGCGAGTTCCTGCGGATTCGTCTCCGCGTGCAGAACGACGGGGCTCGTCGGCGCGGCATCGAGGACCAAATCCGTGAAGCCCGGTCGGCGCAAACGCACGTGCACGGGCGCGGTGCTCGGCAGATCCACATGTACACTGCCCGTTGCGTCGGAAAACGCCGTCTGCCAGAGGTCCGCGATCTGGCGTTTGCCCGGCTGCGCGTAGCCGTTGTCGCTGCGATCCACCGGCCGCGGCTGAGCGGGCGTCACCGTCGCCATCACGAGCGGCAGCGGACGACCATCCACGCCCTGCACGTGCAGCTCAAGCGCCAGCGCGGGTGGCGCGAGCAGAACCAGCGCGAGGAACGCGTATGCAGTCTTCATGACGGCCTTTTCAGGTTGGGCTGCGCGTCCAAAAGTGCGGCAAAAGCCTGCGCCGACGTGAACTGCGGGGTGTAGGCAAAATCGCGCTTGAGGCGGGTGTTGGCCAGCACCGGGCGGAACTGCAGGAATCCGACCTGCTCCGGACCGTACTGAACGAGCCCCAGCGGGTGCAGCACGGTCAAAAGCGTCCGCAGGAGCCAGACCGGCAGCGGCAGGTAGGGCTTGCCCAGTTGCGCGGCGATTTCGCGCATCGTCAGCGCACCATCGCCGGCCAGATTGAACACGCCCGTTGCCTGACGCTGGACGCCCAGCACAAGAACGCGCACGACGTCCTCGTCCCAAATGAACGTGAACGGACTGTCGTAACCGGCCACACCGAGCACGAATGGCTTGGCGAACAGCGCGGTGATCTGGTTTGCCACCTGGCGTCCCAGGATCGTCCCCGGCCGCAGGATCAGCAGCTTCAGCTCCGGATGGCTCGCACGCGTCTGCGCCAGAAACAGCTCGATCTGCCGCTTGTGGTCGGAATAGGCGAATTCGACGTTGCCGCGAATCGCCGTGTCCTCGTCCAGCCACGGCGGATTGTCGGCGTAGTAGCCATACGACGCGCCACTCGTCGTCACGGTCAGGTGTTCCACCTTGAATTCCAAGCACAAACGCACGAGCGTCTCCGTTGCACCGACGTCGATGTCGCGCATTTCCGCGCGGCTCATCCCCGGCGGCGGTGTCACGATCGAGGCCAGATGCACAACGGCGGTCGGCTGGAAGGACTGAAATAGCGCGGTCAGCGCCGCGGTGTCGCGCAGATCCAACTGGACGAACTCCGCTTGCGGTTCGGTCGGTGGTCGAATATCGACACCCAGCACGCGGACGTCGGCCAGGCTCGACAGCGTCGGCACCAAGGAACTGCCGATAAATCCGGCAGCGCCCGTTACGAGAACACGTTGCATGGTTCTGCCTTGCGGCGATGACAACGCGCCAGCGACGCCCCCCGGATCGCCTCGACGTTGCCTGTTCGGAGAGGACTCTGCACGCACTGGGAGATGGGGTCAAGCGGCGCGCGGCCGATGCGGACCGGCCACTGGTCGTGCGCCAACTGCTTGTGATAGAAGAGCGGGCGGGAGGTTCGGCCGTTCGCGCGAATCGCCCGCCAAGGAGACGCCCATGCCCACACCGGAAGAGTCCGCACCCGAGTTCATCCTCAAGCTGCTCGGCAAGCAACCAGACTACGAATGGCAAATCGCCGATATCCACGACGCCTGTGGTGGCCGGTGGACCAAGCCCAATCTGAACAATGCCCTGGATCGGCTGCTCAAGAAGGGACTGGTCTCCCGGACCGTGGACCCGAACCGCGCGGCGTGGTGGTCGATTGTGGCGTAGTCAGGGATGACGGTTACTTGCAGTCGAGGACGCAGCTGGTCGGCGACTCGCCCAAGCCGATCTGGCAGTACGTGTCACCGCAATAGCCGCAGTCGACAGCGCAACTCACGAAGTCCTCGCCTGGTTCGCATTTGTCATCGCCGCAGGCGGTGCCGCAGTCATTGGGACACCCTTTCGGCCCGCCGTCCGAGGGCTCGCACGTGCCGTTGCCGCACGCGTTTTTGGAGCAATCCTCGGGACAAGTCTGCGGATTTTCGCCTTTGACACACTTGCCGTCGCCGCACGCGCTGCCGCAGTCGAATTCACAGAAGATGACGCCCGACTTCGTCGAGTTGGGATCGCCGGTCTCGTTGCACCGGCACAAGCCGTCGCCACAGCCGCCGCAGCAGTCCGTCGGACATGCCTTGGGGCTCTCGCCCTTGGAGCAAATCTGGTCCCCGCAGGCGTTGCAGTCGGCGGGACAGGTGGTCTCGTTCTCGCCACAAGCGGACATCGAGTTGCAGAGCCCGTCGCCGCATACGCAGCAATCGCTATAGCAAGTGGTCGCGGTCTCACCGATGGATTTGTCGCAGGTGCCGTTGTTGCAGAAGCAGTCCTGAGGGCAGTTGTATTCGTCGGTGTCACAGGTGCCGTTGCCGCAGTAGCAGTCGATCGGGCAGTTCTTGGACGTTTCCAACCACTGCGGGTCAATGTCCGCCCAACAAATGGAATCGCCACAGTTCTTCGGCTTGCAGTCGACCGGGCACGTCTTGAACGTCTCCGTTGCTTCGCACACGGTGTTGCCGCAGATCGCCTTGCAGTCCTTGGGGCAGGTCGCGAACGCCTCACCCGCGTCGCAAACGCTGTTGCCGCAGGTGGGTACGCAGTCGGTCGCACACGTGGAAGAGGTCTCCGACGCGCCGCAGATGCCGTCGCCGCATTTGCAGTCGGAAGGGCACGACCCAAAGTTCTCACCCGCGTCGCAAGCACCGTTGCCGCACTTGCAGTCGGCGGCACAAGTCACTGCACTTTCTGGAGATTCGCACTTGCCGTTGCCGCAAATGTTGAGGCCCGTGTCGCTCGTCGCGTCGGTGCCGCCGTTGTCGGCCAGAATGGCATCGGTTCCGGGCGTGTCGGTGAGCGGCGTGTCGGTCAACTGCGTGTCCGTGCCTTCCCCGTCGCTTCCCTGCCCATCGGCGAGCCACGCATCCGCGTCGGTCACCACGGTGTCGGCCAACACGTCCGCATCTGCGACAACCGTGTCGGTATCCGTTGTGTCCGCCTGGACAGCGTCCGCGTCACTCTGTCCCTGTGCGTCCGTCTGGCCATTGCTGTCCGCCTGCGCCAGCGCATCGGCCAACTCTTGCGGCGTCTTGTACAGAAAGCCGTCGGCGTTGGGCATCGGCGTACAGGCCCCCAGGATCGCCGCGCTCAACAGCGCGATAAGCACCGCGAGCCCGTCGCTCTTTCCCGTCCATCTCAAGCGAATTCCGCCGCGCACGTCGACCTCCCGTCGTTTCAGAACCGCCACGCCAGTCCGGCGCCGGCCAGAGCCGGGCCCGGTGCCCACGTCACTTTGGACTCCGGCGTGCGCAGAATCAGCCATGTCCCGACGCCCGCGAGCGCGATGCCTGCCCCGCCCATGGCGATGGCCGAGATTTCCCGCGTCTGGATGGAGGCATGCTGCGAATTGGCGGTCTGCTGATCAATGCCAACAATTTTGCCAGATGCGTCGGGTGCAGTCGCCGCGTTGAACGCCTTGATGTCGGATTGTGTCAGGGCGTACAGCACCACAGCGCCGATGCCCAGCGCCACGCCCGTTCCAGCGAGCACGTAACCCGCCGTCGGCGAACTCGATTCGCTCGGTTGCTTGACCACGCCCACCGGCGTGCCCACGGCCACCGTCGATTCATGCGTCTCCGGCGGCTTCGAAGTCCCCTGCGGCGGATTGGGCGTCGTCTTCGGCTGCTCGGCGATCTTCGGCTGTTCGGGCGGCTTGGCCGGCGGCGGTCGCAGCTTCTCGGCAAGGCCTTCGCGTCGCAGTTTCGCCTGACTGCGCTCTGGCGCATCCGCTGCGGATTTCTGCAAGTAGGCATCAAACGCCGCCATCGCACCGTGGAGATCGCCGGCTTGCTGAAGACTGACACCCGCCCGGTAATACAGGTCCACACGCTTGGGCGCTTGCTGCACGACATCGAGCCAAATCTGCGCCGCCAGCTTGTTGTCGCCCGCTTTCGCTGCCGCTTCACCTTCCGTCACGCGTTTGTCGAGCCGCGCCAGACGCAGACCGTCCAACAGTTCCTTGGCTTTCACCACGCGATCAGGAGCCGCCTGGGGATTGGCGACGAAATCCTCGAGATGGCCCATCGCCAGATCCGTCTTGCCGCCGACCTGCTCCGCGCGGGCCTGCGCATACAGGTAATCCGGATTCGGATCCGTGTGGAACGCGTTGGCGTAAAGCTCAGCGGCGCGGTCGTAATCACCCGATTCGTACGCGCCCAGCGCTTGTTCGGCCATCTTGGCAGCCGCTTTCTGCTTGTCGAAAGCCAGCGCAGAGACCGACGTGAGCGCCAGGGCAGCCAGGACGACGAGCCACGTGAGCCATCGCACGCCCGAACGACGAGGCGAAAAATCTTGGGGAAAGGTCAGGCGCAGGAGTTGAACGTGAGCGTCTGGATGCAACTGGGATGGTGTCACGCGAACCCCCTTGAGGAGCCACAGGATGCTACACGGTTGGATTTGCACGTCAAGGGCTCTCCGCCCCGCCCGGATTGCTTCCGGATGCGGCCAGGCGTACCCTGCCGCCGGCAAGTTCTTGGGGGGACTCATGTGGATGTGGATGCTCGACACCAAGCGCCTGCTGCCCTTGGTGTTGCTGACGTTTGCAGCGTGCGGCGGGACGGCGAAAACGGGCGGTGAGGAAAGCGATGTCGCGATCGCGGCGGACAGTGTCGACGTGGGAACGGACTCCGCCACGACAGATGCGCCCGGCACCGACGATGCCGCACCGAACAGTGATTCGACGACGGTGGATGCGGCGGACGTCGCGGACACGGCAGCGGTCGCCGATGGCGCGGACAGCAGCGATGCAGCGGAAGTCAGCGAAGATGGCGATGTGGCGGGGACGGACGCGGCGGCTGAAGGCGATGCCCCGTTTGACGGCAGCGATGCCACCGGGGCCGATGCGTCGAGCGATAGTCAGCTGTCGCCGGATGTCCCCGTCGTCACTTGTTTCTGCGGCGATGGCACCTGCGGCGGCAGCGCTGGCTGCGACGAATCGCCGGCAACGTGCCCCGCGGATTGCGTCGGTTGCGGCGACGGCAAATGCTCGCCGGGCGAAGGGCCGATTTCCTGCCCAGTGGACTGCTGTGGCTCGTGCGGCGACAGCGTGTGCAAAGGCTACGGCTGCGGCGAAAGTCCCGCCACTTGCCCCAAGGACTGCGGCGCGACCTGCGGCAATGGCACGTGCGAAGGCGGCGAATCGCCGACGAGTTGCCCGGGTGACTGTTTGCACAACGCGTGCGGCAACGGCTTGTGCGAGCCGACCGACGGCGGCCCCAATGTCTGCCCCGAGGACTGCGGCAGCGCGTGCGGCAATTGCTTGTGCGACAAGGGCGAAAATCCGCTCAACTGTCCTGTCGACTGCGGCAGCTGCGGCGACGGCACGTGCTCCTTCTGCAACAACGCCGACGAGACGCCGTTGACCTGCCCGAAGGATTGCCAGGGCGCCGAGTGCTTGCCCAGCGATCCCACGGCCTGCGACGACGGCAACACCTGCACCATCGACAAGTGCACGCTCGCCATGGTCTGCGTCCACGCGCCCGCGCCCGCGTTGTGCAACGACGGCGATCCGTGCAGCGTCGGCGATGTGTGCAAAGGCGGCCAGTGTCAACCTGGCGGATTTCCGTTGAATTGTAACGATGGCGACGCCTGCACGTACGACCTGTGCGCGCCGATGGTCGGCTGCCAGCACTTGCCCGCGACGGACGTCGTCTGCAGCGATGGCGACAAGTGCACGGCGAACGACCTGTGCTTTGAAGGCAAGTGCGTGTCCGGCGATCCGCTCGACTGCGATGACGGCAACCTGTGCACGGACGATAGCTGCGCGGCGCAGAAAGGTTGCACGCACACATCGAACACCATGGATTGCAACGATAACAATGGCTGCACGACGGGCGATCAGTGCGCCAAGGGCGTGTGCGTCGGAGCCGTGCTCGCGTGCAGCGACAACAACGCGTGCACGGCCGATGCGTGCTCGCCCGTGACCGGCTGCAGCCACGCACCCGTCGCCGGCTACTGCGACGACGGCAACGCGTGCACGTCCAGCGATGTCTGCCAGGGCTCCGCGTGTACCGGCGTACTGCTCAGCTGCAACGACGACAACGTCTGCACCTCCGACAGCTGCGACAAGGTCACGGGCTGCCTGCACACGACGATCGCCGGCACGTGCGATGACGGCAATGCGTGCTCCAAGCAGGACACATGCGCCGGCGGCTTGTGCCAAGGATTGGCGTTCAGCTGCGACGACAACAATCCGTGCACCGCGGACGTCTGCTCGGGCGCGACGGGCTGCGGCCATCCGCCGGTCGACGGCTACTGCGATGACGGCAACGCCTGCACCGCCAACGATTTCTGCACCGACGGCAGTTGCCTCGGCAAGAAACTGTCGTGCGACGACGGCAACGTCTGCACGTCGGACTCGTGCTTGAGCGCGAGCGGCTGCGCCCACACGGCGGTCGCCTCCGCGTGCGACGACGGCAACGTTTGCACCACCAATGACGGTTGCACAGGCGGCAATTGCGCGGGCCAGGCGATTTCCTGCGACGACAGCAACCCGTGCAGCGGCGACACCTGCGACAGCGTCAAGAACCCGATTTCCGGCTGCGTGCACATTCCCGCGTCCGCGACCTGCAGCGACGGCGACGCGTGCACGATCGGCGACGCGTGCCTCGGCGGTTTGTGCAAAGGCGGCAAGTTGGACTGCAACGACAAGAATGCCTGCACCGACGACTTGTGCGACAGCGCGGGCGGCTGCGTTCACCTGCCGAACGCGGCCACGTGCGACGACGGCAGCGACTGCACGAACAACGACCAATGCGGCAACGGCAAGTGCAGCGGCAACATGACCAGCTGCGACGACGGGAAGGTGTGCACGGTCGACGCGTGCATCAACGGCGTGGGCTGCGGCCACACATTGACCGACTCGCTCTGTGCAGACGGCAACTCCTGCACGACAGACACGTGCCAGACAGGCGGAAACTGCAGCAATACCCCGATTGTCGGCCCGTGCGACGACGGACAAGCTTGCACGGCGGGCGAAGCGTGCGCGGGCACGACCTGCGCGGGCGGCAAGCAGCAGTTGTGGAACGTCACGCTCAAGGCGTCCACCGGGACGACCAATGCCAACGCGCTGGCTTGGGGCGCCGACGGCGGATTGTTGGTCGTCGGCAGCCAGCCGACGGGCGGCGGCGCGTTCGCAACCGCAGTTGACGCGGGCGGTACGCCCTTGTGGACGCAGCACTACGCCGCTCCCGGAGGCGGTACTGGCGCCTTTTCGTCGGTCGCAGCTGCCGCCGACGGCTGGGTGGTCGCAGGCTCAGGGACGTGCGTGTTCAACAACGGCTACAGCGGTTACAGCTACTATTGCGACAGCTGGGTGGTCAAGCTCTCCACGACGGGCGCAGTGCAATGGACCTGGACCCGACCGCGCACAAACAGCACCGGCGAACAGTTGCTGAGCGTCGCGGTCGACATCGACGGGACCGTTGTGGCTTGCGGCGCGTCCGTGTTCAGCCAGTGGTCGACCCCGATGGGCCTGCGTGGCTACATTCGCCTCTCCAGCGACGGTCAGGTCATCGACGACACGTTTGCCTTCAACAACGCCGACAGCAGCGTGTTTGCCAAGGTCATCGCGCGCGGCGACGGCACCCTGTGGTTGCTCGGCGCAGGCTGGACCAATGGCAACGGCGCCAATCAGGCCCTGGCGCGGGTCATCGATGCCAACGACGGCATCCTGGTCGATCTGGTTCTGCAAGATGGCACCACGAAATTCCAGGACGCGACGCTGGCCACCGACGGCTCGCTCTGGACCTACGCCAGCAACAACCAATTCTTCCATCTCAGCGGCAACAACAAGATCCTCAGCCAGTTTGCCGACCCCGCCGGCGGGTCCGGCACCATCGCCGCCATCGGTGGCGAGTTGGCCGTGAGCGGCGGCACTTCCATCCTCCGTCGGATGAATTCGACCGGCGTCGATCTCTGGCGGCAAACCGCATCGAGCAACGGCATAACCGGCGAATCCGTCGTGACGATGACCGGGCGCGCGGACGGTCGATTGGCCGTTCTCTCGTCCGGCGTCGAGAAAGGCACCGGCGCCAGCATCGCACGCCTGTCGATTCGCGATGGCTGGAACAACAGCAGTTGCAGCACGTCAGGCCTCTGCTACGCGCTGCCACCGGCCACCTGCAGCGACAACAATGTGTGCACCGACGACAGCTGCCTCGGCACGACCGGCAAATGCGCGTACTACAACAACATCGGAGCGTGCGACGACGGCAGCGCGTGCACAACCGAGCAATGCCTCGGCGGCACTTGTGCAACGATGGCCATCGGCTGCGACGACAAGAACGCCTGCACGACGGACGGCTGCGACGCGATCACTGGCTGCCAGCACCAGAACAACCACGACCCGTGCGGGCCGGGCTTGGCAAACGTGTGTTACGAAGGCACTTGCTGCCAGCCCGACTGCACAAGCAAGGTCTGCGGCGACGACGGCTGCGGCGGCACGTGCGGCAATTGCAGCGCGGGAACCGCATGCGCGTCCGATTTCACCTGCCAGCCGTGGGATCCCAAGTCCATGGCCTTTGTCCCGGCCGGTTCATTCTGGATGGGCTGCGACCCGAGCACGGACAACAACTGCTCCGGCTGGTCTTCGCCCAAGCACTTCGTGTCGCTCTCGCCGTACTACATCGGCCGGTACGAAGTCACCGTCGGGCAATATCAGGCCTGCGTCGACGCCGGCAAATGTGCGGCGCCCAACAACATGACGTGGGGCAGCAGCGTCGACCCAAATTGCAATTATGGCGTGGCCGGGCTGGACAACTATCCCGTGAACTGCGTGTCGTGGGCGCAGGCCGCCACGTACTGCGTGCAAATGATTCCGGGTGGACGCTTGCCGACCGAGGCGCAATGGGAGCGGGCCGCCCGCGGTGACTGCGCAACCTTGGCGGACTGCAAGCACCCGCCGATGTGGCCTTGGGGCAACTCGCAAGGCTGGTGCGGCGTCCAGTACGCCTCGACGAACTGCCAGGCGTCATCGCCGCCCTCCACGATGCCCGTCGGCTCGTTTCCTTCCGGCACCAGCGCGTTCTACGGCCTCTACGACGTGGTCGGCAACGTCGGCGAATGGACCGCTGACATCTTTGACGCCGGCTTCTACGCCGTGTCGCCAAGCAAGGATCCCACGGGCCCGGCGACCGGCAACCAACAATCCGTTCGCGGCATGGGCGAATCGCCGCCACAGTGGCGTGGCATGGGTCAGACGGACGCGTCGATCGGCTTCCGCTGCGCCCGCATCTACCCCTAACAGCTTGAATCCGGAGTCCCATCGTGCATCGACGCTTTCTGTTCACCGCGGCGGCCTGTTGCCTCGCCGCGTGCGGTTCCAAAACGACCGCTGCCGACAACGACGCCGTCTCCGCCGATGACACCGTGTCGGACATCGCCGCCGACGTGACCCAAACCACGCCCGAAGTCCCGCTCGCCGCCCAAGCGCCGTGGCCGAAATTCCGCCGCGACGCCCGGCAAACCGGACGCAGCACCCTGCCCCGCGCGGCCACAAGCAGCGCACCGTGGTCGTTCCAGACCGCCAAAGGCATCTTCTCGTCGCCCATCGTCGGCGCCGATGAAACCGTCTACATCGGCTCCGCCGACCGCAAATTCCGCGCGATCGACCGCACCGGTAAGGTCGCCTGGGAAGTCGAGACCGGCGAAATCATCGACAGCTCCGGGTTGTTGGACGACGCTGGCCACATCTACTTTGGCTCAGGCGACGGCAAGCTCTACGCCCGGGACGCCGCGACCGGCAAGGAACTTTGGACCTGGACGGCGGACGCGGCCAAGGACACCGGCGGCATCATCAACTGGTTCGAAGGCAACGTCGCCATCGGTCCGGACGGCTCGCTCTTTGTCCCCAACGACAACTTTCGCGTCTACGCCATCGACCGCCTGACCGGCCAGCCGAAGTGGCACGAGCAGCACGCCGATCAGACCTGGTCGCTGCCCGCGGTGGACGTGACAAACGGCATTTTGGTGCATGGCAACAACCAACTGCTGCCGGCGCTCGGCGATAACTTGTTCGCGCTGCATCTGGACGGTTCGGCGGCGTGGAGTACCAGCGCGCCGGGCTCGATTGCCGCCAGTCCGCTCGTCACGGCGTCGGGTCTCGTCGTGGTCGGCGGCTTTGACGGCTATGTCCATGGCTATGACGCCAAAACCGGTGCGCAGAAATGGTCCTTCGCCACGCGCGACCACGTGTACGCGAGCGCCGCGGAGCTTTCGGACGGCACGCTCGTGATTCCCTCCTGCGACGGTACGATCTATGCCCTCGATCCAACCGATGGCCACGCGCGCTGGGCGTTTGACACGCTCGACCCGATTCGCAGCTCGCCCGCTGTCGACGCCGATGACCGGACTTACGTCGGCGCTGGTGACGGCCGGCTGTACGTCATCGACAAAGATGGCAAGAAGCACTTTTCGTTACAGCTGATCAGCGCCGATCGCAACGACCTGAACGCGTCGCCCGCCTTGGGCCGCGAGGCGATTTACCTGGGCGGTGAGGATGGCAACGTGTTCGCGGTGGCCTATGACCAGTGCCTGCGACCGACAGCGCAGAACGATCCGCACTGCGACACGACGCCTGGCGAGTCCTTGCCTTCCGATGGCGCGCTGCTGCTGTTCACGACCAAATTCGGCTCGCCGCTGTTGGTGCCGCCGCCGGTGATCGACGCCAACCAGGCGATGGCATTTTCGCTTTATGTGCGGGCGGCGGGCGACACGCTGTTGGGGCTCATCGACGATGCGACGCTGAACGTGGCCGTGCAACCGCCTGCGGACGTGACGGTGGGCGTGTCGGGCGATCGGCGGTTCTTTACGCTGACGCCGAAAACGGCGTTCAAAGCGGACACCGACGGCAAAGTGACGCTGCACGTGACGGGTCAGTGGCTGAAGAATCCGCAGCGGGATGGGCTGAAGACGAGCGGCGGTACGCTAGGCGGGCCGCTGGATCAGACGTTCAGCTTTGTCCTGAACGCGCCGGCGAATGCGCCCACGACGCTGCCTTTGCCGGTGCCGGCGACGCCGGGCGACGATACCGGGCTGTGGGAAATGGCGCGGCTTGCGGCGCCGCTGCCGACGATCCTGCCGTCGTACAACCAAATCGGCTTTGACTCGCTGCATTGGCAAGTCGGTCTCGTGCACGGCGATGGCCATGACGCAGTCGGCTGGGTGATGGGCGCGCTGCCGAGCGACGTGCCGCCGGGCGTGGTGCCGGACCCGACGACCAAGGCGCTGTTCCCAGTGACGATTCATTTCGAGGCTGGGCGAATCACCTTGGAGAACCAGGCCGGACTGGCGCTGGAAGCGATGGGCGCGTCGCTGTCGTTTGACGATTTCCGCCTGAGCGCGTCGCTGGACAGCCAGGGCGAGGCGCAAAATGGCGGTGCCGTGCTGTCGGTGACGACGACGTGCAGCACGATTGCCTTCTACGGCGCGTTCCTGCAGCAGTTGGGCTTCTGCAATCCGACGACTGACCAGCTGGTCGCGTTTGGCGCGGCGCTGCTGCGGCCGGTGGGCAACGGCATCCAGCATGCGCCGACGGGCGTGGGCGCCATCACGGCCCTGCGAACAGCGACGCAGGTGAGCTTCGCACTGACGGGTGGCGCGCTGGACCCGGCGCAGCATCGCCTCGGCGTGCTGTTGGAGGACGCGTCGACGGGGATTCCGCTGGCGATTGCCTATGGCCCGAACACGACGCAGCAGAGCGACGCTGGTGGCCATCTGGCCAACGTCGTGCTGGACGTGACGACCGTGAAGCTGCCGTCGAAGGTCCGCGCGTGGCTGATGGTGGACACGTATCCGGCGGCGGTGCGAGAGCTGAACGCACCGTAGTTGACGCCGGCGGCGCGAGCGGTTTCGGAACGCGTACGTACGGGACAGCGCCGTCGAAGACCAACGGCGGCGCACTTCGACCAGCTCATGCGTGGGACTTGCGCACTTCCGTGCGCGGACGAGGCGCGCGGAAGTGCGCACGCCACGGGCCGCAGGCACGCAAAGAGCGCGTGTAAGCGCGCACGCCACGGGCCGCAGGCACGCAAAGAGCGCGCGTAAGCGCGCAACGTGCGCCCCGAGCCTGCCGGAACGCTGCGCCGTTTTTCCCAGCAAACGCAGCAGGATACGAAGCGTCTCGAAACCTGATCCGTGGCTTCCCGCCCCGATTCAAAAACAAATTTGACCTGAACACCTGTTCAGGTACAGTCCTGTTCAGGTGCAAGGTGCGCCACAGCGATGCAAGCGACTCAAAGAAGGATCAGGAGACACCATGACTCAGCAGGAATTGACCATTTTGCGCCACACGGACTATTGCTGCCACGGCTGCTGGCAGGATTTGCGGCTGATGCCGCAGGCGCGCTGGCGCATGGTGGCCGTGCCGGCGAAGGCGCGTGGCAGCGACAAGCAGGAGCAGCATTTGCTCGCCGTGTGTGAGCAATGCGCGTGGCCAATGGCGATGGCGCACCAGAACGAGGCGCCGGTTCAGCCCGGCGCGGTCCTGGACAACGAAGAGGTTTCGCTGGCTGCCGGCACGCTGGGGCTGCTGTCCGGCTGGTTTGTCGCGGGACCGGCTTTTGCGTTGGTGGGGCTGGTCGCGGGCGCTGCGGCGGGCTACATGTCGGCCCGGCGTCTGGCGATCTAGCCCGCCAAACTGCGCAGCACATACGGCAAAATGCCGCCGTGATGGTGGTACGCCACTTCAACAGGCGTATCGATGCGCGCCACGGTGGTGAAAGCCACGAGCGCGCCGTTCGCCCGCCGCGCCAGGACCTTCACGGCCTGCCCCGGCTGCACACCATCGGCAATTCCCGGCAGGTCAAACAGCTCTTCGCCGGTCAGGCCCAGGGTCCGCGCCGACTCGCCCGTCTGGAACTGCAGCGGCAAGATGCCCATGCCGATCAGGTTGGAGCGGTGGATGCGCTCGAAACTCTGCGCGATGACGAATTTCACCCCCAGCAGCGCGGGGCCCTTGGCCGCCCAATCGCGCGAGGAACCGGAGCCGTACTCCGTGCCAGCGAGAATGCACAGCGGCGTGCCGGCCGCTTGGTACCGCATCGCCGCGTCGAAAATCGTCATCACATCGCCAGTCGGCACATGTCGGGTCCACCAGCCTTCCTTGTCCGGCGTGAGCGCGTTCTTCAGGCGCACGTTGGCAAATGTGCCGCGCATCATCACTTGGTGGTTGCCGCGCCGCGCGCCGTAGCTGTTGAAATCCGCCGGAGCGACGCCCAAGCTGCTGAGGTACGCGCCCGCCGGTGAGTCCTTGGCGATGTTGCCCGCCGGTGAAATGTGATCCGTCGTCACGGAATCGCCCAGCACCGCGAGCACGCGCGCGCCGGTGATGTTCTCCAGGTCTCGCGGCGTCCGCGGCAGATCCTGGAAGAACGGCGGATTTTGCACGTACGTCGAATCGTCCTGCCAGGCAAAAGTCGCGCCGGTCGGCACATCGAGGTTTTGCCAGTGTGCATCGCCGCTGAACACGTCCGCGTAGACCTTGCGGAACATCGCCGACGAGAGATGCGCGCGGATCGCCGCGTCCACTTCAGCCTGCTGCGGCCAAATATCGCGCATGAACACAGGCTGACCGTCCGATCCCACGCCCAGTGGCTCCGTCGTCAGGTCCGTGTTCATATCGCCGGCCAGCGCGTACGCCACAACAAGCGGTGGCGAGGCCAGGTAATTCGCCCGCACCGCGCCGTGCACGCGACCTTCAAAGTTGCGATTACCCGACAGCACCGACGCCACGACCAGCTTGCCGGCGCGAATCGCCCCTTCCACCGGCTCGGGCAGCGGCCCGGAATTGCCGATGCAGGTCGTGCAGCCGTAGCCCACGAGGTTGAAGCCCAATTGCTCCAGATACGGCAGCAGGCCCGCGGCTTTCAGGTACTCCGTCACCACTTTCGAGCCGGGTGCGAGCGACGTCTTCACCCACGGCTTGGACTGCAGGCCTTTGGCAACCGCGTTCTTTGCCAGCAGCCCCGCCGCCATCAGCACAGACGGATTCGACGTATTCGTGCAGGAAGTAATCGCCGCAATGACCACCGAACCGTGCGTCAGCGTGTGGCCGTTCGTCGTCGTCGCGGTTGCCAGCAGCTCCGCGCCAGGCTGCAGCAGCGACGGCAGTTCCTGGGCAAAGGACGTCTTGACGTCGCGCACGGCGACACGGTCCTGCGGCCGCTTGGGCCCAGCCATCGACGGCTCAACGGCGCCTAGATCCAGCTCCAGTTGCGACGAGAAGACCGGATCGACCGAATCATCTGTCCGGAACAGGTCCTGCGCCTTGGCGTAGGCCTCGACCAGCGCGACTGTTGCGTCGTCGCGACCGGAAAAACGGAGGTAGGCGATGGTCTGCGCGTCGATCGGAAAATAGCCAATGGTCGCGCCGTACTCGGGCGCCATGTTGGAGATCGTCGCGCGATCGGTCAGCGACAGGGACGACAGGCCCACGCCGAAGAATTCCACGAACTTGCCCACCACGCCGTGGCGACGCAGCATCTGCACGATCGTCAGCACCAAATCCGTCGCAGTCACGCCTTCTTTCAATCGGCCGTGCATCCGGAAACCGACGACTTCCGGCAGGAGCATGGTGATCGGCTGCCCCAGCATCGCCGCTTCCGCTTCGATGCCGCCCACGCCCCAGCCGACCACACCCAGGCCGTTGACCATCGGCGTGTGCGAATCCGTGCCCACGCAGGTGTCCGGAAATGCGGTCGTCACGCCGTTCTCCGTCCGGGTGAACACGGTTTTGGCGAGAAATTCCAGGTTGATCTGGTGCACGATCCCGGTATCCGGCGGCACCACCGAGACGCCGGCAAACGCGGTTTGCGCCCAACGCAGCAGTTGGTAACGCTCCTTGTTGCGGGCAAATTCCAGATCCGCGTTCTGTTGCAGCGCCTCGGGCGTGCCGAAATGGTCCACCTGCACGGAATGGTCGATGACGAGATCGACGGGCTGTAGCGGATTGATCTGGCCCGGATCGCCACCCCAGCGCTGCATCGCGTCGCGCATCGCCGCGAGGTCGACCACCGCCGGAACGCCGGTGAAATCCTGCAGCACGACGCGGGCCACGCGAAACGCGATCTCCAGATCCGGATGATGCTTGGGATCCCAACGCGCGACGGTTTCGATGTCCGAGCGCTTGACGGACAGGCCGTCCTCGTGGCGCAGCAGGTTCTCCAGCAGGATGCGCATGGACATCGGCAACCGCGCGACGTCGAGGCCCCAGTGGGCGAGCGCGGGCAAGCTGAAGATGTGGTAGGACTTGCCGCCGACGGTCAAAGTCGACTGGGTTTGAAGCGAATTGAGGCTCATGGCCAGGCTCCCTGGGTCGTGCGAAGCAAGCGCACACGCGCGCATCGATCACCGTCTACACCGTTCGCGCCGTTCGACAACAGCCAGCGCAAAAAGTGTAGCACGCACAAGTATACACGCTGACCGAATTCCAACGTCACAGCCTCCGACACCGCGGCGTGTCACCGGAGGTGCACGCTCGCGGTCCAGTCCGAAATGCAGCAGCTCTGCCGACCAGAGTCTGACGTCGCCAATGGGTCAGCAAGTGTGGCTTTGCTCACGGACTTGGCATGTGCTAGAAACCGTTGGGGGTTTGGGGCGCGACTTTGAAGATCGGGAGGGGAAGATGCAGCAGCGATTTGCCACGATGGCGATTCTGGCCAGCGCATTGGCGTTGGCGTGGGCATGCAGCAGTCCAGCTGCGACGGGAAACAGCGACGACGCGGTGGCGGCAACGGACGGCACGGATGATGCGCTGACCGGCGGCAGCGATGCCGCAGTGGATGCGGTCGATGATGCAGTCGAACTCACAGATGCGCTGGAGGATACGCGACCAGACGATGCGGTCGACGCCGTCGGGACGGATGCTGCGGGGACGGGCGAAGAGGCCGGACCGGATGCTGCTGGCACGGACGCAACAGCCGATGTGCCGGCGGGTGACGTCGGCTGTGTCGTGCCGCCAGCCTTCAACTACGCCTGCGCGACGGGCGCCGTCGATGACTGCTCGAAGGCGGGGGGTGCATGCATTCTCGGCCTGTGCCTGGCACCCAAGGAAGATCCGCACCGCTGGGACAAGTGCGGCGACGGCGTGTGCAGCGCGTGTGAGCTGAACTGCCCGGTCGATTGCGCCACCGCACCGACCTTGACCGGTGCCAAGGACTTCAGCGGCGACAAGACCATCAGCATTTGGGTCCACGGCTTCTCCAACCAGGGCGCCGACAAGCTGAAGGCACTCACCTACGGCTCGATCAAGGGCTGCGGCGACGTGTTGCAGAACACCCAGCAATTTGGCAATCCGCGCGTCTGTGGTGATCAGCCGGGCAATGATACCGATCCGAACCAGATGATTGCGCTGGAATACTACGGCGCCGTGTCGCCCGCGTGGATGACCAAGCAGGACATCGCCGACGTGGAAAAGTATCCCTACTCCGGTGGGCCGACGGGCTTGCAGCGCTATGCCACGATCCTCGCGAAGTTCGTGAAGTGGCGCATGGCGGTCTCGGGCGCCAAGCACGTCAACATGGCGTGCCACTCGATGGGCTGCCTCATCACCCGGCAGATGATTGAGAACGACTACGAAGGCCTGGCTTCGTCGCAAATCATCGTGCGCTGGGTGACGGCGACCGGCGTGGTGGACGGCGCGCAGTTGGCGTGGCTGTTCAACAATCCGCAGGTGCAGCAGGCATCGACGACGATCGGCTTGGAGTTGAGCGACTTCATCCTGATGAATCCGGATTACGTTTGGGACAACACGCCGTGGTGGGATCACAAACTGTATTGGGCCAACAATCCGCTGTTCCAAGGGATGTTGATTCACCACGTCGGCGCGACGGATACGCACATCCAGCAGGCGATCAACATTCAACTGTTGGACTTGCTGAATCCGACGAAGTCCGATCCGAACGACGGCATCATGTATACGCAAGACGAATACTTTCACGACCAAAACGACGCCGTGGCGGCCAAGTCGCTGGCGGGCGATGTGGTCAAGCCTTCGCATACGTATGTCTATTTTGACCACATGAATGCGCCCGGCACGCTCAATACCGCGGTGAATGCGACGGCGGCGCTGTTCCATCACCGCAAGGTCGTGGTGACGGTGGACAAGTTTGAGTTGTTGAAGGATCGCGAGACGCACGCGCCGTTTGATGGCGAGTATGGCGATCCGCCGGCGGAAGTTGTGGTGGAGTCGGAGACACGCTTCATGCCGTACCTGAAGACGGCGTTTCCTAAAGTGACGGACGATTTGATCATCAGCAACGACAAAGTCGACTACCGCACCGCGCAGATGTGGCAGCAGAATCAGGGCGATACGACCAATCCCAACGTGGTGGTCTTTGCGGGACCGGTGTTTGACGACATGACGGAGCTGAAGCTGGACGTGTGGCTGAAGGAAGCGGACACGTACGCGCACTACAACGTCAACGAACTGCCGCTGAACTTCCAGGCCACCGAGCCGCTGGTGGACTTTCATGGCCAGGTGCCGTTGGTGGATAACAGCACGTTCACCGCGTCGAGCGTGTATGGCAACGTGACATTTCGGGTGAGGGTGTATACGATGTATTGAGACGGGATGGACGGTGAGGACGATGCATGACGGAAGAAGTTGGTGGTGGTTCGCGCTGACGGTCGTGTTGAGCGCGTGTGCTGGCAAGAGCGATGGGAACTGCAGCCAGCCGTGCAGCGTCGAGAACGAGTCAACGTATACGGTCCTCGAGAGTTGCCCAGGCTGCACGTGCGGCCAGCGGCATACCTGCATCAACCACTGCATGGTCAGCGTCTACGATGAGTCGTGCGGTAGCTGCGACTGCAACATGGGTGCGGATGCACACGATGCCGTGCCGTCCGACGTGTCCTGCGAGCAGCCATGCAGCGTCGACGGCGTATCGGTCTACAAAAAGGGTCAGGACTGCATCTACTGCCACTGCGGTTGGACGGAGACGTGCGTCAACCACTGCGTGGTCGTCTCCGGTGAGTCGTGCGGTAGCTGCGATTGCAACATGAAGCCAGACACCTACTCCGACGCACCCTACGACGTCCCACTCGACGCGTTGCTCGACGTGCCGGCCGATGTCTCCTTGTCCACAGCGACCGCGGCATGCTACGCGGATTGCGCGAAGCAGAAGGCGGATTGTCCGTCGCTGAGTGAGTCCAAGTGTCATGGGCTGTGCGAATACGTCGTGGCGGGTTTGAAGGCGGGCGCTTGCACCGACGCGCAGGTGGCGCAGTGGCAGTGTGAGGCGGTGGCGTTGTTTGTGTGCGCGACGGATACCGACGTCGTGGCGCAACCGGCGAGCGTGACGGAGTGTGCGGCTGAGTTGAGTGCGAAGGTGGCGGCTTGCGGGAAGTGATGGGTTGCGGGTTTCGGAACGCTCACGTCGCCAGCACGCGCGCACAGGCAAACGGCGTCGCGATTCTGGACGGCTCAGGGCGCACGTGGCGCGCTTACGCGCGCGCGTTCCATGCCAACCACTGCATTTGGCCCGATTCATGGGCTTCAGAAACCTACGGTTTCTCTCGCATCCGACGCGCCCGCGGCGCCGGCTCCCGCGCCACCCCACGCACCGTCGGTCGCAGAAACGGCAGCGCCCGGCGCATGCTCGCGCGCTCCACGTCACCCACGACCAGCCCGGAAGCGGCGATCGCGTCGAGTGTCTCGCGCGTCAGATGGCAGTTGCCGGCGATGGGCTTCCACAGCGGCTCGATGCGCCCTTGCCACAGGCGTCGTGAGGTTCCAGCTGGCGCAGCGACGTGCTCGAGAAACACAAACGCGCCACCGGGTCGCAGCACGCGCCGCACTTCCGCCAACGCGCGTGTGGGCGACGGCACCGAACACAGCAGCAGGGTCGCGATGACGGCGTCAAAGCTGGCGTCGGCAAAAGGCAGGCTCTCGACATCGGCGTGCACGATTTCCGTTCCCGGGCGCGGCATCGCCAGCAGGCGGTTCTCGAGTTGGCGGGCCATGGCCGGATCCGGTTCGCTCAACACCAGGTGCGTCACGGCCGGTGGAAAGTGCGGCAGGTTGATGCCCGTGCCTGCGCCGACCTCCAGCACTGTGCCCGAAAGATCCGTGAGCAGCGCTCGGCGCCAAGCGGTGAGGCAAGCGTCTTCCGAGGCGCGCATGAAGCGGTCGTAGATGGCGGACATGAACCACGGCATCGGCGTTCTCCTGGGACAAGACGACGGAAGCTTGGCGGGCAACCTGGGAAAGCTAGCGTAGCACGCTGCGCCAACGGCTCGACAGGTGCCCGCAACCAAAGCGGACGGAAGTCCGCCACGTGCGCCGCGAGCCAGCCAGGATGACGGCGCAGGTCGGCTCTGCGCGCGCGGTGGCAGACGGAGCGTTCCGAAACCTGCATCTGTCGCCCGCGAAGCTACCGCCCTTTCAGACGACGCAGCACGTTGCACCGTCGCCCTCCATGGCGTAGCCTTCGCCACACCGGCAGCACGGGCGCGGTTCGCCCACGACGAGCATTGACGCCATGTTTGACCCGCAAGCCATGCCTTCTCCGCTCGGTCAGCGCGAGCAAGTCGTGGCCGAGCGGCGGCGACAACAGCGCAGCCAGCGCGTGGGCCGCTTGTTCGCGTGGGTCCTGCCCCTGCAACTGCTGGTCGCGCTGGGCCTGACGCTGGATCACCACGCGACGTGGCCGCCGCTGTTGGGCTTGCCGCCGTGGCTGGTTGTCAGCATCGGCGGCACCATCGCCATGACGGCGGGAGTCTTGTCGCGACGCCGTTGGCCCAGAGAACGTGCTGGCGGCATCGGCATGATGTTTTGCCAGTTGCTCATCTATGCACTCTTCATCTTCGGCACGGAAGATCATCCCGACGCGCGCGCGTTCGAGTTCGCGTCGCTGGCCTTGCTGTCTCTCTACCATGACGGCGCGCTGCTGCTGTTGTGGGTCGCGCTGGTCAGTGGCGCGCACGTGCTGCTGCTCGGTCTGAACGTGAGTACCTGGTTCGTCCAGCACGGCCGTTCGTGGGACACGGAAGCCGCAGTCAGCATCGCTGAGGCCGTCAGCGTTCTACTCTGGAGCTGGTGGGACCGCAACGACGGACGGTTGGCCGCGGCGCACGAAGCGCGCCTGGAAGTGGAGTCGGAGCGGCGCAGCCAAATCGAGATTGAGCTACGCCACGTCGCGGAACGGCACCAGCGCATTCTGGATGCCAATCTGATTGGGATTGTGATCTACGACGCGAATTTCGATGTCGTCGAGGTCAACGACGCTTACCTCGCCATTGTCGGCTATGGCCGCGAAGAGTTGACCTCGGTCCGTGTCGTCCTCGATGGCATGCGCGCAGCGTCACCGCCCAGCGCAATTGCCACGCTTCTCGGTGAGCTCGGCAGTCTGCACCGCTTTCATAGCCTTGAACTGATGCTGATGTGCAAAGATGGCTCCAAGATTCCCGTGCTGGCGAGTGGGGCGCGCATTGGCGCGGACAGCTCACAAACGGTGGTCTTCATTCAGGACATCCGCGCACTCAAGGAGGCTGAACAAACACTGGCCGCCGCGCGCGACGATCTGGAGCGACGCGTGACCGAGCGCACCGCCGAGTTGGCAGCGGCGAACAGCGACTTGTCGGCCGCCAAGCTTGCCGCCGACGAAGCCAACCGCGCCAAGACGCAGTTTCTGGCCAACATGAGCCATGAAATCCGCACGCCGATGACGGCGATTCAGGGCTTTGCCAAGCTGCTGGTCGATGCGCATGCCTCCGATCACGACCGCCGCGCCTATGCGCACACCATCCAACGGAACAGCGACCACCTGCAACGGCTGCTGGACGAGGTGCTGGACCTGTCACGCATCGAGGCCGGGCGTCTGGAGCTGACGCCGGACCAGGTCGCGCTGATGCCGCTGCTCAACGAACCCTTGCAGATGATGCACGCACGCGCCGCCGCGAAGGATTTGACCGTGCGCCTGCGCTATGAAACCGCGGTGCCAGAAACGGTGTTCCTGGATGCGCTGCGGCTGCGTCAGGTGCTGCTGAATTTGGTCGGCAATGCCGTCAAGTTCACGGACCGCGGACTGGTCGAAGTGGTGGTTGCGCTGGAGGAGGAGGCGCCCTCCCCGCGGCTGCGCATCGATGTGCGCGACACCGGTATCGGCATCGCGCCGGAGCACATGGCGCGCCTGTTTCAGCCCTTCAGCCAGGCCGACGCCTCGACGACGCGGCGCTTTGGCGGCTCCGGGCTTGGACTGGCCATTTGCCGCAGGCTTGTCGCCGCGATGAACGGGGAACTGACGGTTCAAAGCGAACCGGGTGTCGGTTCGACCTTCACACTGCGCATCGATCCCGGCCCGCTGGAGCACGTCGCGCGCATTCGCCTGGAGGACACGCCGTTGACGCTGGCGGACGCCCCGACGCGCGACACGTCGCACGGACCATCGATGGCCGGGCGTGTGCTGCTCGTCGAAGATGGACGGGATGTGCAACTGCTCGTGGCGACGTACCTGCGGCAAACAGGTGTCGACGTCACGCTCGCATCCGATGGCATCGCGGCCCTGGAGGCCGTGGAGCGCGCCGCCAACGAGGGGTGGACGTTTGCCATGGTTCTCATGGACATGCAGATGCCGCGCATGGATGGCTATGAAGCCACACGCCACCTGCGCGAGCGTGGCTACCTCATGCCGATTGTGGCGTTGACAGCCCACACGATGGCAGGAGATCGCCAGAAGTGCCTCGCAGCAGGCTGTACCGACTATTTGACGAAGCCGTTTACCGCCAACCAATTGTTGGGTGTCGTGAGGCAGCATGTGGAGAACGCAAGCGCGGAGAGCTGAACGGCTTTGGCGGCATCATGCTCAAGCGCGATTCTTGCCACGACGGTGTTCGAGTGACTGTCGCTGCCGCAAGCATACCGATCGCAAAAGCCGAACCACGCTACAGTCCCTTCACCATCACGTAATCATCCATCACATAACCGCGACCAGTCTCAAAGATCGCTTCCTCGCGCACCACAAAGCCGAATCTGCGGTAGATAGCGATGGATTCCAAGTTCTTCTTGTTGACCGTCAGCATGATCGACGTGCAGCCGCGCAGGTGCGCCTCCGCGTCCACGTGGCGCAGCATGCGCCCGCCGATGCCTTCGCCCTGATGATCGGCGCGCAGGTAGAGTTGCTCCAGTTGCAACTCCCGCGGTTTCGCCGTCAGCGCGTAGCTGCAATAGCCCACGAGTTCGCCATTCACCTTGAGCAGCTTCAGCCAGCTGTCCTGCCCCGTCAGATAGAGCCGGAGCCGTTCCGGCGCGTAGCGACCGGCAAGCATGTAGTCCAGCTGGTCCGCACTCACGATGGCGGCGTAGTGCTGGTGCCAGATTTCCGCCGCAAGTTGGGCCAACGGGGCGAAATCAGCTTCGGTCAGTGGCACAATGGCGATTTCAGAGGAGGTCAATCTGGCCATGAAGACCCAGGACCGAACCATCGCGGCTCGCATCCGAACCATACACGGATGTGGTCGCCGCACGCCAGTTGAAAGGTGCCGTGACCACCGTTTTCGCCAAAGCTACCCGGGCTGACCGTCGACGCGCGGCTGGGTCAGAATCGGCCAATAGACGACGCTGAAGACGCCGTAGCCCAGCGACCACAGCACGCCAGCCAGCGTGACCGCGTGCGGATGGGAAGCAGAAACGCGCAGCACGGCGCCGAGAATTACCAAACCATACGAGACAACGACAGCCGGTGGTACGACCAGCGGCAGGCCGGCATGACCCAGCGCTGCTCGCGAGGCGACGGCCAGGATCATCACCCCCATCGCACCCGCCGTCAGGGCGTGGAGCGCCGCAAATGTGCCGATCGGCCCACCGAGATCCGCGACACCCTTGAGCGCCAAACCGATGGGCACAAACGCATAACCCACGTGCAGAATCCACACAATGGGCAGCCGCCGCGTCTGCCACGTGCGCCAGCCCGCCATGCGCAGCCCGAGGAGCAACGCTGCGACGAGCGCCGCCGTGCCGCTGGCGTCCGACATCGGCAGGATGAGTTCCGTCACAGCCACCGCGATAACCGCTGGAATCGCCAGCGCATCCAGCCAGCGCGGCGTGTGGCATTCATGGTTCGGATCGCCGGCCAGCTTGAGCGCGTTGCGGGTAAAAGTTGGCACGATTCGCCCCGCGATGAGCGCGATCAGCGAGATCACCACGTACGCCGCCACGCGCAACGACAAGCTCGGAGAACCGAAATGGAACAGCACATCGAGGCCCCAAAGGGCGAGCAGGATGAGCGGCACGCCGTAGTTGCGCCGGTTGCGCGACCGCAGGATTTCCCAGCCCAGCATGCCAGCCAGCACGGGCAGAAACAGCAAGTCCAGCGGACCGATGCCCGGCTGCCACATCGCCACGCGGCCAAGTAGCCACAGCGTCAGGAGAAACGCCACGCGCGCGCCCTGGAACGGTCGCGAATTCGTCCATTTGGGCACGGCGGCCAGCAGAAAGCCGGCAATCGCCGCGACCGCGAAGCCGAAGACCATCTCGTGGCCGTGCCACATCGACGTGAGCGGCAGGACACCGCGCCAGGCGAGCAGCCACATCGGCACCGCGAGCGTCGCGTACAGCCCGGCGAGCAGGAAGAACGGCCGATGGCCCGACGCGAGGAGGATCGGCCCGCGATACCGGTCGCTCGTCGGCCCCAGCGGGATGGAAATGCGGGCAGCTTGGGTCATGTGCGTTTCCCGGCAGTGGTTTCGGGCAGAATGGACCGGCAGTCGGGAAGCGTCAAGGCGCAGCTACCACAGCGACGCGAACAGCGCCAGCGCGCACACGGCCATCACCACAAACGTCGCCAGGAGCATCACCCGCGACAGGAGGCCACTGGCCCTTTTGCCCATCACCTGACGGTCCCGGGCAATGCGCGAGATGAGAAAGACCAGCGGCACCGCGACGACGCCGTTCAGCACCGCGGCAAACACGAGGCTTTTCATGGGATCGATGCCCAGCAGGTTGATGGCCAAGCCGATGACGATGGACGTGATGATGACCGCGTAGAAGCCCGGCGCCTCCTTGGGCGTCCGTTCCAGGCCCGCGCGCCAGCCAAAAGCCTCGCTCACCGCGTAGGATGCTGAGCCGGCGAGCACCGGCACACCGAGCATGCCCATGCCGACCACGCCGAACGCGAAGATGACTTTCGCCCAGGTGCCGGCGTGCGGGAATGTGTGGACAAGCGGCTCGAGCGCCTTCGCCGCGTCCGCAGCTGTGGCGATATTGGTCACGCCATTGACATGCAGCACCGTCGCCGTCGTGACCATCATGAACCAACTGCCCACTTGCGAGACACCCATGCCAATCGCGTTGTCCGCGCGCAATTGTCCGTAAGTACGGCGTTTATGGTGCATGCGATCGGCGTATTGGCGCTCCTCAACCTCCTCCGCGGCTTGCCAAAAAAACATGTAGGGACTGATGGTTGTGCCCAAAATGCCCACGATGACGTACAGGTACGCGGTATCGAATTGCCAGCGCGGCACCAACGTCGCGGTCAGGATTTCGCCCCACGGCTCGTGCACCATCAGCGCGGTGGCGACGTAGGAGAGCAAGGACAGAGCGAGAAATTTCAGGAACTTTGCGTACTTTTGATAGCCGATGAAGATCTCCAGCAACAGCACGCCAACCGTGAACGCCACGCTCAGCACAGGCAACGGCAGCGGGATGAGCAACTGCAGCGACGCGCCCACGGCGGCAATGTCCGCGGCAATGTTGATGGTATTCGCGATGACCACGAGCCCGACCACGGCGTAGAGCACCGTCCGCGAGTAGCGTCGCGCCGTGACCTCTGCCAAGCCCTGCCCTGTGACCCGGCCAATACGCGCCGCGGCCTCCTGCACCGCGATCATCAGCGGCAAGCACAGGGTCAACGTCCAGAGCTGGCCATAGCCAAAAGCGGCTCCAGCTTGCGAATAGGTGGCAATGCCGGAGGGATCGTCGTCCGCTGCGCCGGTGATGAGACCCGGTCCAAGAACGCGGAGCCAACTGGGATGCTTGGATTTCCTGGCCACGGGAACCTGCGCGGACTGCGCGGCGTCGCTGCGAGCGACACCTACGAACCTGTGCCAAGTTGGGGCGCGAGGACGCTCCCGTCAAGGGGCGCGCGGCCATGAGCGGCTACAATTCCGGATCGGGCGTCAGGCCAAAGATCTTGCGGTAGAGAATGCCGGTGCCAATCACGACGGTTGGCAAGGTCCAAATCAAGCCAAGGCCGAGTGGAATCGTACTGATCGCCCCAAGACAGAAGACAGCGAGGAGATAGCCGAAGACTTGCCACCATTTGTGGCCGATGGCCTTGCGCGACGTTTCCATGGCCTCCCAAGGCTGCAGGTCCTTGTCGGCAATGAGCGGTGCGGAAAGGCAGTAGCTCACGGCGAGGTAGATGCCCGGAAGGACCAGCAACAGAAAGCCGGCGGTGGTCAGGACAAAGACCAGGACCTGCGCGATGGCGACGTTGAGGTGGTAAGGCGACAGGTAGCGGAAGACGTCGCTGGCGCGAATGTCCAGCCCCGCGGCGCGACGCACGCCCATCATCAGGAGACCGACATACAGCGGGCCCGTGAGCGGCAGCAGGACGACGCCGCTGAAGTATTGCTTCGAAAAACTCTCGCCGAACAGCTGCTTCTGGGCATAGTTGCCGACGAGCGAGATGACACCAACGACCAGGAACGCGCTCCAGAAGGTGCCTTTGCAGCCCGCGCTCTTTTCCCAGGCTTCGCGAAAGATCTCTGCGACCGAAAAGTCATATTCGCCGTTCACAGCCCGGTCCAGCGAGCCTGAGTCCGATGGCGGCGCGTGAAAGGATGAATCCGGAAAGGTCATTGTCGTCTCCTCTGTTCCCGACCCACCGCCACTCTGCGCGCCCTGTTGCGTAGCGTCAACGTCTGGTCAACTTCCGGCACCGGCGTTACGATGGCCGGCATGGAAAGTCACGCGCCCCTCGTTGACCTGCCCGCTGCCGTCCGATGGCGTGCGTATGTCATCAGCGTCCTCGGTTGGATGTTCGACTTTTACGACCTCGTGGTCTTCGCCTACCTCGCCAAGGCCATCGGCAAGGACTGGCACTGGGGCGCGGACTTCAACCGCAACAAGGCGTTTCTGGTCGGCGTGACGTTGGCCGCTTCCGGCATCGGCGGCATCATCTTCGGCGGCCTGGCCGACCGCTATGGCCGGCGCCGCGTCATGGGCTGGACCATCCTCATCTTTTCCGTCAGCACCGGCTTGTGCGGCTTGGCGCCCACCATCGTCGTCCTCGCGTGCCTGCGCGCAGTCACGGGCTTGGGCGTGGGCGGCGAATGGGCGACCGGCCATGCGTTGATGGCGGAAATCTTTCCCAAGGAAATGCGCGGTCGCGCGGCGGCGATGCTGCAAGCCGGCGAGCCCATCGGCGTCGCGCTGGCGGTCATTGCCGGTCTGTGGCTGGAACCGCGCGTCGGTTGGCGCACGGTGTTCTTCATTTCCGCCCTGCCCGCGTTCCTCGTCCTGCTTGTGCGTCGCCACACGCCGGAATCGCCGCTGTGGCTGGCGCAGCCGAAACGGCCGTTCCTCGCGCCCTACCGCATCCTCGTGCGCGACCATTGGCGGCCGGCGCTGCAAGGCTGGGTGCTCGGTTGTTCCAAGCTCGGGACGTACTGGCTGACCTACATCTGGCTGCCGGACTACTTTACCGAGCTGGAGCAAAGCGGCCACGCCAACGCGCATTTTTCGACCATCCGCATCCAGTTCATTCTCGTCGCGCAAGGCGGTCAGTTGCTGGGCATGTTGATCTTCGGCTACGCGTCCGACCGCTTCGGCCGTCGTCCCGCTTTCACGGTCTATTCGCTGTTGACCGCCGCGGGGCTCTTTGCCCTCTCGCAGTTCGGCGCCGACATGTTGGCACGACCCAATTTGTTCTGGCCGGCGATGGCTGCCATTGGCTTTGGCTCAGGCTGTACCGCCGGCTTCGGCGCGCTGCTGGCCGAGCTGTTTCCGACGGACATCCGCAACACAGCGATGGGCGCGGTGTACAATCTGGCGCGCGCCTTCCAGTTCGTCACACAAATGGCCATGGCGGTGATTGCCGCGTACGCCGGCATTGCCCAGGGACTGCTGCTGGCGATGGCCTTCGCGCTTGTGACCGCGAGTTGGGTGTGGACGTTCCGGGAGACGAAAGGCGAGGCGCTGGCCTAACGTCAGCTGCCGCTGCTGCACAATTCGCTTGCTCGACGCCCCGTGCCATGGCACACCCATCGCGGCAATCCCGCCCTTTCAGCCCAAGGCCGCCATGCCGACCTCGCTCCGCTTTCCCCCTTTGCCTGGCTCCGTCTGGGACAACGTCGGCAACACGCCGCTCATCCGCATCCAATCGCTCAGCGACGCCACGGGCTGCGACATCTACGGCAAGGCCGAGTTCCTCAACCCCGGCGGCAGCGTCAAGGACCGCGCCGCCAAGGGCATCATCGCCGACGCCGAGGCACGCGGCCTCTTGCGCCGCGGCTACACCATCGTCGAGGGCACCGCGGGCAATACCGGTATCGGCCTGGCCACGTTGGCGGGCGAGCGCGGCTACCAAGTCATCCTGACGCTGCCCGATGACCAGGCGCCGGAGAAGTACGACCTGCTGGGCGCGCTCGGCGCGGAGGTGCGCAAGGTGCCGGCGGTGCCGTTTGCCGATCCCGGGCATTTCTATCATGCGGCGAAGCGGTTGGCGGAGGAATTGCCCAACGCATTCTGGGCCAACCAATTTGAGAATCCGGCGAACGGCGATTTTCACGCCCAGACGACTGGCCCGGAAATTTGGGAGCAGACCGATGGCCAGGTCGCCATCTTCACCTGCGCCGTCGGCTCCAGCGGCACGATGAGCGGCATCAGCCGGGCGCTCAAAGCGCGCAACCCCAACGTGCAGATTGTCATCGCCGACCCCGGCGGCTCGGGCATGTACAGCTACTTGAAGACCGGAGAAATCAAGTCGGAAGGCAAGTCCGTGACCGAAGGCATCGGCATCATGCGTATCACCGAGAACTTCCGGCAGATTGTCGCCGACGACGCGATGCGCGTGTCGGATCAAGAGATGATCGACATGGTCTTTCACCTCGCCAAGCATGACGGACTGTTCGTCGGCACGTCGTCGGGTTTGAACGTGGCGGCGGCGTGGCGGCTGGCGCAGGCGAACGCGGGATCCGGCAAGACGATTGTGACGGTGCTCTGCGATTCCGGGTCGCGGTATGCGTCGCGTCTGTTGCATCCAGCGTGGCGCGCAGAAAAGGCCCTGGAGGCGCGTCCGTTGGTCCTTGGCGCGTCGCATTCATCAACGTGAACACCGGGTTGACGCTCCATGTCGGTCAGCGTACGCTGCGGCGCGACGTCATTGGACTCAGCGTGCGTCTGACGTTGTCACCTGCGCGAATACCTGAGGCAGCAGAGGCTTGCCATGGGATTGGCGCTTCCACTTCGCCCTCGCGGCCGAGGTACTCCCATGTCGACGTTCCTCCCAAGCCAACTGCGCATTTCTTCCCTGATGGCCATTGGACTGCTGACCGCGCTCGCCCTGCTGGTCGGCTGCGAAGCCACAACTGCGTCGGCCGACAGCGACGCGACGGACACGCAAACCGGCTGGCCGGACAACGCGCATGTCGTCCTGCCGCGGCCGGCGACCGTCACGGGCAATGCTTTGGAAACCTTTGGCAAGTACACCGCCGTCGCGCTCGACGAAAACGGCGATCCGGGCGTGGCCTGGGTGTGGGTCGATGAGAATGCTGACGGCAAGCTGGACGACTCGAATGTCTATTTCTCGCCCTGGGATGCGACCGCCAAAGCGTTTGCCCAGGGAATTCTGGTCGGCAACGTCGGTGCGCCCAACAGCGGCCATCAAGGCGTGGTCGCCTTGGCCTACGACGCATCTGCCAAGGCGTGGGTCGTGCTGCACCAGACAGCGATTGACCACAAGGGCGCCAAATCTGGGCTGCAATTGGCCGTGAGCCAGGATCGCGGCGCGACCTGGAAATCGCAGGTGGTCACCGATGGCCAGGATCCGACCAAGGCCACGCAATACGATGCCACCACGTGGCCGAGCGTGGTCGCGGCGGGCGGCAAGGTTCACCTGGCGTGGCACCAGAACTGGGCCGGCACGCTCTATGCAACCGGTACCGTGGGCAGCGATCCGTCGACGTGGACCCGCACGCTGGCGCCGTGGCTGACCCTGGAAACTGGCGTCCTGCCCGGTCCGGCGGGGGTGAATGCCCACATCGGCCTTGCGCTCGATTCCGCCGGGCTGCCTGGTCTGGCGTATTGGACGACGACCAACAATGAAAAGGACCTGCGTCTGACCTTCTGGCGCCCGGGCCAAGCGACGCCGCAGCTCATCGCCAAGAGCCTGGACGCCAACGCCACGCGCGAAGTCTACCTCGGCTTTGCTGGCACGCAGCCGCGGGTCCTGTTCGCCGGCCTTGTTTCTCCCCTCAGCGGCCTGATGAGCGGCTACTGGGCGTCGACATCGACCGACGGCACGCAATGGGCCGCGCCGACCAGCCTGCCCTTGGAAAGCGGCGCCGCGGCTGGCCTTTCCTTCTTCGGAGCGTTTTCGGCCAAAGGCCAAGGCGTCGGCGCCTACGTCTCCAACGGCGGCAACGGCTCCGACGTTTGTGGACGCCTCAAAACCTCGCGCAGCAGCGATTTTGGCGGCTGGGACACGTGCGGCCCAGACACGACGAATGCCTTGAAACTCAAGCCCGTGAGCAGCAGCTTGTCACTCGTGTTCGACAGCCAGGATCACTTGAGCATCGTCTTTACCAACCTGGACGGCACCGGCGGCGCGCCAACGGGCGTGGTGATTTGGAAGTTGTAGGCCGCTAGGGCCAGCGCCACTTCGCGACCAGAACCAGGCTCACCAGCGCCAGCGTCACCGAATTGGTCACAATCACCGGCGGCGAGTCGATCCACACGCCGTACCACAGCCAGGCGATGAGCCCAAGGCCGAAGATGACCAGCATCCCGGTCGATACGCCTTGGGTCGTTCGCGTGCGGTAGACCTGCAAGACCTGCGGCACAAACGACACGGTGGTCAGGAATCCGGCCACGTAGCCCAGCATTTCTGGCGTCAATTTCGACATCTCATCTCCGTTCCCGTGGCGGCGGCGGCTGGGCATGGCGCGGGTCATCTGGCCACGCGTGCCGCGGATAGCGCCGCTGCAGTTCTTTCTTCACCGCCGGATAGTGCCGCGTCCAAAAGCCCGCGAGGTCACTGGTCACTTGCACCGGCCGCATGTTCGGCGCCAGCAGGTGCAGCACAACCGGAATCGCACCGCCCGCCACTTTCGGCCCATCCGCTTGGCCAAAGAAATCCTGTAGCCGCGATTCCAGCCACGGCGGCTGATTCGGCAGGTAGTGAATCTTGACCTTGCGCCCGCCCGGCAACGCGGCAGTCTCCGGCGCCGCCGCATCCAGGCGCACTTGTCCCTGACCGTTCAGGCTGAGCGCGACTTGGTGGCGCAGGATACTGAACAGGTCCGCCTCGCGCACTTCCGCCAGCGACGTCCGCGTCGCGCACAGCTCCGCGAGACTCGCCGCCATCAGCGACGGCAGGTCCGGCAGCGGCACGCCCGCCTGCGTCCGGGCAAAATCCAGACGGTGTTGCAGGCGTTCCAGCGCCTCGGCGTCGGCAATCGCGCCCAGACCCGCGGCGTTCACTTGATCCAACAGCAGCGCCGCCGCCTCCGGACTTGGCTTCGCGGGCGCCACGCTCGCATCGAGCACCAGACCGCGGTACAGCATCCGCTCTTCGGCCATCACGCGACCGCGCGTCGCGTTCCAAGTCAGCCGCGTATGCGTCTCAATCTGGTCGGCAAACAGATCCAGCAGCCACGACGGTTCGATGCCCTGCGCCAAGCGCACCACCGTCGCCGCGCCTTTGCCATCGCGCCGCTCCTCCGCGTCGACCGCCACCAGCCACTCGGCCTCCGTCACGTGCGACCGCGAATCCAATTTCGCCGGACGACCACCCGCCAATTCCACATCCAGACTGCCCGCTTGCCGCCGCTTCGCCACGCGGTCGCCAAAGGCCGCGAGCACTGCGATCCCAATCGCATCTTCCCTTGCCATTGTCAGCGACGCACGCGCGCCATGCCCCAACTGCCCGCGCAGCTGCCGCGCCGCCTGCTCCACCTGGCTGTCCCGGCGTCGTCGCAGCTGTTCCAGCAGCACGACCAGGTCGGAATGGCCGTGCGTCGCCAGCACGCCGACATCGCCTTCCAGGCGCGGCGCACCGTCCGCCAGCAGCGCGGCGAGCAGGCAGCCTTCCTCGGCAATCCCCAGCTCCGCCGCCGCCAGCACCAGGCGTGCCAGCCGCGGCGGCAGTGGCAACCGCAGCATCTCGCGACCGCGCGGCGTCACCTGCTCGCCCGCGAAGGCGTGCAACTGCCGCAACAGCTCCAGCGCTTGCTCGACCTGCTGCGGCTCCGGCGCCGTCAACCAGAGATCCGCCGCCAGCGGCACGTCCAGCGCGCGCAGCACCAGCAGCGCCTCAGCCAGGTCCGCGCGCTTGATTTCCGGCACGTCAAACACCGGCCGCGTGTCATGGTCGTGCTGGGTGTACAGGCGCAGACAGCGCCCCGCGCGCACGCGCCCCGCCCGCCCCGCGCGTTGCGTCGCAGAAGCCTGACTGATGCGCGCCAGTTGCAGCGACGGCAGCCCCGACCACACCGCGTGCTTGGCCACGCGCGCCAGACCCGAATCCACCACCGCCACCACGCGCGGCAGCGTCACCGAGGTCTCCGCAATGTTCGTCGCCAGGACAATCTTGCGCTGACGTTCCGCGGCAATGGCGCGTTCCTGCTCGTCAATCGCCAGCGAGCCGTGCAGCGGTCGTAGCGCCAGGTCGTGCTGTCCCGCCAGCCCCGCCAACGCCCGCTCGCACTTGCGGATTTCGGCCGCGCCCGGCAGGAACACCAGCACATCGCCGTCCAACTGCTCCGCCAGCAGCCGCCGCACTGCGCCCGCCACTTGCTCCTCCAGTGGCCGTTGGTCGAGCGTCGCGGCGAACTCCACCGTCACCGGGAATTGCCGCCCCGTCGCGGTCAGCACCGGCGCGTTGCCCAGCCACTGCGACACCGCGGCGGTATCCAGCGTCGCGGACATCACCAGCAGCCGTAGATCCGGGCGCGTCGTCTGCCGCAGCCGCCGTACCAGCAGCGCCAGCAGATCGCCCACCAGCCGTCGCTCGTGAAACTCGTCCAGAATGACCGCATCGATGCCGCGCAGGTGCGGATCCGCCAGAAGACGCCGCAGCAGAAGGCCATCGGTCGCGTAAACGATGCGCGTGTCGGGACCGACGCGCTCATCCAGCCGCACGCGGTAACCGACCGTCCCGCCCGCCTTCCCGCCCAGTTCCTCGGCGACATGCCGCGCCGCCAGCATCGCCGCCATGCGCCGCGGTTCGACCACCCAAATCTCGCCCGTGGCGTGCGGATTGTCGTGCAGCAGCGCCACCGGCACGCGCGTGGTCTTGCCCGCACCCGGCTCGGCCTGCAGCACCGCGTGGCCATGCGCGCGCAGAGCCGCCAGCAATGCCGGCAGCGTCGGGTCGATCGGCAACGGTTGGAACGCGTGAGGTGGCAACGGGTGGGTCAGAGCGGCAGGAGGATGCGTCGGCCGAGGCGTCTCCCCTGCCGTATCCTGAGTTTCGTCGGGACACGGCCGCGACACAAGCCGCGCGTGTGGAGGCGAACCTCTCCGACAAACCTGTGACACTTGTCACGGCACGCCCGTTACCTTGGCAGCAGGAGGTTCATATGACAACGGTGCCGGCTTTTTCGCAAATCCTCGTCGCTACAGACTTTTCGGAACCGTCGCGCAAGGCGCTGGAAGTGGCGACCGACTTGGCGCGCCATTACGGCTCCAAGATGACGATTCTGCACGTCTATCCGGTGCCGGGCTACGTGCTCCCGGAAGGCTTTATCGCCGCTGGTCCGGATGTGCTTGTCGAGGTGGAGAACCGCACCCGCAAGACGCTGGAGGAATGGCAGGCGGACGCGATCAAGATGGGCGTGGCCAACGTCGACGTCACCACCGCGATCGGCAATGCCGCACCGGAAATCGTGCGCATCGCCAAAGCCGGCGGCTTCGGCCTCATCGTCGTCGGCACGCATGGCCGCACCGGCTTCACCGGCTTCGTTCTCGGCTCCGTGGCCGGCAAGGTCGTCACGACGTCGGATTGCCCCGTCGTGACCGTTCCCTACCGCGAATAGCCGGTCAGCAACAGAGTGAAGTGGCGGTGACCGTGCACGCCTGATGGCCGTCGCGCTGTTCTCTGCGATGACATCGTGGCATCCTCCGCCGCCAGGACGGGACCCGTCCGGAGGTCCTGATGCGTCGTTTTCTGCTGATTTCTTTTGTTTTGTCCGCGTGCGGCCACGCGCAATCAGCCATCTCGCCAGTTTCCACGCTGCAAACGCCCGTCGCCGAGGCGGGTACCAAGCCTGTGCCGGTGATCGAGGATCCGCTGCTGCAACGCTGCCGACAGCGCCTGGAAACGGCCCGCGTCGAGCGCGAAAACCTCGTGCGCGCGGGTGCGCAGACGCCCGTGACGACGGAAACGGTACTCGCGGCCTACAATACGCTGTCGATCGCGCTGGACAATGCCGACGCCGAGTCGGGCCTGATGCGCGCGGTGCATCCGGACGCCAAAGTGCGCGATGCGGCGAGTGAGTGTGAACGTCTGGTGGCCGCGCGGCGGACGGAACTTTCGCTGGATCGACCGTTGTATGAGGCTTTTGCCAAGCTGGACACGCAATCCCGGCCGGCGGATGAAAAGCGGCTGATTGAGAAGACCGTCGATGAGTTCAAGCGCGCCGGCGTCGACCGCGACGAAGCGACGCGCGCGCGGCTGAAGGTGCTGAACGACGAACTGGTGGAAGTGGGACAGAAATTCGACAAGGCGATTGCCGCGGATACGCGCAGCGTGGAAGTACCGGTCGCGTCGCTCAAGGGTTTGCCGCAAGATTGGATTGATGCGCACAAGCCTGGCGCCGATGGCAAGGTCAAGGTCACCACCAACTATCCGGACTACATTCCAGTGATGAGTTACGCCGAGGACGATGCGCTGCGCAAGCAGCTGTACATCGTCTACCGCCAGCGCGGCTGGCCGGAAAACCAGCAGAATCTCGCGAAGATGCTGACGCTGCGCGCGGAGCAGGCCAAGCTGCTGGGCTTTGCCAATTGGGCGGATTACATCACGGCGAACAAGATGATTCGCTCGGAGAAAAACGTCGCGCAGTTCATCGCGCGGATTACCGCGGCGTCGGACAAACGGATGCGTGCGGAATACGCGATTTTGCTGGAAGAACTGCAGCGCTTGGATCCGAAGATCGATGCCGTGGACGACTGGCAGCAGGCGTACGCGCTGGGACTCGCCAAGAAGCGCAAGTTTGAGTTTGATGCGCAAACGCTGCGGCCGTATTTGCACTACGACAAGGTCAAGAATGGCCTGCTGGCGCTGACGTCGAAGCTGTTCAACGTGACCTACAAGCCCAATACGACGGCGCCGAAATGGCATCCCGACGTGGAAGCGTATGACGTCTACGAAGGCGACAAGCTGTTCGGCACCATTTACCTGGACATGCATCCGCGGGACGACAAGTACAAGCACGCGGCGCAGTTCAGCCTGCAGAGCGGCATTGCCGGCGTGCAGCTGCCGATCGGCGTGCTGGTGTGCAATTTTCCGGATCCCAAGACCAGCAACGGGTTGATGGAACACAAGGACGTGGAGACGTTCTTCCACGAATTCGGTCACCTGATTCACCACGTCTTTGGCGGCCAGCAAAGATGGGCGCGCTTCTCCGGCGTGGCGACGGAATGGGATTTCGTCGAGGCGCCGTCGCAGATCTTTGAGGAGTGGAGCAAGGATTACGAGACGCTCAAGGCTTTTGCCACCAACGACAAGGGCGAAGTGATTCCCAAGGCGCTGGTCGACAAGCTGCGGGCGTCGGATGACTTTGGCAAGGCGCTGTGGGTGCGCCACCAGATGTTTTACGCCGCGCTGTCGCTGGCCATGCACAACCGCGATCCGGCGACGATTGACCAGGACAAGCTGGTCGAGGAAATGCAGAACAAATACAGCGCGTGGCGATTCGTCGCGGGCACGCATATGCAGGCGTCGTTCGGTCACTTGAATGGCTATTCGGCGATGTATTACACCTACATGTGGTCGATGGTGATTGCCAAGGACATGTTCAGCGCGTTCCAGAAAGCCGGCGTGCTGGACCCCGCGACGGCGCTGCGCTATCGCAAGACGATTCTGGAACCGGGCGGCTCGAAGGATGCCGCAGACCTGGTCGCGGATTTTCTGGGGCGGCCGTATGGGTTTCAGAGTTATGAGGACTGGCTGGCGCAGAAGAAGCGGAAGTAACGCGGCCGGATTGCGGTTTGATCAGGTTCGGGACGCTCGCGTCTGAGCCGGCGCTTGCGGGGAGAAACGACGGCGTGATCCGCGCGGCTCGGGGCGCACTTTGCGACCTTCCGGTCGCTGATAGGCCAAAACCTCACGGCACAACTGGCGGCACGGGCACAACTGGCGGCACGGGCGCCACCACCACTTTGGCGGCCTTGCGCGGCCGTCCGCCGACCGTCTTACGCGGCTGCATGCCAAAATCCAGCAATTTCGCGTCCGCGGCGCCATACCAGCCGAGCGCAATCTTGCGCAGCCGCCGGCGAATCTCCGCGGTCTTCTTCTCCAACGCACCCGAGACCTTCGACCGGCCCTTGCGCATCGTGCCCGTCTTCGTCCGGTTCGTCAGCGCCACGTTCACCTCCGCGCCCAACACCCGCAGCTCTGGCGCCGTCAGGCCCGGCGGCAGCGACAGCTTGTGCTTGTCCGCGCCATCGGCCAGCGCCAGAAGCAAATCGCCCAACGTCGGGTCCGTTTCATTGCGCGGAAAGAAATCCACCCGCCCCGGCGTCCCCGGCGGAAACGTGCCATCGACCAGCGACTGCAACCGCGTGTGCGCCGCCTTGCCGCGCTTGACAGCATCGGTCCGCGCCTCAACCGAAGCACTCACATCCGTGCGGGAACTGCCCAGCGCGAGCCACGCGGTCACATGCTTGGTCAAGTGCGCGTGGATGAAGTCCGCCGTGAGATTCGGCGGAAACTGGGACTCGAGTTGGTTCGCCAGCATCGCGTTGTTGGCAATGATGGCGTCGAACAGTACACCTGAACGGAGGTTGTCTGGCAGAACAATGGGCGTTGTGACGGAAGATTTTGTCATGGCTTTCGGCTCCAACCGCGCAGGGTTATGGTGTTTGCGCGTGGGGATAGAATGCCGGAGTTTGGTGCATAGTCAAATTCAGGGTGCAAGTCGGTTGCGGTGTGCGATCAGGCCGCGTGGCGGAACGATTCGGAGCCGACGCTTTTGGCGCGGATATGGTCGAAAGCGCGCTGAGCCAGCGTGGCCTTTTCTGCTTCGGTGAACGGCGGCGACGGCAACTCGGCAAAAACATGGTCGCGAATCAGCACGAGCACGTTTGACTGCGTCTCTTCCTTGAGCGTCCATTGGTCCAGCGTCGCCAATTCGCGTTCGAGCGCAGCCAGCAGTGTCTTGCTCGACTGTTTGACCTTCTCGCGCTCCGTCTGGGTCAGCCCCTCCTTGCGCAACAAGTCGAAGATCGCCAATTCTTCCTCTGACAGTCCCTCGGCGACATGCCGCGTGCTCTCCGCGTCCAGTCCTTCAATGAACCTGCCTTACCGGATAGCCTCTATTCGTCATGAAAAAACCCAGCCTGCATAGGGCCTTGCGTCGGATTCGGATGAATCCAAGTATGCTTATACAGTCCTTCGTACTCTACCGCAGGACGCCCGAGCGCAGCGAGCGACAG
>CAIYBN010000128.1 GCA_903924465.1 uncultured Myxococcales bacterium | reverse complement strand
GCTGATCGGCACACACAAAGGCGCTGTGCAGGCGCAGCACCTACAGGCGTACCTCAACGAGTTCACTTTCCGGTTCAACCGCCGTGACTACCCGTGGATCGCGTTCAACCGCGTTCTGTCGCTCGCTGCGCTCGGGCGTCCCGCCGTCGAGTACGAGGGGCTGTATAAGCACACTTGGATTCATCCGAATCCGACACAAGGCCCTATGCAGGCAGGGTTTTTTCATGACGAATAGAGGCTATCCGGTAAGGCAGGTCTTTTGAAGTGCTGACGCCAGCTTGGATGGGATCGTTTCCAGTGGCTTTTTGCCGTGTCCGGTGGATGTCCAGTCCCGTTTCCATGCCTGATTCTCTCCGCGGTCAGAAAGATCAACGACAAACTCGTAGAGCCCCGATTGGCACAGCTGGTCAAAATCGCCACCGCCAACGTCGCGATCGGCTACGTCCTTTGCCCAGTTTGGTTCGCGCCCGGCGACGCGACTGTACTCCTTGACCATCACGCCCTCCGAGCCCTGTTTTCCCCTGTGTTTTGCCCCCGTGACCGTGCCCCCGCCCCGTGGTTTAAGGCGCCCACGGCCAGAGGTACTGGTCGAACTCCAGAATCTAACCGGCGGGGGCCGCTGACGACAAGTTCGAGTTCGTAAGCCAAGCGCGCACGTGTTCACGACCGAGGAGGTGGAGCAAGACAACCAGAGCAAGCGCAAACGGCGGATCGGCCGGTGCGACGACAGAAGAGAGAGGCTACGCCGCGACGGTAGGTTCCGTCAAAGCAGCCGCCCAGCCGCTCGGGCAAGGTGCCGGTGTCGGCGGGCAGGGAGAAGCAAAGTAAGGACGTCACAGCCATTTCGCTGCGGCCCCACAACGTTTTTTGGAGAAAGAATCATGCTTGAGAAGATGAAGAAGCCACACCCCATCATCCGGACGATCGCCACTGACGTCGTCCGGAACATCATCAAGAGTTGCAAGAAACAACCGACGAAGTATGAACGCGAGTCAGCCGTCCGCGGCGCCTGCGACCTCGTTCGTCTGTTGCTCGGACGGCTGGATTGGCCGACTCGTTACTCCGTGGAGGCGACCTACGAGGCGCTGACGCTGGCCGGAGACTCCCAAGTCTATGAATACGGCACGCAGAGCGATTTCGAGGCCTTCGCTCGGCTCGCCGAAAACAGCGGGCTGACCTCGCGCTGGGTTAAGGGGCGGAAGTGCAGCAGCATGCGCTTCAGACAGAAGCTGCTCGACCGTTTCAACGCCGCGATGGTGCAGGCCGTTGGGCGCTTGGCCAACTATGAGCTCGCGTTACTGCTCGCCCCGAAGTTCGGTTTTGGAAAGACTGCTTCGCAGGCTTTGGAGCGGAAGCTGGTGTGCTATCCCCTCAACGGGGTGAACAAGGAAGACTCGGCGAGCGCCTCGACGGCGCTGCTCGACGCCATCACCCCGCACGTTGGCTACGTGCCAGCACAGGGGTTCGCGCTGAAGTTCCTGCACGTCACCAAGGACACGATGCGGTTCACCCCTGCCTACAGCGGTAACACCCACGAGGTGAAGTGTTCGACAGCGGCCTTCCAGCGGATTGTCATGAACGCGTGTCTCAAACATTGGCTCGCGATCGATACGATGTCGTCGGAATTGACTGCATTTCGCGGCGGCAGCCACTTGGAGCGGATGGTCTGCGATTCTATTGGCCAGTCTGCGAACGCGCGCATGCTGCTGGCGGCCCACGTCATCCCGATGCATTTCTTGGATAACCCGGCCAAGTACGGGCGTCTGCCGCAGTAGGCCGACGGCAACACGTCTCTGCCCGCGTAGCGATCCGGCACAGCGGGTGCGGGATGAAGGTCCCGGCGGGCGGATCGGGCGTAGGCAGCAACACCTGCGTCCGAATCCCGCCCGCCAACGAGGAAGTTTCCTGATTCATGCGCAGCCCACCGCCCACGTCTGCGCCTGCCCTGCGGTTCAAGTCCGCCCAAACGACATCGTGAACGCGTCCATGTGCAGCGCGTAGCCGACACAGCCGTCTGCTGCGACCGCACATTTCTCAGCCGATGCGCAACTCCGCGCATTTGATCTGGAAATAAGTTGTTGCTTTTGCAGGCAGATCCACAGTGCTAAGAACTTCAGCGGCAGCGCCGAAAGCCGGCGCATAGCCCGGCAGCGACCACAGCGAACAAGAGGCCCAAGAGCATGGCCCAGCCGAACAAATCGCCCCCGCCCATCGTCAGCCTCGTGCACGACGTCAGGTACACGTCCGCGGACTACCGCTACATCGACATCCGGACCGGCAAGCTCTTTCAGGACGTCAGTCTCGAGCACGGCTGTGTCCCCGCACAGAGCGTTGCTGCTATGGGCAAGACCCAGGCCAGCCAGGAAGAACGCCGCAGCGTGTTCGCCGTCCCCAACGCCTCCAGCGCCTGGCTGACGCCGCAGATGGCCGCCGAGTACCTGAACTTGGCATCCGCAGACGCCGTCCTCGCGGCCATCGCCGCCGAAGCCCTCGTTCCCGACGGGCGTGCTGGCCCCGAGGGCGAGCCGTTGTTCAGGCCGGCCACGCTGGATGCCTACGTCGCGAGTTGTCTCGGCACGCTCGACCGGCGACAGGGCCGCGATGACGGCGACGTTGGCACGCGGACACCTCGCCGGAAGCCAGTGAAGACGCCGCCAACCCCAGCGCTGCTGGCTGAACAAGCGTACCTCACGACGGCGGATGCATTCGTTTTTCTCAGGCTTGGCGGCACCAGCAGCATCCGGACGCTGGTGCACAAAGGGCTGCTCGTGCCGGACGGCCGCAACGGTACACGCGGCAGCTACCTGTTTACCCGCGAGACGCTGGACAACTACGTCAAGGAGATTCTTCATGAAAGGGAAAAAGACCAAGTACAGCAATGTGTTTCGGGCTCCCGACGGCAGGCTGTTCGTCCGCGTGTCGTGCCTGATCGACGGGGCGAAGGTGGAAAAGCGGCAGATGCTGGACGCGGGCGCGACCGAGCGCGACGCGATCCGGCTGGTGGCCGAGCTGAAGGAGTCGCTGGTGGCGAACGACCAGGCGTTGTCGCCGGACATCCCTACCGTGGTCGATTACTGCGACACGTGGCTGGCACGGAAGCAGAAACGCAACCGTGAAAGCGTGATCTCGGAGATGAAGCACCGGCTGGAAGAACACTGCCTGCCGGTGCTCGTCCGCGCCAGTCGCGACCTCGGCAGCCTGCGCCTCGATGAGGTCAACATGGAGGATGTCGAGGAATGGGTGGCGTGGGCGGAAGGGCACAGGCAGAAGTCGGGCAAGGCGTACAGCCCGGACACGGTGATGGGCTGGTGGCGCACGCTGACCCACATGTTGCGCGACGGGGTCGCCCGTCACCGGTTACAGCACGACCCGACTGCGCGCGTGACGCCCCCGAACGTGACCGCGCCCCGTGTGCGTGAGACCAAGACCTTGAAGCGGCCCCAGCTCGAAGCCTTCCTGGCGGCTGTTCAGGCGCACCAGCCGCTGCGCCATGCGGAACTGGCGTTCATTGCCTACACCGGGTGCCGGACCGGCGAGGCACTCGGCCTGCACTGGAAAGACCTCTGCCTCGATGGGCCGCACCCCCGAGCCGCGCTGAAGTTCAGCGCGACGAACGGCAAGCTGGAACTGACCAAGACTGACGCGCCGCGCGAGGTACCGCTGATTCCCAAGCTGGTCGTGATCCTGAAGGCCCATCACACGGCGCAACTGAAGAAGGAGCAGCCGCAGTGGGACGACGGGCAGGGCGCGCTTGTGTTCCCGTCCGCGGGCGAGTCCTATCGCGTCGAGCAGTCTCTGGCCAAGCCGTGCCGCATCTGCAGCGGCGCACGTGGCGTCGGACAGCGCGTGACTCCGCAAGTGCTACGTCGGAGCCTGAACACGATTCTGATCGCCGAGGGCGTGGACCTGATAACCATTCGCGAATTGATGGGCCACTCGTCGATCAAGATGACCGAGCGCTACGCCAGCATCCCGCTGGAGGACAAGGCGGCGGCGCTGGGCAGGGTGCTGGGATAGGAACTGGCCGGGGGCTGGGCACCCGACTCCGGCCTGGCCGTTCAGTGCAACCTGCTGCTTCGCTGCCGACCGGCGCGATCCGGGCAGATGGTCACAAATGCCATGTGGGGGCACCAGCGGGGGCACCAGATCGACCGCCGGGGGCACCAAATCGCGGTTTCGCCGTCAGCCAAAACGAAAAAAGCCCCGGTTTCCCGGGGCTTCTCTGGTGCGCACACTAGGATTTGAACCTAGGACTCCCACCGTGTGAAGCGGAACAGACGCATTTTGAAAACAGGCACTTCCATAAGATTCAGGGACTTGTCCGACACCTGACAGTGCCTGTCGACAGCATCTCGGGCGAGTGGGAACACCAACGGGAACACCAGAGGCGCTTGGTGTTCCCATTGTGGCGCAGTGTCACGAATGCGGTATGTAAGTTGTTGAAATTGCGTAGGGCATGGAACAGTTGGCGGCGAGACTGCGGAAGTCGGTGGTCGCCCGACTGGTCGTGCAGCCGCGTGTACTATGTTTTGGTCGCCTCGCGCACTTTGTTTTGGCCGCCTACATGGTCAAAACATTACTTATCTATGAGCACTTAGCGGTCAAGTAGTCAGGTCTATCCGTTTGGCGCCAAGACGCCTTGCGCAGAGCGGTGCGCGATTGGGCGGGGCAGGTACGACGACCGCTAAGCGGATACCGCCAAGGTGGCGTTGCGCCGTGACGCCGTTGACCTCGCGCGTTGCGCACGTATCCTGCCCGTGGAGTCCCGCGCTTTTGAGGACATGACGGGTTTACATGCGCATCGTAGCAACCATTCCTGACAGCCGCGGCAACGTGCTGGCCGAGCTGGCGCAAGAACTCGGCGCCAGCCGCAGCCAAATCGTCGATGAGGCGCTGACACTCTTCTTCAGGGCCGTGATGGAAGTGCGCCGTGGGCGTCGCCTGGTCAGCATGGGTGGCGCGGAGCCGGCGTGTGAACTTGTCACGCCGACGCTCGCGCAGCTCGAATGGACCAACCAGCGCCAGACGCTGACGCTGGCCAGCACCGAGATGGAGCGCGTAGCGCAACTGCTGGAGTCCCCACCCGCGCCCACGGAAGCGCTCAAAGGCATCATGCGGTCCCGATGACCAGCCCATACGCCACTGAATCAATTGCAGAAAGCGACGCACGCTCGGGCTTCCGCAGTGGCGTTCATGCATTGGACGACTACCTTCACGGCACTTGCTGACAACGGTTGGCCGCGACGCATGTTCTTACCCATCAAGGCGTTGCTGGCCGCGCAGTAGCCGCGCTCGGCATATTTTGTCGTGATACGCGGCGAGTGTGTCGTGCCTACCAGCGCTGACAAGGACGCAACTACCGCCACTGGCGGATTCAGAAAAGCAAACAGGCGCACCTGGACATGGCCCAGCACATTTCGTGGCCGCAAAAGCCTTGTAGATAGCGTCGCCATCCCGGCGCTTGACCGCCTCACCACCCGCTACGCAAAACCACCAGTCATTCTCGATATAAGCCACCTGGAGCCGCTCGGACGGCTCCCTGCTCACCACGAGCAGATGCGTCAGGCGGGCCGTCCGCTGGGCGCATTGTCCACTTCGTCCCTACTGCCCGGCCAGTAGGCCGGATTGGATGTACCCATGCGTCTCATCGGTGTTCTTGGTCAACACGAAACCGTCCCGTGCGCGTCCTGCAACCACGTTTGGAGCGTGCGCTACCTGGTCCGCGACCTTGGCCAGCATCGCCTGCGCGGCGAAGGCTTTGCCTACATCTGGTTTGATGACGGGGCCATCATGGTCAACTACTGCCCGGAGTGTGACGTGCCCGCGATGGCGCGTGTCCAGATGCCGGTTCATGTGGCGCAGCCCTTGGCGGCGTGAAGATAGCGGCAGCCAGCGCGGCATCGTGGGCTTCGGCCTGCGGTGTTGCGCGCCGTTTTCTTATTATCCGTGATTTTGTTGGACGCTTCGACCGAGACTGCATGCTCATGCGCATGCGTCGCAGATGCAGATGCAGATGCAGATGCAGATGCACTGGCCCGGCCGGAGTGCTGCATTCTCCCAGCGTCGGAACGATTGACTTGTTGGGTTGTGCGAGCTGGCTGTTTGTCGTCTATGCGGGTCACGTTCCTGCCGCTGCGTTGGACAGGCTGGAACACGGCATCGCAAGCGCGTCTTGCCGCGCAGTGCGCGTGACGGTTGCGGGGATGGCGGCAGGCTGCGACACTCGCAGCAGCGGAGCGGTGACGCTCGGTCCCCGCAGCAGCCCGCGAATCATCAACCCGCGACAGAAGGCCCCAAGATGCTGACGTACAACATCTACTGCGACGAGAGCGGGCATCTGGAGCACGACGGGCTCGGCTTCATGGTGCTCGGAGCCGTCTGGTGTCCTGCGGAAAAGGCGAAAGAATCCGCGGTGCGCCTTCGTGAAATCAAGGTGAAGCACGGGCTCAAGCCAGACTGCGAGCTGAAGTGGATATCCGTCAGCGCGAGCAAACTCGGCTACTATCAGGACGTGCTCGACTACTTCTTTGATGACAATGACTTGCACTTTCGCGCAGTCGTCATCGACAAATCATTGCTCAACCACGATGCGTACGGCACAGACCACGATACGTGGTACTACAAGATGTACTTCCAGCTACTTGAACCGCTGCTGGACCCGTCTGCCCGAAACAGAATCTACATCGACATCAAGGACACGCGGAGCCAGGCCAAGGTCGCCAAGTTGCACGACGTGCTCAGCAACAGCATGTACGATTTTGACCACAGCATCGTCGAACGAGTCCAACAAGTCCGGTCGCATGAAGTCGAGCACGTGCAGCTCGCCGACTTTCTCATCGGCATGGTGAGTTACCGCAACCGGCTCCTCAACACCAGCGGCGCGAAACTGACCCTCGTCGACCGCATGAAGCGCCGCTCCAGGCTATCGCTCGACCGCAACACGCTGTTGCGCGCCCCCAAAGTGAACCTGCTGATGTGGCGTCCGAGGGCCCGATGACGGCCCCAAATATCTGGCTACCGGCCCTCGTCTCTCTTTCGGCTCATGGCGGGGACCCCGCACGCTACATCGCCGCCGTTTACGCGGTTTTTGAGGCAGACTTTGTTCTGACAAAACCAAGATTCCGTAATGGATTGGTTGGCTTGGGCTGGTCTCCGATTGACGATGGCAAGCCGAAAACGTTCTGGCACATGACGTCCACCGGCAAGGTCGAGGCCGACCGGATGCCCGACCTCCGAAGGTGTGAATGCATCGGTTGGCCGAAGGTGCTAATCGGCGCAGCAGCAGGCGACCAAGTCCGCTGTTGGGCAAAGATGCACGACAAGGAGCAGCGCTGGTACGTCGCGTTGCCCGACTTTAGCTACCTCGTGGCCCTCGCCGAAGGGCGCCGCGGCGATTACGTGCTAATTACAGCGTTTCACGTCGAGCATGAGCGCCAGCGCAGTCGACTCGAAGCCGAGTGGCGTGCTTGGACCGCAGCGCAAAAAAGCTGAAGCCGCCCGGGAGGACGGCTTCGGGGCTCCTTCTACACATGGTAGATGAGCATTCTAAGAATAGAAGCAGCGCTACCGCAGGTCAAGTCGGACAATGTCTTTTTCTTCAAAACCGTTGTCCGTGTCGGCTTAGCGCCATGTCTGCCGGCGACAACTACCCGCCCGCCGCCGCCTTCTCCCGCAACTGCTTGTAAACCTCTTCCATCAGCAGCCCGGCCAAGCCCTTGAACACCTTCGCGTCCTTCAGCGCCTGCTCTGCCATCGCCGTGTGGCTCTCCAGCGCACCGACGACCGCTTTGTTCAACTTGCCGTTGTAAGCGCCGTTGCCGAATGCCTCGACTGTGTCGTTCGCCGCTGCCTGTTCTTGTAGCGTGTCGTCGTCCACCAGCTTGCCGATGAGCGTCGTCGCGTAGCCGAGGAAGTCGGCATCCGAAAGGTTGCCGGAGAAGACCTCGTTCATCTTCTTGATGATTGCCGACAAGCGGTCGGCTGGGTCCTCCCAGGCTTGGCTGCCACCGGGCGACATCGGCTTCAGCGGCTTTGCCTCGCCCTGCTCCAGGTCCAGCTTGTGCGCCTGCGGGTTGTGTACCTTGTAGCCGGCCAGCCGCACGGAGCCGTCGAGCGTATCCGGGTCCGTACCTTCCTCGCGCAGCCGCGGCAACAGCATCTTGGAAAACGCGTGCAGGCGCTCCAGGTCAGCGTCGTCGTAGGACACGAGCTGCGACAGGAAATCGTAGGCGCTGACGTACGACGCCATGTCGGTGCGGAACTGGTCCTTCACTTCCTGGCTCTGTGCGTTGAAGCGCTCCTTGGCCTGCTTGAGCGGCGGATGGATGCCAGCCTGCTTGCCCTTGGGGTTGAAGTACGCCGCGGCGAAGACGACGACTTCAGGCCACAGATAGATGCCGGCACCATCGAGCTTCTCGCGCAGCGTGTGCACCAGGTTGCGGTCGGTGATGGCAGAGAGTTTGGCTGTCCGGTAGTACGGCAGAAACGCGGCAAGGATGTCCTCGGCCTTGTTGCGGAAGTCCAGCACGAATGTGGTCTTCTTGCCCGGGTGGGTCCGATTCAGGCGCGACAGGGTCTGCACCGCCAGCACACCATCCAGCCGCTTGTCCACGTACATCGCCATGAGCTTGGGCTGGTCAAAGCCGGTCTGGAACTTGGCGGCAACGATGAGCACCTGGTAGTCGTCGGTGTCAAACGCGCTCTTGATGCCGTCGTCCCGCTCGCCACCGGCGTTGAGGTCGCCTTCGTGCGCCTTGAGCACCTTGTACTTGTCGTCGGTCATCGTGCCGGAGTACGCGACCAGCGCTTTGCAGTCGGTGTACTTGTGCTCGGTGATGTACTTGTCCAGCTCCTTCTTGTAACGCACGGCAGCCAAGCGGCTGTCCGTCACGACCATCGCCTTGGCCTGACCGCCGAGGTGCTGCAGCACGTGTTCGCGGAAGTGCTCCACGATGACGATGACCTTCTGCGCGATGCTCGTCGGGTTCAACTGCGCAAACCGAAAGAGCCGCGTCTTGGCCTTGCCGGCTTTGACGTCTTTGTCCTCGCCTTCCTGCTCCAGCTTGAAGGCAAAGTCGTAGGTCGTGTAGCCGCGCAGCACGTCCAGAATGAAGCCTTCGTCGATGGCCTGACGCATGGAGTAGATGTGGAATGGGTCGGGCGTACCGTCAGCGCCTTCACGACCGAACAGCTCCAGTGTCTTCGGTTTCGGTGTGGCCGTGAACGCGTAGTACGACGCGTTGGGCGGGCGCTTGCGCGACTGCATCACGCGGTTGAGTTCGTCCTCGCCCGTGGTCTCGATGTCGTCCGGGTCCGGCGGCAGGGCGTTGCTGCCGTCCACCACAGAATCTGCCACGCCGACGTTGTCCTTGGTGAGCACCGCTCGCAGCTTGACCGCCGCCTTGCCCGACCAACTGGAATGCGCCTCGTCGATGATGAGCGCAAAACGCCGGTCGTTCAGCTTCTCGACCTTGGAGAGCACCCACGGAAATTTCTGGAGCGTGGTGATGATGATGAGCCGCTTCTTCTCTAGCGCCTCCGCGAGCTGCGTGCTGTTCTCGTCAATCTTCACGACCACGCCGTGCTGGTGGTCGAACTGGTAGATGGTGTCCTGCAACTGCTGGTCGAGCACGCGCCGGTCGGTGATGACGATGACGCTGCTGTAGACCTTCTCGTCCTTGGCGTTGTGCAGCGAAGCCAGCCGGTGCGCCAGCCAGCCGATGGTGTTGGACTTGCCTGAGCCAGCGGAATGCTGAACGAGGTACGTCTTGCCGACGCCTTCTTGCAGCGTGGCGTCCAGCAGCTTGCTGACGCAGTCCCACTGGTGGTAGCGCGGGAACGGCAGCGACGGCTTGTACGTCTTCTTGCCCTTGTCGTCCTTCTGCTCCGTCACCTGGACCGCGATGAACTTGCCGACGATGGACAGCCACGCATCACGTCGTAATACCTCGTGCCACAGGTAGCCCGTCGCGTAGCCGAGCTTCTCGTCCACCGGGTTGCCGGCGCTGGCGCCGCCTTTGCCGTCGGGGATGCCGCGGTTGAACGGCAAGAATCGCGTTGCGTTGCCTTCCAGCTTCGTCGTCATGCGCACCTCGTCGGTGCTGACGGCAAAATGCACGAGCGCGCGCTTGCCGAACGACAACAACGGCTCGCGCTGTTTGGCCACAGGGTCTACCGGCTGCCGGTCTTCCTTGTACTGTTTGACCGCGTCCTCGATGTTCTGCGTCGTGTCGGTCTTCAGCTCGATGGTCGCCAGCGGCAGGCCGTTCAGGAACAGCACCAGGTCGATGCTTTTCTGGTTGTGCAGCGAGTAGTGGACCTGGCGTACAACGCGCAGCCGATTCTTTGTGTAGAGCGTCCACGTCGCATCGTTCTGCTGGTTGCTCGGTGCAAACTGCGCCATCTGGAACGTGACGTTGATGTCCTTGAAGCCCTTGCGCAGGACGTGCAGCGTGCCCCACTGCTGCGGCGTCTCCTTCTTGACGGTCAGCCTGTCGACGTCCAGTTCCTGCACGAGCCGGCTGAGGAAAACCGCATCGGGGTCCTTGGTGTGGTTCTGGGCGAATTTGTCCCAGCTCTCCGGCTGCGTTTCCTTGACCCACGCGAGCGCGTCCGGCGCGTAGAGCGCGAGGTCCCTGCGGTAGCCGGCGTCGTAGGCATGCCCCATCTTATACGGTAGCGGGCCGTCGAACAGCCAACCGTTGGCGGCAAGGTGCGCGCAGACCTCGTCCTCGAACGTCACTTCCGTGTGGATAGGAGCCGCCATGGTCGTTCCTCGCGATTGGCTCAGTGTGGCTGCTTGGCGGTGCGGACGTCAATGCGCCCGAGGACGGCATCGGCGATGGTGGCGGTGCGCAGTTCTTTGAGCAGGTCAATCTCAGCCTTGGCGTGCTGGACGAGTTCATCGATATGCTTGAGAGCTACACCGAGGTATGCAACAACCAAATGCTGTTCATGGGTTGGCGGGACCGCAGCGATGTAGTCTTTGACGAAGAGGTCCGGGACGCGTTTCTGACCGCCTGCTCCAAGCATCATGGCTTCGCCAGGCGCCCGGAAGCCCCGGCACATCGTGAGGTAGTACAGCCACTCGGCAACTAGACCTTCCGACGGGCGTATCACGATGAGTTCGGTTGTGCCGAAACCAACGCCACCACGGAGTCCACGCATGACAGCACCTTTGCCGTTCTCAAAGCAGGGCGTGATTTTGGCGAGAACAACATCTCCGTCTTCGAAGTACGTGTAGCCAGACGCTAGGTCGCCAGCAAGCCGGGAACGACTCAAATCCACGGTGCCGTCTTCCCCAATGGCCTCCATCGGCACGAACGACACCGATTCGTCGCATCTCAATATCCGCGAAGGCCCCGGATTAAACGCCGCGTGAAACCGCAGTCGGGAAACCGTCCAGTGTTCTGGGACGTCGCCCAGCCACGGGTCGCCTGACGGCCGCAGCGAGGCTTCCGGCGTGAGCCCCTTGGTGACGGCCGTGGCAATCGTCGAGTGCCGCCATTCGTGAAGCAGCCCAATCAACCCTTCCTTCTCCCGAATCAGGTTGTCGATGCGTGCGGTTTCGGCGTGTAGGTAGTCGGCGATGGCCTCCTGCTCGGACAACGGCGGGAATGCCGCGTAGTAGTCTTTGACGAATAGGTCGGGGACGCGCTTCTGGCCACCGGCACCGAGCATCATCGCCTCGCCCGGCACGCGAAAAACGTCGCACATGGTCAAGTAGTACAACCAGCGCGGTACCACGACATCCTGCGGGCGCATGACGATGAGTTCGGTCGTCCCGAAGCCAACGCCGCCGCGCAAGCCGCGCATCACCGCGCCTTTGCCGTTCTCGTAGCACGGCGTGATTTTTGCCATGGCGACGTCGCCATCTTCAAAGTACGTGTAGCCGGATGACACGTCTCCCACGCTGCGGAACTGCTCCAGTGCCAGCTCGCCGTCGTCGCCGATTGCGTCCATGGGCAGGAACGACACCACCTCGGTGTCGAGCAGCGGCCGAGAGGCACCAGGGTTCAGCTTGGCGCGAAACCGTAGCCGCTCGACGGCCCAGTGCTTTGGCACCTCACCAAGCCATGCCGCGCCCGAGGCCTTGTACTGCGCGTACGCCTTCACTTGCTCACCCCGTGCAGCAGCGACATGAACCGCTTCTCCATCGCCTCGATGTCGGCTTGGATGTCGGTCCGGCTGCGCGGCGGCTTGTACACGTAGAATTCGCGGTTGAAGTTGATTTCACAACCGACGACGCCCGTGGCCTTGTCCTTCTTGTCCTTCACGTCCTTGTTCACCCAGGCGTCGGGCCAGTGCGGCGTCACTTCGCGCGTGAAGTACGCGGCAATATCCTCGCGCAACGGCACGTACTCTGCGTCGCGCAGCTCCGCGTCCGTGATGACGTCGCCGCTCTCATTGGTCGTGGGCTTAGCGTTCTTGTCCCGGACGCCAAGGGCTTTGCGCGTCAGTTCGATGGTCTTGGTCGCCAGCTTGGCCTGCTTGCCGTCGAGACCCGCTTTCTTTGCCGCCGCTGCGGCAGCCTTGTGCAGCGCAGCGCGGAAGGATTCAGCGTCCAGATACACGGCTGCCGCGTCCAGATTGGCCAGCGCCAGGTCCAGCACAATGCGCTGGTCTGACGGCAGCTTTGCATACGCCTTGTCCGACTGTAACGCGGCCACAGCGTCTTCGGTCGCTTGGAAGCGCATGCGCAGCGGCCGCTCGATGGTGACCTTGCGGTAGAAGAAGTGGTCGCGCGGCAACACCTTGGCCTTGAGCACCCGACCACTGGCGTCGTCTTTCCAGTCAACAGGCTTGTACGCGGCGTAGGCGCGCGCGATGCGGTCCACGCAATCGACGGTCAGCTCCCGGCGCTTCTTGCCGAGGTTCTTCTTCATCAGCGCGCTCATGCCGCTGGCGTCGATGAGCAGAACCTTGCCCTTGCGCTCGACCGGCTTGCGATTGCTCATGAACCAGAGGTAGGTGGCGATGTTGGTGTTGTAGAACATGTCCGTCGGCAGCGCGACGATGCAGTCCAGGTAGTCGTGTTCCAGGATGTGCCGGCGGATTTCGCTCTCGCCACTGCCCGCATCACCCGTGAAGAGCGGCGAGCCGTTGTGGACGACACCGATGCGACCGCCGCCCTTGCCAGCGACAACCGGCTGCAGCTTTGACAGCAGGTGCAGGTTGAACAACATCTGCCCGTCGCGAATAGCAGGCAGGCCCGGTGCAAAACGCCCTGCAGCGCCCTTGGAGTGCTCCTTCTCCACGGCATCTTGCGCGGGCTTCCATTCAACGCCGTACGGCGGATTCGACAGCATGTAGTCGAACGACTCCTGCGGGTGCTTGTCCACGGCGAGCGTGTCGCCCAGCGCGATGTTGGCCGGGTCCTGACCGCGGATGAGCATGTCCGCCTTGCAGATGGCGTAGGACTCGTCCTCCAGCTCCTGGCCAAACAGCTTCAGCGTAGCGCGGTCGTTAAACTTGCGCAGGTGCTCGTCAGCAACGGACAGCATGCCGCCGGTGCCACACGCGCAGTCGTACATCGTGCGCACGACGCCGGGCACGGAAATCGCGGCATCGTCGCCGTGAAACAGGATGGTCACCATCAGCTCGATGACGTCGCGCGGCGTGTACTGCTCACCGGCCGGGGACAGGTCGTTGAACTTGCGCAGTAGCTCCTCAAACGCCTGCCCCATGTCGTGGTTCGTCACGTTGGCCGGGCTCAGGTCCGTTTCCGCGAAGCGCTGCAGCACCAGGTAGAGGCGGTCCTTCTCCTTGAGCTTGTCCAGCGTGGCGCGGAAACCGAGCTTCTCAAAAATGTCGCGGACGTTCTGCGAGAAGCCGTTGAGCATCTGGTCCAGGTTCTCGCGGCAATCATCGGGCGACTCCACGATGCCCGGTAGCGTGAACTTCGACGTGTTGAAGAAGTCAAAGCCGCTGGTCGGCGTCAGCATCTTATCCAGGTCAAAGCCCTTGCCCTTGATGGACTCGTGCTTCGCCAGCACGGCGTCACGCGTAGGGGCCAGCACGCAGTCCAGCCGGCGCAGGATGGTGAACGGCAGGATGACCTTGCGGTACTCGGTTTCCTTGTACGCGCCGCGGAGCAGTTCAGCGTTCTTCCAGATGAGGTCAGCGAGCTTGGCCATGACGACGGTGTTCCTTTTGCGCAGAGGATGCGCCTTCGCGCCACGGTGGTAGAGCGAGGAGGCTGCGGCGACGCGGAGCGTAGCACTGGGGGCGGGGGCAAGTCACTGGGCGGTTGCGGGCCGCGGAATAGGCTGGCACGGCCAGTCTCACTTCGCCTTCCTCTCGCGCGAATCACACATAATATCGACTGATGCAATTTTACAATGAGCGTGACCGGTGTTCAGCAGTTGTGCCGGAGCCACGGCGACAACGCGCTGCTTCAGGTGGCCATGACTCCGTCGAGCAGTCCTCACGGCTACACGTACCGCTTGACTACGCCGCGCAGCGTCGGCAGAGTCAGGACGTCATCGTGGAACAGCAGCAAGGAGAAGCCCATGGACCCCATCCGCATCGTCGTTGTCACCGACCGCGCGCGCAACGAGACATACAGTCTCGACCCGGACGACGTGGCGCGCATTCTTTCTGTCGCCCCTCACGCGACCATAGAGGATGAGTTCTATATGGGGGACGGGGATTGGGAGTTCTTCGTGCGCGACCACGGGCCGATTACACCGGCGAAGATGCTGCTGAAGTTGGTCAAGGGACTCGATGACGCAGCGGTGGAGACGCTTGGCGGTGCAATTTTTGAGCGCATCATGCCGACACAGAACGCAAGCGGCGGCTGGCCCGAAGGTGGCCCGTTTGATGACGGCTGCTACGGCGATGATTAGCTAACGGGGGCTGCGATGGGTTTGGTAAACGAGTTGCAAGAGAGCGCTGAGAGCGATGACGTGGCGACAGTTCTGCGGCGTGCGGTGCGACTTTCCTCCAAACTGGGGCGGAACGACATCACGAGCTGGTTGGAGGCTGAGCAGTCAGGATATGGAGACGCGGCACCGCAACCAGAGTACCGCGTTGTCGGGACGTCTCTATACTACAGCACCAACGGGTATGTGCCTGCAGGATTTGGACGCCTTCGAAACGGGTCATATCCGCTGCCCGGAATTCTTGATGGCCAACAACACTTTGTCGGGGCCTCGATTGGCACTGTTTGTTCCTGGATAGAAAACATCAAGAACGGCGGAGGGAGCGTGAGCCATCCGCTCGATAATTCGCTTTCCAATGACCTGCGCAAACTGCTGGTCAATGCAACTAATTTGCCGGAGTACCTACCGCAGCTTTCGTTCCAGCTCGTGTTCAACTCCGCTCAGATTCTCGATATCCCGGAGCAAGTCAAGAATCGCGTGCTCAAGTGGGCATGTGAACTTGAGGCCGCGGGCGTTACCGGGGACGGCGCGACCTTCTCAAACGCCGAGAAGAGGCTCGCGGAGTCCGTTACAATCAACATCAGTCACAGCACGGTCGAGCAACTGACGAGTTCAGGCATCAACTTGAAGGCGACGAAGTGACCAAGTTCAACATCGAAAACAGTAAGATAGAGCAGATGAACGTGCATGGGGACAACGTCAAGCTGGACGCGAAAGCGCCAGCACAGCCTCAACGCTCACATTCCGGAATGATTGGCACGGCTGTCACGGTCGCTGCCGCGCTGCTCGGTTGGTACGTTGCGCACCTGCAGTTTCCCGCAAAAGTCTGGTTCTTCGGCGTGAACTAGCAAGCGCGGACCAATGCCACGCGTCCTGCCGGACGCGGACCAGTACAGCGTCGCGCGGGAAGACATCGCACCGCGGGTCACGCCGTTTTTGCCGCCACTGCTGCTTGCGGCGTCGTTTGCTCCAGCAGGTGAATTTGCCACTCGACCTGGTCAGCGTGGGCGCTGATGCCGTAGTTGACCGCCCAGCCTGTCAGACCCGCGTACGCAAACGCAAAGACCGAAAATCCATGGGAAACCCCAGTACTAATCAAGACCAGGATGCCGACACCGATGCCCAAGACGGGGCCGGCCCGTCGCTCAAAGGCAATGCGATGCTGCATTCGCGTGAGCAGCGCGGTCCTGTTCATCACGGCGTCAGGCACCTTGAGACGATGAAGCGCCGCCATACGCTCACTCCGCTCGCGCTCCAACTGTGCTTCGCTCTTTTCGCCGCCGCCAGACTCTGGAAATGATTCGTCGCTCACGCTCTGCTCCCTCTTCCTATGCGCATCGCCGTCGTGTTTCTCCCGTCGCTTGGGCCGCTGTGGCCCGGCGATGTGGCACTTTTGAGGCTGGGCAGCTGATGATGGCGTTCCTGCTCCCAATTCCAACTACTTGCAGAGGCCCGCGATGCAGTCACCGGAGAGACAGCTATCGTCGTCCGCGCAGCTTTTGCCCGACGCTGCCTTGTTCGCGGCACACTGGCAGTTCACGCAAGCTGAAGCGGCGCACTGGTAGTTCGACGTACAGTAGGCACCGACCGGCAGACCTGAAGAACCTGAACTGGCTATGCAGACACCGTTCATGCAGCTCAGCGGCGAAGCGCAACCTGCACCAGGCGCGCACGCTGCGCCCGCAGTCTTGGTCGGCGAGTAGCACTTGCTGTCAGGCGCGCAGGTGTCACCCTTGGCGCAGAACTCTGACGTCACGCACGCGATGCCCGGGACAGGGGAGGCACCGGTCGGCTTGGGCAAGGTGACACACGTTTGGACGGTGGCGATGGCGGTGTATGGCACGCTGGGGTCATACTTGCACGATACCGGAAGGCACGCTTGCCCACTCGGACACGCAATGTTCTTGCTGCACGCGGTAGTGACAGGAGGAGTGAACACCACGCACACGCCAGCAACACAGTCGCCACTCGCACAGCTTTCGTCGGTGACACATTCTCCACCGTTGGCAATCTTGCCGCTCGCGCACTGGCACAGCGCACAAATCCCGGTTGAGCAATAAGCGTTCGTCGAACACGCGTCGCCTATCTTGAGCACCGGTGCAGTCCCCCCGCAGATTCCGCCTACGCAGGCCAACCCATTCGCACATAGCGACTGGTAGGAGGCAGCGTCGTACACGCAAGCAAATCCTTCCTTGTCAGGCGGTTGCCGACACTTCTTGTCGTTACCGCAGTAGGCCCCGATGGGGCAGAATACGCTCGCGACACAGTCGATGCCCGCGGGGTACTGGTCCGGGATGGTCGGACTATCCACGCAGACGTAGTCGTTTGCGGTCCCCGCCACGGAATCGTAGTGGCAGGCCGCGAGCGCACACGTCTTGCCAGCATCACACGGCGAGTATGACGGTTCACATTCGCCAGATGCCCGGATGCAGGTCTTGTACAACGCGGAACACGCCGCTCCCGGCCCGCAGTCAGTACCGGCGTCGCAGATTGCCGGACGGCACGCATAGGGCAGCTTCAACGTCGTCCCGACGCCGCCGTTGCACGCCAATGTCGGCGCGCACTCAGCCACCTTCGACTTCGGGTCGCACGGCTCCCCCAGCCCCTTCGTCGGCCACGCGCAGCTACCGCCCACGCAGCTACCTGCGGCCATGAGTCCGGTCGGCATAACCCAGCACTGCGTGTCATTGTCGCATTCGGTACCCGGCGGGACGCACTTGCCGCTGACACATACGTCGTTAGCGGCGGCCGGTTGGGGTGCTTTCTTGCTGCCGGACATCGTGAACGTCGCCGTCACGCGAGGACAGCAGTCGGCGTCGGAGATGCACGAACCCGAACTTGCCGCGAAATAGCAGCCACCACCGCTGCACGCACAGGCAGCCCCGGCGACCTTCGCGTGGCAATTGTCCGGTGCGCACTGGATGGAACCCGCGGGTGGCAGCGTGGATGGGTCGACCGCCGTGTCGCTTGCCTTCGCGTCGGCGTCGGCCGCGTCCGCGATGCCGCCAGCGACGTCGACCTCATCATAAGTCGCGTCGCCCACAGTGTCAGCGAGCACCTGACTGCCGGTGTCGGTGTGCGCGTCGCCGTCGGGGAGTTGGCACATGTTGTTCTGCAGCAAGAGCCCCGGCCCGCAGGCAACCGTGACGTTTGCAGCTCCAGTGGTCGTGGTACAGGCGGCGAGTGAAACAGTGGCGAGGAGGATAACGAGCTTCATGGACACCCCGGCGGTTCACGTTGCCGGGAAGTCTCTGATGGAACCCATCAAACCGCAAGCTGGCGCTGGACGGACCAACTTGCAAGCGACAGCGGATGTCGCATTACGAGCGAGCGCGCTAGATGATTTCGTTTGTCAGCCATTCGCGCAAAAACGCAATGCTCTCATGGAATAAGAATGACGACATGGCCCGGTCAGCCATGTCACCCCACGCGGCAACTTCGCCGTGCGAGGTCATTCGACCGTTCTTCGTTCCAGGAGCTTCTCACATGAACATTCGCATCCTTCGTCTCGGCCACTCCGCCCGCCACCACGAAGCCGTTGCCGGCGCCACCGTCCAGGAGGTACTCGATGCGGTCGACCTCAATGCCCAGGGTCACGCGGTCTCGGTGAACGGCCTGGGCGCTTCCACCACCACCGCCCTGTCCGAAGGCGACGTGGTCACGCTCGTCCCGAAGGTCGAGGGCGGCAACAAGTAGTCCATTCCCGCAACAACATCGCCCGCTGGGCCGCTTTCCGGTGCGCCCGGAGCGGCTCGGCTGGCGGGGAGCCAACAACATGCATCACTGTGACCAAACGATGGCCGCGTACCTGCTGGATTGGCAGGCGAAGCTCGGTCTGACCATTCGCTACCAGCGCTGGAGCGCGCGCTACACGGACCCGGCGCCGTTTCGCCGCGAGATTGAACTGCTCGGGCCGATTGCCGGCACGGCCGATGAATGCCGGCTGCCGTACAAGGATGGCGTGCAGACTGTTTGCGTTGTGCACGGACGGCCGCACACAGGCGAGCCCGTCGAGGTGACCGTTGACGGCGAGACCTTCGTGGTCGCGTCGGTTGAAGGCCGACGTGTGCGACTGGCTTTTGACCTGGAGCGCCTGTTCGAGGTTCCGGGCGACATCCAGCCGGGTCTCATCCTGGACGCGGTGCTGACAGCAGCGCTGCCGTTGGCGGCATCGTATGTCCAAGGCTACGACTGGGAGCGCGAGAAGTCGGAGTTCTCCGCGTGGATGGTGTCGTCGGTCGACGGCATGGTGAGAAATTGGAAAAACGCCATTCGCGACAATGAGTACGAGGCCAACCGCATCACCAGCCAGATTTCCGGCTTGGTGCGCAAGAACGGCGAGCTGCGTGAGCAGATTGTCGCGCTTGAAGCCACGACCCGTCCGGCGCAGGAGTTGAAGGCGCAGGAAGAGTTCGCGGCGTTGGTGAAAATGATGCCGTCGCCAGTGGTTAGCGTGGAAGTGGACTATGGCAAGTTGTCCATCGTGCTGGAGCCGCTCACCTTGGAGCACGACAGCACGGACTACCACATGGGCTCGTACACGCTGACCATCACGGCGGACAAGGTCCATATCTGGTCTGACGGCGGCTTCAGCTATCCGCACCCGCACGTCAGCAGTGACGGAATTCCCTGTTGGGGGTCCATCGGCCCGGGCATCGGCAAGCTGCTGGGCGAAGGCCAGTACGCGGCGCTGGTCAGCGTCATTCTGGAGTTCTTGCACTCGTACAACGAGCGTGACGCCTACCGGCACATCGAGACGTGGGACCCGGATTACAACAGCGACGACGATTAGCGTCAGCGCTGGACAACGACAACTGGCGGCCTCGGGCACTTTCCACGTGGAAGGTGCACGGGGTCGTGTCGCTTTTGGAGACGTACATGAAAGTGAAACAGAACCTGCGTGTCCGCATCGACGCGGATGCCATGGAACGCATCTGGCACTGGACCGACCTCGCAGCAGGTGAGTTCTCTTGCCTGGGTACCGTGACGGACGACATCACGGTCAGCAACGTGCAGCTCTTTGACCAGATTTGCACGGCCGCGAGCACCGAGCTGGACCAGGACGCGCTGGCCAAGTTCCTGGTGACGCATGCGCAACCCGAGCACGTGCGCGCATGGATTCACAGCCACGGGCGTCTGGGCGTCTTCTGGTCGCAGCAGGATGAGGCGTGCATTGAAGGCCTGGCCAACGACCAGTGCCTCGTGTCCATCGTGGTCAACAAGAAGCGAGAGTTCAAAGCGCGCATCGACGTCTGGCAGCCCTTCCGGCTGACCTTTGACGACCTGCCGCTGGAAATCCGCCTGCCCGACCAGAACCTGCGCGGGGAATGCGAACGGTTGTTCAACGCGCACGTGGTGGAAATGCAACCGGTGCTGATGCCGGATTGGCGCGGTGGTCGGCACCCGCAACAGCAAGGACAGCCGCAGCATGGTCAAGCGTACCGTGGTGGCTGGCCTGATTTCGATGACGATTTGGCCGATTGGAGGTAGCGATGAACTTTCACAGACAACTGGATGTGCTGGATGTTCCGCGGCTGGCGCGGACGCCCATCACGGTCATTGGTGCCGGCGCGGTGGGCAGTTTCACGGTGTTGGCGTTGGCGAAGAGCGGCGCGGAGAACATCACGGTGTGGGATGACGACTCCATCGAGAGTCACAACCTGCCCAACCAGTGGTACCGCCTGACGGACCTGGGTCGGCCAAAGGTGCAGGCGCTCAAGGAGCTGGTGCACGACATGACCGGCGTCGACATCAAGGTGGTGCAGGAACGCTTTCAGGGCGACGGTGCCACCGAGGTGACCATCTGCGCCGTGGACAGCATGGACGTGAGAATCCAGCTCTGGAGGCAGCTTCACCCACGACCGGCTCTGTTCGTGGACGGCCGGATGGGGGCGGAGGTGGGAAAAGTGCTGTGTGTTGGCAGCTTTGGCTCCTGGTACGAGGAAACCTTGCACCCCAGCAGCGAAGCCTACCGTGCGCCCTGCACGGCGCGCGCCACTATGTACTGCGCGTCAGGATTGGCCGCCTTCATCGCCGCACAGGTGGCGAACTACGCCAGCGACAGGCCCACCCGGGAAGAGATGACCGTCGATTTTCGCAACGGAATCATCATCTAACCGGAGGGCTCCATGAGCTGGTACAGCACAGCCTTCTTCCTGCTGCTGCAATTCGTGGACGCGTGTCTCGCCTTGATGGCGCACCTGTCTGCGAGCGGCGGCACGTTGGTGGCGTAAGCAAAAAGCGGAAAGTCCGGGACGGTCAAGTTGGCCGTTCCGGGCTTTTTGCGTGGAGAAATCAAATGAAGCCATTGGCAAAGACGAGCGGCGACGTGCTCGACGCACTGACCGCTGGACTGGAGATTGGCGACGCCCGCAAGGTCGACAACGGCAGCTACATGGCCGTGCACGTCGACCGGCTGAGTGAGCGGACCTACAGCGTGGCGCACTACTTTCGGCAGAACGGCGATTCGGTCTGCGACCCGGATGGCGTTTTCTTGCGTATCCAGGACGGCGCGGGTCACGCGTGGCTACCGGTGTCGTTGCAGCTCGCCACGGGCCATTACACGGTCGCAGTGGAACTGGACGGCAGCGACAAACCCACCGGCTGGCGTCCGCGGCAGTACAAGGAATTGACGTCGTTTGCCGCCATGTGGCTGCGCAACATCCGGGACCAGCAAGGCGGTTTGGCCAAGATTCGCGACAACAAGTGAGCAACCGGCTGGGGCTGGCGTTGGAGGTTCCAGCGCTGGCTTTTGCCTTTTTGGAGAGGTGACACATGGACCAGGAGAAATTGCGGCTGCTGACGCGGCCGTTTGCGGACATCAAGTCGCGCCCCGGGCGCAACGGCCAGAGCATCCAGTACATCGAGGGCCACGCGGTCGTCGCACGGCTAAATGAAGCATTCTGCGGCGACTGGAGCTTCCGGGTCGTCCAACACGACGTCCGGGAAGGCGAGGTCATCGTGCTGGGCGAGCTACGCGCTGGCGACATGGTCAAGCAGGCGTTTGGCGGCTCGGAGGTGACGCGTACGCGGGAAGGCAAGGTGGTGAGCGTGGCCGATGACCTGAAGGCGGCATCGACGGACGCGCTGAAGAAGGCCGCAACGCTGCTGGGCGTGGGCTTGCACGTCTACGCGGCTGAAGAACCGCCGGCGCAGGTGCGTACGGGACCCAAGCTGGTGGAAGCACACGATGAGCCGGATGTGCCGGCCACCAACAGGTTGACGCGCAAGCAAGCTGAATTCATCGGCAAACTGGCACGGACAGCAGGCATGGGCAAGCACGAGCTGGATGAGCAGTCCAAGCTCCAGTTCGGCAAGTCGCATGCGTTCCTCACTGTGGCCGAGGCGAGTGCGTTCATAAAGTCGTTGTCCGCGGCGGCGGCGTAGGAGGTCACGATGGAGTACCTGAAGCACGCGCCCAGGACGGACCTGCATTGCAGCGTGTCGCAGATTCGTTGCGCGCAACTCTGCAGCAAGAAGTACGAGTACCGGTACGTCCTGGGCGCAGAGGCTGAGCACCGCAGCCCGAATCTGGTGCTGGGCAGCGCGGTGCATGAAGCGTTGGCGCGCTACTACACGGTCATCCGCAACGGTGCGGTGCCGCATCCAGAAGGTGTTCTGGCGGCGTACAGTGACGCGTTTGACGCCGAGGCGGCAAAGGAACCGGCGGTGTTGCTCGATGATGGAGAAACGCTCGGCGCGCTGAAGGACAGCGGCGTTGCGCTGGTCAAGGCGTTCTTGGGCGAGGTCAAGCCGCCGGACAAGGTGTTCGGCGTGGAAACCGCTTTCGCATGCGACGTCATCGACCCGGATTCAGGAGAAATACTTGAAGAACAGCTCGTTGGAGCATTCGATGCCGTCGTGGAAGACGCGGGCAAGCTGGTCGTGTTGGAGCACAAGACGGCGGCACGGGCCTGGTCGGCGGACCAGTTGGAGTACGACCTGCAAGTGGGTATCTACCAGGCCGTCACGGGCGCGGACCTGGTGCGGTTGCAGGTGTTGACGAAGACCAAGGTGGCCAAGTTCTACGTCCATGACCTAGTGCGGACCGATGCCGCCCAGGTGGAGGCGGTGAGCGTTGTGTGCCGGGTGCTCAAGGCGATTCGGGCAGGCGCGTTTTGGCACAACCGGGGGTGGCAGTGTAAGGACTGTGAGTATCGGAGCCGGTGTGGCGCTGTGCCAGAGGCCAGGACTGCCGCGGGAGATGCGCCTGCGTGAACAGTCTGCCGGGCGATAGCGCGCTGGGCGAGCGCCAGGCTGCGCTGGTCCTGTCTGACGCGGGAAATCCTTTGACAGAGGCACGCACGGGCATCTTTGCCGCGGGTAGCGACGCGCAGGTGGTCGGGGTCTCGGCGACCATCAAGCCCCGACCCCGCCGCCTGACGCTTGCCGGCAGAGTCATGCCCGTGGATGGTCAGTTGCCCACAATCACAACCGGAATTAGTGAGTCTGGCCGTGGCGCCAAGAGGCTTAGACAACCGTTCCGCGGGCCATCGAAGCCCTGAAAGTAGCAGGATTCTGGGCCTTCAAATGTGGGTTCGACCCCTAGAATTGCCAAGCCAGTTAGGCTCTTACACCGCTCGGTCAGACTGGCTTCCACTCGGGTCGATGCACCGGGTTGAACGCCGACTGCGGCCTGTGTTCCAAGACGAACCGTGTTGGCGAATCGCGCATTGGTGCCACCCAAAAGGGACCCCAACTTCGACTTGCGCAGTTTTCCGCCTGGCAAGACAACCTCGATGCCGAGCGTGAGATTCACCAGCGGAACGCTCGTTCCGTTGACGAGTTCCAGCACAACGCCACAAAAACCGGAGTCGTAGTGTGCGATTTCAACCACTTTGATGAAGAGCTTGCCCGATGACCGAGCCACTTGGACAGGGTCAGGCGGCGGAGTGGCTGCAACAGGTTTTGCCTGACCCGCAGTTGACGGTGGCGTGGCCGGCAAACTTGGCGGGTTCGCGGACGGCGGGACAGCGAGGACGGTCGTCGCTGAAGGGGAGGAGCCTTGTTCGGACCGCGTATCAAGTAGGACGAGTGCTCCGCCCCCCGCAGCCAGTATCAACCCGACCACCAACGCCGTCCGCCCCCATCGAAATCCGCGCTTACCGGCACCCGCCGGGCCAGTAACCGGGTGGTCGCCGCGGAGCGCTGGCGATGTGGTCACCGGCACTGAGTCGCTGGGCGACTCCGCGAGTGGCATTGTCTTGGACTCGTTCAGCCATTCGTGGCAGTGCTTGCACTTGACGGCGTCTTCCAGAATCTCTTCAGCGCAGTAAGGACATTTCGTCATCGCATCACCTCTGGTTGGCGGCATGCTGCGCGTGCATTGCCTGTGGCCGTCCGGCAAACGCTTGTCAGCCCCTGACAAAGGTGCCCGTTCAAGACCAGGTAGCTGGACGTCCAGCGATGTGCTCCCGCGCCGGTCAACGATGCCCCGCCAAGTCCACGAGAAGTTCGTCGTGTTTCCAGTCGGTTTTCATCTTGGTCCTTACGGTACACACACCTGTTGGTAGTCGGGGCAGCAAGTGTCATTCGCCACACAGGCAGCGGTACAGGCACAGCCGTTTACCTCGTCCGGCGCAGACTGCTTACTACAGCCTCCGCCATACGCGCAACTACAGGTCTGCGACGTCTGCTTGTGCAGGCAGTTGTAGTTGACGCACGTGTCCGCGGTGCAGACGTTGTTGTCATCGCACTGCCCGTCGAATTGACAGTTACACGTCGGCGACAGCCCGGCGAAACTACCGGCCACACACGCCCCGGCCGTACACTTGTCGCCCGTCGTACACACGTTTTTATCGTCACAGAACAATGTGTTCGCCGTGTGTAGGCAGCCCTTGGCCTTGTCGCACGTGTCGTCGGTACAGGCATTGCCGTCGTCGCAGTTGGCTCCAGCACACGGGTCGGGACCTGTGTCCGTGGCGCTGGGCGCGTCAGCGACAGCCACGTCCTGTGCGGCGTCAGGTGCCGTGTCCGCAACCGCGTCAATCACGAAGACCTCGACGGCAGCGTCCGGGGCAGCATCAGCGGAGACTTCTGCTTGCACGACCGCGTCCACATCCACGTCTTGCAGCGCGTCGGGCTCGGCACCAAGTTCGGGCTGAACATCGACAACCGCCACTTCGACAACAGCAACATCGGCAACATCGGAATCGACGACGTCTTGCACGGCGTCGGCAGACGCGGATGTGTCGCTGACGTCCGCATCGGGTTGCTGGCAAATCGCGTTCAGGCAGCGCAGCGCGCCGTCGCAGTCGTCGGTCTTGGTGCACGTCTCGCCAGCGATGGACTTCTTGGTCGCGCTTGCGCCCGGTGAGGTTCCGCATCCTGCCAGCGCTGCGAGCACGAACAGCGAAGCGGTTGCTGATAGCAAGCGGGAACGTGTGACGCTCGGACTCGTTCGTACCCAGCGACCGTCGACCATGGCGTCCTCCGGCTGAAACACACCTAAGAGTTGTTTCTGATGGCCAGAGACACGCTATCGCAGGTTCAAGCCGATTGTCCAGCCCGCGACACTACAGGTCGCACAAAGGGCGTTGTCATGGGCAAGTTCAGCGACAATCTGCGAAGAACGAGGAAGGGACTGGCGCTGACCCAGGACCAAGTGGGCGAGGCGTGCGGTCTCAGCGGCAAGTACGTCGGAGAGCTTGAGCGCGGCGAGGCCAGCCCTACGCTGGAGACGGTCGAGAAGGTCGCACGAGGCCTGAAGGTCGACCTGCTGGTGCTGGTTGGTGATGACGCTGACCGATTGGGTGCCGCTGATGTGCGCGCGGCGATTGTCAAAGCGCTGGACGACCTGGATGAGCGCACGCTGCGGCAGGTTCTGCGGATGGTGCGGTTGGCTGGGCGGTAGTTCGCTGTGCGTATCAGCGAAAATATCCAAAACTACGCCGCTTACGCTGAAAGCAGGCTCTTGACGCCTCCCGCGCGGTCACGGACGAAGACGTCAAAGCCACCGAAGGAGCGCACACCCGGCATGAGGGCGCGCAGGTCCGCCAGCGCCGCATCTAGCGCGGCTCGTGGCGGATTTTCTTCGAGGTGCTGTAGGTAGCGGTCCCAGAAGTATCCGTCGATGGCATACGACGCGCCCCAATCGGCGCTGCCGGGATAGCCAGCGACCCACTGGAGTTGCAAGCGGTCGGCGGCGGCGCTGCGCAGCAACATTTGTGCCGTTTCTTCGCTCCCGGCGTAGCACGTGCCTAAATAGATGCCGTGCAGGACCGCGCCTTCTTCCGCCAGCTCGTCCAGCACTGAAGCGATGGCCGTGATGCGGACAGGCGCATCGCCCGCACCGTAGATGTGCTTGGTCGAGCCATGCGCGGCGATGTACACGTAGTGACGTCCGGCCTGACCACCGAGCCGCTTGAAGGCATGCTTGAAGGAGCCCTCGGTGTTGAACATCTCGTAATGATAGGCGTGCTCGTCGTCGAAGTGGCGGTCAAAGAGCAGGTCGAACAGCGGCTTGACCGACGTGTTCTTGTTCTTCTGCCACTTGCCTTCCAGGACGCCGAGCGGGTGTTGTGTTCGTGCCACGAGAAGCTCCGGCTTGGCACGCGCTGGTCGCGCCCCGTGCGCAAGGGTGTCCCGGCGCGCGGCGCGCGTCAATCACCGTCTCGCTACGGCAAGTTGCGCCGCTCAATCCGACGACTCTTGCGCTCCTGGCAAGAGTGCAAAGAAATCCAACAACATGCCGAGCACGAACTCCGCTTCATGGCGCTGAACATTGATAACTTCGCGGTCGTCAAGGCGGTACTGCGGGTGCGCCGCTATGTTTCCCAGTTCCAAGATGACATTCAGCGGCAACCGCATGTTTTCCTTGAGCTGAGGTGCGGCCTTGAGCAGTGCGGTGACATTCTTCGCGAGGCCGTGCTCGTTCCAGCCAAGGTGGCGCAGCGTGCCTTCGAGGCAGCGGCGGGCCAGAACGGCAGTGCCATTTGGGCTACTCCACAGCACCGCACGCGCTTCATCCCAGTCCACACGAATCGCCTCGGGCACATGGGCGGGTGGCGCCGCGTTGATATCGAGCGTGACGTCGGTGCTGTGCTGCCACTCCCGATGCGTCACCAAGACCTCGCGCCACCCGCAAGCGGGGCACTCATTCACTTTGAATTTCCAGTCGAGGAGCGTCGGGCGACCGATGACCGTGGCTTTCAGCTTGTCGCGCACCCAGCCGCCGCGGCATTCACAATTCTCCCTCGAACCCCAGCCGTAGCCCATCGCGCCTCTCCCAGGTCAGCAAAAGTGACGAATCGGTCCGGAAACAAGAAAGCCCCACCGGCGGGTGCATGAATTGACACCTTTGGGTGTGGAAAGTGAAACGGGTTGCCGGCAAAGGCGATACGACGAGGCCATCAGGTCGCCGCAAACTGCCGGCACGTCGATGACATCGCGGCGGAGGTGGCGGGAAAAGCCGGAATCTGGCGGTTTTGCAACGCCGCATACCGCGTCAAGGCGCCCGTGCTGTTCCGACGTTGGAATGAATCCGCCAGTTGACCCGCCCCGCCCGAGTCTATGCGCACATACGCCCGGAAAAATAGCGGCGTGTGTCCCACGACACGTCGTCGGAGCCCGAGAAGTGGCGTCGCACCGCTATCCACAAGGTTCTGACGGCCGAGAAGGTCATCAGCCGACCGCCAGCCTCACCCAGGATTGCCGGTCATTCGCGGCGGTCTGGTTGTTCGTCCGTCGCATCCCAGTTCTGAGCGTCGCAACCATCACCAAGCTGGTCTGCCAACCAGGAAAAATTCTCACGCCGGGGCTCATCAACCGCTGGATTTGCCAAGCGCATGAATGCCTTGCGGATGTCCCGGACAGCGAGGCGCAGCGTGGCAGCGTTGGGCGTTTCTACCTGGAGCAACCAAGGTGCGACGAGCTTGCCTCCCGCCGTCATGCACTTCTGGCAAATCATCACGTCGTACGGCAGGGCCTCCAGCCACGGCACCAACCGGGTCAGGACGTCATGCCACTGCACGATGTTGTTGTCGCTCACGCTGAACAGCACCCGCAACGTGCCCTTGGCGGACTGGATGACCAGGACGTTGCACAGCCGCGTGGCCTCCAGCGTGGACTTCAGCTCCAGTTGCTGGAATTCTGCACTTGCCAGTCTGCTCAACCGCTCGTTTCCATTCTTGTTCTCTGCGGCTCGGTGCATCAGTCACTCCTCTTGTTAGCGCAAGACTGCTAACAGCCATCCACCCCTCGGCGGCGGAAGCACCCACGGACGGCAAGCCGTATGACAATTCAGCGGTAATGGCCGGCCAAGTGCGCGCCGCGCAGTAGTCCCGGTCGGTCAAGCCGACGTAGCGCTCGCCGTCGATGAACACCTGCGAGAGCCAATGGTCGGGTTCGCCATCAGCATCGGGCGACGGCTCAAGCGCGGCATCTCTTTGGGCCGCCAGCTCCAAGAAAAGCGCGGGCACGCGGACACAGTTGTCGCGCTTGTAGACAACCAGTGGCCCGGTCGCGATGGTCTCGTACCGGCGAGCACGGACCTCGGCCGCGAACGCGTAGACCATGGCGGCGTGCCGACGGAAGTAGGCCACGTCGGGCTGGTCCATGATGACCACGCGCGGAGGACGCGACAGGCGACAGGTCGCACACCGTTGGCTGTATCCGCACTTTGCCGGGTCCCGCGTCCAAGACAGGCAGACGGCGCACTGCCACATCAACGCAAACTCTCTGGTCTTGCTCAAGATGTTGAGCCCGTCGCGGAGCTGGACAGGCGCGTCAGCATCGTGCCTGGTTCGGGCCTGCGACAACTGCGGCGTCCGCGCACGGGACTTCGGCGTGCCGTTGTACTTGTAGATGCGCACTGGCGGCACATCGTCGCAGGCGTCTGGCGCAGCGCAGAAGCGCTTGTAAGCACGGCGCTTTGCCCAGCCCAGAACTGGTGTGGTCAGGACTGAAGGTGGTCGGCCGATGGGGTTTCTGGACGTCGGCGGCTTGGGCATGGCTAACCTCCGTCGGCACCATGGCGCGCGGCGCGGTTACCGCGGGTCGTCTGGGTACACGGCCCTGAGCACGAGGCCCAGACTCGCGCGGTTGCGGCGCGCTGGTTTGATGTGACTGAAGTCTGCAGCGGGGAACGCCACGGCGATGCAACGGCACATCTCCTCGTCCATCTTGGCAATCTGGGCATCGTGCTCGGCGGCAAGCGTCGACAACGTCTTGATGAACAGCTTCTTGCGCGTGTCTTCCGGCAACCCGGCCCTGGTCATGCGGCGGAGAAAATCTTCGGTGTGGGTCATGTCAGCCATTCTTGACCTCAGGCGTCAGCTCGACCGGCCGCGTAGGGTATTCCGCGGTGATGTGCGCCCAGCGCTTGCCCGCGACAATCATCGACACCGTCGCGACCGAGACGCCAAAATGCTCAGCGCACGCGGCCTGCGTGTAGCCCAACGCTACCGCGGCCTTGATGTTCACCACCTGCGCATTGGTCAGCTTTGCGCGTGGACTTGCCTCTCCGCGATGCGCGAACTGCTTGCGCTTTGAAGGCCCGATGGGCGCGATGAGTGGCAGCATTGAATTGTTCCGGCTGGCGCTGAGCTTGCGTCGACATCGATAAATTGTACTTGTTAATATTGTATGTGTCAACTATGGCTGGGTTTCCGCTACTTGTTCAAGCAGTTTCTCCGCGCTTTTGGCAAAGTCCCGCCCAACGGCGGTACGGAACCAATTCACGGGATTCTTGACCGCGCTCTTCTTGCTGCGGAACAGTAACCACTGCGCCACAAGGTAGTTGAATGTCACGGCTGCGAGCTTCTCAGCCGGAAATCTGGAGAGCTTCCAGCGTAACTTTGGGATGCAAGCAACCAACTCCTCATGCGGCACAGGCAATTCAACGTCATGGGCCGCGAGTTGTTGCTCAAAAAGCTGCAAACCGTTCTGAATCAGCGCGTCTCGCTCGGGGTCTGCGACTTTGACCGGACCGGCATTGCTCTTGCCGACGGCTTTGGTGGCCTTGAGTGCGCGGCTGCTTGTAGCCCGCGGGGCACCGGGCATTGCGTATCCGATGCGGCCGCCGATGTGCTGGTTCCACGCGTCACAAGCGGCCTGACCGCGTTCCAGCTCCGTCGCGGAGTTGCAGGAACGATACTCCGTCGCCTTGTCGCCGAGGCGCTTGCCGCGGACCGTGCGCACTTCCAGATGACCGGCTTTCACCATGCCGCTGCGCAGCCTGCGGACGTACGCGTCGTCGCCGATTTGCAAGGCAGCGGCGAGGGTCACAGAGCTGTGCGCACACCAGCCACCTTCACTGTTCTGGCCCCATTGGTCGTAGAAGTACTGAAGTTTGAATTCTGACGGCAGGCGCGCGAGTGTCTTAAACTCCAGCTTGCCGTAGATGCTGGTGCGTTCGACTTTTCGCGGCAGAGCGACAACCACTGCTTCGGGCGGCTTAGCAACGACGGCATCGACTGCTGGATTTGAGTTTATTCGACGTAATACGCGCGACGATGTTGTAGCGCGCTGAGCCGGTGGCTCAGCAGCAGGTTCCCAGACATCGCGTGCCAATTTCTCGTCGTTGCTGAGCAGTTGCCAATCCCATTGCAAGTCCCTGCCGGTGAGGCGGGGTTTCACGCGGACGACAACGCCGTCTGAGCGCTCGATACGTTCAGCACTGGGGTCGTAGGATGCCCAACCCACTGGAATCCAGCCAGTCTTTGGGAGCGCTGCAAATTTCTGCGCGGGCGTCATTTCGCGAAAACCGACTGTGCACATGCGCACTTTCCGGTTCAAGCGCAACTTAATTCCGTTGTGTACAAGATGCGTTGCATAGTCCTCGGGAGTGAGGGGGACAAGCGGAACAAGGGGGAGTGGTACTGTGTCGGCACTGGCCATGGACGACTCAACCTGAGGAGGCAAACCAGGTTTGTCCACTGATACAGCTACTTGAACATTCTTGCCGAGCAGAGAGCCATCAGAAACGCCAGTTGGCATCTGAGCACCGACTGGGCCAGGCGAAGCCGGCAAAAAGCGTCGAATGGAATCTGGCGTCTGCGGTAACTGATTGACTCGCGTCAGTTTTTTGACTGCACACATGAACTTCTCCGTGATGGTAGCTGGATGCTGGTGGACGTGGGGCACGACTGGGTTGCACGGGTTTGACGTCACTTGAAGCTTGTTTTAAGGCTAGCATAATTTACACATGCTGAAAACACATTCTGAGTTCACACCTCTTGTCGAGCGACTGTGACCAGTGCCCGGCAGGGCGCTGGGCGTGGTGATGGTGGTGGTTGGTGGTAATGCTCTGTAGACCGTCGCGAGGGCAGACCGGCGCAGCGCGTTAGCGCCTGTCGACGGTGCAGCGCCCACGGCGCGGCGGTCTACTCTCTCTCCTCTCGGAGAGAGAGTATTGTGTGTGGACAAAAGTACACGGAATGACACCTCAGGCATGTCTTTTCGTGGACAATCTTACACGGCAAGCTGGATGTCTTTTCGTGGACAATCGTGCACGGAATGACACTGTGCTCAGCATCGTCATCCTGGGCGTGAAGAGGTCGCCAACCTCAGCCTATCGATTTTTATCAGCGTAAAATATCTGACACTGCGCACAACAATGCCGTCAGTCTCGCCCGGTTCCGCTCAGACTCTCCGTGATGCCGCCTACGCGGCGTTGTTCAACATTTCTCGCGTCACCTCCACGCCGGAAAGGGCTCCGTCAGCCACCCAAAGGCGATTGACTGCCGCCAGGATGACGTCACGCTGTAGACCGGCGGCGTAGGCGCCGGAAGCAAACCTGCGGACGCCGGCCCCTATTTCTGGGGCAAAGACGTCGCAAGCTGCCTTCGTGACGCTTACTGCGCCTTCAGCTTGGCCAACTTGCGCTCGGCACGGTCGATTGCCTTGGCTTTCTTTGCCTGGGCTTTGAGGAGTTCTTTGTACTCGTAGCAATTCATCCCCAAGCGAATCGCGTCCAAGTCGTCCAACAGTTCCTGCCCGCCATCATAGCGAGGACGGACGTAACAACGCAGCACGGGCTCAAGCGTCGTGGGGGCAAACTCCTCTGAAACAAAGGCGTCTTCATCGTCCGGTTCCCAACGATAATCCAGTACTTCATCGGCCGCGGCCTGGTACTTGCGTGTAACACGGCTGAAATCGATACCGTTGGTGCACATCGTAACTATGGTGACCACACGAGAATGCAGGTCCTCGTCTTGACTCTCGGTCACCAGATATTTCCATTCGGCACGTTTTGGCGTACTCGCTCCGTCGACGGTCATTGGCTGTTTTTGGTCTAGGTTCGTGCTCATCGTACTCCTTGTGGTGCTCGGCCATCTTTGGCGTTTCCGTACAGTTCTGTCGTCTTCTTCAATCTGGTAGTTGCCGTCTGGTAGACGGCGATGCCCCGTGCGTGTCCAATCCAGCAATTTGCCGGCTTGTGCACGCGACGGTGTAGTGGAACCCCGCCTTCAGTCAGAAGACATGGAATTTACTTTGTATATCGGCCAAGGCCGCAAGGGACAAACACAAGCTCTATGCGAGCAAGCGGGATTCACGCGGTGCAGCAGAAAGGCAAACGCTGGTACGCGCAGCGCCGGCTGGCGAGCGGGTAAAAGCGAAAGACTACCGACTGCAATGGTTGTATTTGGGGTCCAGCTATGTCTCGCGCCGGCAACATGCGCCGGTCAGGAGGGGAGCGGTGTACGGGCGGCAGGTCACATCGGAACGATGTCGCTGCCTTTAGTATGGTAATCAGCCCCGAGAACGGGGTTTGCTGTCCGCGGCAATCTTGCGCCGCTCGGCGACCTGCGCGCAGCCGGTCATCCGTGGCTGGAAAGTAAGGGCGCTCGCCGGATACTGTCAACTACAATTCGACATCAGGTCATTATCACGTGTTAATTCAAAGGAGTCTCACGCAGGTCGCAGTACATGCCCCGTGCCTCGTTCACCGACAACTTGCCGGTACGTCACGGAGGCGACGCCAATGGCAGCAGCAGCCAGCCCGGGCAAGCCGCAAGAAGTCACTTGGAGTTCCGCTCACGCGCACGTAGCATCCGCCCCGACGCACCGGTTTTTTTGCCGGCGCAGCGCTCGGCGGTTCAAGCCCGCCTCGACCTTGCTCACGCGATTCCGGCGTGTGCATAGCAACGAGGCCTGCTTTGACCAACGCCAGCAACATCACCACGCCTGAATTCATCGCCGTGCCGCTGCCGGATGTGGGCAGCGACAACATAGCGCACACGACCACGACGCCCACCGATGCTGATGCCCCGATTATCGGCGCACACATCCGCAAAATGCCCTTAAAAATCGGGAATAAGGACGCTGCTGAACCTGTCAGCTATCCATCAACCCGTGTTGCGCCGGTGCACGCCGGCCACAGCACTTCCAGCTTTGCCGAGGAGGCGAGCATGTCTACAACCGCAGAACGCACAAGGACAATCGGGCTCGCGGCGGGCGCTGCGGTCCTTTCACACACCACACCGAATGGCAGCGATGACCCTGTGACGAATCAACGACGCATGGTTGCCTCCAGCCGCGCATTTTCGTCCGAGACCAAGGCGACCAGAAGCCACCTCACACTGGTAGACGCACCCGGTCACCACGACGCGGAGACTGTCGTCGCCTCGCCCCACGGCATCCCGGCCTTGTTCACCACCGAGGAGGCTGCACGGCGCCTGCATCTTGCCGGCAGCAGTTCGATTCGCGCCGCAGTTCGTCGCGGTTGGCTCGTGCCTGACGGTAAGTCGGGGCGTCGCGGCACGTACCTATTTTCGCTCGAAAATTTGAACAATTACATGAAGGAGAATCTCAATGAAGGGCAAAAAGACAAAGTACACCAACGTGTTCAGAACGACCGACGGGAAGCTGTTTGTCCAGGTCGCAGTGCTGAAGGACGGCAAGAAGGTCGTCAAGCGCCAGATGCTTCCGGCCGGGGCAAAGGAAGCGGACGCAACGCGCTTGGCGGCGGACCTCAAGGACCAGTTGCTGGCGGTGCCGCAGGACCAGCTACCGGTGTCAGCCCGGGAAATCCCTACCGTGGCAGCCTTTTGCAAGACCTGGACGCACAACAAGGCCGCTCGAAACCGTAGCGGCGTCATCAAGGAGTGGACGCATCGGCTGGAGACGCATTGCCTGCCGGTTCTGGTCGCTGGAAATCGCGACCTCGGCTCGCTGCCCTTGGACGCTGTGACACGGATGACCATCAACAAGTGGGTTGGCTGGGCGGAAAAGCACGTGCAGAAGTCGGGCAAGCCCTATGCCGCTGCCACGGTGATGGGCTGGTGGGGCATTTTGTGTCTGGTCTTGCGCGATGCCGCGGCGGACTACGGATTGGCCGACCCAACCTACCGCGTTGCGCCGCCAGAGGTTTTCGTGCCACGAGTGCGTGAACACCGAACCCTGCAGCGCCCGCAGGTAGAGGCCTTTCTCGCTGCGGTCGAGGTGCATCAGCCCCTGCGCTTCGCGGAGCTGTCGTTCATCGCGTACACGGGCTGTCGGCCGGGCGAGGCGTTTGGTTTGCACTGGAAGGACGTAACGACGGAAGGGGCCCACCCGCACGTCGAGCTGAAGTTCAGCGCCACACAGGGCAAGCTGGAAGCCTGCAAGACCGACTCGCCGCGCGAGCTGCCGCTGATTCCGCGGCTGGTCAAGGTGCTGAAGGCGCACAAGGCGGCGCAGTTGAAAGGCGACATGCCGCAATGGGACGACGGGCAGGGGGCGCTGGTCTTTCCGTCAGAAACCAAGACCTATCGTCTCGAGCAGTCGATGGCGAAGCCGTGCCGGATAGCGAGCAGTGCCCAGGGCGTCGGTCAAAAGGTAACGCCGCAGGTTCTGCGCCGGAGCTTGAACACGATTCTGGTCGCCGAGGGCGTGGACCTCGTCACCGTCCGGGAAATGATGGGGCACACGACGCAGGCCATGACGGAGCGGTACTCCAGTGTTCCGCTCAACGTGAAGGCAGCGGCGCTCATCCGCGCGATGGGGTAGGGATTGGGCCTGGCCGGTAGCACAGAAATCTGGGTGCTATCGGCCGGCGTCCGGCCGCCGGGGGCAGAAGTCCATCCGCCACATGGGAACACCAACGGGAACACCAGCAGCCCGATGGGAACACCAAATCGCAAAAATGGTCTGGGTCAAAACGAAAAAAGCCCTCGTTTCCGAAGGCTTTCTTGGTGCGCACACTAGGATTTGAACCTAGGACTCCCACCGTGTGAAGGTGATACTCTACCGCTGAGTTATGCGCGCATCGCCAATGACCGAGGCCATTCGCACGCCCCGGGACCAGCCCGAAGCGCGAGGGAGGATGGCGCAGGCGACCGCTGATGTCAAGGCTTCGCTGCCGATCCAGCTTGGGCGCATCCGCGAATGAGTCTGCGACGGCCCAGAGGAATTCATGGACGGATTTGCGCCGCTGCGGATCGCACAAGTTCACAGCAAAGCGCGGCGTGCGGCCCGGGTACGAAGCGCACCAACGATTCCAGAAGAATCGCCAGGTCATCGGCCAGATGCGCGTGCTGTGGCTGGCGATCCGCCCAGCGCAGATAGGCCGCCAATTCGCCCGCGTCACTGCGGGCCAAGGCGTTGTGGAGGTGGCGGATGTGCGCATCCAGATCGCGCCGCGCGTGTGCCACGTGTTGGGTGCCGCGCTCGGCGCGCAGGTGCGGATGTCGCGCCGTGAGTGCCGCTGCGGCCCAGTCCAACAGTTCCGAACGGACGGACTCAAGCGCCACGGCGGCCGCGGGCTGCTCGGCGTTTTCGGTCAGAAAGTCCAGTTCGTCGTCCATCGTCGCCTCAACGCGGATGGTTGTTGAAACGACGCGCTGTGACAAGCCTGTTGACGAAGCAGTTGACGGCGGTGGGGCAGCGCGCATACACGGGTGGCCGGCACGCGCTGTGCCAAGCAAGGTGGCCATGCTCGCGGCACTTCTGAATCCATCGGCGGGAAATGCCCAAGCCGCTGATTTGCGTGAGGCCTTCGCGGCCGCGGGACCGCGTCTGAAGTTGACGATCGCCGATCAGCCGGACGCCATTGACGGGCTGGTTGCGGATTTGGCGCAGCGCAGCGTCGAATTGCTCCTGATCGCCGGTGGCGACGGCACGGTGAGTCAGGTGCTGACGCGCTTTGCCCGCGCCGGGCAGTTGGAGACCATGCCGCCGATCCTGGCGCTGCCGGTTGGCCGGCTCCACACGATCGCATCAGCGCTGACGGGTGCGGAGAACCCGGCGAAGATGTTGCCGCGTATCCTGTATTCCTGGGGCAAAGGCGTGCGGCGGATTCGTCGGGTCCCGGTGCTGCGGGCGCGCATTGGCGACGCGCCGGAAGCGTGGGGGCTGACGGCGAGCCTGGGGGCGCCGGGTCGGCTGCACCGGGATATCCGTGCGCAAAAGCTGGGGGCGAACATGGGGCTCGCGGGGCTGCTGGCCAAGGTCGCCGTGCAGCCGTTTGAGTTGGAGCGGTTCGAGGCCATCGTCGGCCCGTTTGAATCCGAACCGGAACCGCTGGCGCTGCCTGGCTTTACCGCGGGCGTGATGAGTGCGCTGCCGAGTTTCTTCGGCATGGTCAGCCCGTTTCCCGGCATCGATGGCCTGAGCCAGATCGGTGTTCACGCGGTGTTCTCGGAACTCGGGCCGATGGCGACGCAGGCGAGCTTGCCCGGCTTGTTGCTCGGCCGTATGGGGCCACCGCATGTGTGGCACGGTGAGCTGACGCGGCTGGGCTGGCGCAACGGCGACGTGCCGGACGTTGTGGTGCTGGATGGCGAAGATTTGCGCGTGCCGCCGCAAGCTCAGGTCATGATTGAAGCCGCGGCGCGCGTTCGTTTGGTGGTGTGGCGCGATTTGCCGGTGCCGGTTGCGGAGAATCAGCCCTGACTCGATTCAAGCTGGAGCTCGCTTGCGGCGGTTCAGCCACGACTCCACGGCTAGCGCGGCGAAGAGGAACAGCAGCGGCTCAAACGGCACGCGGAATCGCGGCACGCCGAGACTCGTCAGGTGTGCGACGGTCGTGATCGCCAGCATCAGCGCGACGAACTGGGTGAACGGTTCGCGGCGGCGTTGCCAGAAGCCGATGGCACTCAGCAGGAGGACCGCCGCTGTCTCTGCCATCGAAACCCGCTGCAGCGGCGAAGGCGATTTCATGCTGGTCCACCGCGGCACGGGCGACCAGAACCACGCGGCGTTGCGCAGAGCGGTCATGGCGGCTTCGGTCGGGTGTTCGGCAAGGTACAGCTGCGTGACTTTCGCCAGGCGATCGCCGACGTCGGCACAATCAGCGGCGCGGTAGGGATCGAGGGCAGCGCGCTCGTCCGGCGACCCCTTCAGCCGCCAGGCGCCGCCGCCCGGCACGAGCGAGACGTACCACTGAAAACCCACGCAGGTGAAGCCCATGGGCTTGTGTTTCAGCAGGCTGTTGCGGACGATCCACGGGGAAATCATCAGGCCGGCGCCGAGACAGACCGCCACGGCCAGTCGCAACACCCGCGGTTGATGGGTGCGCCACGCTTCGAACACGCACCACGCGGCCGCGCTGATGACGAGCAGCAGCGCAGTTTCCTTGACGTACGTCGCCAGCCCAGCGAGCAGGCCGATGCCAAACGCCAGCGCGACACGGCCGCTTTGACGGGCGCGAAAGAAGGCGAAGACGATGACCAGCGTGGCCAAAGTCAGCAGCGCTTCCCGGGCCAGCTTGGTCACCAGGTACGTACCGCCGGGACTGAAAGCGAACAGCAGGGTCGCCAGCGTGGCGGCCTTGGGACCGTAGTGGCGCTCGACCAAACGAAACAGCACGAACGCGGTCAGCGCCTCCACACACGCCAACGCGAGCGCGAGCGCGAGGTGCGAAGGGCCGAAAAACCAGGAAATCACGAGCATGAACAGCGGGTAGCCAGGCGGGCGGAACATCGCGTCGTGGCGCTCGTACAGGAACGGCCAGTAGGACGCTTTCAACTCGGGCACGCCGTCCAGGTGCCGGCCAAAGCCGTAGGTGCCTTCTTCGGCCATGGTCTGCGCAAGCGCATGATATTCAGCGTAATCCGGCTGAAGCGGCTCGATCGGCAGCAGCCAAACGGCGCCGAGGCGCACGGCCAAGGTCAGCAACGCAAACAGGAGCGCGCCGTTGACGCCGCGTGGTAGCCGATCCCCGAACGCCTGAACCATGGAACTGCAACCTTTGTCCCCGATCGGGACGCGCCGAGACTCAGCGTGCAGCGCGGGAGTCGGGATTGCAAGGGGGCGCGCGGCGCTCAGCGTTTGCGTTCGTAGATGTCCGCGTCGGCGATCCGTGACGCGAGCCGGTAGTCGTGGTCGAGGGCCTGCTGCAGCTGAGGTATCTGTGCCAGTTGTGCACGGGAATCAAAATGTTCCAAAGCATTGGCGTCGTTGTGGAATACGACCCACCAACGGATGGCGGGCAGGCGTTGGACGATCTCGGTTACGGCGATGTCGCGTGCAGCAGGTGCCAGGCCAACCGTCAGCGGATAGTCGTAGAGCCACCGCATGCCCGGCGCGAGGCCGCTGGACAGATAGACGCCCGGTTCAAAGCCCCAGACCAAAAGCTTGTCGTCAGGGTTTGCCAACTGCCGGATGCCGGCTCCGACCAGTGCCACCTCCGCCGCTGAAAAGTCGCCATGCCCCCACGTGTAGCGCGCGAGCACGTCCGCACGTGAGCCGGTCGCAAAGCGCCGCATGACGGATTCCGCGGTCCCGAACAGCGTGGGTGCCAGCAAGCAGGCAACAGCTGCGGCGACAATCCGCGGGCGACGCCAGAGCCTGGTCGGCAGGTACAGCCCAGCGGCGAGCACCATCGGCAGGATGAGCGGATTCCAGTGCCACAACCAGAACTTGCGCTGCAGGAAGAGTTGTCCGAACGCCGCCAGCCACAACCCCCACACGAGCCACTGGCGCGGTTGCCTCGCAGACACGAGACCAAGCAGCCCGAGGAGCATCGCCGCGGGCACGGTCAGCAGCAGCTGATCCGCACCGCGCAGCAAGGCGCGCGGCGTCTTCTGCCACGGCACCGCGTCCACTTGGGCATGACGGATATTGAAACGGATAACGGCGTCCCAGGCCGGCGCGAGCGTGCCTGTCAACGCGCCGATCGCGATGACCAGGCCGGTCGGCGCGGCAAGGCCCGCCAGAAACGGCAGCGCGCCGGTGCGCCCGGCCCAGAGCAGCAGGACGGGAACCAGGCCAATGTACGTGAACTTCAGCAGGAGCGCGCACCAGGTGGCGACGCCGCTCCACAGCCAACGCTGCCGCTGGCCGCACCACAAGGCCGCCGCCACGCAAAAATCCTGAAACGCCTCCGGTTGCCCGGTCGCCCACCAGCCCCCGAAGCATGGCGCGCGGCAGCAGACGAGGTAGACGAGAGCCGCCAGCCAGGCCGAACGGCGATCACGCCAACGCGCGACGACGTCGAACAGCAGGGCCGCGGTCAGACCCGCCGCGAGCGTGTCGACGAGACCGATTCCCCAGCCGTCGCCGCCGTCGAGCAGTGCGACCACAGCGTAGAGAAGCAGGACACCCGGTGGCTTGTGCTCGAACAGGTCGCGGTACGGCAGCAGCCCGTGCCACGATTCGCGGCCCAGCACGTAGAACACCGCCTGATCGCGGCCCAGCGGCTCGGCCATTCGCCAGCCCAGCAGCACAGCGGCGAGGACGAGCAGCAGCCAAACTGGATGGCGCAGTGGCGGCGTCGTCGGCGCCAGCGTTGGGGGATGTTCCGCAGTCTGCATCGCTGGTTGCCTTTGGCGAAACGGTCGATCAGCGGCCCGCGGGCAGCACAAGCGGTACTTCGGCACCGGTCTCGACGGCGGTCTCGGAAACCTCCACCGTCGCGGGCTGCGGGTCTGCGCCGCGCCAGACAAGAATCGGCGAGTTTGGCACCACTTGCCCGGTCACGCCACTTGGATACGGCCAATGCAGTTGCACATTTCCGAGCGAGTCGGCACGGACGAGGCAATCAAAGGCGAATGTTTGTCCAGCGATGACGCGGCGCGTGCCGATCCGAAGCTGAATTCCCGGCGGCAACTGATGCGCGGTCAGGCGCGCTCCGGGAACGCGTTTGTACAGTTGGACCGCCGGCACTTGGCCGCTGCCGAGGTTCAGCTGCAGCGTCGAGCCGGCCACGAGCTGCAGCCCGTCGATGCAGTTCGCCCGCTCGGTCGCCGTGCCAAATCCCAGGACCAAATGCACCAGATTGGACTCCTGAAACGCCGGGCCCAGGCGACTATGCGGGTCGGTCGCCGCGCCCACGAGCAGTCCGGCAATCGGCTCGTGCGTCGTCGACTGGAACGCGCGGACCTCGTGCGCATCCGACGGTGTCGTGAGCAGGTAGCGCAGGCGTTTCGCATCCATGCCGGCCAGCAGCACGTGCGGATCGCTCAGGTACAGCCACGCGAAGCTGTCCAGAATGTGTTGGACGTAGATGGACGCTTCCGGCGCGGCCACAAAGTTGTTGGTGTAGGTCGGCCGATCGGCCAGGGCGGCAATCCAGAAGCCATTGGACCACAGCGACAGCACGCCCCATTCGGGCTGCTGTGCATTCACTGGCGGCGTGTGCACCTTGAGCCAGTCCAGCACTTCCGTCACCGCAGTCGTCGAGGCCCACACCAGGGACTTGGCGCGGTAGTTCTTGGCCGGTTCCAGCACCAGACAGGCCAGGACGACGACAGCGAGCCCGGCCGCCAGACGCCGCGTGCGGGCTCTCATCGGCGCGACCAACTGGCAGAGCGCATCGGCGACCGTGGCCAGTCCCAGGCACAGCGCTATCGCGGCCAGATGACTGAAGTACTTGGCTTGCACCGCAAACGCCGGCGCGACCAGCCACACGTGCGCGGCCAGCAGGCGCATGACCGGCGTCGCCTGCAACCGAAGTGCCTGACGCGCAAGAAGGAGCCAACCGACAGGAATGACGACAAAAGCCCAGGACAGCTTGCCGGACCACCAGTGCGACGTCGTCTGCCAGAGCGGCGCCCATTCGGTGGTCAGCTTGCCCGCGAACTGGCCTTGCAGCACGTCCAGCCACGCGCGCGCAGGCGGCAGCAGGAGCAGCAGGGCGAGAGGCAGCAGCGTGCCGGTTGCGACCACCGCCAGAACGCGGCGCCGGGCAGCTGCGGGCGGCAAACCGTCGGGCAGCAGCGGCAGGATGGCCAGCGAAACCGCCGAGACGACCAGCGCGAGGACGGGCGGCAGCCACGTGTTGGCCAACAGCGCGTGCGACCCGGCACAGGGCGTCGCGAAGAGATGAAACGCGAGGCCCAGTGCGCCGGCCGTCAGCCCCGCCGCCACCCCAGCGACGGCGAACGGTCGCGCGCGGGCACCCGCCCAAGCCGCAGCCAAAGCCGCAACGGGAGCTGCGGCCAAGGTGACAGCGACCGAAACGAGGGCAGATGGATAGCTTGCCAGAGCCGCAGCAGCGACTAACCCTGCCAGCGCTCCAGCGGTCACGACAGCGACTTGGTTCTGTGCCGTTTCCAACCGGGCGAGCGCCAGCAGCATGCCAACGACGGCCAGGACATCCAGCACGTGGTGGTCCATCCGTCCGGCCATGCTCGCGTCCACGGCGATGGGCAGAAGCGCGACGGCGGCAAGTGTCCAGAGTCCAAAAACTTCACCGCGTTTGCGCGCCAGGCGCCACACAAGAAATGCCGCGAGCAGGCCGAGCAACGGCACCGCAACGACGCCACCGCCCAACGCGATGCGCTGCGCTGGATCGGCGCCAGGCGCAAGATGCCCAGCAAGTGACATCAGCGCGGCGAATCCAACTGGCAGTTGGCTGCATGTCTGCGCGTCGGGAAAATTCTGGAACGCGTCGGTGTAGCCCAAGCCCGGCGCGCCGTTCCACAGTTGCACAGCGCGGCGAAGGTGCAGGTACGGATCGGCTTCGTACAGCCGAATCTGCGGACCGGCCATGGCTTCCGGTGCGGTTCGCAGCCGCAACGCGCCGCCCGCGACGAGGAGCAGCGCGGCAAGCAGCGCGGCGAACATGCGGGATGTGCGGGCGTTTGGCATGCCTTTCGAGAGTCGGTTGCCGCGGGTCCCGTGTCAAGCGTGGCGGCTTCCCGGCGATGACATCGGCGTGACGCAGAAACGGGGCGGCGATTGCCTGATCGCGTCGGCTATGGTACACGGCGGCCCCCGATCGGGGGCTCTCCCCGCGTTACCCAGGCTGGCCACCATGAAGATCCACGAGTACCAAGCCAAGCAACTCTTCGCCCAATACGGCGTTCCCGTTCCGCAAGGCTATCCTGCCTTCTCGGTGACGGAAGCCATGGCCGCGGCTGACAAGCTGCCGGGGCCGGTTTGGGTCGTCAAAGCACAGATTCACGCGGGCGGCCGCGGTCTGGGCGGTGGCGTGAAAGTTTGCAAAAGCAAAGCAGAAGTGAACGACCGCGCCGGGCAAATCCTCGGCATGCAGTTGAAAACCCATCAGACGGGCCCGGAAGGCCAGCTGGTGCGGCGGCTGTACATCGAAGGCGGCGCGGACATCAAGCGCGAGCTGTACCTGGGTATGCTGCTGGATCGCGACGTCGGCAAGATCGTTGTGATGGCGTCGACCGAAGGCGGCATGAACATTGAGGACGTGGCGCACAATACGCCGGAACTCATCCACAAAGCGTGGATCGACCCGAATGTCGGCGTGCAGGCCTTTCAGGGCAGGCAGCTCGCGTTCAAGCTCGGCATGTCGGGCAAGACGGTCAACGCGTTCGTCAAGGTGCTGAGCAGCTTGTACGAGCTGTACATGGCCAAGGACTGCTCGCTGGTGGAAATCAATCCGCTGGTGGTGCAGGGCGACGGCTCGATTATCGCGCTGGACGGCAAGGTCAACTTTGACGACAACGCGATGTACCGCCACCCGGACATCCTGGCGTTCCGCGACCTGGACGAAGAAGACCCGCGTGAAATCGAGGCTTCCAAGTACGACCTGAACTATGTGCACCTGGACGGCAACGTCGGCTGCCTGGTGAACGGCGCGGGCTTGGCGATGGCGACGATGGACATCCTGAAGCACTACGGCAGCGAGCCGGCGAACTTCCTGGACGTTGGTGGCGGCGCGACGGCGGAAAAAGTGACGGCGGCGTTCAAGATCATCCTGAGCGACAAGCGCGTTCACGCCATCTTCGTCAACATCTTTGGCGGCATCATGAAGTGCGACACCATCGCGGAAGGCGTCGTGACGGCGGCGAAGGAAGTGGGCTTGGATCGCCCGCTGGTCGTCCGGCTGGAAGGCACGAACGTGGAGTTGGGCAAGCAGATCCTGCGGGATTCCGGCCTGCCGATTCTCACGGGCAATGACATGAAAGATGGCGCGCAGAAGGCTGTGGAAGCGGCCAAGAAGTACGCTGCGGCGCACGCCTAAACCAGAAGCGAGGCCCGGGAAGGGCAAAAGGAAACGGTCATGGCTGTTTTGGTCGACAAGAATACCCGGCTCCTGGTTCAAGGCATCACCGGCACCTCCGGCGCGTTTCACACGCGGCAGGCGATTGCGTACGGCACCAACGTGGTGGCGGGCGTCGTTCCGGGCAAGGGCGGCACCAAGTTTGACGACACCGTGCCGATTTTCGACACCGTCGCCGATGCGATCCACGCCACCGGCGCCAACGCCAGCGTGGTCTACGTGCCGCCGCCGTTCGCGGCCGACGCCATCATGGAATGTGCGGACAACGAGCTCGCGCTCTGCGTCGCCATCACGGAAGGCATCCCGGTCCTGGACATGCTGCGGGTGAAGCAGTTCCTCGCGAGTCACCGGACGCGGCTCATCGGGCCAAACTGCCCGGGCATCATCACGCCGGGCCAGTGCAAGATTGGCATCATGCCGGGCCACATTCACAAGCCGGGCAATGTCGCGGTGCTGTCGCGCTCGGGCACGTTGACCTACGAAGCGGTGGGCCAGTTGACGGCGCTGGGCATCGGCCAGTCGACGTGCATCGGCATCGGCGGCGACCCGATCAAGGGCACGGACTTCATCGACGCGTTGACGCTCTTCGCCGAAGATCCGGACACCCACGCCATCATCATGATCGGCGAGATCGGCGGATCGGCGGAAGAAGAGGCCGCGGCGTGGATCAAGGCGAACCTGAAGAAGCCGGTCATCGGCTTCATCGCGGGCTTGACGGCGCCTCCGGGCCGTCGCATGGGCCACGCGGGCGCGATCATCTCGGGCGGCACGGGCACGGGCCAGTCCAAGATTGCGGCGTTCGAAGCGAATGGCATCAAGGTCGCGCCGACCCCGGGCGATTTGGCCTCGACGCTGCTTACCGTGTGGCAGCCCAAATAGGTTCATTTCCCTTTCCTGATTGGATTCTTTCCCCTTCTGAGGTTTTTCATGGCTATTGAACAGACGCTTTCCATCATCAAGCCCGACGGCGTGAAGAACGGCCACATCGGCCACGTCATCTCGATTTTCGAAGGGGCCGGTCTGACCATCAAAGCCGCCAAGCTGGTGCAACTGACGACCAAGCAGGCGGAAGGCTTCTACGCCGAGCACAGCCAGCGCGGCTTCTTTCGCGAGTTGGTCGACTTCATGACGTCCGGCCCGGTGCTGCTGATCTGCCTCGAAGGCGAGAACGCGATTGCCCACAACCGCGAGCTGATGGGTGCCACCGACCCGGCGCAGGCCGATGCCGGCACGATTCGCAAGCTGTACGCGCATAGCAAGGGCGCCAACACGGTGCATGGCTCGGACAGCGCGGGTTCGGCGGCGCGTGAGCTGGCGTATTTCTTTGGCAGCGCGTTTGAATTCGTCGGCTGAAGCCTCGTCGATTGAGTGAGTGCGTTTCTCGTCGTGGCGTGATGCTGCGGCAGCCGCTTCGGCGCCGTAACGCGTAGCGTCCTTCCGAACGCGGCCGCCATCCATTTCTCGCGCGGGCTAGCGAAGACCAATCCAATCCAGTGGTTGTCGCGCGTCCCCGTTGAATTCGCGGGTCGCGCGGGCCAATTCGGCGTCGATTTCCCCCGTGTCGTGGTACACTTCAGATCGGTACTTCAAGCGAGCGCGGTCTTCCGACCAGAGGAGCGGACCGTCTCGCTTGACGGCCGCGGTGCAAGCGGCACACTTGAAGAAAGCTGGGCGGTTGGATGTATTGGGCGAGGCGAGGCGACGACGGACGTGGACACGAAGTTCAACAGCGAAAGTGTCGTGGAGTCCCGTGACCGCGTGACGCCGGCAAAACACGGCGAGGAGACTGGCGCCCAGAAGAATGCCGACGAGCCAGCGCCCGTTTTGCCCGGGGTTCGCGGGCCAATCGCTCACTTGCCGTTGTGGAAACGGCCCACGACACGGCGCGTGGTGCTGTCGGTGGTGGGGTGGGCTGCGACGGCTGCGTCGCTCGCGTGGGTGCTGAAGCGGGTGGCCGTGCAGAACGTGTTCGCCGTTCTGGGCGGTGCATCACCGACTTGGCTGGCCGTCGCGGTGGGCGCATCTTTGGCAGCCGAATTCGGCTTTGCCATGCAGAAGCACAGGCTGTTGTTGCGCGCGTTCGGCGCGGATCTTTCGACTCGTGAAATGATTCTGGTGCGCGCCGGCACGTTATTCTTGAGACAATTCGCGCCGTTGAAGGCGGGAGAAGTGGCGCGCCTGGTCTGGCTCAAGCAGCGCCACGGGATTCCACTGTTGCGATCGGGCACGGTGGCTGCGCTCGATATTGCCAGCGAATTCATGGTGCTTGCGGCGTTGCTCGGCTTGGGTCTCACTTGGACAACAGGCGGTGCGGGTCCGTTGCTCGCCCTGGCAGGCGTGGTTTTGGCGCTCGCGCTTGTGCGCCCGCTCACACGGCATTTGCCGGGACGGTGGCGCATGTTCGCGGCCCAGCTGCGGCGTCGTGACTTGCGCAGCACCATCTGGCAAGTGTTGCTGCTCGCGTCCGTCGTGGTCGTTCTGGATCTGCTCGTCTTCGTTGCAGTCCTGAGAGCGTTTGGCATTGCCGTCCCAGCCGCGGATCTGATGGTATGCCTGCCGGGCGTCGTGTTGATCGCCGGTGCCTCGCACACGCCGATGGGCTTGGGCGTGCGGGAAGCGGCACTTGTCACCTGCCTGGCCGCTTGGAGCCGGCCCGAGGTTCTGACGGCTGCCGCATTGCTGGTGACCGTCATCGCCAAAGTCCTTCCAGCGCTGCTCGGACTGCTGGCGGTGCAGCCGCTGATCGCGAACTTCCATCGTGGAGACAAGCCATGAGGCACTGCTTGCCACCGCTTCGCCCAAACTCTCGGCTCTTGCTACGCGACCTGCCCGCGGATTTGGCGCGGCGTCCAGCCGATTGGCGGGCGGCGGCGTTGGCTCTGGAACAGGCTTATGCGGCGGCGCACGGCGGCGGTGAGGCGATTCTGGTGCCGTCAGGGCGCGACGGCCTTCGTTTTGTCTTGGCGCACCTGCGCCGGCCAGGCGCGACGACTGTGATCGTGCCCGCGCTGGCAGACGCCAGTGTGCTCGAAGCGATTGCGTTGTTGGGTCTGAAGGCAGAGTTTTGCGACGTGCGCTCGGACGGAACGCTGGATCCGGATCGATTGCACGCTTGCGTTGGCCCGCACGTTCTCGCCGTGATCGTGGTCCATATCTGGGGCAACGCCGCGGCCGTGCAGCGAATTCTGGCCGTTACGGATGCCGCCGGCATTGCCCTGATCGAGGACTGCGCGCACGCGCCAGCAACGGCGACACCTGACGGCTATCTGGGTACCTTCGGTATCGCGTCTTTCACCAGCTGCGCGCCATTCAAGTCAGTCGACTGCGGCGGCGGCGGTCTGGTCCTGACACGCGACCTCGCGCTCGCCGATGCGGTGCGCCGTGCTGCGGCCTGCCACACCGTCGCGTCGCGTCGCGCGGTCTTCATGCGGGTGTTCGCGGTGTGGCTGGTGCGTGGCATGACCCGCGCCAATGTCTATGATGCGATTGGCCACCGCTTGTTCGTTGGACTGGGTGGCGCAGACGCTGCCCTGGCTTGGTACAAACGCTGGATTCGGCCGTTCCTCAAACGCGACGCTGACCGCGAAGACAAGCCGCTGCCCAGTCTGGCATTTCTGCGTTCCGGTCGTCGCCAACTCGGCGAACTGCCGAATCGTCTGGTTCGACGGCAACGGTTGGCGCGGAAGTTGTTGGATGGGGTGCGGGCTGGTCTGCTCGTCCTGCCAGCAGAGGGCGTCTCGGCCTATTACGCCATGGTCGTCAGAACCGCCGATCCGCTTGAAGAGCTCACCCGGCTCATTGCCCAACGGGTTGACGCCATAGCGTCGCCAATGGTGTGGATGGGCGACCCGGCGACGGCGCCCGTGGCCCGGGAACTTGCGGCGACGACGCTGCAATTGCCCTGGTGCGACGATTTCGACGACAGCGATGTCCAACTTTTGATTGCCGCGCTGCGTTGACTGCCAGGTGAAATGCTTCTGACAAGCATTCTTACCCATGTTGCCAACTGGGCCGGCTCTATCGAGTCCGCAGGATGTTCACGATTGGCTCGATGCGTAGCGCCGCTGCGTGGTTGAACTCGACACGCGCCGAGCCCCAACAGGAATTGCACCCAGCAGGACGGGTCAGCTCCAGTGCGCGGATCAACCCATCTCGCCGCACGTTGGCCACAGCCTCTGGTCGCGCGGTGTCGGTGCAGGCAAGGACATCGCCGTTCGCCTCGATGCGAAAGTACAAGCGCCCCGCCTGGCATGGAATCGCACGTGGATCTGGAAACAAGGCCAAATGCTCCAAGGTCGTCCGACTCGACACAATCCAAGGATTCCCAGACCTTTTCAATGCAATCAGCCGCGCCGTCACCGCACGGTACGCTTCGACTTGTGGGGTGATCGGGTTGTCATGGGTCGATCCCAGTTGCTGGAGCGTCGCCGGCTGGAAGCTGATACGAACGCGATAATGCGCCGCCAGGTCAAGCAGACCGGAGACTTCCGCCAAGTTGTGACTGGACAGCGTCACTGCCAACGACACGGGAATGCCGGCCGCCTGCGCTGTTTCCATGGCCCGCATTACCTGTCGGTGCGAACCGCGACCGCGCGCCGCATCGTGCGCTTGTTCCGCGCCATCGAGACTCAGGCTCAGCATCGACAGTCGGCGCAAAGCGTCGATCTTGTCCGGCACCAGCGCACCGTTCGAGTTGAGCGAATGCAGAAACCCGAGATCGGCTGCGCAGGCCAAAATACGGTCGATGTCCTTGCGCAGAAGCGCCTCGCCGCCAGTGAAATTCAGGTGCTGAGTGCCCAAGGCGCGCAGGCCGCGCAGGGTCTCCAGCACCTCATCGGTCGTCAATTCCTCCGTCGGCCGTTCGGGGATTTGGCAGTAGAGGCAACGGAGGTTGCAGCGGTTTACCAGCCGCCAACTCACGATGAGCGGCGTTGGACGACCAGCAAGAGTCGAGCCGAGGATGGCCCTGGCACTGCGAATGGCTCGTTGGAGTTTCATGGCAACACCGTCGTCGTCGCAGTTGCGTTGCCCATTGCGTCAGTCCCGCCGGCGCCGCTGCGTTCGGGTCGGGGCGTCGGGCGCGGTCTCGAACACCGGGGCGTAGCGATCGTGATCAATCCGCAGCGCTGCCACATCCACTGCCGTCGACACGCCTGCGACGCGCAACTCGGGCACAGCGCCTTCAGCCAAGACGACCGGCGTCGGCGTGCTGCCCTTGAACTCCCGACGCGCGAGTGTCCAAGCCCCGCGCACCCCGCCGCCTTCCTTGAATACCTCGTGCCGTGCGCCACTGCTGAGCAGGGTCAGGCCAGCTTCCAGAAACGTCGCCGTTGCTCGCGCGGCGCGCAGAGGAAGTGGACTCACGCCTGACTCCGTCGCCGGTTGGCGCAGCGGTCGCAGCACAAGCTGGGCACCGACCCGTGCGTAGCGCTTCATTTCCGTCGCCGACTCGATCTTTTTGAGCATCTGCCAAGCGTATCGCGGACGACTGTAGAACCGCAGGTAGGCCTGCCGCGCCAAGGCCTCCATTTCCGCGCGATCGAGCTGCGTCCAGGGCGTGGGCAGCAACATTTCGTCAACGGTGCCTTTGACGTATTCGCGCCAGTAGTCGATGCCAGTCCCGTTGATGATGTGCGTGCGCTCCAACTCTGTGTGCGGCTTGATGATGGCGATTTGGTACTGTGCGTAGGCGATGGGCAGCGTCAGCGAGAAATCAATGGTCTTCCGGACGGTTTCCGCTGTATCGCCGGGCGCGCCGATGATGAAAAAGCCGAGCGACATGATGCCCGCCTCCTGCACGCACTGGAGCGTTCGGCGCATCGGATCGGCAGCGACTTGTCCCTTCATCATCGTCTTGAGAACGGTGTCGTCTCCCGACTCGATGCCAAAGTAGATGCGCCGACAGCCGCCGGATGCCAAGGTCTCGATCAGCTCGGTATCAGGCTCGCGATGGCTCTTGTGAAACGACATCGAATCCACGCGCGACCGGCACGACCAAATGATGTCAAGCTTTCTGGCCTTGACGCCGTTGGCGATATCCATGGCGCGCTGCCGATCGTGCAGCATCAACGGATCGAACCAGTCGATCTCGCGAATGCCAAGTCGCACGCACTCCTCCATCTCGTCGACGACCTGCTCTGCGCTACGCGCGTCATAGCCACTCAGGCGCATGCAGCAGAAACTGCAGGGGTACGGGCAGCCGACTTCGGACATGCCGATGGTGAAGTTCTTGCGCTGGGAGATGTGCGAGTAGTACAGATGATTGGGAAAAATGCTGCGGTCCGGCGTCGGGAAACTGCTGAACGGAACGTGTGCTGCGGGCGTCGTCCTCGCCACCGAGCCCGCTTTGCGATAGTACAGGCCGGGCACGCGGTCCATGCCCCGCCCGGTCTCGAAGGCGGTGAGAAACTCAGGCAGGAAGACGTGGGCCGTGCCGGCGCAGAGGTAGTCGAAACAACCGTGTGACATCAGTTCGTCGGGGTAGACCTTGGCTTCGTAACCGCCGGTGAGGGTAGGCAGGCCGGTCCGCGCCTTGAACGCCTTTGCCCAGGAGAGCATGTCGCGGATGGTCTGGCAGGCATGAGAGGAAAAGCACAGGAGATCCGGATTCCACGCCATGACCTCGCGGATCGCACTATCCAGACTCAGCTTTTGCGCCGGCGCGTCCCACAACCTCACTTCCCAACCGGCAGCATGTGCGCCGCGCGCCACCCAACCGAAGCCAATGTGCGGAAACAGGCCGAACTCATCGTCGACCGTCGGAAGGTTCTCGTTGAAGCTCTTTGCAAAAAATGGCGGATAGATCAGCGCAAGCTTCATGCAATCACGGGTCCTTGATTGTGTCGCGTCCGCACGACACCGAGGCGATTACAGTGCCACGCTGCCAACAAGAGCGCAACGCATCGAATGGGACTTCATAGTCATTCTGCCGTGTTGAGATCGGCTGGCAACGCAGTGACAAGGGTCCACTCGGCAGTCCTGTCGCGCAGCCACGCGCGGTGTGTGTCGGACGCGATTTCCAGGGCCAATTGCAGACGATTCAAGCAACCTTGACCAGCCGCAAGCCCCTTCCAGTTGCTTGACAAGCGCCGGGCGGGCCAGCCAGACTTCTACTGGTTGCCAGTGGCGCAGGTCTTGGGTGTGTCTTGAACAGTTTCGCGCGGTCCAGGGTGCGACAATTCAAACGATGCTGGTCTTTGTTCAGAGAGGTTGGCGCGAATGCCTTGGGCAGCGTTTCAGGGCGAATGAGGGTGGGGTGGCGCTTGCTCGATGACAAAAGCCCGTGACTGGAACGCTCGACCGCACTCACGTTGTGTTCGCGGTTGTCGCGGCCAGCACCCTGCTGGTCGCACGCCTCGCGCGCCTCGGAAAACGAGATTTCCTCGCTCTGGCGGGGCTCTGGGCGCTGACAGCAGCGATCTTGCGCGTCATCGGCCCGCTTGCTTCACTCGGCGAATACGATGACTACGCGCTTTACCTCGGCGCGACCGGGCAATCTGTCGGTTCACCGATACGCCCCTTTTACGACTGGCTGCTTGCGGGTAATCCAGACATTTTGCTGGCATTTCCCGTTCATGCAGTCACTGCAGCGTTTCTGCCTTCGCTCGCCTATCTGGTCGCGCGTCGTGCCGGCGCGTTGCCGCGTGTGGGAATTCATGCCGGACTGCTCGTCGCAGCGTCTGCTTCCACGCTTGTCTATGGAGCCGGTCTCAACGAATTCGTGCCGTTCGCGGTCGCGGTCGGATTGACGGCGCTGCTTGTCGACGGGGCCACGGAGGAGACGTCTCTCTTTGGGCTCGCCACGCGGTGCGTCGCTGCCTTCGCAGCTGGAATTTGGACGCTCGCCGCCGCCACGTTGCGTGCGGAAGGCTACTTTCTTCTTGTGCTTGTCCCGATTGCCCTCTTCTCGGAGACGCGCAAAAGGCACCGGGGATTCGTCCTCGCAGTGGTCGGCGCGTGGCTCGCGCCGCTCGTGTTTGGAAGTGGTCTTTTGGCGGCAGAGCGCCTGGACTTCGTGGCGCGGGTCGCCGGCTACGCGCCACGCATTGGGCAATGGCTGCCCGTGGGCGTTTGCGTGGTGCTGGCCGGGGCGGCGCTTCAAAAGTCGGAGCGTTTGTTGCGCTTGCGCTCGTCGCCTGGGGTGCGTCGCCTGACCATTGGCGTTGCCATGGTGATTGCGCTGCCGAAGTTGTTGGGGGGGCTGCTCACCAATGGGTTGGTGGCTTGGCTCGCGGGGACGTACCGCTACGAGCGGGCGCAAAAAGTCCCGATGGCAACACGTCTGGTCTTCGCCCTGTATCTGGTTCTGTATTTCGGGTTGGGCGACATGTTGCGCCACCAACTGGTGCTGTTGCCATTTGCGGTTCCGTTCGGATTGATGGGACTATCCCAGCTGGCCACGACGCGCCCCGTGCTTGCCCGCCGCTGTCTGCAGTCGGGCGTCGCATGCTTGCTGCTGGGCACTGTGATCACGGTTCCGGTGTTCATGCTCGCGCCCAAGCAGGCCGAGTTCGAGGCATTGCGCCAGGCTGATTCTTCTGCGAACACGGTTTGGTATCTGCCTTACTGGGGTAGTGGCGTTGGTCCGGAGCAACCGCTTCTGGCCGTTCTGGATCCCGCGTGGAACGTTGTTGAGCTGACGCCGCCTCGCGCTTGTCCGCGCGAGTTGTTTCGCGCCCTCGCACTTCTGCACGCACAATGTGTGGAGAACCCAGAGCAGCTGGCGCGGTGTGAACGGGCCATCGCGGCGTCGCGGGGCGATTGGGTGGTCGCGGCTGCCAAGGCATCGCTTGTGGTGAACGCAGCGCACATACGTCTTCCGAACCCAACGATTCCAGCTCGTGCGATTTCCAGTCATGCTCCCCAGTCTGGTGACGCTCAGTGGTTATTTACACCGTTCTGGGCACGCTCCACGGCGTATGCGAGGTTGACTCAGGGCTTTCCAGCCATGTCGTTCCCTGATTTTGACCTTTCCGCTCCCGCCAGTCTCGTGCTGCGGATGGTGGTCGATCCACGCACGACAGGGCGAAGCCTGCTTCACGTTGAAGTGCGTTCGCCAGAAGAAGGAGATGCCGCGTGTCGGGAAATTGCCCGTCGGCCCGAAGGTGCTGTGTTGTTTCGATGGGTTGAGGCGCTGTTTCATCCCGCGGCGCATGGTGCCGAGGGTCAGTGAGGTGGAAACAAGCCAACTCGGTCACCGTTCCGACAGCCCATTGGAACCTGTGCAGCGGATGCCTGTGCCCGGCTTGAACTCCGCATTCCGTCCGTTCATCTCGCCACTTTGCACCGCTACATTCCGGCCTTGCAAGCCTCCCGCTTCGCATCGCAGTTCATCGCCAAGCAGTTCTGGCAATCCGGCGACGTCGCGTCAGGCGTGCAGGGAGTGAAACAGTAGGTGTAGCCGCAGATGCCCGAGAACTCGCCGTAGCACCACGCGCAGCCGGTGCTGATGGCGTATCCGGTTTGCTGGGCGATGCAGTCCGCGACGCACTTGCCCTGGGCAACCTGCGCGCCTTCGGGCATCAGGCATTGCGTGCCCTCGTTCAGGCAGCCGATGACCGTGGTGCACTCCTGGACAATATTGACGAAGTTGTTGAACGCCGTCGTGCCCGGCGTGAGCGTATTGACGTACGCCGCGTCGTCGTAGCTCGTGCAGCCGGGAAAGGTTGTGGGTTTGTCGTAAACGCACGGGTCGCTGCTGGTGTCACTGCCGTAGCTGTCATAGTCGACGTCATAGCTATAGCCATCGTAGTCGACGTCATACGGATTGGTGTCGTAGTAATAGCCGTCATAGTCAATATCGTAGGGATTTGTGTCGTAGCTGTAGGCATCGCCGTAGGGATTGGTGTCATAGCCGACATAGCCGTCGTTGCTGATGAATCCGTCGTTGTACGGATAGCCGTCGTCGCCCGTGTACGTGTCCGTGCCGACAAACGCATCGGTGACCTCGACATCGGAGCCGCCACCGGTGGCCGAATCGGCGGTATCGTTGACCATGCCGTCCTTCTTCTCGTCGATGTTGGCGGTATCGCTGCCGACGCTGGCGTCCTCGGCATCGCTCGACGCGTCCGCGCTGCTCGTCGTGTCGCCCGCCGCGGCGCAGGCGGTCGTGTGTGCGGCTTCTCCGGCGGTCAATTGCTCCGTGCACGCGGTGCCCAACGCGCAGACTTCCAGGACGGCCCACTTGCCGGCGACACACGACATGCGTTCCGAACCGCCGAGCACGAGCAGGCAGCCTTCCTTGACCGCGACGTTGCATGGCGTGCCTGCGGTGTTGCCGCCGCTGACGGCGATGCCGCCACCGCCGGTCGTTGTGCCGCAGCCGACGAGCAAGAGGGTGAAAGCGAGGATGAACTTGGCCATGAAAAACCTCCGGCTGCGCGCGTGGCGCATGCACGTGGTGTCAGCCTAGCATGACAGGTCCTTGAATCGCTATGCACTCCGACCGAAGTTCGCGATCAAACCTTCTTCATCGGCGGCGTGCCACCGAAGGGGCGCGCTCGCGGTTCCAGTCCGAAATGCAACAGGTCTGAGCGACGAAATTTGGTGTTGGAATCAGGTCGTCATGCGTAGGCTTTGACCGGCGAGCGCCAGCGCTTGACCATCTCGGCCAGCACCAGCAGCACGCACGCCATCATTGCAGTGGCCAGCGCCGTGTTGAACCAGCCTCTCAAGGCGAATCCAGGCTTTTCGGTCATGGGCAGGAAAATGTCGCGAATGCTGAAGACGCCGGCGGTGAGCGTGGTGCAGGCGAGTACGCACATCGGCGCAAGCGTGACCCAGACGTACTGCGGGCGGCCGAGGTTGCGGATCACCATCGTGCCGACGGACAAGGCGATGACGGCGAGCAGTTGGTTGGCGATGCCGAAGACGGGCCAGATGGTCTCGATGGAGCCGCTGTAGAGGAAGGTCGACCAGCTGAGCACGACGAGTGCGGCGGCGAGCAGGCTGCCGGGCAACCACGCGGTCTCGCCGAGCTTGGGATGAAAGCGGCCGAGGAATTCCTGCACAAGAAAGCGGGCGACGCGCGTGCCGGTGTCGATGGTGGTGAGCACGAACATGGCTTCGAACATGATGGCGAAGTGGTACCAGTAGCTCATCAAGCCGCGCATGCCGGGGATGGCGCTGAAGATTTGCGCCATGCCGACGGCCAAGCTGACCGCGCCGCCGGGGCGACCGGCGATGGCCTCGCCAACCTGGCTCTGCAACTCGTTGAGGTTGACCATGCTGATGCCCATCCCGGCGAATTTCTGGGCGCTGACGTTGATGGCGTAGTAGTCGCCGGGATGCAAGGAAGCGGCCGCGATGAGCGCGGTCATGCCAACCAAACCCTCGACGAGCATCGCGCCATAGCCGATGGGCCGTGCATGGGATTCACGGTCGAGCATTTTCGGCGTGGTGCCGCTGGCAACCAGGCTGTGGAACCCGGAGATGGCGCCGCAGGCGATGGTGATGAACATGAACGGGAACAGCTTGCCGGGGACGATGGGCCCGCCACCGTTGGCGAATTGCGAGATGGCGGGTGCGTGCAACTCGGGATTGACGACCAGCACGCCGACGACCAACGCGGTGATGGTGCCGAGCTTGAGGAAGGACGAGAGGTAGTCGCGCGGGCAGAGCAGGAGCCACACGGGCAGGACCGAGGCGAGGAAGCCGTAGATGGCCATCGCGATGGTGATTTCGCCGCGTGACAGCACGAAGAAGTGGCCGATGGAGCTGGCGGCGACGTCGCGGCCGAAGATGACCGCGGCAATCATGCCGGTGACACCGATGGCGGTGGCTTCGACGACCTTGCCCTTGCGAAAGGCGTAGAGGTAGACGCCCATGAACAGCGCCAAGGGACTGCTGGCGGCGACGGTGAAGACGCCCCAGGCGGATTCCGACAACGCGTTGACGACCGCGACGCCGAGACCGGCCAAGGCGACCACGATGATGCACAGGATGGCGATGGAGGTGATGAGGCCGGAGCGCGGCGAGATCTCCGCGGCGGCGATTTGCGCGAGCGAGCGGCCCTGGTGGCGGATCGATGCGGTGAGGATGACGAAGTCATGAACGGCGCCGGCGAGCACAACGCCGACAAGAATCCACAGGAAGCCGGGCATGAAGCCGAACTGCGTGGCGAGCACCGGGCCGATGAGTGGTCCCGCGCCGGTGATCGCGGCGAAGTGGTGGCCGAAGAGCACGTATTTGTTGGTGGCGTGGAAGTTGTGGCCGTCGGCGAGGCTGTGGGCGGGCGTGATGCGCGCGTCGTCGAGGACGAGGACCTTGGTTGCCAGGAAGGCGGAGTAATAGCGATAGGCAATCGCGAGAACGCACAGGGCTGGCAGCAGAAGGGGCAGGGCGTGCATGGCTTTCTATCCTCCGGAGGGGATGGTGGCATAGCTGCCGGCTGGCGGGAAGGTGCATACGGTACGCGAGCCTGGTTCTTGGAAAAGAGATGATTTGTCTTCGCGATCCGAGGAAGAAACCAGCCTGACCGGCAGGTTTCTCCCTCGGACTCCCACTTCCTTGGCCCGGGCTGGGGAAGTTCTGGGGTTCACAGGGGACGGCTGCGCAGCGGCTTCGCCGCCTTGCTCGCCGCGGTCTTGGGCGTGGGGAAGGTGGTCGATACGGGATTCTGGGAACTCGGGTGCGCTGCGCGGGCCCGTTGCGCTGCGCGCGCGACGGGGGCTCGCTTGGCAAGGTGGATTTGGGTCAAGTGTGGATGCTCTGCGCGGCTTGGGGGAGACTGGGCTGGCGAAACGCTGCGGTCTTCGAGCCGCGACAATACTGTTGGATCTGTTAGCGATTCAGGTGGATCACGATGCGGTCCACCTCGGCAGGCAATGCGTTGGGAAACGCGAGCGGTGCCAGCATGGCGTTGCAGTGAACCAGATAGCTCTCGCCACTGCCCGGGACTGAAACCTTGCGATGACGCGTCAGGCAGGGGCGGTCGCAGTGGGTCGGCACCTGGAATGACCGGACTCCGGAAGTCTCGGCAGCAATCCCGGCCAGCGTGACACAGGCTCGGCCCATCGAGAGCAGTCCGGGACCAGCGTGCAGCGTCAGGCGGTCGATTCCCTTCGCTTCCCACTTCTGCCACTCCCGCGACGGCGACACCTCGGCCCGCCGTGCCAGCGCCATCTCCCCAATTGCCCCGATGTGCGGAGCGGGCATCGCGTTGACGAGCGCGACGGTTTCGGCGGACTCCTTCCAGCGCAGAAGCCGAGGGTCGTGACGTTGGAACACGAGCAACCGCCCGAGCGTCCGCCCGACGCTGTCGCCCAGCTCCTCCCGAAGCGCGATCAAGGTGCCGACGTCGTTGGCCGTGACTTCGCTGCGTCCCGGCGCGAGCGTCGCCAGTGCTGCGGCGAGTTTCAGGCCCGCGCGCAGTTCCCGGTCGGCAAAGAGAGGGGGAAGCACAAGGCGGACCTCCATCCCGCGGTCGATCGCGGACGACGCCAGCTTACGGAGGAGGGAGAGGGAAGGCAGGAGGTGAACGCACGTCTCGTGCCCGAGATAGATTCCAGCCATGCCATCGGGGACATCGACGGTGTTCGCCCCCGCGAAAAGAAGCGCGTGGATTGGCAAATTCGTTTGCGGAACTACCGTTGGCTCCGCTGGCTGGGGAGCGACGGGCGTCGGCTTTCCGCGGTGTTCGATGGCCGGGTAGTAGCACTTCGCCGGCGAGCACTCGACGGCTTGTTCGCGGCGGACATCCTTCTCCGCCTCCACGCGATCCGCAATGCTGGAGTCGAGCAGCCGGCGGGCTTCCCGCACGAAGCGCAGGCGGAGTTCGAGCGGATTGCCTCGCCCGACAATCTTGAACGCATGAATCCGGGGCAGGTGGCGTAAGGCCGCGATGGCGCAGAGGCCGCAGGACTCGGAGGACGCCTCGTGTTCCTCGCCCTGCCAGTTCCCTCCCGCGTCATCGAGCAGGTTCTGCGTGCAAATCGGACTGGCTTTGCGTTCGAACCCGGAGCCGTCCGCGTTCGGGACCAAGTGCTCGAGGCGGCAATAGGCGTTGATGAAGCGACACCGTTCACGGGCGATGAAGATCTCGATTCCGGGGCCTTCTCCCTGCGTCAGGCCTTTGATCTCTTCCAACCGCATCGGTCGCGGAAGGACGACTTGCCGGAAGCCGAGGCGCCCGGCGAGCGCGATCCCGGCGCTGTTGTGAATTCCCATGATCGTGCTCGCGGTGATGGGAAGTTCCGGCCAGCGCTGCTGCACGAAGCGGAAGAGAGCCAAGTCCGAGACGATGACCCCGTCGACCCCGCTTTCGATCGCCGTCGCCGTTGCCTCCTCGATCGCCGGAAGCACGGCGGGCGGATAGAGGCGGTTCATGGCCAAGACGGTTCGCCGTCCGCGAGCATGCACCGCGGCCACGAGTTCCCGCATCTCGCCGGTCGACCCGACGCTGGCCTCCTTCTTGTCCCTCCCGTTCTCCATCGCCCAGCCAACCCGCTCCTCACGGATTCCGGCCAGCGTCAGGCCAAAGTAGAAAACGTCCGCACCGGCGTCGGCAAGCGCGTCCACCTCGCGCGTCGCGTTGATGGGCACCTGTAGCAGCGGAACCTGCCGCGTTTGATTCATTGCTCTCGACCTGCCCAAACGATTCGACCCACTATGAACGGTCTGGGGCATGGGGGGGCGGGGCGTAAAAAGCGCAACCACCATTCTTTTCCACGTTCCACTTCCGCGCTGTGCCCGATGCTGCGCCTTGCAGCCTCAAACACACCGGCGCAGTGTGAGCTTGCCCAACATCCGCGTCAAGCTCAAAGACGTGAGGGGCGCATCCGCAGACTGATCTTCGATCTGATTTCGCGGACTTCCAACCATCGACTCGCATGAACCCCGCGTAACCTCGCAAAAAGACAATGACGGCGTATCGTTCCGGTGACTTCAAAACCACCGCGTTCACCGCGAACGCAAGGAACGAGACGCCGCCATGTCCAAAATGATCGAAGCCGAGAACTTGTTCAACCACCTGCTGCCAGCGTTGCGTGAAGTTTGCGCGCGGCTGGCCGATGTCGTGCGGCAACCCACTGATTTCGCAGATTTCGACGCTCACGTCCGTCGTGAGATGCTGCGTCTGGGGGAGCACGCCGCGGGCGCGATGCTTGCGCAGGGGCTGCCGAGCCTGCGGGCGCGCGAGCGGGCTCCGGCGTGCATGACTTGCAAAACGACGATGACGTTCAAGCAGATACGGCCGATGGAACTGCGCACTTGCCTGACCGGCGCGCCGCAGACGGTGCAGTCGCCGTACTGGCAGTGCCGCGACTGCCACCGCGGCGAGATGGGCCTGCGCCTGGTGATGAACCTGCAACGCGACGGGATGACGCAGGAGCTGCGCGAGATGGCAGCGATTGCGGGGGCGAACGCGCCGTTTGGCGAAGCGTCGGAGAAGCTGCTGGGCCGCATGGCCGGCCTGTCGATGAGCGCCGACAAGGTGCATGGAATTTGTCAGGAAACAGGCAACGCGCTCATGCCAAAGATGGAGGCAGGCCAGCTCGGTGAGTCGCGGCAGCTGCGGTCAAACGAGGTGCTGTACGTGCTCGGCGACGGCGGGATGCTGCAGCACGACGGCGGGTGGAAGGAGGCCAAGCTTTTTATTGTGTTTCCGTCGATGGCACGAGCCGAAGTGAGTCTCGACCGGCGGCAACTGACGGAGCGGCAGGTCATCGCGACGATGAAATCGGCGGACAAGTGCGGGCCGATGCTATGGGAGGCCGTGCGGAAGTGGCTGCCAAAGGACAAGTGCGGCAACGAAATCATCAAGGGAAACGTGGTCTTCTTGTCAGACGGTTCCGAGTGGCTCAACGGCTTGTGCGAGGAGTGGCTGCCTGGCGCGCGCAAGATCCTGGACTGGTATCACGTGAGCGAGCACGTGGCGGAGACGGCGCGCGTGCTGTTTGCCACGGAAACCGACGACGGCGAGGCCTTTGACTGGCGCGAGCACAAGATGGAACTGCTGCGGACGGGCGCGGTGACCGAGGCGCTGGGCGAACTGCTGATCGAGACGAATCGGCCCGGCGTGGGGGTAGAGGGGAAAGAGAAACTACGCGGTTTGCATGGCTATCTGGTGAAACGGCGGGCGCAGATCGACTACCCGGCGGCGCGGTCGCGAGGGCTCGATATCGGCTCGGGCGTGATCGAGAGCGGAGTCGGACATGTGATGCAGCAGCGGATGAAGCGGTCGGGAATCCGCTGGAGCCACGCGGGGAGTCCGCCGATGCTGGCGCTGCGGGCGGCTTGGCGGTGCGAGCCGGGAATCGCGCTACGGGCGGCTTGAATCATTTGGCGGATGCGCCCGACGTGAGCGGATGGCAAGAACTATTCAAGTGAATATTCTATTGAGACTTTGAATCAACCGAAACGCACCACACGACCACGCGCCGTTTCGGGTAGCCGGTTGGAGCGCTCATACGTCGCGGTTGGCGGTCGGTCCAAGTGGCGATTGTGCGTGGTCAGCGTGCCGAGCAATGATTTCGGCGGCCCGCTGGAAGTGCAGCCACCCACGTGGCGAGACCGGGCGAGACATGAGGACGGGGAGAAAGCCACGCAACGCGCTCAGACACTCATTGAGCAACATCTGAAAAATACTTTGGATCTTCTGGGCAACCGACTTGACAGGCTGCGCTGGCCGCTTACCTTGAAAAGGATTGGATATTGCCAATCTTCTCACTGACAGACGCCACACCCATTGCACGGAAGCGCGCAGTTGGCGGCCAACCGGATCGCGAATCGCCGGAGCACGCTTGCTGTCCGCGGCCACGGTAAACCACCCACCGAGGGCCGAGTTCGGCCATCGGGATGGGGCCGGAATTCGGCCACGAACTAGGTACCACCCGCTGGCGTGAATCGGCCCGTAATGTCATGGACTTCTCCCGGAAACGCTGG
>CAIYBN010000127.1 GCA_903924465.1 uncultured Myxococcales bacterium | reverse complement strand
CGAAGCGATCGTCGCAACTTGACTAATGTTCACAACGAGACTCAGCATAGATTCCAGCACTCCCGCAAACTTGTTCATACACACCCCCAGCAGCATCACGCCGCGGGGCAGATTCTAGGTCTGGACGGTTGTAGAGGTCAACCGGTAAGGCAGGCGAAAAGAACCGGTCAAATCGCGCCTGCGAATCGGGAGTAAAGAAATCCCGTGGCGCCATTTTGCCGACCACTTCCGCTTTCGTGCAACCCAACCACTCAAGCTCTTTGGCATTGACGCGCTGATACGTGCCGTCCGGGCCAACAGAGTGGTATCCACACGGGGCATTTTCGTACAGATCCTCCAGTTCCAGCGTTGTCGCGGCGAGCTTCTGCTCCAACTGTTTGCGCGCGGAAATATCCCGGGACGAGGCATAGACGAAGCGGGTGCCATCGGCTTCGATGCTCTTGGCACTGATTTCCACGTCCAGAATCGTTCCATCCTTGCGCTTGTGTTTGGTCTCAAACACCTTCGGCGAAGCCGTCGCCCTGGCAATTCTGGTCATCAACTCGTCGATTGGAAGTTCCGCGTCAAAATCGCTGACACGGAGTTCGGCCGTCTCCTCCTTGGAATAGCCGAGCATGTGGGCAAATGAGTCACTGAATTCCGTGACTCTCCCCTGCTCGTCGAGAATGTGAATCCCATCGGCAGCGGTCTCAAGAATCGCCTGCAACCGTCGCGAGCGAGCACTGAGATCGTGTATTGTTTGATGCAAACCAGACTCGGATAAGCCACTCCTGCGAGCCACGAACGCCTCCTTTGTGCCTGTCGGTGTGCGCATTTCGCCCGCCAGCAACCACCTACTGCAAGACTAAGCCGACGCGTCAGGTCGTCAAGCACGGCAAATTACACCGTGTCATGACATTGTGAAAGGTCGCGCTGGGGAAATGGGGGGTGGAATATTCATGTACGGACGGTGGTGCGCCTAAGCTATTATGAGTATTTGTGAATTTCGGCTTGCGCAGGCCATTTGCGCATTGATTTCAGGTAGTGCGGCGCAGGTGCGGACACAGCGTGGGCGGCAAAATTCGCGCGCAGTTGGCGATCAAATGGGCATTGCAGCGCGAATCTTGCCGATCGCCCTCCAACGGACCGGAGTTTCCCATCAGGCGCACGAAGTGGCATTCGCCCATCCTTTCGGCAACCGCAGCGCCGCCCAGGATGGCCAGCTCAAGTCTTCGAATTGCTGATGCGAAACTCCAAAATGTCCGGCGTCCGCACGATTTCCCGGACCAGACTGTCGAAGTGAACTTTGCCGGTGCCGCTCAGGACCAGATTGAACTCGAACAGCGTGCCGCCAGCCGTCAGCTGGTACGCCCATTCGACGACGTCAAAATGGTGCTTGGCCGCCAGGTTGCGAATGGCTTGCTCGTCGGGAATCCTGTCCTTGGCATAAATGAGCGTGAGGCTCGACAGCGACTGGTGCGGCAGGAGCCGTTCGACCCAGCGCATGCCGCCCATGATGAAGACGGCCAGCAGCGCCGCTGAAGTTGCCGCGCCGTAGAAGCCGACGCCGATCAGCACGCCGACTGCGGCCGTCAACCAAATCGAGGCGGCCGTCGAAAGTCCTCGGATATTCAGGTTCTCTTTGACAATGACGCCCGCGCCGAGAAAGCCGATGCCGGTCATGATGCCCTGGATCGTCCGCGTGGGGTCCGACACCCCCGCCGTCGAGGTCCCGCCGTACCAGTTCGTCGGGTAGCCGTTCAAAATCGTCAGCGCGGTCGAGGCCATGCAGACCAGCGCGTAGGTGCGCATGCCCGCGGCTCGGCCATGGTACGTCCGCTCATAGCCGATCAGCAGTCCGGTGATGACCGCACCGACAAGGTGCAAGAAAATCATGCCGTTCGTAACGAGAAGGTCCATCGTCCAGTAAGAAAGCAGCGTTTGCATGGGGATCCTCCGTGGGCGGCTCGGTACGGCTGGAATGTGCACCGACGGCGCGGCAACCGCAAGCCGCTGTTCGCGGAATTCCCGGCGCACTTGCGCGCAAAGCCTCGACTCGATAGATGCCTGTCCAGCGCCGCCAGCTGACGCGAAGGAGGCCGCATGGCGGCGCGCACGGAAAAGCTCACGCTCAGGGAACTGTTCGCCAACAACCGCACGTGGGCGGCGGAAAGGGTCGCGCAGGATCCGCAGTTCTTTCAAAAACTCGCGGCGCAGCAGGTTCCCGAGTTCTTGTGGATCGGCTGCTCGGACAGCCGCGTGCCGGCCAATGAAATCGTCGGGCTGCATCCCGGCGAGCTGTTCGTGCACCGCAACATCGCCAACGTCGTGGTGCACTCGGACCTGAACAGCCTGTCCGTGCTGCAATTTGCCATCGACTTGCTCGGCATCCAGCACGTCATCGTCTGTGGCCACTACGGCTGTTCCGGCGTGCACGCGGCCCTGACGCGGCGGCGGGTCGGCGTGGCGGACAACTGGCTGCGCCATGTGCAGGACGTCGCGGTCAAGCACGCCCATCAGCTGGAGCCGTTGCGGAGCGAAGGGGAACGCCACGACCGGTTGTGCGAGCTGAACGTCATCGAGCAGGCCAACAACGTCTGCCAGACGACGATTGTCCAGGACGCCTGGGAGCGCGGCCAGCCGCTGACCGTCCACAGCTGGATCTACCGATTGGAGGATGGCCTGCTGCGCGATTTGGGCGTGACTGTGAATTCGCCGCAGCAGTTGGCGGAACGCGCCGGGCGTTTGCGGCAGTAGGTCACAGCGCCTTTTCCAGCATCTCGATCTTCTCGTAGAGCTTACGCTTCGCCGCCGGCGCCGGCATGGGCGACGATGCCGCGGGACTCGCGTCCTCCTCCTCATCCTTCTCCGCCCGCGCCCGTGTGACAAAATCTGACGGATATTCCATGGTGTAGCTGACGCGCCAAGTCACCTTGCTGTGCGGCGCCAGCGTCTCCGTCCAGTGCGCCACGCCGTGCGCGTCGGGCTTCACCTTGCGTGGCAGCTCGATGTCATCCACCTCGATTTCATCCGTCTGCGCCACCGGCACACGCTCGGCCATCTCCACGGTCACCGGCTCGCTGCCCAGGTTTTCCGCGGTCAGCACGTACGCCAGGGCCATCTTGGTGCGCTTGCCACTGCGCCGCAGCGAGCTGGTCTTCTGGTCCAGCGTCCGCTCCAGCTTGATGCGGTCGTCCACGCCGAGAAACACGGAAAACGCCTCGCCCGGCGCGGTAAACGCCAGGTCGCTCGCGCCAACAAAGGCGCCTTCGGTGAACAGCGCCGCGCGGCCGGGCAGGATCGGCACCTTGGACTCGTTGTGCAAATCCGCGACGCGTACCGCGTTCAGCGACACTTCCGGCACCGCGACGATTTTGGTCGTCGCGGCAAAGTCACCCGTCGAAATCGCCACGCGCACCGGCTTGCCATCGCTGCGCACCGTGCGGTCGGTCAGCGCGGTAAAGTGCGCCGTCGTCCCACGGCTGGTCAGGCGGGCGAAACTTTCCGCGGCGCGCGTCTGCATGTCCGCCTGGCGCGCCAGTGAATCGCTCCAATGCCGCGTGTTGCGCGCCACGACCGCGTTCTGCTCCGCATACGCCGTCTGCGCCTTGGAAAACGACGCGCCCGCGTGCCCGAGCACGTCGCCCAGTCCGGCGCCGCCTTTGTCCAACATCAGCCCGTGCGCTTCCGGCACGTCCAGCACGTCATCGGGCCGCTGGGTGGAAAACGTCAGCGTCGCGCCGGTCCAGTCCTCGCCGGTCGTCTGCACCACGGACGCGAACTGCTGCACGCCCACCGTCCGCGCACCGTGTCCTACGCGCACTTCGCCCGCCGACTCCCACGCCGCGCCCGGCGTCAGGTACGTCACCCGCAGCTGCGCATGGCCCGCGCCGCTCAGCTCCACGGTCACCGCGCTTTGCTGCAACTGCGCGCGCGCTTCCACGTCCGCCAACTCGCGCTCGCGCTGCGCGTGCACGGGCTCGAGGTCCCGCCGCTTGTGCGCCAACTGCCGCAGCTGCTGACGATCGCGCCGCACTGTGTCGCTCACGTAGCCCATTGTTTCGGTGAGACTTTTCAGCTTCAGCTCACCAGCCGCCATCTCCCGCGGCACGCGCTCCACGGCAAACGACCGCAGGCCGTCCAGCCGGGCAATCTCGTCGCTCAGCGTGCGTTCCTCGTCGGCGATCGCCGCCAGCTCATCGTCGGTTTCCTGCAGCGCCGCGGTGGCCTTGCGCACACTCGCCTCCGACGCCTCCGCCAGATACGACGTGCTGACCGCCACATCCAGGATGCGCCCCGCGGTCGGCGGCTCCAGCGCCACGCGCACGGAATCCGCGTCAATCCAGCCCGGCAGCTTGGCGACGACGACCTTGCCTGGCTCTTTGGGCAAGTCCAACGCCGCGGTCCGGGTGACCTGCGCACGGTCGGCAAAGACCGTCACAGCCGTAATTTGCGTCGTCAGCGGCGGTGGCTCGGCGGCACGTACGGAAAGCGGCAAGGCGAGCGCGACGAACGCGCCAACAGGCATCAGGGTGCGAAACATCGGGACCTCCAGCCGCCCGGGGTGAAGCGCTTGCGCGCGCGGGTGGCTGGGCTTGGACGCTCGAACCGGCACGGGGATCTGCGGCGCCTGCAAGTGCCCGTCCTGACCAGCCCGCAGCTATGCGGACTGGCGGCGGGAAATGGCGAAACCGCCGCTCTACGCGGTGCGCGACAGACTGCGCAGCGGCAGCAACTGCCGCACCCGAGCGTCACGGAGGAACAGGCCGGCCCACACCAGCACGCCGAGCGGCACCGGAGCGATGAAGGGCTGGTCCAAACGCACGTGCGTGGCCGTCGCGCCGCGTGCTTGTGGCTGAACGCTCGACACCCGCCTGGGTCCCGGCGTCTCCCGCCGCTTTCACCGCTACGGCGTTCCGACTTCCACCGTACACCGTCCCGCCTCCCGCATCGGCACCCGCCACTTTGCGGTCCGCGCTTTCCAGCACGGCTTGGCCGCCGGCGTCGCGTCCACACGCTCGACTCGCCCATCCGGCGCCACGTGAAGGACGACCGGCCCCGTCGCGGCACACCGCGCCAGCTTGCTGTTCCACTGCCGCACCAGGCGATGCACCGCGGCCACGTCACAGCCACCGCGAATCCGCCGGACGTCCACCGCCAGAACCGGCGCCGGAATCAGCAGTGCCAACAGCAACAGCAGCCGCGAAACCTTCATGGTTCGCCTTCACCGACCCAGCGACTGCGCAACCGCCTCGACCAGCGTCGCGTCATCCGGCAGCAGCGCCTTGCCATCGCGGCCGAGCGGCGCGATCACCTGACAACCCAGATCCGTCAGGCGCGCCAAATTCCCGCGCAAAATCGCATTCACCATCGAACCGTGCATCGTCGGCGCCAGCAGCACCTGCGCCTTGCCGTGCTCCAGCAGCCCCAGGGCGCTCGCCAACGTCGTCGTGACCGCGTTGTCGGCGATACCAGCCGCCAGCTTGTTCAGCGTCGAATACGTCGCAGGCGCCAGCAGATAGGCGTCCATCGGCGATTCCACATGCTGCGCGCGACCGTCGAGCGCCTGAACCACCGGATGCAGCGTCGTCCATTCCAGCGCGTCGACGGTGACAAATTGCAGGGCGCTCGGCGTCACGAACGCGAACACGTCCGCACCGGCGCGGCGCAGTTCACGGACCAGCGATGGCGTGCGAAAGGCGGCAATGCCCCCGGTCACACAAAGGCCCACACGCTTGCCCGCAAGCTGCTCCGAAACCTGGCGAATCGCCCGATCGCCCACCAAAGGTTCGCCGAGCTGCCACTGAAAGTCATCCGGGTTTGCCATGAGAGTCACACCTTTCCGCGCCGTCACAGGCGCGGGATTTGCCCGCTGATGTCATCGACGTGGACGCCGCGGCCCGTGTTGGCGACCCAGCTGGTTGGGTCGTCCGCGCCGCGAATCACGCCGCACGCCGCTGGACTGAACGCCATCCACCCTGAGGTCAGCCAACGAAACGCGCGCGGCATGCTGACTTTCCTTCGGCCGCGGCAAGCCGCCGATATCGGCATCCTAGCGCCGGGGCTTCGGACGCGCCACCGGTTCCCGCGCCTTCATGGGCGCCTGCGGCCGCGGCCCACGGATATCCTGGGACTTTTGCGGCACCCAACCGGGCTCCGTCCCTTTGCCGCGCCGCATCTCGGCCGCGCTTCCCGGCACCCGGAGCGCGTCACCGCGCCACGCCGTCGTCAGCTCCGGCCAGGTCCGGCCAGCGTCGTGCCGCTCCGCCACCGCGACGCGCCGGCCATCGACGCCGCACAGGTAGCGCCGAAACGTCTCGCCAGCCGTCATCGGCCCGCCAATCACGCGGAAGAACTGGCGATCCGGCGGCGGCGCCGGCTGGTCGACCAGCACCAAATGGCTGAACTTCAAGGTCGCCCGACGGTGGCCAATCGCGTCATCCAGCATCGTCACCAGACGCGGCCGCTGCCACGGCTGCTCGGCATGGCACCAATCGCGGGTGTTTTCCGCCATCGGACACGGCATCGCCCCCATGCAAGGCGAGACGATCGTCAGCGCCGAAGCGGCAATCAGGTGCTCCCGCACGTCGATGAGCTTGTGCGAAGCGTGCCGCGTCGCCGGCTCCACCAGCACCACCGCGCCACCCGGCGCCAAGCGCTCCGCCAGCAACCGCTCCAGCCATTGCTCCGCCGGCCGATTCGTCTGGCTCGGCCATTCGTTCAGGACGTGCGCGGCAAGAATCACGTCAAATTGGCCCGTCAGCTTGTGCAGCGTCTTGCCGTCCCGCAGGTTGCCATCAATCAGGCGCACCTTCGTATCCGGTCGAAGTTGCTGCAGAATCGCCTGACCGTCCTCCATCGATTGCCGCGCGGCATCGACCGCCGTCACGTCCAACGGCGCGTCGGTAGCCAGCGCGAGCGCGAGCGTCGCCGTCAGCGGCCCGGAACCGAGATCGAGCACACGCAACGGCCGCCCCGCGATCCGCGGCAGCACGCCTGAACGCTGCAACACGTGCAACACGGTCGCGGTACCCGTCGGTACGAAATACAGCAAATACGCCGCCCGGAAGCGCGGTTGGGTCATGTAGCCAGCCGGCAGCGAAACCCGTGCTTGCGTGAACAGGCCGGAGAGCAACGCGAGCGCCTCGGCATGCACGTCCGCGAGCGGCTGGTGGCGCGCGCGAGGCGGCGTCAAGTGAGCGCGGACGTGGGCTTCCAGCAAGTCGGGCAAACCGGCAAGGTCGGGCATTGGGCGGGGAGAAGTTGGCTGCAAGGGACTCCACAAAGCGCGGCGCTCAGCACCGAATGCGCAAACGAAAAGACCGCAGCGCTCGTAGGTTTTCTCCTGCGAGGCCGCGGCCTTTCGCGATCATCAACGCACCACTGGCCGCAAAGCCGCCGGGCGTCGCAGACGAAGAGCAAGCGCCGACCCGAAGGTCGGTCGACTTACTTCTTGTCTTCTTTCTTCTCTTCCTTTTTCTCTTCTTTCTTGGTCTCTTTCTTTTCCTTCTTGCCCTTCTTGGCCTTCTTCTCGGCCTTGGCTTCTTCCTTCTTCTCGGCCTTGGCGGGCTCTTCGCCGGCGAACGCAGACGCGCCCACGAAGGTGGAGAGGACGGCGATGGTCAGGGTCTTGGCAATCAACTTCATCTGTTTGGCTCCTGAAAGGTGCAACGCGTTCGTGCGCGCTGGGGTGCTGGTTGGCTGCGACTTTGGCTTTCGCCGCGTCCGATGCCGCCGACTTGGCAGCGCAGGCTCGTCGCCCAGCAACGCGACAAGGTCTAAACGCATTCGGGTTGGAGGTCAAGTCCCCATGGCGCGAAACCAATTCCGCCGCCACGGGGCTACGCAACGCGTTGTGGTGACCGGCAACTGGCCCGATGCAGTCGTCAGGAATGGCGTCCTTGCCGGGCTATTTCGGCGCGGGTGCCTCGTCCTTCTTGGGCGCGTCCTTCTTCGGATCGTCCTTCTTTCCCTTCTTGTCGTCGCCCTTGCCGCCGCAACCGCCCTTGCCACCGCAGCCACCTTTGCCGCCACAGCCCGCCTTGCCGGAAACCGCCTTGCCGGCGCTGCTCGCATCCGCGTGGGCGTTGGCACCCATCGTCAATCCCGCGACGGCAACACTCAACGTCGTCGCGATCAAGCCTTTCTTCATGCTGTCTCCTGGGAATTTCGTTCCCTGCAACGGTTGACGTGGCAGGGGTCCAGCTGGCGTTCGCCTGCCAGACCGACGCGATTGTGCGGATCATTGTCTGCCTCGTCAACGCGAAATTGCCGGTGCGTTCGACGCCGCGACGGTCAGAGCGCTTGTCCAAAAGCCGCCGCTATGGCACCGTTTTGGCCCTGACCAGGGGCAAACGCCCGCGACGGTCCAAGCCGCATTTCTTTGCCCCCAACGGGAGACAATCATGGACGACTGGAGCCTCAATCCGAATGTGCGCAAACTCCTCCAGCGCGTGCCGTTGCCGATTTCATTGCCCACACCGCTGCGACGTGGCACCGGTCGATCGACGGCGGGCGAATTGACGGGCACGCGCGCGGTTGTGACGCACTTGCGCGACGCGCTCGATCTGGCGATGGCCCAAGCCGTGCAGCAGGCGGGTGCGGCGGTCACGGTGGTCGATCCAGCGGGCGACGCGACGCTGACGGGACGGATCGTCGATGGCGGCGGTCAATTCGTTGCGGGAACGGCGGACTTGCCGGGCGGCGTGCTGCACGCGATCGCCCAAGGTGGCGCGACAGGCGATCGCCGACCGGTGACGCTGATTCACCGCGTGATTCGCCCGCACGGCGTGGATTTGGCGGTCAACGAAGCGACCGACGCGCTGTTGAGTGTCGGCCATGCCGCGGCATCCTTGCCGCCGAATAGTCGACTTCTGCTGGTGTTGGGGCCAGATCTGCGCGGCGACTCGCTGGGCGGGCTGATGACCGCCGCGACGCAGGGCTTTATGCGCTCAGCGTTCAAGGAACTGGGCAAATCGGGCACAACCTGCCACGTCATCCGCGCCGAGGACGCGCAATCCGCAGCCGCGCTCGCGGCGTTTCTGGCCAGCCCGCGCGCAGCCTTTCTGACTGGATTGGACTTGCTCGCCCGGAAGTCCGTCGCCGGCGACGCAGCCGATGGCCCTGAGCTCGACGGCAAGGTCGTCCTGGTCACAGGTGCGGCGCGTGGCATTGGCGCCTCCATCGCCGAGCGCCTGGCGCTGGAAGGCTCACACGTGTGGATCAACGACATCGCTCAGTCGCAAGCGGCGGCAGCGGACACCGTCGCGCAGATTCGCGCGCGCGGCGGTCATGCGGAATTCGTCGCAGCGGACGTGGGCACGCTATCCGGGGCGCAGGCGATCGCCGACGCGATTGGCAAGAGTGCCGGGCGTCTGGATGGCGTGATTCACAACGCCGGCATCACGCGGGACCGCACGTTGAAGAAGATGTCGGTGGCGCAGTGGCGGCAGGTGCTGCAGGTCAATTTTGGCGCGATGCACCTGGTGCAAACCGCCGTCGCGCCGCTGCTCCAGCCGGGTTCAGCGATGGTGCTGATGAGTTCCGTGATGGGTATCTCCGGCAACTTCGGCCAGACCAACTATAGCACGTCGAAATCGGCGGTCATTGAATTGGCCAAACAGTGGGCGGTCGATGGCCAGGCACGTGGCTTGCGCGCCAACGCCATCGCGCCGGGCTTCATTCTGACCGACATGACCGCGCAAATGCCTGTCATCAATCGCGAAATGGCCAAGCAGCTGACCGCGATGCTGCAGCCGGGCTTGCCACTGGATGTCGCCGAACTCGCGTGTTTCCTTGTCGGCGGCCAGTCGCGTGGCGTGACGGGGCAGGTCCTGCGGTGCGACGGCGGTATGGCGTTTGGCGCGTAACGCGCTGGCCAAAATGCGATGTTTCACAGGGTTTTGGCTTGCCGCCTGAGCCTCGTCGCGGTATGAACGGAGGATGCAGCGTGCTTCTCACGTAGGGGAATCCTGCAATGACCGTGGTTGCTGGCAAGAAGTCCGACGAAGCAAGGACGCAGGTCGCTCAACGGCCGCCCGTTCCCGATATCGGGCCCATTCCCCGGCACCTGTCGGACTGGATTCGCGCGCGCCCCTTCTGGGCCATGCTGCCGCTGTTCCATGACTTGACCGACGACGCGTTGAAGACGCTTCAGGAGGCGATGGAGCCCGTCACGTTCGCCGACGGAGCCGTCGTCATTGAACAGGGCGCAATCGGCGAGGAGATGTTTGTCATCGAGCGTGGACGTGTCCACGTGTCCATGTGCGATGCGGCGGGCGCACTCTTCTTTGAGACCCAACTCGACGCGCCGGCGCTGGTCGGCGAAATGGCGCTGGTGACGCGAGAATCGCGGACGGCAACTGTCACAGCGAGCGGCACGGTCACCGCACACCGCATTCGCAAAAGCGTGCTGGACGACTTGTTCGCCCGTCACCCGCAGTCGGCATCGTTCCTGACCGCGCTCGTCGGCGAGCGTTTGATGGAGACCGACGGCATTCGCAAAGTGGGCAAATACGAGGTGTTGGGACGTTTGGGTTCCGGCGGCGTCGCGACGGTCTTTGAAGCGCGGCACCCGGGGCTGGGACGCTCGGTGGCGCTGAAGATGCTGTCGCATTCGCTGGTCTATGACCCTAATTTTGCAGATCATTTTGCCCACGAAGGGCGCATCGTCGCGGGTCTCGCCCACGACAACATCGTCCGCGTGCTGGACACGGAAGAAGCGTACGGCACGCGATTCATTGTCATGGAAAAGCTGACCGGCGAATTGCTGGAGGCGCTGATCCGCCGCCGCGAGGAACTGGATTGGCACGTCGTGCGGCGCATTCTTGCGGAGACGGCCAGCGCACTCGCGTACTCCCACGAGAAAGGCCTGATTCACCGGGACGTCAAGCCTGCGAATGTGTTCATGACCGAGGATCGCCGGGTCAAGCTGCTGGATTTCGGCATCGCGGTGCCGGTCGGCGTGCCGACGGATCAGGACGGCAAGGTGGTCGGAACGCCGTTTTACATGTCGCCCGAGCAAATTCTGGGTCTGCCGCTGGACGGCCGTGCCGATCTGTATTCGCTGGGCATTTTGGCCTACGAGCTCTGCACCGCTGAGCTGCCTTTCTGGGGCGACACCGTGCAGGCGGTCTTCAATTTGCACCTGCATCAGGAGACGCCGGATCCGCGGTTGCTGGAACCGGACTTGCCCGACGATCTGGCTGACTTCATTCGACTCTGTACGGCCAAGGACACGGCGAAGCGATTTGCGTCCTGCTACGACGCGGCGAGCTTCCTGCTTCGCGGCATGGACGCAGCGGCCGCGGCGCCGCATGAAATGTCGACGCTGGCGCTGACGTACGTCCCGAGCCGGCGTGGACAGGTGCAGCAGATCCTGGACGAAGCGCTGGACAAGCTCAAACGCCTGCGTGGGGTGCAGGTGTTCGCGTCCAACCAGGTGAATGCGGAAGTCCACGCCATGCCACGTGTGGCCGATTCGAAGCGGGCGACGATGCCGTCGCAGGTGCTGGAGGCAGCGACGGCCTATCACCGTTCGCCGTCCCAGCGCGATGCGCCGGTGCCGCAGCCAGGCGGAAAACCGTCGGCGTAGGAACTGCTACAGGTTGACGCGCAAGTTCACGCCGAACCGCAACAGCGGCGCGTGGGCGCTCATGAATGCCGCGACCAAGGGATTCGTCGCGATCGCCGCGTAGTTCGGATCATTGGGCAATTGCGCTTGAAAATACGGGAGATTGCCGCGCATTTCGCCGTCGCCATAGGAGACGCCGCCGTAGGCTTCGATCGTCAAGTCGGTGAGAAACAGGTTGCTGAAATTCAGCTGCGCCGTCCCCGAGCCATCCGTCAGATTGGTCAGCGAAATCGCGGAAATCGTCGCGTCGTTCAGGTTGCCCGGCGAGACGACCGTCGCCACAGCGCCAACGTAGTCGCGCGACGTGTACAGCGGCGTGAGATTGGGCAGTGGCGCGCCAGCCAGGATCGACTGTTTGTAGGCATCGTAGACGCCTGGCAGCGTCAGTCCCTGGTTGTTGTGGAAGTACTCCACTGCGAGCACCAGCGAGTCATCTTCGCGGTAAGCCCAGGTGTAGCTGAGGCCCGCTGCTGCTTGCCATTGCGGTGTCGTGCCCGCGGGAAAGACCAAGCCAAGTTCGCCTGTCAGATCAAAATCGCCAAGTCCCGAAGACACATCCAAGCCGAGCTTGGGGTCAACCCCTTTGCGGAAGATCGTCGCTACGCCGACTTCCGTGTGGCCAAACAGCGCTTCGCCGCGGACGGCCGCGCCGAGTCGATCGACGCTTGTCGCGCTGTCCGTCAAGGCAATGCCGTACAAGTTCCAGCCCAATTTCTCAATGGGAATGTGAACCTTGACCATCGGCACGCCGACGCGCTCGTCAAAGAACGCCAGCGGATTGACCTTGGTCGTGTTCAGCACGTCGACCGGATTCCAGAACCGCGTCGTCCCCCAACGCACGAACTGTTGGCCAACGGTCAGAAACACCGAACGGCTGATATCGAACTTCAGCCACATTTGCGTCAGCAAGGCCTTGGTGACGTCCGTGCTCGTCGCGGCACCCAGCGCGGATTGCGAGTTGATGCCGGCGGTCGGCGTCGCGTTGGCCAGCGGGTTGTAGATCACGCGGCCGCGGACAAATGCGCGCACGCGGTCGTTCAGGCGTGAGTCGTAGAACACGTCAAAAAGATTGGAATTGCCGAGGCTGATGTCCGACGCGCGCGAGCCCTGGTTGTAGGCTGCCGACGTGCGCATGTAGAGAAAGCCGCCGATCTGGCTGCGATCCTTGTAGAGCAAGTCGTCGTTGGGCTTGGTCTCGCCGCCCGCCATCCGCTCATCGCCGTAGTCCGTGGTGGTCGTGGTCGTGGGCTCAGTTGCCTTGGCGGCCTGCTTCTCCTCGTCGCCGCCAAAAAGCGCATCCTCGCGCGCACGGTCGTCCGCGGCCGGATCGGCGGCGAACGCAAGGGCGGGCAGAAAAACTGCAAATACAAGGAGTAAGGTTCTCATCGCGACTGGGACTCCAGCCAGGCTTTGGTGAATAGATTTGCCGGCAGCGAGTTCAAATCCTGTTCCTTGAGCAAAATCGTCGTCGAATTGCCCTTTTCCACCTCGTCAAAGATGCGGATTTCCTTGGGCGTCCACACGTCGCCTTTCTTGGATGGGCTGAACTTTTTGACCCACTTCGGCGTGTACGTGGTGCGCATCAGCTTGCCGCTGTCGGCGAATTCCTGCTTCTTCAAGGTATTGCCCGACGAGGTCGACAGCCACAGCACCATCTTCGCGTACGCCGCATCGACGCCTTTCTTCAGCGTCAGCGTCATTTTCTGCGTCCACATGGAACCGAGCTTCTCGGCTCCTTCGTACTTGATGTTGTATTCCTCGGCCAGACGCGATTCGTCAAAATCCGCGCGACGGCTGTCCGTCCCGCCAATCTTCTCGCGCTCCGTCCGCCGCTCCCACTTGCCGGTCGTCGGGTCGTACATCCACAAGTTCTTGTCGACCCGCAGGTAACCTTTGCCCTTTTCCGCCTTCGGCGCTTGGAACAAGATCATCAGCTTGTCGTCCGCGTCGCGGCGAAAAACCGTCGCGTCGAACACCACATCGTTCTTGTTGCGCTCCTTGCGCTCCATGTAGATGTTGGTCCGATAATCGCCCGAATTGCGCTGACGATCGTCCAATTGCTGAATCCATTTGAGAGCTTCCGCTTCGTTGAGCGGCGCTGGCTGCGCGTCCGGAGCGGCGGGCGCTGGCGCTTCCTGGGCCACAGCGGGCAGCGCGGAAAGGAACAGGCAGATGGGCAAAAAGTACTTCACGATAGGACCTCAAACAGCTTGAATCAGTTCGATGAATGCATGGCTTCCACGGGCTGCAACCGCGCCGCGCGCCAGGCCGGCAGGATGGAACCGAGCGTCGTGACACTGGCGATCACCAGCAGCGAAAGCAGCACGGTCGGCACGCTCACGAGCAACGTCACGGTTTCCGACATCAGCACCATCTGGAATCCCTTGATCATTTTCAGATGCGCGGCATTGATGCCGTACGCGGCGATGACGCCAAGAATCACGCCAGCGGTCGAGGAAATCACCGCCAGCAGCGCCCCTTCGGTCACAAACATCGCCAGGACCATGTGCCGCTGCATGCCGATCGCCCGCAGCGCACCCACCTCGCGCGTGCGCTCGCGGATCGCCATCCACAGCGTGTTCATGACGCCGATGATGATGATCGCCAACAGCACCATGAAGACGATGACGATGAGCGCGCGAAAACCGAACAGCGTCCATTTCATGAACGGATCCTCGTCCATCCACGTCGTCACATCGATCTTCTGGCCGGTCCAATCCTCGCGCTTGACGATGTCAAACTTGCGCCAATACGGCAGGTCCATGTGATCCATCACGCGGTATCCGGACTTATCCAGGGCAATTCGCAACTTCGCCGCGACCTGCTCCGCCTGCTCCCAATCCTTTAGGTAGATCTGGATGCCACCCGCGGTGTGCTGATCGAGGCTGTACAGCTCGCGCAGCGTCTGCAGCGGTACATAGGCGAAAAAGCTGGAGAACATGCCCAGCGGCTTGGCGATGGCCACCACTTTGCAGTCGATGGAGTTATTCGCGCCACGGAAGGTCTGCGAGCTGAGTGTCACGTTGTCGCCGATCTTCAGTTCCAGGCGCTCCGCCGTCGCCTCAAAGATGAGAATGGCGTGCGGCTCACTCAAGCGATTGACGTCGCCCGAGACGATTTCCAGGATGTTCTTGAAGTTCGCTTCCCGCTCGATGTCGATGCCCGACACCACCGCGACTTGCGACGAAGCATCGCTGACCAGCTTGCCAAAACCACGACCGCGCACGACCAGCGACTGCAAGCCGGGCGTCTCTTTTTCGACAATATCCCGCAGCTTGACGTAGTCCGTGACGACCGGAGCCGCCGTACCCGACGTGATTTTGTAGAACCCGGCAACATTGACGTGGCCGGTCGACAGCGTCGTCGCGTTGCGCAGCATGGACGCTTGTGTGCCATTGAACAGCGCGGTCAAAAGCACGAGCAGCACGGTCACAATCGCGATGGCGCCGCCCAGCAGCAAGGTCCGTTTGCGGTTGCGAGCCAGATTGCGCGCGGCGATTTGCAAAAGAGTGAACATCAGGTCTCCGACTCTACGATCATTCTGAATCCTGCATGGCTGCCAGCGGCGTAATCCGCATCGCCAGCCACGCCGGGTACAGCGTGGAAATGAGCGTCACAATCAGCACGGCAATCATCGCGACCGGCAGGCCCCAGCCGGGCAGCGCCGGATAGAAGCGCGGGCCACCAGAGAGGAAAATCATGAAATCGTTGTTCGCCAACAAGCCGAAATGGCCAAAGTACGCGACGATGGAGTAGCCGAGCGCGCAGCCGATGGCACCGAACACAATCGCCATGACGAACGCCTCGACCATGAACATCAGCAGAATTTCCCAGCGCTGCGCACCAATCGCGCGCATCGTGCCGATTTCCCGCGTGCGCTCCAGCGTCGACATGACCAGGGAGTTGTTGATGATGACCAGGGACACCAGAAAGATGACGAAAATCGAGAAGGCGAGCACCGCGTAGATGACGCCGACGAAATTGCCGACCAGCCCCGACGCCGCGCGCCAATCCAGCGCTTTCAAGGCGAACTTCTTCTCGTCGATCAGCGCGTTGACCTTCGCCATGCCGACTTTCAGGTCCACGTCCGGCTTCAACATGATGGCTGCGCTGCGCACGACACCGCCATCCAGTTCATCCTGGGAATAAACATGGGATTCCAATTCCTTGGCGAACAGCTTGGCAGAACCGCCCGGCGTCGCTGTGGCTACGGCGGTCGGACTCGCGGCCGCGGGCGCATCCGTGGGCGTGACTGCGGCCGCCTGCGCGGGTGTCGCATCCGATGCGTCCTCGACCTGTTCACCCGCGCCGTCGCCGAACAGCTCCGCTTCCGCGGTGTCCCGCTTCAATTCCTTGATTCCGCTTTGCGCCTGCAACTTCGCGATTTCAGCCTTCTTGTCCGCGGTCATGTAGCCGAGCAAGTCGCGGTAGGTCATCAAGTCCAGCACGTTGAACGCGCCCGCCATCGTCGAGCGATCCAGGCCGTGAAAGCGGAATGTGCCGTACATCTTGACGTTGACCGTCGTCGCGTAGCCGGACTGCGAAAAGCCGTTGATGGTCATGATGTCGCCGACGCGGATGCCGTACAGGCGAATGCGCGGCGCCACCACTTTGTAGAACAGGTCGTAACGCTTCTGGAAATTGCCGTCATTGACGTCCATGAATGCGTCGACGAGCTTGGCCATATCGGCCTCTTTCGTCTGCAGTTCGTCCTGCAGCGCAGCTTTGACATCCGCCGTCGCCGCGTCATCCAATTGGAACGTGATTTCCTTGTATTGCGTGCGGTTTAGCTTGATCCACTGCTTGATTTCGTCGTCGGTCGCAATCTTGGCACCCTCGGCCAGGCGATCCTTGATCTTGTCCAAGCGCCGCGCGGTCTTGTGCTTGACCTGCTCCTCGTAGGTGAACTTGTTGATCAGGAACCCGCGTTGGCCCGGCGGAATCGGCGTGCCGTCGACCATCTCAAAACGGTCAAAAACCTTGCGAAATCGCTCAGTATCGGTGCCGACGTAGCGCAACATCAGCATGTCTTCGCCAATTGCCATTTTGGCGATCTTGTTCTCCAGAAACTCCAAATGAGCGAACGGGTCCTGATCGAAGCTATCCCAAAATACCGGCTGATTGGCCGCGGTCACGTCGATCACGCCTTGCTTCATGTCGTCGGACATCTTCTCTTGGTCGGAAAAGCCTTTGAGGTTCTTGAGTTCCTCATCCAGCAACGCGACCATCCGCCGCACGTGGCGACGCACGATATCCACCTGCTTGGCGTCGCCCGCTTTCACGGCGTTGCGCAGCGCTTCGAGCTTGACGTCGAGGACGTTGCCGCCAAAGACGATCGAGGAATCGATGCCCATCGGCACGACCGCCGCCACTTCCGGCAAGGCCTCGATTGCCTTGCGGATCTCAGCGAAATTGTGGATGTAGCCGATTTCGTTCGAGCCCATTTGACCGAAGATCGACAGCTCGTCCTTCGCACCTTTTTCCTGAAGTTGGATGTGACCAGCGACCGAATTGACGATGCTTTTGGACATCGACGTGTCGATCGAGGAGATCAGGCTCAAGCCGAGGATGATCAGCAACGCCGCGAAGACCAGCAGGCCGCCGACGATGGCGGATTTGATCTTGTGGGTCAATAGGTTGCGAAGCGCGATGTGAATCAGGATCATCGGATGCGCCTCACGCGTGGCTCGACTGGGACTGCTCGTCCGGTTCCGTCACAATGCGGCCGTCCACCAAGCGGACGACGCGGCCGGCACGCGACACAACGTGCGGATCGTGCGTGGAAAACAGGAACGTCGTGCCTTCGCGGTTCAGTTCCTGCATCAGGTCCAGGATCTGCGTCCCGGTCACGGAATCGAGATTGGCGGTCGGTTCATCTGCCAGCACGATGCGCGGGTACGTGACCAGCGCCCGCGCGATCGCGACCCGTTGACGCTGACCGCCCGACAGCTCGCCCGGACGATGGTGCGCATAATCGGCAATCCCCACTTTGTGAAGCAAGTCCATGACGCGTTCTTTGCGCTGCGCACCGTTGAGCTTCTTCTGCAAAAGTAGTGGAAATTCAACATTTTGGAACGCATCCAGCACGCCGACGAGGTTGAAGGACTGGAAGATAAATCCCAGCGCATTCAAGCGCAGCCGAGTCAAGTCGCCTTCCGACAGCTTGCCGGTGTCCTGACCCGCCACAACGACTTCACCGCGGGTCGCGACGTCAACGCAACCAATGAGATTCAGGAGCGTTGTCTTGCCCGAACCCGACGGCCCGGCGATCACCGTGAATTCGCCTGGCGCAATTTCCAGCGACACTTGCTTGAGCGCCGACACGGTCACGGCACCGAGCTTGTAGTCCTTGTCGACATGGGACAAATGAACGATGGGTTGGGGAGCGGAAGTCGTGGCCATGTGCATTCCTGGCGCCTCGCAGGCGGACGCGGGCGACGATTTGGAACCCGTCAGCGACGATCGTCAATCCCGGACGGGAGTAACGCTATGCAAGTTTTGCCATTCTTTGCGGTTCGACAGGCAGCGCCATTTGCGTCCGACTCGCCAAGTCAGAAGAAATTCCGCTTGTGAATCAACGGCTAGACAGGAACCAGGCCAGTGTCGCGGCGACCGCCGCAAGCCCCGCCGCGCCCAGCCACAGCCAGGGTGGAGAAGACCCTGGGGATGATCGCGGCGTGACCGGTGCAGAAACCAAGCCAGCCGCGCCGGCACGGGCGTTGCGCACCGCGACCTGCGCCGTGCCCACCGGATCCAGCTGGTCGGAAAGCGGCGCAGACTCGCGCCCTTTGTCGGCGATCGACGCCGAATGGCCACGGTCAACCGCACTCGGCGCGTACGGCCTTGCGGCCACTGGCGGCTCACCCGTCACGGAAACCGTGTGCAAGGGCTCCAGAGGCGTACGCGCACCGACCTCCGAACGCGGCACCATCTTCTGCGTGGCGCCACCGAGCGGATCCGCTGGCGTCTCCAGAACCGACGCACTCGGCTCCAAGCGATCGACGGAGTCAGGCGTCTTCTCGTCGTCCGTCCCGCCGAATGGCGTGGCGTTCAAGACCCGATCCACCAAGCCGGCGGCAAAATCGTCGCTCAAACCGCGGCGCACGCGCGCGGGCGAAGGCTCGGTCGCCAGGTGATCGCCAGGACCCTCGACACGCGTCGACGTTTCAGCTGGGCTTGCTGGCCGAATCGGCGCAGAAACCACGGGAGGCGGAGTCGGCGAACCAGACTCCTCCATCGACGTGGGTGCCACGACCATGCCCGGAAGCACCAGCATCGGCGCGGTATTCAACCGCCGCCGGTCACAGGCCTGGAGCAACTGGATCCGCAGCGCGTCGGCCGTCGCCGGGCGGTTGGCCGGATCCTTGTCCAAGCACCGCAGCACCACGTCCTCCAAGGCCAGCGGAATGTCGCGCGTAAACTCGTTGTCACTCTGAATCAGCCGCGGCGCACCCTGGAGAATGTGCTTGCGCAGCACTTCCGCGGTCGTCGTCGCGTCGAACGGCAGGCGCCCGGTCAGGCACTCAAACAGCACAATCCCGAGCGAGTAGATGTCCGCGGCCGGCGTCACTTCTCCGCCCGAGGCTTGTTCCGGCGCCATGTATTCCGGCGAGCCGACGACATAGCCGCTCCGCGTCAGTTGGTCGCGCTCATAGTCGCCTGCGACGAATTTCGCCAAGCCGAAGTCGAGAATCTTGGCAAAATCGCGCTCGCCCGCAATCTCCTGCAGGAAGATGTTGTCCGGTTTGACGTCGCGGTGAACGATGCCCTTGCGGTGCGCTTCTTCCAGCGCCTTGGCCACCTGCGAACAGATGTGCACGGTGCGCACCGGGTCCAGAACCGGCGAACGGCGCAGCGCATCGCTCAGCTTCTGGCCGACCAGATACTCCATGATCATGCAGAACGCGCCCGACTTGGCGTCGACGCCAAAATCGAACACGCGCACGGAATTCGGGTGCGCGAGCAGCGACGCAGCGCGCGCTTCCCGGGTAAAGCGCTTGACCTCGGTCGGATCCTTGGCGAGATCCCGCCAAAGCACCTTGATCGCCACCTGTTGCCGCGTCGTCTTCTGCTCGCCGCGATAGACAGCGCCCATGCCACCGACGCCGATCAGGTCGTTGACGCTGTAGTTTTCCAGAACGGTCTCGTTGGGAAACAGGCGGCCGGGAAACACCGAATCGGAGCGAATCGTATCCGTCGGATTGCCGTCCTTGTCACAGGTGAAGGCATCCGTCCGCGCGCCGCAAATGGTGCAAATCCGCCACATGGTCAGCAAGGCTCCAGTCGAACCAACACAATGGACGAACAGCCAAATCTGCCGAATGCAGATCGGAAGCTGCCACAAGGGGGGTGCGACGTGCGGAGTTTACGGAAACTCCGCGTGCTTGCAACCGCCGAAGGATCGCGCGCACCGCCCGGCACACAATAACGCAGTGCGTCAAATCAGCAAGGGACACGTGACAGAATCACGAGCGCGGCCGCATCCGGTAGCGGGAAAAATCTGCGACCGTCTGCAATTGCAGATAAGGATTCGTCTTTCTCTGGTCGTCCAACGTCGCTTCCGGCAACGGCGCGTAGTCATGGCCGGGCAAAATGACCGTGTCGCCCGCGAGTCCGCCGAGCGTTGTGAACAAGCTGTGAAACATCGTGACGGGATCGCCACCGGGCAGATCGCAGCGGCCACAGCCGTCGATGAAGAGCGTGTCGCCGGTCAGCAGCCGTCCGCCACACGCGATGCACTGCGACCCAGGCGTATGCCCGGGCGTGTGAATCAGCCGCAGCGACTCGCCAGCGCCCAGTTCGATTTGATCGCCGGGCTCATGCAGGACCAGATCACCGCGCCAGCCAAGCTCGTTGAGCCACGGAAGCTCGCTTTTCTGCACGTGAATCCGCGCAGGCGACTGTTCCAGAACGGCCTCCACGCCGTTGCGATGGTCAGCGTGATGATGGGTCAAGATGATGTCCGTAACGCGCCGATCGAGCGCTTGCGCGCGCGCGTGGATCACCTCGGGCTGCCAAGCTGGATCGACGACGACCAGGCGATCTCGGGCTTGCGGAATCAGCAGATACACGAAATTCTGCATCGGCCCGAGGGCAAAACGTTCGATCGCGATCTGCGGCAAGTTCGCCTCCGGTCGTGAAGCCTAAGTCAGGGTGTCAAAAATGTGCGGCCGAGCCGGCATCCGCAGCGGCTGCCCTGAGGCCAGCGACAGCAGCAGACGCTCCAGCCAGCGCGAAGTGGACACTTTGCGATCGCCGATCGCGCTGGATTTCAAGAGCGTATCCGCCGCGTCCAGCGACGCGATCGCCTGTTCCAGTCGCCCGGGCCGCATCGCGCGCAATTGCGGCAGCATGTTTTTGATGCGAAACGGATGAACGCCCGTCGTTTGCCCCAGTTGGTCCGCCGAAGCGCCCGGCTGCTTGGCCAAACCGGCGTGGATCTTCAGCAGCGCAGCGTAATGGCTGTTTAGAATCCCGAATGTTTTCATCACTTCACCCGTGCGTTCCGACTCCGTCGCGCTGGCGTGTTCCAGCAGCAGGTGCAGCACCGTGATCGCGCGCGTGCCGTCGCCTTGGGAAATCGCATCGGTGATCGCAAAGACGCCGGCGTCGCGGTCCATCGGCACCGACGCCTCGACCATCGCCACCGTAACCGTGCCTTTCGGCCCCGCATCGAGCAGCAGGCGATCCGCGGTCTGGCGCAAGCGCGACGGATCGCCACCACCCAGACGATCCCAAATCCGCTGCGCCACGGGACGATCGATTTGGATGCCAAACGGCTTGCCTTCGTCGGCCAGGTACTGCTGCAGCGTCGCCATGGTCATCAACGGCACTTCCACGAGCGCGCCGTGCTGCATCAGCAATTTCCAGCCTTTGCGACGGCGGTCGATGCGTTCCGCGACAACAATCAGCACAAATGGCGGGCGACCGGGCTGCGGATCCAGAGCAGAAATGACGCCTTCCAGCGGATCTTGGCCGGTCGCCTTCTTCTTGCGCCCGGTCGGTGCTTCGTCGGCATCGGCGCCCGAAAACGCCAGTCCGTCGGCGTGCAGGATGGTCACAACCCGCCGACCGCCAAACAGCGAGACATTGCGCGTCTCCCGCGCCGCCAGGGCGTGAACGCCGTCGCCATCGCGGTCGCCGTCGAGGTAGTCGATCACGACGCGATCCAGCGCAGGATCGCCCCCATCAAGCGCGGCCGTCTCAATCTGCAACGCCGCGGCGCGCAAGAGAACCGGATCGGCACCGGGCGGGTCCTCGTCGCGGCCCAACTGCCCGGTCTCCGCCGCGGTCACCAGATAGAGCCCATGCAGCAGGCCGTTGGACAAGTGCGCGGCAAGCCCCTGCCCCGCAGCATACGCCGCTCCAGCTGCGGCAGGCTTGGCGGATTTGGCAGGCGTCGTCGTCATAGCGCCAGTGTAGGCCGGCCGCGGCGCCGGTGCCAAGCGTTGACAATCGGCCGCGGATGAGTACCATGCCCGCGTTCGTGCGGTCGTGAGGCCGCGCGAGCACGACTCTCTCGCTGCGGCGCGAGCGCGTGTGACCGAGGATTCCGATGTAGCTCAGTTGGTAGAGCAGGTGACTGTTAATCACCGGGTCACAGGTTCGAGTCCTGTCATCGGAGCCAGAAAGATCAAGGGGTTGGAGCGCAGGCTCTGGCCCCTTTTTCGTTGGTGGATAAGAATCTGGATAAGATTGCGGAACGGCGTAGTCGTGATCGTCCCCACCCGCAATTTTGCCTTACGCGATGCGGGCGAGGCGCTCGCGAACACCCACGGGGCTGCGGCACACACGACGGGGAGCTGCCCCGAGCCTGCCAGCGCCGGGTGCGTGGACGCCTTGCTCGAACTCGTCGTTGCAGCACACTGCGGCCAGGGTTGACGGCGCGAGGCGCAATGCCCCTGTGCTGAACGGACAAGTTGCTGACTGCCTTTCGAGAAAGTCCTGCATGGTGGAGTCCCAGGACCGGCCCGCGTGTGCGCCTACAGCGTCGGCGAAAAGCTGCGTCTTGCCCAGCAACTCTGCGGTCAAAGGGTTCTGAACGGCGCGACTGAAATCCTCAGCGCTCGCGATTGCAAGCGTCCGACTTTGGGCGCGCGGGACACGGGAGTCTGTTAGCATCTTCGGGCCGCCGCGGCCGCGAGCGGGAGGACTTCATGAACCCGACAAACAATCGACCAGTAGCTATCCGCCAGTCAACTGCAAGGACCGCACGGCCGCAATCGCGCTACATGAGGATTCCCCCGGGTGTCAGGCAAGAAATCGAACGGATGGCCCGCGCGGGCCACAATGACGCCGACATTGCGCGGCAGTGCGCCGTAACGCGGGAGACTGCGCATCGGTATGGGACGAACGCGCGACCCAAGCCCGACTACCATGTTCACCTCGACGAGCGGCAGTTGCGCATCATGGCACGCCTGGCCGAAATGGCGGTCGAAGTCCGCTGCAACCGGTGCCGCATCCTGGTCCTCGGTTTCATGTTCCTGCCGATCACGCGGTGCACCCGGTGCGGTAGTCAGATCGCCATTCCGCTGACGGCTGGCGCTGTGTGACCATGTCGTCGGGCAGCGGTCGTGGGTCAAATGTGGCGCGTTTGCTGGCATAAATCGCGGCTGCCGCACGCGAATGACTGGCAATCGCTACCGTGCTTGCGCCGGCATGCCCCACGGGTTGCCGCACCAGTTG
>CAIYBN010000126.1 GCA_903924465.1 uncultured Myxococcales bacterium | reverse complement strand
TTTGAGCGGTGAACGCGTGGCCTCGCACTGTTGGCGCTGGGGCGCGGCCGAACGCGCCGGGGAATGTGCTCAATGTTGCAGGATTACACGAATTGACGCGCCGATCTGGCGGCGTAGACTTTGCCAAGCGTGGCAGTCAGGCCCAGCGAGGCGGCAGTGGCACAGGTGAGACGGGGACGGACAGTTCGAAGGCAACCTGTATTTGGGCGCGTGGTGCGCTTTGCGGTTCTGTTCCTGTTCCTACCGATTGTCGTTGGCTGCGCGCAGCCCAGCGCCAGCACCACGCCCAAGCCAGATCCGCGGTGTGCAAGCTACCCGATGGCCAACGCAGCAGCGCTCGAGGACACCATTGCGTTTCAAGGCAGTGCCGACGTCCCGGGTCCGGACAAATACCCAGTCTTTCGTATTCCGTCGCTCGTGACGACGGCGGACGGTGTGCTGGTGGCATTTGCTGAAGCGCGGCAGTCGCTGAGCGACCCGGGGGCCGGCCAAATCGCTGTGGTGATGAAGCGCAGCCTCGATTGCGGGCGCACCTGGTCGGCCGTGCGCGTGCTGGCAGACAACGGTACCGGCGACGCCCACAACCCGACAGCCGTGGTAGTGCCAGGCACGGACCGCGAATCACGGCTGTGGCTCTTCTACAGCCAACGGCCCAAGAGCGCGGACGGCGAATCCGACATCGCCACGGGCACCGGCGCGGATTCGGACACGATTTGGACGCGCTGGAGCGACGACGACGGCGAGACGTGGAGCGCGCCGCGCGAGCTCACGGCGGCCGTCAAGGATCCCAAGTGGGGCATAGCCGCGATGGGCCCGGGGCGCGCGATCGTCACACGGTGGGGCCGCGGCGCCCCGTCCGCCGGGCGCATTGTGGTGCCTGCCTGGTACACACAAGATGGACAGGCCGGCAGCTTCGTCTTTCTCAGCGACGACAACGGCGCCACCTGGACGCGCGGCGGCCTGCCTGAGCCCGGCACAGACGAGAGTCAGGTCGTCGAGCTCACGGACGGCGCGCTCCTGCTCGACGCGCGTCAAGGACAAGCCACGTCGGACGGCAAGCGACGGCTGTTCCGGAGCGAGGATCGTGGCCAAACGTGGTCCACCGGCACGCCCGGGATTGCCATGGTCCCTGCCATGTCCAGCGTCATTCGCTACTCGGCAACGCGCGACGGCGACGACCGGGATCGCCTGCTCCACAGCGGCCTGAGCACCAAGGGCCGCAGCGACGCCCGCGTGTGGATCAGCCACGACGAAGCGCAGAGCTGGGTGGACGAATCCATCCTCGCACCGGGTTTTGCCCAATACACCGTCTTGACCAAACTCGACGATGGGTCGATCGGCATGGCCTACGAATCGCTGGGCGCCGACACCGCCGGCATCAGCGGATTCAACATCCACTTCGCCCGCTTCAATCTGGCACAACTGCATGAGGATGCTGAGAAGTAGCGGCGTTTGACAAGGTGAATTCGGCGGGTCGGTCTGACGCCGGATGGTTCGGCGCCACAGCGGAAGAGGCATCCGTTTGACGGAGCAGCGACACTTGAACGGTAGGGGAGCGAAGATGACCATGTTCAACTACGGAGCGGTGCGGTGCGCAATTCTCTTGGGTTGTGCCGGATTGTCGGCGTGTGGCGGCAGCAGCACCGGGTCTGGCGGTTCCGGCGTCTATGCCGGCGACGCCAAGGGCGACGGAGTCGTTGATGCCGGCAAGGATGGCGCACCATCAAAGGGCGACGCCGTCGACGTGGCCATTTTGGACCAAGGCGCGACGACCGACGCGCTGCAGCCCGGCGTCTTGACCGACAACCACGACGGCACACTGAGCGATTCAGGCACCGGGCTGATGTGGCAGAGCAAGGCGACTTCAGCGTACACGGACCAGCAGTCCGCCAGCAACGCGTGCAAGAACCTGACACTGGCGGACCAAAGCGACTGGCGACTTTCCACACTCGCCGAATTGCGGAGCCTGGTCGTCGGATGTCCCGCCACGATGTCGAACGGCGCCTGCGACATCGTCGCCGGCTGCGTCACCTGCGGAAACGACGCTTGCCACGGCTGCACGGACTGGGCGGGACACGGGGCAGACGGCTGCTACCTCGATCCGCTGTTCAGCGGGAGCTGCACGTACTTCTGGAGTTCGGATTCCGTGACGGGCAATGAAGTCTTCGCTTGGGGCGTGCATTTCTACAACGGCAGGGTCTCCGGCTTCCAGAAGGTCGACGTCAACCCGTATGTGTGCGTGCGGTAGGCGCCGCGGGCGGAACGCGGGCATTC
>CAIYBN010000125.1 GCA_903924465.1 uncultured Myxococcales bacterium | reverse complement strand
TTCAACTTCATGATCACGCAGCCGGAAGTGAACCACATCTTTGACAACTACCGCCGCGGCCGCAAGACGTTCGCGATCCGCAACGCGTACAACCGCTCGCTGACGCGCTACTACGAGAAGATGCGCGACGGTGCCAAGGGTCTGGGTCTGTACCGCAACATCTACCGGGACATCGCGTTGAGCCAGAACCTCAACCCGGACGACCTGTGGAATTACGCGGCGCAGAACTTCTTCCCGGATGCCGTGCTCGGTGCGTCGATGGTGTTCGATCACTTCACGATGATCGCGGCGCGTCCAGAAGCCGGCGCGCACTATGCGGATACGGCGGGCATTCTGCGCGCTTCGGCGGGCTCGAACTCGAACACGCCGCCGGCGACCAAGCTGATCGTGCCCAACGGCGCGACGGGTCTGCTCGAGACCGTCAGCTTCGGCGGCAAGCCCGTGGAGAACGCGCTGGCGACCAACGAAGGTCCGGATTACAACGTCGAATACACCCTGAATGCCGGTTCGTACTACGAGAAGGCGGGCGCTTCGATGCTGCTGACCGAGTCGGTTGACAACTTCATCAGCTCGACGCTGGGCGACTTTGAGGACGCGCGGTATCGCTCCGTCTCCATCGCCGACCTGTTCCCGGAAGGCTACCGGCGCTTTATCGCCAACACGCTGACGGGCGACGACTTCATCAAGGGCGCGCGCGTCTCGTTGAAGGCTGCTGGCGGCGATCCGGAAGTGGACGCGGAACAGTATCCGACCAAGGGCCTCGGCTTCACCTCCTGGTATGGCGCGACCCCGGTCTCCTGCTTTCCGGGCGCTGGTTCGACCATTTGCCGCGCGTACGGTCAGGACAACACCACGCCGTTTGGCGCGGTGCAGCCGACGGCCGTCGGTGTGATCGACCCGCAGCAGGGCTACGAGCAGCAGAAGTTCTTCATTGCGTGGACCATGCTCTACCTGATGGAGAATCAGCAGCAGAACTGGCTCGACCAGATGCGGCTGTGGGAGCTCGGCGTGGACGCGGATCCGAACATCGGCACCAACCGCATGGAATTCCACTCTGCGGATGGCAAGATTTACGTCGCCCGGTACTTTGGCAAAGAGACGATCTTTGGCAAGAGTGTCCAGCAAGGCATCGCGGCGCGCGTGCTTGAATACGCCAACAGCCTGCTCAAGGATGCCTATGTGACGACGCCGGGTCCGGACCTGGATGGCGATGGCACGCCGGAGTGGTACCTGCCCGCGACCGACCCGAAGACGGGCGTGGCGCTGGTCAAGTATGACGCGGCGATGCAGCCGGTCACGACGGGTGGCGGTACGCCGAACTGCAACGCGACCAACAACTCCGGTTGCACGTGCGCGGACAACCACGCGTGCATGACGCTGCAGCAGTACCTGACCATCCCGTACTACCTCCGCGAGGCGGTGAGCGCGTACGGTCTGGATCTGACGCCGGCGTCCAAGGGCCTGTACCCGTAAGCGCAAGCGGATGCGATTGGCTGACGCCG
>CAIYBN010000124.1 GCA_903924465.1 uncultured Myxococcales bacterium | reverse complement strand
GTCCCCTCCGCGGAACTGACCACAGCGAAAGGATGATCTGGTTGTTCAGGCAAAAACAGGGACTACTGGATCGGATTCGTCACCGCGGTCAGATAACTGCTGGGATGGCCGTTGATGACGTGTCAATGCAGGGATGTTTAGGTCCATCACATCAAGCTTCTCGGCAACTTCCAAAGCGTACACGCCTGAGGCGAAGCGATGCTTTGGGTAACGCCCGCCCGTTACCGCTCCACCCGCGGCCTGAGCAGGGGTTCCAGCCACCGCGCGAACAGACGGTGTCCTGCAGCATTCAGGTGAATGTCGCCAGGAGGCTCGTCCGAGTAGAGCCGCTCGCCCGACGCGGTCTTCTCCTGAAACACCGGATTCGCGTCCAGGAGTTCAATCTGCTCCTGCCGGAACAAGTCCAGATACAGCGGCCGCAAGTCTTCCTGCTGGTTGCGTGTCTGGCGAACCGGCATCAGCACGGCGACGAAATCACTGCCCGCAGCTTTGGACTCGGCCGCGAACGCGCGAATGAGGCGGCGAAATTGCCGAATGGACTCAGCCTTGGTCAGCGGGTGGATATCGGCGCACCATTCGATAGCGCGGATCCACGCTGCGTCCGTCGAGCGCGCCAGAAACGACACGGCGGTCGCGACCCGCAACGGATAGGGTGGCGGAGACTCGGCGAAGTAGACCGAGTGCACGCGCAACGGGCTCGACCACTGCGGCTGCGGGCAATTTGGCATCGGCGGGCCCCGGTCCGGGACCTGCAACAGCGGCTGGCCAACGCAACAGTGGTAGTGCCGGCCCAATTCCGACAGATCGTTGGAGCACACGTGCAGAATCACCAATTTCGGCTTGCGCTGTTGCAGTTGCTGACGCAGGACGAGAAGTTGCGCATCGGTCGCAGTCCCCCCCACTGCGGCATTGAGTTGGCGCCACGCGGCAGGGAGATGATGGTCAAATCGCTCTGACGGCGTCGTGCCCGCGAATGCGGCCATCGAATCGCCGATGTGCAGGATCTCAAGCCCGGCGTCCGCTGGAAGCGGAGCAATCGTCGTCGGATAGAGTGCCTGGCAGACGGTGCTGGGATCGATCGAACCGGGCTTTGGGAAGGGGTTGAGATCCTGCCACAGCTCAGCGAGCTCTGGCGGTGGGAAGGCCGGCGGCATGGGCAGAACGGTGCGACACAGCCCCTCCAGAAGCAGCAGACCGCAGACGGTCGGCAGCCCGCCGAGCAACCACCGCCGGTCCGGCACCCACGCCCGATGCGCGGCGAGGAGAAGCCCGAGGGCCAGCACGGTGGCGATGCCGACGAGATCCCACAGACCCATTCGGCGCCACAAGACCGTGGCGGCAAGGCAAGTCGCGGTCGGTAGCGCGAGAAGGGCGATGGCACCGAGCCAGCCACGCAGGCGACCGCCACGTGCGCGCACGAACAAACGCCCAAGCGCGAGTCCCGCGAGGAGCGGGACCAGCCACCAGGCGAGAAAGAACAACGCGACGTCGTGGCGCGTGCGGTCCACCCGGACCGGCAATTCCTCGATTGACGCGGCCTCCGCCGCTGTCGCCGGTGCCGCGAGAGAAAGCGCGAAGGCGTGCGCCCATGACGGTGGCTCGGAGGGCCAGTTCACGCACCACAAACCACTTTTCTCTCCGTCACAGCGAGTCGTGGCGTCCGTCAGGCGAAGATCGGTGCACGTTTGGACCATGCACAAGCGCAGCAGCGCCGCATCGGGCTGAATCTTGCCGTCCTCCAAACGCAGACCTGGGACACGGTGAACCGCTGCTTCCAACTGCGCACCGGCTGCCGGCGTCAGGACGCGCGCTGCGTAGGCTGGGAGACTCAGCAAGAGCGCCGCTAGACCCGAGGCCAAAAGTCGAATGGTCATGGCGCGAGCTTTTCAGGGCGAAAGAGTGTCAATCTCAGCATTTCCACCCGCATTTCAAGTGAATGCACGCTTGACCGCGCCCCGAGGAAGGCAGCAACCCCGGCGTCCTGCGAGTGTGGCGACGGCCGATCCCCGCGTCAAGCGCCGCCAGTGGCGTGAATCCGTGCTGAGCGAGCGTTCGCGCACCGAATTGCCCGACGCAACACATCCGTCGCTGATCCCGAAAACGTTTGCTATGCTGCCGACACGTGACGGTCATTCAAGACATCGCCGCGTCAGGAGTTTCTCATGTTCCACAACGCTCGTTACGCGTTTGCCCTGTGCGCCCTGCTCGGCGCCTGCTCTGCGAAGTCGACCGCCACGGCGGACACGGCGCAAAGCGACGACACAGCCAACGTCGACACGACCGCCGACACGGGCAGCACCGACACCACGGGCTTGCCGGTCCTCGCCACCGCCACGGGCGACGCCAACTTCGCCATCGCCGCCAACGGCTGGGTCCGCGGCGATTTGCACTTTCACACCAACTACAGCGGCGATGCCAAGCAGCAGGGCGGCGACGATCTGGGCGCCGCGCTGGTCATCGCCGACGCCTGGCGCGATCCCATCTACCTGGCCGCGCATCCCGAGGATGCCGGCAACGGCTTGGATTACGTCGCGGTCACGGATCACCGCACCGACGCCGCGCTGCACGATCCGGATTTCAAGCACGACCACCTGATTGTGATTCCCGGCGAGGAATTCGGCTCCACGGGTCACGCGGGGATTTGGGGCTTGAAGCAGCACATTCCGGCGGATCCGCTGGGCTCGGAAAGTCCCAACACGCGAATCCAGAACGCGATCAACGAAGCGCATGGCCAAGGCGCGCTGTTCTCGCCGAACCATCCGACGCAGGACAATTCCTGGGTTTGGGACGTCACGGGCTACGACGGCATGGAGGTGTGGAATGGTCCGTGGTCGGCGTTTTACGGCCCCGTCGTGGAAGCGGACATCGACAGCCGCGCCAAGAGCATCGGCGCGGAAGGACCGTTCATCCGCCAGGCTGCGGTGCGCGGCGGCGGTGGCGGATCCAACGCGCAGGCGACGACCTTGTGGCAATACCACCTGTCCGACGGTCGGCACCTGGCGCCCGTGGGCGGCGGCGATCGTCACATGCTGCTGCCCGCAGGTCTGCCGACGACGTACGTGCACCAGTCGCGCAAGCCGGAGTTTGACGGCAAGACTGGTCAGGCCATTGGCCCGGCGGGCGTGCTCGGCGGCATCGCGGCAAGGGAAACGTTTGTGTCGCGTTCGCCGTTCGGTGCGCAGGTTGAACTCGCGGCGGAGGGCACGGACGGCGTGTTGCGGCCGATGGGTGCGGATCTGGTGGCGGGCCAGACCTACACGATTCACATCAGCGTCAGCCGAGCGGCGGGCGGACGTTTGCGGCTTTACAGCGCGCCGTTGGGCAAGGCCGCCGATGGCAAATGGCCGGACGCCAAGGTTGTGTATGAGGCGCGCATCGAGAACGCGCGCGTCACCGGCACGTGGCAGTGGCAGGTCCCAGCGGGTGGCGCGTGGCTGCACGCGGTGGTCCTGGAGCCGCTGATTGTCAAGCCTTTGCCGGAGACGGCCGCGGCCGTCGTGGCGATCCTGAGCAAGTTGCCCACCGGCAAAGACCTGGGCGGCATGGTTCAGGTCTTTGCCGCGCTTGTCGGTCCCGATGCCAACATCACCGACGCTTCGTCGTGCGACCCAAAGACGTGGGATCCGTGGCAAGGCGACTGCATGCCGGCGGACAAATTGACGTGGACGACGTACTATATTCCGGATCCGGTCGTGCGGCTGATGTCGACCTGGTTTGAGGATGGCCAGCCGACGCAGTTCTGCTGCGGCGCCGTCAGTTCCGCGTTCATGGCGAAGTGAAGGCGTTGCTCAAAGGCTGAGACGCGACCTGCCGCCGATTCTTGACCGGCTTGCCATGCGGTTGTGCGTCCTCCTGCTGCTGTGCCTCATTCCGTCGTTGGCCCGCGCGGCGCCGTGCCCTTGGGTGGTGAGCCCGGAGGCCAGCCAGCAGCTCTACAACTTGCTCCAGGCGTTGCCGGTCAGCGACTGCGCACTCGAGGACCAGACCGTCACCAACGGCATCGTCGCGGAAACCTGGCGGAACGATCAGAAGTTGGTGCCGCTGCACTGGTCGCCGGCGGCCTGCATGGATGGCTTGGATGGCCGGCTGCAGCCGACCGACCTGCCGGCTTTTGCCACGCAGTGTCCAGAGACCGCACGTTGGCTGCAAAACGCCAGCGAGACGCCTGGTTTTCCAACGGCGTTGAAGCCCGTTCCACGCGGGGTATCGAAAGTTGTCGGGACCGATGTCGAAATCGTCCGCGCGACCGCAACGCTGGAGGTCATCGCGCTGCTGGGCCTGCTGGTCTGGCTCGTGCTCAGCTTGCGCGCGGCTGGCAAGCTGGTCGCGCCGTTGCGGCGCCAGGAGCTCCTGTGGTGGCAAGCCGGTCTGGCGCTGTTCACGCTCGCGCTGCTGATGCGCCTGCTCGTGCCGCCATCCTTGAGCAACTGGTACACGCCTGTGCTGGCCGTGGACGAAGTGGCGAAAGTGGATCGCTATGGATCCGGCCATCTGGCGCTGCAGACGCTGTTGCGGTCCGTGCTGCCGTGGGGCGATCGGGTGCTGTTTGGCGCGAATCAGGTGCTGGGCGCAGCGATGGTACCGCTGTGGCTCGTCGTGCTTCGGCAGCGCGCGTTCGACCTCCGGACCGCGACGCTCGCGGCTGGCCTGCTGGCCGTGCTGCCGCTGCACGTGCGCCTGACCAATTCCGCGTCTGAGCACGTACTCGCGGCATTCCTGTGGCTGGCGACGCTCGCGGTCTGGCAGTCGGCGGTCCGCACGCGAGCGCGTACCCGCATGGGCGCGCTGGGCCTGCTCGCGCTGGCACTCGCACTGCTGAGCGGTCTGACGCGCGTGGACGCGACCGCCCCGCTGGCGACGATCGCAGGGTGGACGTTGCTGGCGGACCGAATTGAGACGCCCCTGCCCTGGCCGCGTCGGACGATCGCCGCCCTGCTCTGGACGGGCGTCTGGCTGCTGGTGCTGGCCTGCGTGCTGCCGCTCGTTCAGGTGGCGGTCGCGGAACAGGGCACGCCGATTCCGCACTGGGCCGACCGGCTGCAAGCGCTCCACGATTTCCTGCCCGGCATGAGCCGCCTCCTGTTTCAAGCGCCGGGCTGGATCGGGCCGTTGGTCGGCAGCGCGATGCTCATCGGCCTGCTGGTCGGGCTGCGACACAGGCCGCTGCTGACCCTCCTCGCCATCGCCACGTTTCTGTCCATTCCGCTGGGCATCGGCAAAAGTCCATACGATTTCATCATGATGCGCTATTATCTGCCGCTGCTGCCCCTGCTGACCCTGTTCGCGGCGCTGGCGCTGGCACCTCTCGCGCGCCGGCGCTGGGTGACCCCGGTGGTGTTGCTGGCCGTCGTGCTGGTGGCGTGGCCGGCGTGGCAGGTGCGCTACACGTTCCAGGACGAGTTCGACTGGCTGCGCGAGCAACTCAAGCGTCAGCCGGCGAACTGCACCATCGCGCAAATCGGCGTGAGTCGCAGTCGGACGCTGCCGCGGGACGTCGATTGCTGCCTGGACTTGACCCGCTGCCCGCTGGTGGCGGAGCTGCCAGGGCGGACGTTCGTGCTCACCGATTCCGCGCAAGAGCTGCAGGCCGTTCCAGGCGCGTGTCGGCTGTACTACGAAGGCTCGGTGTGTTCGCTGCAGGCGACAGATGACGCGCAACTGTTGAATTCAGAAGAAGGCAAGTGGTTCAAGCGGGCGTGCGCAGACGTGCGGCAGACGCCAGGGCTGATACCGATCGCCCAGGCTGTGATGTCGCCAACCAGCCACACGAATGCGTTCAGCGGCAAGCCGGTGACCGTTCAACTGTTTCGCGTCGAACGGTAGGGCACAGATGAAGGGCATCTTGACCGTTTGGCCGCGAGCAAGCACGCTTGACGCTTGAACGCAGGGCGCCACGCTTCTGGCGCGGGGAGAGGCAAAATGACCCGATATCTGGCGCTGATCGCGCTTCTGAGCGCGTGTGCTGCGACTCCGGCTTCCGGCGACAACGACGCTTCGGTGGCGGACGCCGGCACGGATGACACGGCAGCGACTGGCGACGCGGCGACCGGCCCGGGCATCGCGCACGGCGACTTCTACATCAACGTGGACGTCGTGCCCTTTGGCGACCTGCTCTTGCCGTTCAAGGCCACGATCACCGCCACCGGCACGCTGGCCGACGGCGGAACGCTGAACACCTTTGAATTGCGCGCCGTTTCGGAGAAGACTGATCCCATTTACGTCAGCGATCCCATCGCCACCGCCACGGCGATTCCTGTCGCGAAGGGCGGCGGATTCTCGTTCGTGACGGACAACATCGTCCTGCCCGGCAAGGCTTCTCCAACCGGCGTCGACGTGCACATTGCGAATTTTGCCCTGACCGGCACGTTCCACGACGACGGCACTTTCTGCGGCGACGTCGGCGGCACTGTCATTGAGTTCATCAAGGATATCAAGACATCCACGTTCAAGGCCGTACCTTGGGGCACGCAAGGCGACACACCCGGCGCGTCCTGTGACGCCGTCGCCGTCAAGCACTACGCTGGCATCGCCACCTGCCCCACGCTCAAAGCCGGCGTGAACGACATCGTCAGCGCGGAACGCAACCGCCAATTCACGCTTGTCCTGCCTGCGGCCGCCACGTCGACCGCCCTGCCCGTTGTTTTTCTGTTCCACGGTGTCGCCAGCGACATGGGCGGGATCCTCAACGAGACGCACTACGCCGATCTGCAAAAGACCAACAATTTCGTGCTTGTCGTGCCGCAATCGGAGCGCGACGCGACGGGCAAGGCCATCAGCCAGACCGATTGGGCCTACGGCCTGCACGCGTTCGGCGACGACAACCAGGATCTCGTGTTCTTTGACGACCTGCTCAAGTGCGTCAGCGCGCAGTACAAGACCGACGCCAAGCGCGTCTACGTCACCGGCATGTCCGGCGGTGGCTTGATGACGGTCTTCACGTCGTTCGCCCGCGAGAAAGTCATCGCCGCCTCGGCGCCGTCTTCAGGTGGCTACTTGTTCAAATTTCCCACAACGACCAACAAGTTTCCGGAACTGGTGACCTGGGGTGGCGCGGGCGACAGCGCCTATGGCCAGAATTTCGACCTGTTCGCACAGGACCTGATTGCGTTCCTGATCAGCGATGGCCACTACACTGTGAAATGCAACCACAACACCGGCCACACCTGGCCAGCGGCGATGACCGCGGCCAACTGGTCGTTCCTCAGCCGCTTCCGTTTGGGCGAAACGCCGCAGCCGTTCACCGATGGCACGCTGCCGCCGGAATTTCCCGCGTACTGTTCGGTGGCCAAGTAGCCTCTCGGGCTCAGCCGCCCGCGCCTTTCTTCGCGTCCACCTTGGCCTTTTTCTTCTTCTGCTTCTCGGCAGTCGACAGCTTGGGCTTGTTCGTCTTGGCCGCTTTCTGTTCGCCTTTGGGCATCGGGACTCCTTGCGTGGGCGGCACAAAGCGCGCCGGGGTCCATCATGACCCGCGGAAGTGTCCTTGTCGACTTGCTTGGCAACTGCGACGCGACATCACGTCGCCGGCACGTACAACTCGCCGCCTTGCTTCTTGAATTCCTCCGCCATCGCCAGCATCCCCGCCTCGGCTTCCGCGGCCGCGCGCACGTCCTGGGTGATGCGCATCGAGCAGAAATGCGGGCCACACATGGAACAGAAATGCGAACTCTTCGCCGCCGGTGCCGGCAGGCTCTCGTCGTGCAGGTGCTCGGCCGTCGTCGGGTCCAGGCTCAGGTTGAACTGATCCGCCCAGCGGAATTCAAATCGCGCCTTCGACAGCAAATCGTCGCGGCGATTCGCCCCCGGATGCCCCTTCGCCAAATCGGCCGCATGCGCCGCAATCTTGTAGGCAATTACGCCGTCCTTGACGTCTTGACGGTCCGGCAAGCCCAGATGCTCTTTCGGCGTGACGTAGCACAGCATCGCGGTGCCAAACCAGCCAATCATCGCCGCGCCAATCGCGCTCGTGATGTGGTCGTAGCCCGGCGCGATATCGGTCACGAGCGGCCCCAGCGTGTAGAACGGCGCCTCGTGGCACAGCTCCAGCTGCAAATCCATGTTTTCCTTGATCTTATGCATCGGCACGTGACCCGGACCTTCGATCATCACCTGCACGTCATGCGCCCAGGCGATCTTCGTCAGCTCGCCGAGCGTCTTCAGCTCACCCAACTGCGCGGCATCGTTGGCATCCGCCGTGCATCCCGGCCGCAGCCCGTCGCCCAGGCTGAACGCGATGTCGTACTTGCGCATCAGCTTGCAGATCTCGGCAAAGCCCGTGTAGAGGAAATTCTCCTTGTGGTGATGCAGGCACCACTTCGCCAGGATTGAGCCACCGCGGCTGACGATGCCGGTCACGCGCTTGGCGGTCAGCGGGATGTATTGGAGCAGCACGCCGGCGTGAATGGTAAAGTAATCCACACCTTGCTGCGCCTGCTCTTCCAGCGTTTGCAGGAAAAGCTCCAGCGTCAGATCCTCGATCTTGCCGTTGACCTTCTCCAGGCACTGGTAGATCGGCACCGTGCCAATCGGCACCGGGCTGTTGCGCAGAATCCACTCGCGCGTCGTGTGGATGTCCTTGCCGGTCGACAAATCCATCACGGTATCCGCGCCCCAGCGAATCGACCACTGCAGCTTTTCCACTTCCTCGCGGATCACGCTGCGCAGCGCGGAATTGCCGATATTTGCATTGATTTTCACCAAGAAATTGCGGCCAATGATCGCCGGCTCCAGCTCCGGATGATGCACATTCGCCGGAATGATGGCGCGTCCCGCGGCGACTTCTGCGCGAACGAATTCCGCCTCAACGCCTTCGCGCAGCGCGCAGAACCGCATTTCTTCGGTGACGATGCCCTGGCGCGCAAACCACAGTTGCGTCGGCGCCTCCAGCCCTGCACGCGCGGCAATCCACGGCTGGCGGCGCTTGGGCAAACCTTGATGAATGTCGCAGCCTTGCGGCCCGGTCGTGTCGTAGACATCGAGTTGGCTGCCATCGGTCAAGGAAATCTGCCGAAAGGGCACGCGCAGATCGCCCACTTCCACCTTGTGTGACGACGGAAAGTGCGTCTCCACGGGCGGCAGCGCCTCGGGCACCGGGTCGGCATCCGTCGCGGACGCATCCGCAGTCCGCGTGGAAAACAGGCGATTGTCGTGACTGTCCATTGCCATCTCCTCGTTCGGGCGTCGCGACACAGCGATCGCAGGCGCGGCACTCTAGCAGGTTTGCCCCCGTCGCGTCCTCCCCGAATGACGCCCGACGTGCGTCTGACGGCATTTTCCGCGCACCCGCTGCTGCGCCCGATTTCAACGGTGACAAGGTTTGCCGCGCTCGCGTTTACCCGGCCCGACGTGTACACTTTTTCGCCCATGACGCCCGATCGCCGCCACCACCTGCGCACGCTCCTTCAGGACCATCAGCCCGCCGATGATCGCGAACGCACGCACCGGGACGCGACGCTGCAGCTGCTGGACGTGCCCGGTGATCCTTTCGCCCGCGACCATTTTGCCCCCGGCCACGTGACGGCAAGCGCGTTCGTGCTGTCGCCGGACGCCGCTTCGCTCCTGTTGATTCTGCACGGCAAATTGCATCGCTGGCTGCAGCCCGGCGGTCATGTTGATCCCACCGACGACACTGTCCTGGCGGCGGCGCAGCGCGAAGTGCGGGAGGAAGTGAACCTCGATGACTTGGCGCCCTCGCCGCTGGTGACCGGGCTTCTCGACGTGGATGTGCACGTCATTCCGGCACGCAAACAGGACCCTGAACATCGGCATTTTGACGTGCGTTTTCTGTTTCAGGCGCGCGACTGGCAGTTTCGCGCCGGCTCCGATGCCCACGCCGGTCGCTGGGTGCCGTTTGCCGAGATTGCAACGCTGGAATCGGACGAATCCGTGTTGCGCGCCGTGGCCAAGCTGCAGCAGACGATCCAGCAGTCTGCGCCTCGTCCTCACGACTTGCGCAACCGCAAAGGCGCCCTGCGGCTGGATCGCCACTTGAGCGAGGCCACGGGCATGCCGCGCAGCCACGCATTGACGCACGTGCGCGGCGGGCACGTCACGGTCAACGGCGTGCTGATCCGCGACACGGCGTTCCACATCCATCCGGACCAGGACGAAATCCTGCTGAACGGCGCACCGGTGCAGCCATTTCGCCACCGCGTGCTGGTGCAGCACAAGCCGCCGGGTGTCGTGACGTCGAAGGAAGTGGGGGCGGCGCAAACGGTCATGGAACTGATTCCAGAAGCGTTGCAGCATCGCGATCTGGCGCCTGTAGGTCGACTGGATCGCGATACGTCCGGGCTGCTGATCCTGACGACCGACGGCGCGCTCAACCACCGCCTGACGCATCCGAAGCGGCACGTCGACAAGGTGTACGTCGCGGACCTCAGCCGCGAACTGGCGCCGAATGCCGAGGAACGCTTGGCGCGCGGCATCATTTTGGACGACGGGCCGACGCTGCCGGCCAAGCTGGAACGGCTGGGTCCGCTGAAAGTGCGGCTGACGCTGCGGGAAGGGCGATTTCACCAGGTGAAGCGCATGATGGTGGCGCTGGGCTCCACGGTGTTGCAGTTGCACCGCGAGCAGGTGGGCGGGCTGAAATTGCCGGATGACCTGCTGCTGGGCACGACCCGGGCGATCACCGAGGCGGAACTGGCGCTCTTGCTGCAGGCGCAGGACTGACGGGGCCTTTACGTCGCGGCGCAAAATGCCTACCGTCGCGCCTGCGCGCCCCGTCGGCGCCAGCTGGAGCTCCAAGCGATGCGATTTGCGGCAGCGATTTTTGATCTGGACGGCACGCTGATTGACAGCCTGGCCGACATTGGCACGGCGATGAACCAGGCGCTGGCCGCGCACCAACTGTCGGTGCACGACATCCAGCAGTACCGGCAGTTCGTCGGCGAGGGCGTGGAGGTGCTGACGCGCAAGGCGTCCGGCAATCACCCGACGCTGCAGCCGGACGTGCTGGCGACCTACCGCGGCTTGTATGCCGGGAACCTGTTTGGCCACACGGCGCCGTACGCCGGCATCACGGAATTGCTGGCGACGCTGCGCACCCTGCCCATCCAGCTGGCGGTGCTCAGCAACAAGCCGCATGTGTCGACGCAGCAGTTGGTCGCGGCGCTGTTCGCGGACGTGCCGTTCCGCGCGGTGTGGGGCCAACGGCCGGAGATGCCGCGCAAGCCGGATCCCACGGCCGCGCTACAAATCGCCAGTGAATTGTCAGTCAATCCAAAGGATTGCGTATTCATCGGTGATTCATCGATCGACATGCAGACAGCCAACGCCGCAGGTATGTTTGCCGTCGGCGTGACGTGGGGATTTCGTTCGCGGGCAGAACTGCTGGAATTCGGTGCGCACGCGGTGATTGATTCTCCGGTCGAGCTTTTGCACGTCCTGTGAGGAGCTAGCGATGAGCGATCCCGACCCGCGCCCGCAAGATCCCCTGTCCGGACGGTTCGAAAGCACGCCGCTTTCGCGCGCCGAGTACATCGCGGCGCTCGTGCACCTCTACCGCGGCGAAGTGTACCGCGCGACGCAGTGGCGGCTGCGGCTGGACACGACGACGAACTGGTCGATCCTGTCGGTGATGGCGCTGGTGACATTTTGCCTCGGCGAGCCTTCGCACTCGCACGCGGCGATTCTGGTGGGGATGGCGCTGGTTCACACCTTCCTGCACATCGAGGCGCGGCGCTTCCGGTTTTTCCTGGTGTGGCAACACCGCGTGCGCGTGTTGGAGCGCAACTTCTATGGCCCGATCGTCAGTCGCGATCTGGCGAGCCCCATCGCCGGCTGGGGGCAGACCGTCGCCGACGACCTGCTGCAACCGCGGTTCCGGGTCGCCAAGCTGCAAGCCGTCCGTGCCCGCTTGGTTCGCAACTACTGGCCTTTGTTTCTTGTTCTGCTGGTGACGTGGTTCTTGAAGCTCGCACTGCATCCGGGTGTGCCGGAGATCCCGTTTTTGCAGCGGATGGCGCTCGGCACGCTGCCATTTTGGCTGGCGCCGCTGCTCATCGCCTGTGAATATGGATATTTGCTGTGGATTTGGCTCAGTCATCGCGGCAACGGCGAGCCCATCGATGAACTCGATGACGAACAGGACGAGCGGCAGTTGTCGCACGTCGCGAAGTGAATCCACCGCGTTGCTCGCGTTTTCGTTGCGCAATGTCGTGTCGTCAGCCATGATGCGCACGGCTTTTTCTGCGGAGTCTTTCATGCTGTTCTTCGTTTCTCGCCGTTTCGTCACCTTCCTCGTTTCGGGCGCCCTCGCCACGGTCGCCTTCACGGGCTGCGGCACGACCGCGGCCGCATCCGGAACTGGCGCCGATGCCGCCAGTGCCGACGATGCCACAACCGCCGATACGGCGACTGCCGACGTGGCCGCCGCCGACGTCGACCAGGGACCGCAACCTGCTGCACCCAAAGCGTATACGGGCACGTGCCCGGACTTGACCGCGGGCGGCAAGGTCACCATCAAGTCGGGCGGCCAGACGCGCACCGCCTACGTCTCGCTCCCCGACGGCGGCCCAGCGGACAACATGTCGCTGCTCTTTCTCTTTCACGGCCTCGGCGACTCCGGCAGCAACTTCAGCGCGGCGTTCGGCGCGTCCGACATCGCCAAGGCCAACAACGCCGCCGTCATCACGCCCGACGACTGCTGCGTCAAGAACCTCTCGTGCTGCGCAATGGCGAATGGCTGGGCATTTCTCGATGCCACCGGCGGCGTCGATTCGCAACTTTTCGACGATCTCGTCTCGTGCTCGACCCAGCAGATGAACATCGACACCAAGCGCGTCTACGTCGCGGGCTTCTCGGCCGGCGCGCTGTGGACGACCTGGCTCTTGCTGAACCGATCTGAATACCTCGCCGCGGTCGCGCCGTTCTCAGGCGGCGTTGGCCTCATCGACTACATCACGCCGTTCTGGAAGATCCCGGTGCTCGGCTCCTACGGCGGCGACACCGACATTTTCGCCGGCTACGTCAACTTCCACGACTACATGCTCGCGCTGTTCGCCGACCTGCGCAAAGACGGCGACTTCGTCATTTCCTGCAACCACGGCCTCGGCCACACCGTGCCGCCCGAGGGACCGGCGTACGCCACCGACTTCTTGTTCCGCAACACCTTTGGCAAAACCGCCAACCCGTACGGCGTCGGCGCCGCGCTGCCGAGCGTCTTTCCCAGCTACTGCCAAATCGAACCCTGACGCAGCGACCTCGGCCGAGGCACGCTGGGCTCTTGCCCATGAGGCTGATTCCCATGAAATTTCCGGTCCATTTGTGCGCAATTTTTCTCCTGGCACTCGCCACCGCTTGCGGCAGCGTCATGCAGCCGCGGGTGAACGACGACCTCGGCTTCAACGCCGCCGTGCTGACGGGCGCCACGGTCGATGCCTCGCGCGGCTTTCCCATCGCGTTCTACGCCAATCCCGGCCAGGATCCGGAAATCGTGGAACTGGAACACGGCATCGGCACCACGCGCGTGGCGGGCGCGCAGTGGGTGACGGAGCTGGCGCGGCAGCTGGACCGGGCGATTGCCAAGGTCAGCCTGTACGACGATCGATTTTCCACCGTTGCGCAACAGGTTTTTGCCTACGATGTCTCCAACGGCGACCTTTCCTACGCTTGGCGTGAACCGGCGGACGGCTTGCCGACGAACGGCATCCACGTGCGCATCGCGCGGCTGCGTTTAGACAGTTTCAAGACAACCTCCACTGGCGAAGGCGTTCACGTCGCTGCGTCGGTGGAATTGAAGCTCGGTGACTTTCGTCAAATCTACGCTTGTGAGCGCGCCGGTGAGCGCTGGGATCGCGCCGTATTTGCCTGTTTGGGTGAGAAGATTCTCGGCGATTCCGCGCTGTGGAAAGCCGCGCAGGCGACGCCGTAAGCACTGACCGCAAAGGTCTGGACGCCATGGAAACGGTCATTCTCAGTGACATTCATCTGGCCGACGCGGAGGAAATCAACCCGCGGCGCCCGCTGTGGAAAGCTTTCAAGCGACGCGAGCATTTCGTCGACGGCGACATGATTCGGCTGATCGAGTGGCTAATGGCCAACGCGACCGGACCGATGGAACTGATCCTGAACGGCGACATCTTTGATTTCGACGCCATCTGCAAGCTGCCCGATCCGCCGCCCTCGCCGATTCACTGGTTGCAGCGGTTGCGCGGACTGGGCTCGGAAGAGTGGATGTCGGTGTTCAAGATGGATTGCATCGTAACCGACCACCAGCCGTGGTTTGATGTCCTGGGCGCGTTCGTGCGCGCGGGCCACAAGCTGATCTTCGTCATCGGCAACCACGACCTGGAAATGTACTGGCCGGCGGTGCAAAGCAGCATCCGCAAGGCGATCGGCGTGCCGGATGGCGACCAAGCGCGCGTCGTTTTCTGCGACTGGTTCTACGTCTCCGGCGGCGACGCCTACATCAGCCACGGCCACCAGTACGAGCCCTACTGCGTGACGCCGGACGCCGTCAACCCGTTGATTTCCATTGCCGGTCGCCCGCGCGTGCGCATCCCGTTCGGCGATTTGGCCAACCGCTACATGATCAACGGCATGGGCTATTTCAATCCGCACGCCACGGCCAATTACATCATGTCGGGACCGCAATATGTCTTGTTTTTCCTGCGTTACATGCTGCTGACGCAGCCGCTCTTGCTGTGGACCTGGGCTTGGGGCGCAGCGGCGACGCTGGTCATCACGTTTCTGGATTTCCTCCGGCCGGCGATGCGCGACCCGATGACGGTGGAGGACAAGGTCACGGCCATCGCCGAGCGTTCGAACGCCACGCCGGCCATGGTGCGGCAATTGGCGGCGGTGGACGTCGCATCGGCGTGTACGAATCCGCTGATGATCATCCAGGAGCTCTGGCTCGACCGCGGCGTGCTGTTCTTGCTGACGCTCTATGCCGCATTTGAAATCATCCTCGCCGTCAACTACGTCCTGCCGATCAGCACCTGGTGGGTGCTCGTGCCGCTGAGCCTGCTGTTTCCGCTGTTCCTGGCCTATTCGTTCCGGGTCAAGCCGCAGACGTTCACGGAGCCGCTGCTGACGCCGGAGCGCGCGGCGATGATTGCCCGCATCACCGGCACGCGGATCGCGGTGTTTGGCCACACGCATATCCCTGAAATGTCGCAGATTGGCCCGATGCACTACTGCAATGCGGGCTTCTGGTCGCCGGCGTTTTCCGATCCCACGTGCAAGGCGCGGCTGGGCGCGCAGACGTTCGCGCGCGTGCGCCCGGGCGAGACGACGGAGCGAACGGTGGAACTGTGGGAATGGCCGCTTGGTGCGGAGACGGCGACGACGTACACGGTGCCGGATGGGTCGGCTGGCAAGAAGTAGCGTCCACAGGCCGTGCCGCCGTCACTCGACGGCAAAGACCGAGAGACAGACCTCCGCCTGAGGCACCAGCGACGCACCGGTGTCCGCGTACACCAGCGTCAAGTCGACACTGTCGTAAGCAGCGCTGACCGTGACGTTCGTGATGCTGCAATTGCGGCCGATGTGGTCGGGGACCAAATCAAAGGCAATCCATGCCGACGCTGTGACCCGCGGCTGTGAGGTGAAAGCGGTGCCAGCAAAGGGCACAGTCACCACGTATTGGCCAGCAACCATCGCACCGGCGCGCGGCACATTGTCCAAGTGGACAAACGCGTTGGCGGCTCCAGCTGGACATCGGTGAAGCACCCCCGCGCCCCCCCAGCCCTCGGTCGGCGTGCATGGGCGGGTCCGCGCCTCAGCGCGCCGCCCTCCTGCGCAAGCCACTCACCACCCGGCCTCACCCACACCGCCCCGTGCGAGGCCGAGCACCGCGCGTAGCGCGAGCGCAGGCCCACCCTCGCCCTCCCGAATCCCGTTCCAACAGGTGCCCGAGGCCAAGGAAGATGAGGGTCTGGGAGAAGAAACCTGCTGCAAGCTGGTTTCTTCTCCCAGATCGCGAAAGAAAAACTCACAATTCAACAAAAACTCAGGCTCGCGCCCCCACGCAACCGCGTCACTTCCCGACCTTCCGTAGGAACGAATCCAGCGGCCCTCCGCCCCACATGACCCTCATGACCTGCAAAAACGCCCCATACACCTTCGGCGAATACGGATACCACCAAAGCTCCTTCGTCAGCCAGGGCACCCAACTCCGCGTTTGTACATGCCGCACTTGGCACAAGTCCCGCAAGCCTTGCGCGCTGTGCACTTGCCCCAAGCCGGATTCTTTCATCCCCTGCCACGGCGTTCCTGGCGCGCCATGCGAGTCAATCGCGTTGTTGACCATCGTGGTCCCGGCTTCCAAGCGCTCGGCGATGCGCGCGCCGTGCTCTTCATCACCACAGAAAACGTAGGCCATCAAGCCCTTGTCGCTGTCGTTGGCGCAGCGAATCGCGGTTTCGGTGTCGTCCACGGAAATGAACGCCAAAAGAGGCGAGAAGCTCTCGTCACGGGTGATGCGCCAGCCGTGTTCGACGTTGTCCAGCACCGTCGGCGGGAAGAACCGGCCATTTGGCGTGCCACCGCAGCGCACGCGACCGCCTTGGGCAATCGTGTCGTCCAAGATGCCTTGACCAATCGCGATTTGCGGCAAGAAGGTCATCGCGCCCAGCTCGGTGTCGGCGTTCAGCGGATCGCCCTGCTGCAACGACGCCGTCAGTTCCACGACCCGTTGCGTCAGCCGTTCGGCAATCGGCCGCGCCACGTACACCCGCGAGATGGACGCGCAGACCTGGCCGCTGTTGGCAAATGCGCCCCACAGGATCGCGTGCGCGGTCCGTTCAACGTCGGCGTCTGCCGTGACAATCGCCGGATTGATGCCGCCGAGTTCCAGCACGCACGGAATCAGCCGCTCGGCGCACGCTACCGCGACTTTTTTGCCCGTCGGCACGCTGCCGGTAAACATCACCTGGTTCACACCCGACGTGCACACCGCCGCACCCGTCAGACCGCGCCCCGTGACAATCTGGATGAGATCCGGATGCAGCCGCGGCTCGTCGCGACACGTCTCATCCCACAGCTGTTTGGCTTTGAGTGCAATCAGCGGCGTCACCTCCGACGGCTTGATGACCGTCGCGTTGCCGGCAAACAACGCCATGACCGCGTCGCCAATCGGGATGGAAAACGGAAAGTTCCACGGCCCGATGACGCCGACCACGCCGCGCGGCACACAGTGCAAGTAGCTGCGGCGCTGGATCATGAAATGCAAATGAATCGCTTGCGGCGCGAGAATCTTCGGCGCGCGGTGCTCGAAATACGCCATCAAATCGCAAAACGGCAGGACGTCGTGGGTCAAGGCTTCCTGCAGCGGCTTGCCGTTCTCGCTGGACACCGCGCGGGCCAGCGCATCGGCGTTTTGCACGACCTTGATCCGGAAAGCGCGCAACGCCGCACAGCGTTCCTTGACGCTCAGCGCACCCCACGCGACCTGTGCCGCCCGCGCGCGCGCCACCGCCGCCTGCACTTCTGCAGCGTCCATCACGGGCGCTTCGCCCAGTTTCTCGCCACTGCCGGGCGAATGGATGATCAGCCGATCGGCAAAGCCCGCCGCATCGTTTTCGGTTTGAGCAAGAGCAACCACGTCCGCCTCGTTTGGCCGGTGGAAATCCGGCGCAGCGTGCGAACTTTGCCACGAATTGCGGCGGTTGTAACCCGCGAGCGATCAGAGGCCGATATTGGCGCGCAATTGCCGCCGGTGCGACTCGAAAGTCAGCGACGCGATGACCTCCGGCGCATTGGCGCGATCCAGCACCGCGGGCCACATCGTCGTTGCCGCGGAAACCTGCGCATCCGGGAAGTTGACCACCTGCATCACCGCAATCACCTGGCGACATGTGAACAGCGAACCGACTTTCACCTGATCCGCGACAGCCTGGAGCTGCGGCTCGGTGAACGCGGCATCGCGCAACCGCCCCAGGAATGCGGCAAATGCTGCTTCGTCCATCGGCGCGGGCGACGCAGCTTGCGGACGGTCGCGATCGTGGTCCCGCTCATGTTCATGCCCATGACCCGCGCGCGGCCCTTCCTGTGGCGGCACGCAACCGCACACGGAGCGCTGACCCGCCACCAGCGTGCGCCACTGCCCAGTCCAGGAGCCCGGTTGACACACCTGCGGACACTTGCGCTGGGCATCCTCCTGATTCCAAATCGGCCCGGCGTCCACATCCGTCGACGCCACGACCACCTGCGTCTGCACCCGCGGCGCCTGTGGCGGCGCCCAATTCGCCAGCTGCCACTGCTGATTGGCCTTGCCGTGACACGGCCAAAGAATGACCCGCGTCCCCGGTCGCTGCACCGCGCCTTCCACGTCCATGCATTTGTTGGCCAAACCGACAAGCAGTCCGCGCTGCATCTCCCAACGCTGGTTCGCGCCGCCATGACAAGGATAGAGCCCCAACGGCGTACCATCCGCACGATTCACCTGGCGCACGTCCAGGCACAAGCCGCCCAGGCCCACGACGGTCCCGTCGGGCTGAGCCTGCCAAGTCTGCTCCGGTCCACCCGTACAATCCAAGGTGCCCACCGGCGAATACGGCTCCGCTCGACCATTGAGCACACCCAGACAACGACCACCGATGCCGATCAGTTGCCCCGGTGGCCCCGCCAACGCCAGCGCTGGCATGAGACTCAGCGCTGCAACCAGCACCCACTTCAACCGCAAAAGAGTCATGCCATCTCCCCATGTCCAACGTGCGCCGCAGTTGGCACACCCAGCGTTCTTGCCTCGCCCACCTACCGCATGTCAAGTTCGAAGTTCTTCAGCGATGCGTGAAGCCCGGAGCCATGTGGCGCGACCATTCGTTGCCGGCAGCCGGGCCTGGAAACCGCTTTCGGATCGAAAACACGCCTGTGATCTTGCCCTGGAACCGTCCGGAAGGCTGTCCGACGCTCTCGAGCCACTCACTTGCCTGCCGTCTCCGCAGCCATCGCTTTGACCAAAGCCAGCACGGGCAGTTCGCTGCCATCGGGTCCCAAGACGCCCCAGCGTGCCTCAACTGCGCCGGTCAATGCCGGCATCTGCTGGGTCATCCAGGCATTTTGGCTGATGTAGAGACCCGCCAGGGCGTCGAAGTCACCGTCGCGCAACGCGAAACCGAGCGCGTCGAGCCGCGTCTGATCGTCTGGCGTGAACACGGGCTCTGAACCGCTGCCATCCGCGATGGCAAATGGCATGAATCCGCTGATCCCGGCGGCGCGGCAGGAGGTCCAGGCGTCGCTGAAGTATTTCTGCTGGTTGGCCGCGCTGAAGCCGCGGGCGGCCGGACCGTTCGGATAGCCGGTCTCGACGACCATCACCTGCTGCCCCGGATGAACGAGCTCCAGGAACCGCTTGGCGCGGGCACCGACGACCGTGCCGTCCACGGGCTGGGACAAATAGTAGTTCGGATAGGTGTCGAAGCCGATAACGTCGGCCAAATCCCGCCAGGCGACGACGACGTCCTCCCAGCCAGGTCGGCCGAATTGGGTATTGAAGGCGTCGTTCATGTCGGTGTTGATGTTGATTTCTGTCACCGCAGCAGGATCGCCGGCCAAGACCGCATCGCGCAGCGCCCGCAGGAGGTCGGTCTGGAAATTGAAGTCGGACCACGGCGAATTCGTGAACGCCGAGACACCCGCCGGCGTGCGCCACCCGATGAGCGCCGCTGCTGGTGCAATATTCAGCTCGTTTTCCGTCTGCCACACCTCGATCGTCGCGACATCCGGCGGCGCACTCACGCGCGCACGCCCGTACCTGCGCACGATCGCCTGCGCGACCAGGGCCTGTTCCGCCAGATACGTCTCCGGGCCCAGACTCGCCGGGTCCAGCGTCACGCCCTGAAGGCTCGGCGGGGAAGACGCCCCGACAAAGCCGATGACGTGCAGATTCAGCTTGCTCGCCGCGGTCAGCGTCGCGTCGGGAATCGACCAATCGGCGTGCGCGGCAAAGTCATCGACGAGCGACGGATCGGCGGCGAGTTGCGCCCGCGTCAAGGTCGGCAGCGCCGTGACCGTGGGCTGAAGCATCTGCCAGCGAATCGGCACGCGAATCCAGCGATAGCCAATCTGCGCCGCGGTCGCCATCGCCTGCTGGCCGATATCCGTGGCCGCAGAGCCGAAAACGAACTCGGGCAACGGTCGCGGATGCGGTGCCAGCGCGTCAGACGACGGCGCGGAGGCGGCATGACATCCGATCAGGGCCAGCGGCACCAGGAGAAGAGAAAAGCCCCGATACCCTGCGTGATTCAGCCCCAGCGACGCGACCATTTTGCCCCCAACCCGAAGGTTGCGCTGCTTCGCGGTCCCTGTCCAGCCGGCTACTTCGCGGACGCAATCGCGGCTTTTTCCATCGTCAACTCCGCCAACGCGTCGTGGAACTTCACCTTCGACATCAGCAGCTTCTCCTGCTCCGCGACAATCGCCAATGTGCCAGCGCTCACCTTGTCGCTCATCTCCTTCATCTTCTGCTGCAAGTGCGTCATCAGCGGTCCCGCCGTCTTGACCAACTTCAGGCTGAACAGCTGGCCGTGCAGCTCGTCCATGCGGTTGCGATACTCATCGGCACGTTCCCGCAGGCTGTCGATCGTCTCCGTTGCCCGCGCCATGTCCGCGTGCAGCTGCAGCACCTGCTTGAGCCCCTTCACCGCATCCGGCGCGTCCTTCGCCGAGTCCAGCCAGACTTTCACCAAGTCGAGGCCAACCGGCGTGCGCAAGTCCACCGTGCGCGTGAGCGGCGTCGATTCCTCGATTTCAATCGTCTTGCTTTCATGCGGGCCGATCTCCATGCCGAACAAGTGCGAATCGCCAAATTTCTCCACGACTTTTGGCGACTTCGTGATGTTCCATCCCCGTGCGACGTTGTGGCGAATCAGCACGCTCGTCGCCGTGCCCAAGCGGTTGGTCACCTTGAGCTTCGTCGTCTTCTGGTGCAAGACTTCCGCCGTCAGCACGCCGCGGCTCAGCTTGACCAGGCGGCTGATGCGATCGCCCGTCGAGCCATCGCGATCCACAACCACTTGACGATCCAGGGCAAACGGCACCACCGCGGTCGCGCCCGGCGGAATCGGATCCGTCAAGCCTTCACCGATGAAGCGCCCCGAGCCATAGACCGTCACCGGCCCGGTTTCCAGCGTCGACGTCGTGGGATTGACAAAGCGCACCGAGCGAAACGCGTATTTCGCGTCGCCATGGGTGCCTTCCGCGTCGTACAGGTACACGACTTCGCCGTTCGCCGCGCCCTGCACCACGCTCACCATCGCCGACGTGCCCTTCAACACCGTCATCGGCGTGCCCGACTCAAAATGGCTCTCGCCCACCGGCGCGCCATTGTCGTCCGGTGTCTTCTGCGCGTCGGTATTCTTCTGTTCCACCAGCCGCACGCCAGCCTTTTGCCCTGCCACCACACCGCGCGCGACCGCTTGCAGCTGCGCGGGCGCGACGCCATGTTCGATCAGCTGATTGCGCAGCAGATTGGCGCGATCCAGTGCTTTGTCGTTGGCATCCGCTTCACCACCGTTGGCGTAACCCTCGATGACAATGTTGGATTTCTTGGCCTTCAGCGAGTCCGCCAGCGTGCGCAACCGCTGTTCCTCGCCTCCCGCGGCATTCTGGCCGGCCATCTTGTATTGCGGCACCGCCGCCGCTGGTGCTCCTGGCCCGACCCGCGCGAACCCCTGCCCGCTCATCGCCGCGTCCATGCTGCCGATCGCCGAAACCGACCGGCGCTCCGCCTTGGCCAGCTCCCGACGCATCGCCACATCGCGCGGCGCTTTGGCCTGCGCCATTGTCTCGGCGACCACGTCCGGATGCCCCGCCTCGCGCGGAATCTCGATGTCATCCAGCTGCGCCAGCACCGATTCGTCCTCCATCGTCCGCAGCAGGCTGCCGCCCAGCGGCGGCGCTTTGGCAAAGGAATCCTGGCTCTGCAGCGTCTCGCGGTGCACCAGCCGGATGCTGTGCAGGTCAAAGCGGAAGGACAGCGCGGAGCTTGATCCCACGCCGACTTTCACCGCGTTCCAATCCTCGCCCGACGTGTTGTCGACCACTGCCCAGCCCTGCAAATCGACCTTGCCGGCATCCGAGACCATGACGCGGTAGCTCGGCTTCCACGCCGGCGCTTCGGTCACGTAGGTCAGCACGATCTCGCGATGCGTCTTGTCCGGCAGCTGAATCGTCATCTCGACCTGATTGTCCGCGCTCTGCTGACCCGGCGCGGGAAACGACACCGGCAGCGGCAGTCCCGTCTTCGCGTCGCTGACCGTCAGCGATTTCAGGAAATCGTCGACTTTGTCCGCAGGCACTTTCAACGTGAGCTTGTCGCTGTCGACGCTCGCTTTGCGCTCGTAATACGCGATGCCGTTGCGGTAGACGACGACGCGGCCGAGGGCTGCGGAATCCGCTTTGACAAAGCTCGTGTGCTGCGTGCAGGCGCTGGCGATGAGGGCAATCAGTGCGACTGCGGCGGAAAGTGGTCGTTTCATGAGCTGGACTCCTTGGCACCGAAGGTGGGTGGTGGTGCTGCGAGGTCAGACGCGCCAGTTTGCGCCGCGATCTATGGTCACCACGCCGCGACGCCGTTATGCTCCGCGCCCGGCTTGACCGCCGCTTGAGGATCGCGATGCCCAACCACTACGACAGCATGTTTCGCCCCGGCCTGTTCGCCGGCAAAGTGGCGCTCATCACCGGCGGCGGAACGGGCATCGGCCGCTGCATCGCCCACGAATTGGCGCACTTGGGCGCGACCGTCCTCCTCGCCGCTCGCCGCGAGGAGCCGCTGCGCGCCACCGTCGCTGAAATCACCGAAGACGGCGGCAAGGCCGACTGGCGCACGCTGAACATTCGCGACGAGGACAACGTCGACAGCGTCATTGCGGACATCGTCGCCGCCTACGGCCGCATCGACTTTTTGGTCAACAACGCCGGCGGGCAATTCGTGTGCGAAGCCGAAAGCATCCGCCCCAAAGGCTGGCGCGCGGTCATCGACACAAACTTGAATGGCACGTTCTGGGTCACGCAAGCCGTGTTCAACCGCTCGATGGCAAAGCACGGCGGCGCCATTGTCAGCATCGTCGCGGAAATGTGGAATGGCTTCCCCGGCCTCTCGCACACAGGCGCGGCACGGGCGGCGGTCGTCAACCTGACGCAATCGCTGGGGATTGAATGGGCGTCGCGCGGCGTACGCGTCAACGCCGTGGCGCCGGGCGGCGTGCTGTCGTCAGGTCTCGCCAACTATCCGGAACCTGTGCAGGAATTGGCGGCAGGCTGGATGCGCATGAACCCGTCGGCGCGGCTGGGCACCGAGTCAGAAATCTCCGCAGCGACCGTCTTCCTGCTCACCCCGGCCGCAGCGTACATCACCGGCGCGACGATCCGCGTCGACGGCGGTTCATCGCTGGCCAAGCAGCCGACGTGGCCTCTCGATCCGCACGACAAGATTCCGCCGTTTCAGGGCTTTCACCGACCGGACGGTGCGCCGGAGCAGTTCAAGAAATAGCGGCAGTTCTGGTTCACGCCGGCCGCGCTAACCCGCAATCTTCTTCAAGCCAGTCAGGATCGCGTCCGGCGCCTGCCCGCCCTGCAGCACCACGTCGCCGCCTGGACCGTGCAACTCGAAGTGCGGCACGCCGTGCAGTCCCTTGCGTCCGGCCATTTCCGCCAGCCGGCGCACCTCTGCGCGCGCACCCGCATCCGCGAGCGCCTGCACCGCGTCGGCCTTGGCCAGCCCCGCGGTCTGCCAGCAGTCGGTCAGCACGTCAATCTTGCCAATATCGGCGCCGTGTTCGAAATAGGCCGCGTGGATCGCGTCCAGCACGTCGGATTGCCGCTCGGCCGGCGCGGCCAGGATGAGCGCGTGGGCAATCGTCGAGTCCGGTGTCCGGCGAATCTGCGCAAAATCGAACTTCAAGCCGTACGTCGCCCCCACTTGCGTCACCCGGCCAAACATCGCGTCGAGCTGCGTGGCGCCATAGCGCTCGGCCAGCCGCTGGCGCAGGTCCACGCCCTCGGGCGGCACGCTGGGATCCAGCAGGTACGGGTGCAGGCGCACGGTCACGGTCGGGCCGGACCAACTCGTCAGCGCCACGCGCAGGTTGTGGTGGCCAATGCGACACCAAGGGCAAATCACGTCGTGCGTCAGGTCGACCATCAACGGCGACTGCGGCTTCTGCTGGGTCATCGGCGGCTCCACCGGCGCACGCGGCGCCTCTGTCTTGGCTGGTTGCGGCGGCGCCTGACATGCCGGTGCGAGCGCAATTGCCGCCGTCAGCTTGCCGAGTTGTTGGATCGCGGTTCGCCGTTCCATGTGGCTATCCTGCCAGCGCGGCGCGTCGGCCGCCAGCGCCCGGGCCGCAACACACTGTTTCTCTGTGCGCACGAGGGGGCACCTTGCGCGCCAGACACCGCCGCCTAACTTGCTGGCCCAACGGTCGGTGCCCAACGTCTCGGAGTCCAATCATGAAACTGTTTCTCGCGCCCGGTGCCTGCTCCTTGTCCCCGCACATTGCGCTGCGCGAAGCGGGTCTGCCATTTGAAGCCATCTCGGTCGATTTCGCCACCAAGCGCACCAGCGACGGCCGCGACTTCAACGCCATCAATCCCAAAGGCTACGTGCCTGCGCTGGAATTGGACGGCGGCGACGTGCTGACGGAGGGCCCGGCGATTGTCCAGTACATCGCGGATCAGGCGCCGAACGCGCACTTGGCACCGGCTAACGGCACGCTGGAGCGGTACAAGTTGCAGGAATGGTTGGGCTATCTGAGCACGGAGATCCACAAGGCTTGGGGGCCGCTGTGGAATAGTCGTGCGACGGACGAGGCCAAAGTCGCAGCACGGACGGCGATTCTGCGACGGCTGGGGCTTATTGAACAGACGCTGGCGCGGCAGCCGTACCTGCTGGGCGGGACGTTCAGTGTGGCGGACGGCTACCTGTTCACCCTGCTCGGCTGGGCGCGGTTTACCGACGTCGATCTCACGGCGCTGCCAAACGTGCAGGCGTTCCAGGCGCGGGTGGCGGCTCGGCCCGCCGTACAGGAGGCTCTGGCGGCGGAAAAGGCGCTGCGTGGGCGGATAGGATAGCTGAGTTGATACCATCTTGATGCGATCACGCGCCATCCTGACACGCTGCTGATGCCACCGCCGTTATCTTGGCTCCACCTGTTGCGCAGTCACGCGCGACGGAGGTGGTCATGAAGTCGTGCTCTGCTTGGCTGTTTCTGCTCGCGTGCGCCAGTGCATGCGCGCCACTCGGCACTGTCCGTACGCCGGCATCCCGACCGGCGTTGGCCGACGGCTATTGCGCGGATATCACACCCGCTGAGCGCTGCGGCTTGCTGCTGCGGCTGCCCCGGGCGCTTGAGGTCACGCCGCTGTCGCGGACCGTGCTGTCCAACAAGCTGCCGCAACGGGTGCAACTCATTGGCGCGTCGCTGGTCTTTCCCGCGCCAGCGGACATCAATCCCGCGTGGCTGCAGCGCACACTGATTTGTCACCAGGCTGACGTTGCGGCCCACCCGTCGCTTGCGGCGGCGGACGACCCGCTTGTCCTCCCGGGCGCGTGGCTCGACGTTGCAGCCCATCAGGAAGGCGGAACGCTCGTTGTGACCCTCGCGTCTTCCGATCCCGCGCAGGCTGAGGCCATCCTCGCTCGCGCACGTGCGTGGCATTCCAAGCCGCTGGCCTGTGCGCCCAACCCTTGACCTGTGGGCGCGATCCGCCCAATGAAGGATTTTCCATGCGTTCTCTCATCCTTTTCTTCTTGCTGTTCGTGCCAAGCACGGTCTTGGCTGAAGCGCCCTTGCCGGCTGACACCACCGCGGTCGCTGAACCTTTTGCCTTTGGCGACTTTACTTGGCTCAACGGCGCGAACCGCCAGAAATCGGCGTTGCTCGACAGCAAGTACTTCACCGGCAGCTTTCTGCTCGACGTGAACTACACGATGTCGTCCAACCGGCCGATCGATCACTCGGTCATCGGCTCGACGACGTTGTCGCGCGACAACGAATTGGCCTTGCAATTCCTGGGTTTTGGCGGCGACTTCCATTACGCAAATACGCGCGCCCGGCTCATGACCCAGTTTGGCGAGCGCGCGACCGTCGTGCCGCGCAACGACGGCAGCGCCATGAAAGGCCAGTGGGATTTCATGACGGCCCTGCGCTACCTGAGCGAAGCGTACGGCGGCGTGCACCTCGACGTCATGCACGGCATCAACATCGATGCGGGGCTCTTCATGTCCTACGTCGGGCTCTTCTCGTACGACAATTTCGAAAACTGGATGTACCTGCCGTCGTACACCTCGGACAACACGCCCTGGTTCTTCAACGGCGTGCGCGTGCAAATGTTCCCGACGGACAAACTGAAGATCGAGGGGTGGCTCATCAACGGCTGGCAGACCTACGGCAAGTTCAATGAGCGTCCCGGCTTTGGCGGCCAGCTCCTGTATCGGCCGGTCGAGTGGCTGTCGCTGCTGTCGAACGACTACGTGGGCTGGGACACGGCCAACAATCCGGGGCGGATGCGCGTTCACAGCGACAACAGCTTGCTCATGCGGTACTATAACAACCCGAACAACCACGTCATCTCGAAGATGGCGTTTTCCATCACGGGCGACATCGGCTTCGAGTCCGGCGACGGCGTTGTGGGCTTTGGCGGCACGGGCACGGAAGGCCACTGCACCACCGCGACGCCCTGCACGCAGAACTTCCTGTCGTGGATGGCGTACAACCGCATCTGGTTCAAGGACGATTTGTTCGCGCTCACCGTCGGCGGCGGCCAGATGCACAATCCGGGCCGCTACCTGGTGCTCGCCCCGTCCGGACAGGCGTCCCCTTTCGCGCAGCCGCTCAGCACCCAAGGCGTCGGCTACGCGCCGGCTACCGCTCCGTTCGACATGAACTCGGGCACGAGCTTTGACGCGTGGGACGTCGCCGCCGGCGTTCAGTACATGCCGACGGAGTACATCACGTTCGACCTTGAATTCAGCCGCCGATCGGCCAGCGTGCCGTATTTCGCCGGCCACGGCGGCGTCACTTCACCGGACGGCTACGTGACCACGCCGACGCCCGCCGGCTGGCAGGCCGATTTGGTCCCCACCGACACGCGCGTCATCGCCGCTGTCTTGACGCGGTTCTGAGCGCAACGCCAACCATCGAGGAAAAAACATGAATTTCTCCAATCCTTCACACATGTCTGTCATCTCGCGCGTGCTCGCGGCCGGCGTGGTCGTTGTGCTCTCCGCCTGCGCTGGCGGCAACGAAGGCGAGCGCTGCAACCCGAACGTGCCTGCGAACGAGAGTGAGTGCAACGCCGGCCTGACCTGCCAGCAACCGTTGCCGTGCGTGGAAAACTACTGCTGTCCGGCGACGCTCAGCTCCAGCAGCGACCCGCATTGCAACGGTTCTGCGTGCGGCGCCGGCAGCCAAACCGACATCAGCGGCGACGCCACGCCAGGCGACGCCTCGGGCGACTGATTTTGCGAGACGACCAGCGGTGCTGACAGCGTGTGAAAAGACACTTCCGCCCGATCTCCGCCCGATCGACAACCTCCTGAATTCTTGCGATCATCGCCCGCATGAGCAGGTCCTCCACTTCGCCGTCCAATCCTGCGCTCGGCCCCGACGGGCGGCGCGTGAAGCTGCCCACCGCGAACCGCGCCCAAATTGAGATGCTGCGGCGTCACGCCGAATCACCACACGCTGTCGGATTTTCGGGTCGCGCACGTGCGGCTGCTCGACAAGCTGCTGACTGACGGCGGCGCGGGCCTGATGCACGAGGGCCTGGTGGAGCTCAACCGCGGGGCCCAAGACGGCAGGCGCGTGCGGGCAAGCGCGGGTGCGGCCTCGTTCCGGCGCACGCCGACGCTGGACGAGTGCGTGCGCGACGCGGAGGCGCAAGTCAAGAACCTGAAAAAAGGAAATCGACATGGACCCGAACGCGGTGACGGCACAGGTGGAGGCGGCGCGAGAGCGGGCGGCGAATGACCGGCTGGAACGGGTCAAACGCGCGCTGACGACAGCCAAGGAAATTCAGGCGTCCAAGCCAGCGAAGGAGTAGGAACAAGTGCGTGTGTCGACAACGGATTCCGACGCGAGGGTGATGAAGATGGCCGACGGCGGCTTCCGGCCAAGATACAACGTGCAGTTTGGCACGGACACCGGCACGCAGTTCGATGCGTGGGACGCCTCGACGACGATTGACTGGATGCCGGACGACTTTCAAACCTGGCGTCTGGAATTCGTCCACCGCGAGGCCAGCGTGCCCAACTTTGCCGGTACAGGCGGCGTGACGGGCCCGACCGGCTACACGACCGCGCCGGTGCCGACCAACTGGTCGCCCGATCTGTCCAAACAGGACACGCGGATCATTGGCGCGCTCCTGCTGCGATTTTGAGTCTGTGACCGATCCTGACGCATTCGAAGTCACCGAAGCGCGTTGGACCGTTTGAAACCGGACGTGAGTTTCGGAATCTGCACGTGCTGGGCTACTTTGATCCGGTTTCGGAACGCTGCCGTCTACCCGTGCGCTTGCCGGGCCACGCGACGCCGCGCTTCGGTCAGCTCAGGGCGCACGCTGCGACCTTACAGTCGCTCTTTGCGTGTCTGCCGCCCGTGGCGTGCGGATTTCCGTCCGCCCGGACCGCGCACGGAAGTGCGCAATCCCAGAACGGAAGCTTGCCGTAGCGCGCCGGCGCTGTGCTCGGGCGGCGCAGTGGCGTCCGTACGCGTTCCGAAACCGCATACCAGCAGGCCGGAAACGAACTGGCCCACTACCAATCTGCAGCACGGCGCGAAGACGGTGGCCTTGGGGCACATCGTCAGGGCCGCCTCGCCGCACCGCGCTTGACCCATGCGAACTGCAAGCGTAGCTTTCCGACCCGTCCGCTGTTGCCGCGCGGAGGGTTCGCGCGCGCTTTCAACCTCTGCAGGAGCAAGAACCGCCGTGTCGACTTTCACGCCCACACACGCCCACCTCGCCGCGGCGCAGCGTCCGTCCGCTCCCGTTCCGCCCGTGTTCATCGTCAACTTGGTCTTGAAGCTGCGCAGGCTCCTGCTGCGCGCCGCCGATGCCGTGGTGCCGTCGTACATGGCCGTGTACGACCGGTTCATGGGCGCTGGCCACACGATGCTCGTGCACTCCGCGGCCCGACTGCGCATCGCGGACTTGCTGGTCGACGGGCCGTTCAGCGGCGCCGAGTTGGCCGCGCGCACCGGGTCTGACGCCGACGTGATGGAGCGCGTCATGCTCGCATTGGTGTCGATTGGCATTTTCCGCCGGCTCGCCGACGGCCGCTTCGCCAACAACCGCACGTCCAAGGGCCTGATCACCGGCGCCACCGGTGGCGTGCGCGGCTTTGCGGAGTTCTTCGGGCACAAGCCAGTCCTGCGCGCCTGGGCCCGCATGCCGCAGACGCTCGAGGACGGCAAGCGCGCCTTCAAGGAAGTCCACGGCCAACTCGCGTGGGATTGGATTGCGGGCAAACCCGAGGTGCAGGCAGCGTTCGCCGAGGGCATGAGCTCGATGACCGAAGTCGTCGCGCCGGCCATCGCCGCCTCGTATCCGTTCCAGGAGGTCAAGACCGTCTGCGACGTTGGCGGCGGCATGGGCATCGTACTGGCGGCTGTACTGCGCAAGCATCCACATCTCAAAGGGATTTTGTTTGACAGCGAATCGATGCTGGGCGAGGCCAAGGCCTACCTGGAAGCGGCAGGCATCGCCGATCGCGTCGAATTGGTCGCGGGCAGCTTCTTTGATTCGGTGCCGCGGGGCGCGGACTGCTATCTCATCAAGACCGTGCTGCACAACTGGGAGGACCCGGAAGCCCTCAAGATTCTGCAGAACTGCCGGGCGGCCATGGAGCCGGGGCAGCGTTTGCTCGTGCCGGACTTCCTGGTCCTTGCCGACGCGTTTTCGACGCTGGTGCCGTTCATGGACATGGCCGGCCTGATGATCTACGAGGGTCGCGAGCGGTCGCCCGAGAAGCTCGCCGGGATGTTCGCTCAAGCCGGGCTGAAAATGGGGCGCACAGCACCGCTGCCCGGCGTGCAGATTGTATTCGAGGCCATCGCGGTGTGACCGGGCGCGAACTGCGAGCCACAGTCGGCTTGCTTGTGGCGCAGGTGTGAAGTCGCGCTCAATGCGTCGCCGGCTGCGGCGTCGGCACCAACGCGAATTCCTGTACGACGTAAATCAACTGGCTCCCAGGCTCTGAACTCTTGACCACGGCGACACCGACCCGATTGTAGGTCCGGTTCAGAATCGCGGAGCGATGCCCTGGGCTGTCCATCAGACCGTCGTGCGCTGCGTTGGCGCTCGTCGACAGGGCGATGTTCTCGCCGAGTGTGGAAATGTGCAGATTCGCCCGTTTCGCCCGCTCACCCGGCCCACCCAAGGTCGGCGAAATGTGGGCAAAGTAGTGATTCTGATTCATATCCTCGGCGTGCGACCTTGCCAGCGCGGTCAGGCTTGGATCGATCGCCAGATCCGCCGCGCCCGCTTCTCGCCGCGCGTCGTTCAGCAGTTCAAACACGCGCGCGGCAATCGCTTCCGGCCGCGCGTTGGCCGTCACGTCGTTCTCCAGCGTACTTGCATTCACGGTCACTTCGCCGGGCAATCCTGCCGTCACGGGCAAGATCGCCGCAATTGTCGGCCCCGCACCCAGATCCGCCATCACTTCCAGCCGATACACGCCTGGCACCGCCGTCTTGAGCTTGAAGTCAAACGACGGCCCCAGCGAGCGCCCAAGCTGCCGCGCCGCGCCGTCTGGCGGCGTCACGTAGCCGATCGCCTTGGCGTTTGCCGCCGTGAGCTTACCCGCGACGCGCACTGTTTCCCCCACCGCAACGTGCCGAGGCACTGGCTCCAGCTCAATCGGCCGGGACGCGAAGATCACGCCGAAGGAGAACGCGCGTCCCATCTGAAACTTGGCGATCCCATAGCGATTGTACCGGGTGTTTCGCGGGCCGTTGTCCAGCAATTTCGCGACGCCCTCCTCCATCGAGCTGGCGGCGAACATTCCGACTTTGGACAGCTCATCTGTGATGCCCATGCGCCGCGCCATCGCGTCGACGAGCCGCCGCCGGGGCATCTTGCCATGCATCGCTGTGAAGCTCAGGATTGCATCCAGAAGCTCAGAAAGGCGTCCGTCGCCCTGCAGTTCCCAGCCGCGCTTGTGGCCCTCGGCCAACACGACGTCTTCGGCCCGGCCTGCTGCGAAAGGGACCACGCCGCCCGTGCAAGTCGTCGTGAAAGTCTGGGCGGGCTCGACACTCTCGATCCATTGCCCATGCGCGCAGGACACACACGCGAGCGCGAGCACCACGGGCATTCGACGGAGTCCGCGACTTGAACTTGACGTCCACATCCAACTCTCCCATGGCCCCGAACTGTCCGATTTGCCGCAGCCGGATAGTGCGCCTTCGAATCCATTCGTCAAGCTGCAAACCGCTCGAAGGATGGATGTTGACCAGCCTTCGAGATCAAGCCTCCGCGATCCGCGGCGCGTCGCCGGAACCGCGCGCTCGGGGACCAGTCCGAAATGCACCAGGTCTGGCCGGCCGGCTTTGGGATCCGACTCAGTCAGCCTGTCGAGTCGCCGGATCGGTCCAAACCAGACCCCCACGTCATCGGCTCGCGTTGCTGCGGTTTTGAGTCCGCGATAGTTGCGGCGGCAGCCGGATCCCGCTTGACCGCTGGTTTGCGCTGGGTAGAATCGCCGAGGCTGCGCGGATGCACGAAAATGCGACTGTGCCGTCACGCAACCGGTGAAGTGCAACGGGCAAATTTGGCATGCGGCGCAGGGCGGCAGCGCCGTTCCGCCGCCCGACGGTCATCGAGGCAGAATGGGCAGCCCAACCGGGAATGCGGGCCTCGCAAGTCGCGCGTCAGCCAGTCACTTCCGCTGCGCGGTCGTCCTTTCGCTCAGCGCTACGTGCTTGAGCGGCTGCTACACTTTGCCGGCCAAAGCCGAGTTCGCCTATCCAACGGCCGCCGAGAAGAACGACGCGACGGTCACGGATGACACCGCACCGGCAGACGTCGCCGTTGGCGAGGACAGTGAGGATACCGCAACCGAGGATGCCGCCATGGACGCGGTTTCCGACGCCGCAGTTTTCACCGACGCGGACGCCGCTGCACCGGACAGCGCGGATGCGGACGACGCCCAAACGATCGACGCCACGGACGTCGCGGACACGCAGATTGGCCCCGCCGTTGCGTTTCGCAGCCGATTTGTCGCCGTCGCTTGGCAGCGTCAGTCTGGCAAGACCTGGGGCGTTGGCGGCGCTTCCTTCGTCGCGGGCAGTGCCAGCGACGCCACCTACAAAGTCGTCACCGGCTGGCTCGGGTGGCTCCTGAAATTCGTTCCATGAGGTCCCTGATGCGCCATGTGCTTGTTTGTCTGCCGCTTCTGGTGCTGCTGCCCTGCACGGCCTGGACCGCCGTCCCGACAACGATGCTGCTCGAGGGTCAGTTGGTCGCGGCGTCGGGCCAAAATGTGCCGGATGGCAAATATGCAGTCACATTCAGAATGTACGACGCACCGAGCGCCGGCAACGTGCTGTGGCAGGAAGGCCCGGAGGACGTCGTGGTCGCGGGCGGTCTGTTTTCACAGGCGATTGGCCAAAAGACCGCGCTGACCGGCGACAAGCTCGCGGCGAGCGGTGCCTGGCTGTCGCTCCAAGTGGCCACGGATACCGAGTTGCCGCGCCAGCCGTTGGCGTCCGTGCCGTATGCGCTCCGGGCTCAGGTCGCAGAAGGGCTTGCGTGCACCGGTTGTGTCACCGCGGCGATGCTGGATGGTGGCGTGCTGACGCCGTATGCGACCGTGCAGTCCCTGTCGCAGTACGCGCTGCAGACCGCGTTGGCGAGCTACGTGACCGGCGCCCAGCTCACGACGGAGTTGGCGACTTATGCGGAGAAAAGTGCGCTCAGCAACGTGGCCTTTTCTGGCCAATACGCGGATCTGCTGGGACTGCCGACCGTCGCCGGTCTGCCGCCGAATGGCCTGAGCACCATCAGCAATGACTTGTTGACCAACGTCTTCACGACCTTGACGGGTCACGCCGCGCTGGAACTGCCCATCAAGGACTGCTACGGCCTTGGCGTGACGGACACAGTCACCATCCCCGACCTCGGCATCGCGCAGGACTTGTCGGTGGATGTCAGCATCACCAATTCGAATCTCGCCGGCCTCACGGTACTGCTGATCGACCCGACCGGCCAGTCGCACACGCTGTACGACAAGACCGGCACGGGCACGGCGCTCGCGGCGACGTACAGCAAGAATGACGCAGGCTTGGCCAGTTGGATCGGCAAGAATCCCAAGGGCAACTGGCAGCTGAAAGTGGTGGACAGCCTGTGCGGGCCGGGCGGATCGGACGGCGCGATCCACGGCTGGAGCATTTCCGTTCAAGCGCTCTCGGCCAAGCAGGTCCAGGCGAACGGCGACCTCGTCGTCAGCAACCTCATCGGGACCAACGGCTTGTTGAACGTGCAAGGCGCCGTCACGTTCGCCGGCGCGGTGTCCTTCCAGGGCACGCCGATTGGCCGCGTGTACACCGCCAGCGCCGACGCACTCGCCGACGGCGCATCGCTCGACCTCGTCACCGGCGGCACGGACCCGCTTTCGGCGGCCAGCGGCTGGGTCCAGAACGGCAGCGGGTGGAGCCTGATCCCCGGCGACGCGGGCACGACGTGCAGCCTGTGCGGCGACGGTGGCGAGGGCGACTTCACGGTCGGCGCCAACGCGGATCTCATCGGCAACCACCATCAGTTCAGCAGCCTCACCATCGGCGGCGACGCCACTTTGACGCCCAAGACCACGGATCCGCTGATTATCCGCGTCAACGGCACCGTCACGATTGATGGTTCGCTGATCCTCGACGGCGGCAGCGCCACCTACGGTTACTACACCGGAGGTACCGCGGGTCCAGCCGGCGGCGCGGCGGGTGGGCAAGGCAGCTGGAGCAACACCGACGGGGCGAATGGCTACGGGCCCGCCGCTGGCCAAGCCGGCAAGGGCGGTGGCACGGGCTACAACGCCGGCAGCGGCAGCGGCGGCGGTCACGCAGTCGCGGGCGCCACGACCGGGGTCACAGTCGGCGGCAGCGCCTTCGGCTCCGCCGGGCTTCTCTCAGGCTTGGAAGTCGGATCCGGCGGTGGCGGAGGCGGCGGTGCCGGATCGAGCGTGGGAAGCTCAACGTGTTCGAACGGAACCGCCGGCGCTGGCGGCGGCGGTGGCGCGGGCGCGGTGCTGATCATCGCCAAACAAATCGTCATTTCTGCGACGGGTAAGCTGTCCGCGAATGGCGGCGCGGGCAGCCAGGCCAAATGCGGCTACGCCGGCGACGGTGGTGGCGGCTCAGGCGGCACAATTTGGTTGCGCGCGAATTCGGTCGCGGTCGACGGCACGCTTTCGGTAGCCGGTGGCATCCTCGCCCAAACGGCCAGCGGCGCTCCCGGCCGCATCCGCATCGACGGCGCGCTCACGGGCGCGTGGGTGCCGCCCGCCATTGCCGATCTCGCCACCAAAGGCAGCTTCTATCAGGGAAGCGGCGTCGGTCCCAACCCGCCGTACACCATCAGCCAGCCGACGCCCGGCACCGTGCGCATCACCAACCACAGCGGCGCGGCCCAGAACTTCCGGCTCGTGGTGCTGCGATGACGGCCCGGCTGCTGCTGGCGACGTTCCTGTTGCTGACCGCTCTGCCGGTTCACGCCGCGGATCCGCGTCAGGCACAAGCCGCGACGGCAATGGGCCACCAAGCAGCGGACGCGTTTACGGCCGGCGATTTTGCCAAGGCGGCGCGGCAATACTTGAACGCGTTTCGCTTGGATCCCACGCAAAGTGCGCTGCTGTACGGCGCGGCGCGGGCGGAGCAGATGAGCGACCAGTCTGATCTCGCGTTGCAACACTACGCGGAGTTCCTGCAAATGCCCGGGATCGAATCGGCGCGCGCCGACAATGCCCGCAAATACGTAACGGAGATTCATGGCTTACAGGCGGATGCCAAGGCGCGCGAGGCCGACAACGCCAACAAGGCCGGGACGCCGGGTGTGGCGGCGCAGTTGTACGCAGAAGCAGCCGATCTGGCGCCCAAGCGCTTGGATTGGCGCCTGAAATCCGCCGTCGCGCTGCTGGATGCCGGGCGGACGGACGAGGCCAAGGATCGCTTGCGCGCGCTGCTGGCGGAGCCAAATGGCGACAGCGCGGTTCAGGCTCAGGCGCAGGCACGTCTTGACGCGTTGGAAGGTCACCCTTCGTCGCCCATCGGCAACAACGCTGGTCGTGTCGTCCAGCCCGCTTCCCGCCCTTCCAAAGCCGTGGCGTGGAGCCTCATCGGTGGCGGGGCCGTGTTGGCGCTCGCAGGACTCGGTGTCGGCTTGAGCACGATGAGCGACGCGGCCGCCTGGCATCGTGACGAGTCCGCGCGCTCGGGCGGCCTCATCGTTGGCAGCGACTTCACGACGGCGTCCACCACCGTTTCCAGCTTGAACCAACGAACCGGCGTCGCCATCGGCATGGGCGCGGGCGGCCTTGCTGCGACCGGCATCGGCGTCTGGTTGCTCCTGCGCGGCGACACGCCAAAGACCGCGTGGAGCGTGACGCCGAGCGGCGTGGTGGTCTCCCGGGCATTCTGACATCATCCCGTCGTGTTCGACGCGGCGACGCCGAGATGCGCCAGACGCGGAGAATCCGGGCCAATGCTGCGGCTTGACGGACGCGCTGCACCGGGCTCAGACTGGATCCACGCAAGCCTCTCGACGGTTCGGCGCTACGGGCAGCCACCGGGCAGTTTGCGAATTCAGTTGCGGTTTTGGCAGCGGAGGCGGAAATGGCGTGGCGACGGTTTGCGGTTGTGGTTGGGTTGGCAGCAGGTCTGGTCGCGTGCAAGGCAGCGCCCTCGGTGGGCGACCTGGACGTCGGCGTCGACGCTGAGGGCGGAACGGATGCCGTGGTGTCGCCAGACGCGGACGCAACGGGCACGGACGCTGTCACCGGTACGGATGCCACCGATGGCGACGCAGCGGGCACGGATGGCGTCGCCGGTACCGATGCCACCGATGGCGACGCGACGGTCCAGCCGGAGGACGTGACTGTCGGCACCGATGCGCTGGACACGACGGCGGAAGTCGCGGAGCCAGATGTCACCGCGGACACGGCGACTCCACCAGACGCGCAACTGCCTGATGCAACTGATGACGATGCGGCACAGGCCGACGCGCTCGCGGATGCTGGGACGCCGCAGGACACTGACGCGGAGCCAGACGGGGCGTCGGCGGATGCGTTCGTGGATCCGTGTGCGACACTCCTTTGTGAGGACAGCAACCCATGCACAGAAGACTCGTGCGCGCCTGCCAGCGGCTGTGTGCATCTTGCCATCGGCGGGACGTGCAGCGACGGCAACGCCTGTACGTTCGGCGACGTCTGCCAAACTGGCACTTGCCTGCCGGGGGCAGTGACTGCTTGCGACGACGGCAACGTCTGCACGGCGGATTCCTGCGACACAACAAGTGGTTGCATGTTCCTACCGAACTCCGCGACGTGCACCGACGGCGACGCTTGCACAATCGGCGACAGCTGTGTGAATCAGGCGTGCGTAGGCACGGTTGCGTCCTGTGACGACAGCGACCCGTGTACGGTCGATTCGTGCGACACCACATCGGGTTGCAAACACGTCTTCACCGCCAACACCTCGCCCGAGGTCTGCAACGGCGTGGACGACAACTGCGACGGGCAGACCGATGAGAATCTGGGCACGACCACGTGCGGCACCGGGCCGTGCGCCAGGACCGTCAACAGCTGCGAAAGTGGCGTGGCGCCGGCCTGCGTTCCCGGCGAGCCGCAGGCCGAAACCTGCAATGGCATCGACGACGACTGCAACGGCCTCATCGACAACAACCCGTCTGACACCGGCGGCGCGTGCGGCGACAACTGCCCCGGCGGCTTGGTCGCGAATTGCGCCGGCGCGTGCACTGCGGGAACGTTGGTCTGCACGCCCGGCGGGGTGAAAAGCTGCGTCGGCTCAACCGGGCCGTCCGTCGAGGTGTGCAACAACTTGGACGACGATTGCGACGGCATTGTGGACGACAACCTCACCGACGCGTGGAAAGCGCAGGCATGCTGTCCGACCGGCACCGTCGGCGATTGCCAAAACAGCGGCGGCGGAACGCGCTGTGCGACGGGATCGTTCCAGTGCTCGGCGGGCGCGAAGGTCTGCTCCGGCGGCGTCGCGAAGTCGACCGAGACCTGCAACAGCGTCGACGACGACTGCAACGGCACCGTGGACGACATCGCCCAGCTTGGCAACGTCTGCACCGGCGGCGGGACCAACACGACGGGCGCTTGCACCGCGAGCTACACGTGCAGCGGCTCGCCAGGACCCGGGCCAAACGGGCTGACGTGCTCGCAAGGCACTGGACCCAAAGCCGAAACCTGCAATGGCATCGACGACGACTGCAACGGCCTCATCGACAACAACCCGTCTGACACCGGCGGCGCGTGCGGCGAGAACTGCCCCGGCGGTCAGGTCGCGAATTGCGTCGGCGCGTGCACTGCGGGAACGTTGGTCTGCACGCCCGGCGGGGTGAAAAGCTGCGTCGGCTCAACCGGGCCGTCCGTCGAGGTGTGCAACAACTTGGACGACGATTGCGACGGCATCGTGGACGACAACCTCACGGACGCGTGGAAAGCGCAGGCGTGCTGTCCGACCGGCACCGTCGGCGACTGCCAGAACAGCGGCGGCGGGACGCGCTGTGCGACGGGATCGTTCCAGTGCTCCGCGGGCGCGAAGGTCTGCTCCGGCGGCGTCGCGAAGTCGACCGAGACCTGCAACAGCGTCGATGACAACTGCAACGGCAGCGTGGACGACGTCGCCCAGCTTGGCAACGTCTGCACCGGAGGCGGGACGAATACGACGGGCGCCTGCACCGCGAGCTACACGTGCGGCGGCTCGCCAGGACCCGGGCCAAACGGGCTGACGTGCTCGCAAGGCACTGGACCCAAAGCCGAAACCTGCAACGGCATAGATGACGACTGCAACGGCCTCATCGACAACAACCCGTCTGACACCGGCGGCGCGTGCGGCGAGAACTGCCCCGGCGGTCAGGTCGCGAATTGTGTGGGCGCGTGCACCAAAGGCACGCTCATCTGCGCGAGCGGCGGGACCAAGGTGTGCGTCGGTTCCGGCGGACCGTCGGTCGAGGTGTGCAACAACTTGGACGACGACTGCGACGGCATCGTGGACGACAATCTCACCGACGCGTGGAATTCTCAGGCGTGCTGTGCAACGGGCACGCTCGGCGATTGCCAAAACAGCGGCAGCGGAACGCGATGCGCGACCGGCGCGTTTCACTGTTGGGCCGGCACGAAGGTCTGCAGCGGCAGCGTCGCGAAGTCGACCGAGACTTGCAACAGCGTCGACGACGACTGCAACGGCAGCGTGGACGACGTCGCCCAACTCGGCAACGCCTGCACCGGCGGCGGGACGAATACGACGGGCGCCTGCACCGCGAGCTACACGTGCGGCGGCTCGCCAGGACCCGGGCCAAACGGGCTGACGTGTTCGCAAATCGTCGGACCGAAGGCGGAGACGTGCAACGGTATCGACGACAATTGCAATGGCTCGATTGACGACAACCCCACGGACGTCGGCGGCGCGTGCGGCGTCAACTGCCCCGGCGGCTTGGTCGTCAACTGTGTGGGCGCTTGCACCGCAGGCACCGTGACCTGCGCGACCGGCGGCACCAAGACCTGCGTAGGGTCCATCGGACCATCGGTGGAGATCTGCAACGGCGTGGACGACGATTGCAACGGCGTCATCGACAACGGCGTCTCCTGTGACGATGGCAACGCGTGCACGCTGGACGCCTGCAAGTCCAGCGGATGCGTCAACGCACCGTCGGGCGACGGCGCAACGTGCGGCAGCGGTAAGTACTGCGTGGCCAACACGTGCACGACGCTGAGCGTGCCGACTGGCATGGCGCTCATCCCGGCGGCGACGTTCTGGATGGGCTGCAATGGCACCAAGGACAACAATTGCCAAACCGACAATCTCCCGCAGCACAAGGTGACGCTTTCGGCGTACTACATGGATCTGACCGAAACGACGGTGGCGCAGTTCAAAGCGTGCGTCGATGCGGGCATTTGCACACAGCCCAACTATGTGCAGCCGGCGAACTTTGCGACGTATCCGGGCCTGACGAGCAATCCCGTGAACTTCGTGAGTTGGACGCAGGCGCGGCAATACTGCACCTGGCGCGGAACCGGGTACGATTTGCCGACGGAGGCGCAGTCGGAGATGGCGACGCGCGGGAGTTGCGAGAAAAATGGCAGCACGGCCAGCGACGTGGGCTGTGCGTGGGCGATGCGCTCGAACCCGTGGGGCGAGACCGCTGCGACCTGTAGCTACGCCATCATGTGGGACAGCAGCGGCGAGGGCTGCGGCACGGTTGCAACCTGGCCGGTCGGATCCGTGACGGCGGGCGACAGTCCCTACGGCTTGCACGACATGGCCGGCAACGTGCGCGAGTGGAACCTTGACTGGCACGGGCCGTACACCTCCGACGCGCAAACCGATCCAGCTGGCCCCGGGACCGGCACCTATCGCAGCGTCCGTGACGGCAGCCTCGGCGAAGGCGCGATCAACCAGCGTTCAGCGAATCGCTCGTACAGCTCTGGCAATCCGGTGTGGGACATCGGCCTGCGATGCGCGCGGTCTTACCCTTGAGCCCGGCGCACGCAGAATAGCAACTCCGCTTCCCGTGCCCGACCCGCGATCCAGACAACGCGTGACATCTGCCCCACTTGCTGGGGAATTTCGCCGCTCACGCGCCGTCGGTCGCTGACCATTGCGTCCTGACAAGCCTCGCCGTCGCGGTTTTGTCGATGCTCACGGCGCTGGCATGGAATTTGCTTGGCTCCACTGGCGTGCCGGATTTGGACGACCGACCGGCGAAGCCGTTAGGCCGAGCCGCGTGGACTGACGTGGTACCCGGCTGACGCATGGAATTCAACGTCCGAATGCTTGCCAACCCGACGAGGTCTCATCATGAATGTGCTGGAAGCGCTACACACCCGCCGCGCCGTGCGCGACTATCAGAATCGCCCTGTCGACGCCGTGACGATCGACCGCCTGCTCCATGCCGCAGTGCTGGCACCCAGCGCGATGAACAGCCAGCCCTGGCGTTTCATTGTGATTCAGGATGCGGCGCGGCTGAAGCGCTATTCCGACCTTGCCAAAGCAAACCTGCTGGCTGACGCGGCGCAGCATGCCAAGACCGAGCACTACCGCGCCTTGCTGGGCACGCCGGAGTTCAACATTTTCTACAACGCGGGGACGCTCGTGACCATCGGTGTTGAGACACGCGGGCCATTCAGCGAAGCCGATGCCTGGCTCGCCGCTGGCAACCTGATGCTCGCGGCGTGCGAGGCGGGCCTGGGATCATGCTCCATCGGCTTTGCCTTGGGTGTCCTGAACACCCCTGAAGTGAAACAGGAACTGCAGATTCCGCCGGAAGGCTATGCCTTGGCACCGATTCTGCTGGGCTACCCGACCGTGCAGCCGCCGCTGGTGCCACGTGCGGAGCCGCGGATCTGGTCGTGGCTGCGGCGGTGAACGCGACCCTAAACATGCTGACCTCTGTCGAACATCAAGTTCTTCCGGTCAGACCTGTTGCATTTCGGACTGGATCCGCGAGCGTGCCCCCCCGGTGGCACGCCGCGGATGAAGACGGTTTGATCTCGAACTTCGGTCGGAGTGTATCGCTGGCACTTTGCGGCATGTGGGTCAGCGAAACCAGGACGCCGCGGCATCCGGACGTGCAGGACGGACTGCGGCAACGGCTGACTTCGGCTCGGCGGAGGTCCAGCCAGCCCCATTCAGCCTGCCACTCGCCAGATCGCGATTGCCAGTGGTGCTCGACTGTCCGTGCGCAGCGCAATAGCCTGATCCTGGCCGTCTGCAAGCTACCGCCTGACCGTCGGCTTGTCCTCGCCGCTCGCGGTCCATTGCCGGCCAATGGTGTCGAGATCCTGGGGGCGCGGCACTGCTGGCACCTCGTAGCCAATCGCCGCGCCGCGCTGCTTGCGGAGCTGTGGCGTCGACACACCGAGTTGCTTGTCGCGCGCCGCAATCAGCCCCGGCGCATCCTGGCCATCGCCCGTGAGAGACCACATCAGCATCGGCTCGCCCATGGGCACCGGCGTCGTCGGGTCGGGCCAGGTATGCCAGGTCTTGCCCCAGGTGGTCAGCAGGCCTTGCATGAACGCCATTTCGGCGTCGGGCGGCATCTCAGGCGCCACCAGCCCGCCACCGAGCACTTCATAGGTGTGCGGGTGCCAATAGCGTTTCTCGCCTTGCGGCAGCTGGCGATACGTCGCGTCCGGAACGATGTACTCGACCCCCAGCAACCGGGCATGGGGGCCAGTCGAATCGTAGAGCAGGCATTGGTGCATGCCATCGTCCAGCATCCCACAATAATGCTGGGTGACGATTTGAATGCGCGGATCCCGCTTGGCGCAATGGATGCCACAGAAATGCAGGTGGTGGTTGCCCGGCGGCGACGATTTTGCCTGCCCGCCCTGTGGATGCGCCTGCGCCGACACCGGCCCGAGCGCCGCGCCCGCGCTTGCCGCGCCGATCATGCCCAGAAGTTTTCGTCGATCCATGGTGTGGGTATCCTTGTTGGCTTGAAGGTGACGACTCGGTGGCAAGACGGGGTCAAGCCACTGCGCCAAAAAGCGCGCCGACTCCGGCGGTAATGGCCATGGCGAGCGCGCCCCAGAACGTCACGCGCGCGGAGCCGGTCCAGACGGAAGCGCCACCTACACGCGCAGCGAGCGCTCCCAGGACGGCGAGAAAGACCAGCGCGCTTGCCGCGACCGCGACGATCAGGCCACGTTCCGGCGCCACGACGGCCACGGCGAGTGGCAAAATGGCGCCAACCGCAAAACTGCCGGCGGATGCTGCCGCGGCTTGAAGCGGTTGCGCGGCCAACGTGGCGGAGACACCGAGTTCGTCGCGCGCGTGGGCGCCAAGCGCGTCGTGCTCCATCAGCTGTTCAGCGACTTGGGCAGCGAGTCTGGGGGCAACACCGCGACGACCATAGATGGCGGCAAGTTCCTGGTGTTCGGCTGCTGGTTGCGCTTTCAATTCCGCCTTCTCGCGGGCCAGATCGGCCTTTTCGGTGTCGGCCTGTGAACACACCGAGACGTATTCGCCCGCGGCCATGGACATGGCACCTGCGACCAGGCCAGCGACGCCGGTCAGCAAGACGCTGCCGCGAGTGGCATGGGCGGCCGCGACGCCGACAACGAGGCTGGCCGTGGAGACGATGCCGTCATTGGCGCCGAGGACAGCGGCGCGCAACCAGCCGATGCGGTCCGTGCGGTGTGATTCGCGGTGGCGAGGGTAGGAGCGCATACGGCACAGGCCACGGCGACGGCCGCAAGAGGGACCAGCTTGCAAAACCCGGTCAGGAATCAGGATAGGTGTTTCGCGAAGTGGTGCCACGGGCGATTGGGCGCGGAGTCTTGCCGACGTGTTGTCGTGACCTGCCAGCGAGCGCGTCGCGGATGCGCGGGGCTCCATGGCACGGAAGACTCCGATCGCTTGTGTGCTTGCAGTCCGCTGATTCGCCGGCCTCTTCGCCGCCCGTGCGCTTGCAGGTCGTTCACACCGCATGCTTTCGGACCCATGCAACATACTGATCCATCCAATTTTGCAGGAACTTCTTGCTGCCAGCGCCGATGTGTCCGGCGGCGTCAAACAGCCCTTCCTTGTTCTGGATGAATACCTCAGGTTGGCCCAGCGTCGGCATATCCAGATACGCCAGCACGTTGCGCAGGTGCTGCTGCGCCATCGCCGTGCCCGTGGCACCGACCGACATGCCCAGCACGCCGGCAGGCTTACCTGCCCATGCACTGTGGCCGTAGGGGCGCGACGCGTGGTCGATGGCATTCTTCAACACGCCAGGAATCGAGCGGTTGTATTCCGGCGTGACAAACAGCACGCCCTGGGCGGCGGCAATTTCGCCTTTGAGACGCTTGACCGATTCCGCCTGGTGCGCGTCGTGGTCCTGATTGTACAAAGGCAAATCGTCGATTTGCACTTGCGTGAACGAGAAATCCGCAGGCGCCAGCTTGGCGACGGCGCTTGCCAATTGGCGGTTGAAGGAATCGCGGCGAAGACTACCGACGAGAACGACGATGGTGAACTTGCTCATTGGATGACTCCACGTTGGGCGGACTGGCTAAAGTGTCCGCAGAAAGGCCACAAGATCCTGCTTCTCCTGCTGGATCAGCTTCAACTCAAGCACCAGATTGAAGAACTCGACGGTGTCCGCCAACGTCATCAAGCGATCGTCGTGCAAATAGGGCGGCGAGTCCTTGATGCCGCGCAGCACAAGCGTCTTGATGGGGCCATCCGCTGACGCCGTGCGGCCATTCACTGTGCTCTCCTGAAAGAATCTCTCCGTCTTCAGATTGTGCATCAGGCTGTCCGTGTAATACGGCGGCGTGTGGCAGGACGCGCACTGGCCCTTGCCAAAGAACAAGGCTTGGCCGCGCAGCTCACTTTCCGTGGCTTTGGCGACCAGGAGCTTGCCAAACAAGTCCAGCTTCGGCGCCGGGGGAAAGTCGAGAAGGGCCTGAAACTCCGCCATGAAATGCACCTGACTGCCTCGCTCCAGGATATTGGTACCCTTGCGCGCGGCATCGGCCGGGGTGCCGTCAAAGTAGGCGCCGCGTTGCTCAAACTCGGTAAAGTCCTCCACGGACTTCAGCGCCCGCTGGGAGCCGAACAGACGCTGAATGTTGACGCCCCGCAGCGACGGTGTGCCGATCCGATGGCGATATTCGTTGGGTCGCACGTCGCCAGACGTATGCGTGGCGGCATCCGTGTGGCCATTCGCATGGCAGTCCAAACACGCGACGCCCGTGTGGGCCTTCAAGCTGCGCCGATCGTCCGTCGCGTTGAACTGCTGTTGCGGAAACGGCGTCAGCAGCAAGCGCAGACCTTCCAGTTGCTTGGGATTCAGAATGTCCTTGAACAGCGCGTTGAAGTTCGCCAGCGTCACGAGCTTGCCTTGCGAGACGTCGCCCAGGTCCGACCGCGTGGTCAGATAGAGGGGCGGCGGAAACTCGGGTAGGAAGTAGTCCGGCAGATCAAAATCAAGGTCAAAGCGCGTGAGATCCCGTTCGGTCTGCCTGAGCGTTTCAGCAATCACCACGCGTGGGAAGACCATGCCACCCACTTCATGGTGCGGATGTGGCAGGGGCAAAAAGCCGGCGGGCCACAGGTTGCTCGCCTTGATTTCGGCCGGCGACAGCATGGCAAGTCGTTCCCACGTCACACCACGCGGCAATTTGACGCGCACGCCGTCCTGCAAGGGCTTGCCGCGGGACATCGTTGCGCCCGTTGCCGGCCGGTCGGTCATGTCATATCGGTCCGCAAGCACGGTTTGCTGGCGTTGCGCGAAGCTCGCCTTTTCCTGCTGCAGACGGCTCGCCGTCCATGCGAAATCGTCGTCGGCCGACGCAGTTCCGGCGCAGCACAGCATCGCCATCGCCGACAAGCCCAGCAGTCGGGAATGCGTGGGCAAGCGTGCCGCCGCCCATGGTTTCTGTGTCCAATTCACGCTGGAACCTCCCGCGCGCCCGCCATCCGCGAACGCACGACTGTCAACCCAAACGTCTGGTCCAAGCGCCAATTCCGGCCTCGCGGGCATGCCGTTGAGGCCGGAATTGACGCGCATTGGACCGAAAACTCAGCATTCAGGCTTTCTGCGCACCCTGCCCCAGGACGCCTGGCATTCAGCCCAACTCGGATGTTCAGTAGTTGACCGCAGGTTGCGGCGCGCTGGCCTTCCACGCCTTCTTGGCGTCATCCGCACTCGTCTTCAAGTGCGCGCCTTTGGCGTCAATCGCCGCAATGGCCTCAAGCGGCAACCAGTGATGCGCACCGGCCGCGTCGCGGGTCAGCTTGACCGTTTTGCCGTCTTTTTCCATGTGATCCACGGTGCCGACGACATTGCCGTCCTTGCACAACACTTTCATTCCGTCTTTGATGCTCGTTGCCTGAATCATTGGATTCTCCTGCACGCGTTGCCACTGCTACGCTGTTTCTGATGGCCGATACCAGCCGCACGCTGCGGCCGTCTACCCACGTTAGGCGGCCGCTATGGGGCGTCCATAAGACAATCTGGCGGGCAGTGTTCGGAAGAAGCGAAGGGTGATGGTGAAACGATTGCGTGCCAGCCGAAGCTCGTCGTGCCGTTCTCCATCTGGCCGAAGGCGAAGGGGAGCAAGGCCGCGGCGCCTTCGCCACGCTCGTCGGAGCGGTGGATGGTCGTGGGTCAGTTTGTTTCCAACCTGCTGGCATGCGGTTTTGGAACGCGTACGGACGTCACTGCGCCGCCTGAGCAGAGCGTCGACGCACTACGGCAAGCTTCCGTTTTGGGATTGCGCACTTCCTTGCGCGATCCGCGCGGACGGAAGTCCGCACGCCATGGGCCGCAGGCACGCAAAGAGCGACCGTACTGTTGCAAGGTGCGCCCTGAGCTGACCGAGGCGCGGCGTCGCGTGGCCCGGCAAGCGTACGGGTAGACGGCAGCGTTCCGAAACCGGATCATAGTTGCCCAGCACGCGGTGGATCGACACCTTGCGGAGTGCTACCTTTCCGACTAAGGTGCGCCTTCGCTCAAGTGCCGGCAAGATCGTCGATGTCTTGATAGAACCGTCTTGGAACCGCGACGGCCAGGACTCCAGGCACGCCTGGACTTGAGGATCCGTTCATGAATTCAACTATGATCAAGTTTCTCCTCGCCTTGGCAGTGCTTTCAGCCGCTGGTTGCGAGGCTGCCAAGACAGCGGCATCAGCCGACGATGCGACGATTGATAGCACCGATGACACGACGACCGAGCCCGATACGGCAACGGATACCGCGACGTCGGACACCGCGACATCGGACACCGCAACGACCGACACGGGCGCAACGGATGTGCAAACCACGGATGCCGCGACAACTGACTCGACACCGCCTGACGCCACGACAGTCGACACGGCGACCGTGGATACGACCTCAGTCGACGCAACCGTCGATGCGCCAGCGACTACGGACATTGCGGGTTGCACTGCAACCGACGGACTGACGCCGCCAGCGGCCAAACACGCGATCATGACCGCAACCTTGGACTCCCCAGTGGATGGCTACAACGGCGTGACGGATACGTTTGACGGCACCGACGTGAAAGCTCCTAATACCGCTGCGCAAATCGTAGGCTCCATCTATACGTGGCAGTCGACCGAGGTCAAAGGCTTGACCGCGCAGCGCGCCATCAGCATCACGCTCGATCTCGGCGTGCCCGCTGCCTGCAAGGTGTACAAGGTCACCAAGGAAGGGACCGGCAACATGCAGATGAACTACGGCAACAGCCTGAAACTCTGGAGCTGTGACGGCAGCATCGTCGTGGACACGATCAGCGGTAAGTCCTACCAGTTCCACTTTGATGGCATCTGCCACGGCGATGGCACCAAGAGCCTGGGCAGCATTCATCTGGTCGGCAAAGGCGCAAGCACGTTCTAGCAGGCTGTTGAAAAGATGCCATCCGAAGCACGCGTCAGCCGGGGTTTCGCCCCAAATCGCCGCATGAGCGCCGATTTCCCGAGCCTCTCGGCCGCCCCAGCGGTGTCTTCCTGCCGCCTTTCGTGGCCCATTGGCGGCCTT
>CAIYBN010000123.1 GCA_903924465.1 uncultured Myxococcales bacterium | reverse complement strand
GCGCTGTCGTATTCTGTTCCACGGCCGGTCTCCAAGCAGGGCGCAAGTGCCCATTTGCGACGTATCACACGATCGCGCGCGCGGGGACCGGCCGACTCATCGTAACTTTTGCCTGCGCTTCGCTTCGGCAAATCGGGACCCATGCCTCCGCCGGGTTTTGGAGGGCGGGTTTGCGTGCTTGGGCGGGGCGCGATGTGCAGGCACTCTCGGCGGCATCCAGCGTTTGTGCCATCCTGCTTCCAGTGGTACCGTTATCTGGCAACGCTGCTCGTTGAGCGTGGAGGTTCAGGATGCGTGCCGTTTGGATCGCCGGACTCCTGCTCGCCATTGCCTGTTCGCCGGATCAAGCGGTGACCGTCGCTGATTTTGCTGACGCGGATGTGGCTGCGGTCGCAGATGGCGCGGTGAGTGCCGGCTACGATGGCTTGGCTGACTTTCTGGCGCCTGTGGATGCTCAGGATGTGCCTGACGTTCCCCCCGACGTCGCACCCGACATCCCCGTCAATCCCTGCGCCACCAAGCCCTGCGACGACGCCAACCCCTGCACCACCGACACCTGCGCCGCCGGGCAATGCCTGCACGTGCCCATCACCGACGGCATGCCGTGCAGCGACAACAATGCCTGCACCCAACCTGACTTCTGCAGCCAGGGCACCTGCGCGGGCTCGCTGGCGTGCGACAGCCACGCGACCTGCGCGCCCAGCAGCGGCTGCACCTGCGCGCTCGGTTGGTTCGGCAGCGGCTGGGCGTGCCAGCCTTGGTTGTCCGGGATTAGCTTGAATGGCCAACCCGTCGCCGGATTCCAGGACGGCGTGTTCAGCTATAACGTCAACCTGCCGCTCGGCACGCAAACGGCGACGGTGACCATCGATGCGCCGACCGGAGTCTTGCTTACGGTGAACGGTGTCAGCGTGAAGAGTGGCGTCGCGAGCGAAGCGATCGCGCTGAGCGTGGGCGTGACGAACACGGTCGTCGTGACGTGCAGCGCTGGTGGTGTACAGGCGACGTACACGATTCAGGTCGCACGCGGTTTCCAAGAGGCTTATGTTAAGGCATCCACGAACATCGCCGATCTGTGGTTCGGATATGGCATGGCAATTTCTGGCGACACGCTCGTCGTCGGCGCGCCTAATGACTCCAGCCTGGGCAAAGGCGTCAACGCCTCACAAACGCAGGACGTGACGAACGGCTGGGCGAGCGGCGCGGTCTACGTCTTCGTGCGCGTCGGCGGAAACTGGAGCTTTCAGGCCTACTTGAAAGCCTCCAACCCTGACCTCATGGATTTCTTCGGCGGCTCGGTGGCGATCGACGGCGACCTACTCGTGGTCGGCGCAGGCGACCCCATCGTCTCCCACGTTGGCGAAGGCAGCAAGGCAACCGGCATCAACGGCGATCAGGGCGACAACAGCGCGCCTTATGCCGGCGCGGCCTACGTGTTCGTGCGCAACGGTACAACGTGGAGCCAACAGGCGTACCTGAAGGCGGACAATACCGCCAAGGATCAGGAATTCGGTGCCGCGGTCGCTGTGTCCGGTGAGACGGTCGTCGTGGGGCAACCGCATTCGGACAAAGGCAAAGGTCGGGCTTACGTCTTCGCCCGCGCGGGTGACATCTGGAGCCAGCAAACGATGTTGCAGCCCTCGCAATCTGCCGGTGGCGCATTCGGTTCGAGCGTCAGCATCGACGGCGACACGGTGGTTGTAGGCGCAGCGCTCGAAAGGACGATGACTGGTGATGGCGGCGCTGCATACGTCTTCACGCGTACTGGCGGGATTTGGTCGGAGCAGGCCTACATCCGAGCGTCCAACCACACGTTTGGGGACCAATTTGGCCGGTCTGCGGCGCTCTCGGGCAACACGCTCGTCGTCGGCGCCGCAGGCGAAAGCAGCAAAGCCACGGGCGTGGGCGGCGACCAAAGCGATACGAGCCTGAAGGATGCAGGCGCCGCCTACGTCTTCACACGCACGGCCGGCGTTTGGGGCCAGCAGGCGTACCTCAAGGCATCGAACACCAACGCGAAGGACGAGTTCGGCCTTTCCGTGGCGATCGCCGGTGATCGAGTCGCTGTCGGCGCGATCGGTGAAAGTAGCCAAGTCACGGGCTTGAACGGCGACGCAAGCAACAACAGTGCGCCCGGGGCCGGTGCGGCGTACCTGTTCGTCCGCGCCGCTGGCGTATGGAGCCAATTCGCCTACTTGAAAGCTTCCAATCCGGACGCGGGCGACCTGTTTGGCGGTTCCGTAGCGCTTTGGGGCGATACGGTTGTCGTCGGCGCCGCCCGCCCTGGCGGCGGCGAAGCCAGCAACGCCACCGGCATCAACGGCAACCAGGCCGACAACTCGATGCCCGGCGCCGGCGCGGTCTACGTCTTCCGCTAACACCCAACCGTCCACCCTGCTATCCTCCGCCCGCGCGGCAGCCCCACGCCGCCAGGTCCCGCCATGACCAGCACCTCCGCGTCCCGCACCGCGCGCATCTTCCTCCTCCTCACCGTCTTCACCTGGGCGCAAATCGCCTTTGGCGCGCTCGTCCGCGCCAAGCAAGCCGGCCTGTCCTGTCCCGATTGGCCGCTGTGCCATGGCGCGCTTGTGCCCAACCTCAAGCTCACCGGCGTGGTCTACGAGTACGGCCACCGCGTCTTTGCCGGCGTAGTCTCCTTGCTCTACCTGCTCGGCGCGGCGCTGGGCTGGCGCGATCCGGCGCTGCGCCAGAAGTTCCGCGGCATCTTTCTCGGCCTGGGCGCGCTGCTGTTTGTGCAAGCGGTGTTCGGCGGCTTGACGGTGCTGCTGGTGGACAAGTCTGAAGGTCTGGCGCGGCCGGCGACGTGGACCGTCGTCTCGCACTTGCTGCTGGGCAACACGTTCGGTGCGCTGTCGCTTGTCACGGCGCTGAAGCTGCGCGAAGTCGCCGCGCCCGAGCCGTTGCCCAGTCGCGCTTTGCCGCGCTTCGTGCCGATCCTCACCGCCATCTGGACGTTCTGCCTGCTGGCGCAAATGATCATCGGCGGCACCATCGCCGGCAGCCTGCAAGGCCTGGCGTGCGCCGAATTTCCCACCTGCAACGGCGGCCTGTGGTTCCCCAGCTTTGACGGCTACATCGGCGTGCAACTGCTGCACCGCTGCAACGCGTATCTGCTCGTCGTCGTCGGCTGGACCCTCGCCTGGCGCTTGCGCGGCCACGGTCGGCTCGGTCTGGTGTCGAACGGTCTCGGCTGGCTGCTGCTGGCGCAAGTGAGCCTCGGCGCGATGAACATCTGGTCGCTGTTGAAACCGCATGTGACGACCGCGCACTCGCTCGTCGCCGCCCTGCTCTTTTCCACGACGGCCGTGCTGGTCATGGAGTGGCTCAAGCATCGGCGCGCCAAGGCAGCATAGCCAGACAATTTTCCCCGGCGGATTGACAGCCGCAGCCAGCGCCGACTACACAGGCGCTCCGCGTTCCGCAGCGGATGGAGATGCCCGTGACTGCAGTGCAAGGTTCCCCACATCGGCAACGACTGGGTGGTCTGGATACCGTCGTGATTCCAGGGAGTCCCGATGGACCGTGGATGTGTGTTCTGCACGGCTACGGCGCCGATGCCTGGGATCTGGTGCCGCTGGCGCAGGTCCTGCAGGTGCCGCCGGGGACGAACTGGCTGTTTCCCAACGCGCCGCTGGAAGTGCCGCTGGGCCCGCACATGAGCGGTCGCGCGTGGTTTGCCATCGACATGGCGGCATTGGAAGCGGCGATGATGCGCGGCCAGCACCGCGACATGTCGAAGGAAGCTCCGCCCGCGCTGGAGCATGCGCGCGAATCGATCATGCAGATGCTGACCGAAGCCGGCGCGACGTGGACCAAGACGATTCTGGCCGGCTTTTCCCAAGGGGCGATGGTCGCGACGGCGGCCGCGCTGCACGCGCATCGCCAGCCGCTGGGTTTGGCGGTGCTGTCGGGCACGCTGATCGACGAAGCGAGCTGGCTGGTCGGCGCGAAGAAGCACAAAGGCCTGCACGTGTTCCAGAGCCACGGCACGCGCGATCCGCTGCTCGACGTCCAGGCGGCGCGCCGCTTGCACCGGCTGTTCGATGAAGCGGGGCTGATCGCCGAATACCACGAGTTCATCGGCGGGCATGAAATTCCCCAGCCGATCGTCGATCGCCTGAGCACTTGGCTCGTCGCGCGCTAACGGCTCGTCAGCTTGGCAGCTTCAGCGGATGAAGCCGCGCAGCGAAAACCGAAATGGTGAAAGGGCTGATTCGACGGTACGTGTGGCCGCCGGTAGATCGCCGTGGCGTATTCCGCCGGCCAATACCAGCTGCCGCCGCGCACGAGCTTGTCGCGAAAGCCCGGGCAGTGGTCGGCGCCGTTGCATGGCCCGCGCGGATCCTTGCCCTCGCACGCCGCGCCGCACGCCGCGTAGCTCTTGCTGTACCAGTCCGCGACCCATTCCCACGAGTTGCCGGCCATGTCGTACAAGCCATAGACGCCCGGCGCGCGCAGGCCGACTTCCAGGACGCGGCCCTTCTCGGGCTGGCTGAACCGCTTGCGAATGCCGCAGCTGCGCCCTGACGCGTCCATCAACACCGCGTTTTCGCAGGTCGCCGGCGCGTTGCCCCATGGATAGAGCGCGCCGTCAGTGCCACGCGCGGCCTTTTCCCATTCAGCTTCGGTCGGCAAGTGCTTGCCCTGAGCTTTGCAGTAGCGCACGGCGTCGAACCAGGACACGCCGGTCATCGCCTGCTTGGGCCGGTTGAAGTCCTGGTAGAGCGGATTGGCGACGTTGCACTTGCGCGTCTTTTCGCAGGCTTTGTAGGCGCCGTAGGTGACTTCGTAGAGGTCCATGAAGTACGTCGACAGCGTGATGGTGGCCTTGGGCCGCGCGTTGGCCGGCCCGTCGTCGGTGCCGCGGAGGAATTCGCCGCCGGGGATGCAGGCCATGCCGCTGGGCGCGGTGGGACAGACCTCGTGCGCCGCGAATTCGACAGTGCTGAACGCGGCGATGAGGCCAAGGGCGGTGACGATGCTGGCAATCATCCGGGCGGTCCAAGGCACGCGACAGCGGCGCCGTGAAGGATGCGTGGCCTGCCCGTTTCTGGCAAGCCCGGTTGCGTGAACCGGCAAATCGTGGTGGCGTACGACGCCGGGAGGCGGAATGACGCGGAAGGAGGACGCGGTCGACAATGGATTGGCGTGGCTGACGCTGGCGCTCGTCTATCGGCTGGCGATGCAGCAGCAGCTGCATGCGACGTTCCTCTGGGTCGATGCCTGGCAGGATGTGCTGCTGGCGCTGGCGATGACCGCGTTTGCGGTGCTGATCAGCCTTGTCGTGCCGCGTCTGGCGCTGGTTGTCTCGCTCCTCCTGCTGCTGCTGGCGGGTTTGGACGCCGCGGTGTGCGGACATTTGTGGCTGGCGATGCGCATCGGCCTCGACCGGCAAACGCTGACCGACGCGCTGCAAACCGACGACTGGAAAGTGCTGCAAACCGCGAGCGTGTCCGACGGGCTGGCGGTTCTTCTCGCGCCCGCGTTGCTCATGGGCCTGCGCGTGCTGCCGCACGGTCGTGCGCGCGTGCGTCCGCTGGTTGTCGTCCTGTTCGGCCTGCTGCTGTCGCTGGGCTGGACCTGGGCAGCGCCGCGGCCGGAAGACTGGCCCGATGGCGTGGCGCGCAATCCGCTGGTTCAGTTGCTTCTGGAAGCCCCGCCGCCACCGCCTGAAGACTTTGCCGCGCGTGTACCGACGCCACAGCCTGAACGGCTGGTCGCGCTGCCGCAACCGCAAACGCCGACGGCTGCTGCCTTGCCCGAAGCGCCGACCCAGCCGTACAACGTGGTGTGGATCATTCTGGAGTCGACCGGAACGCGCTATTTTGAAGGCGCTTTCCACAGCGATCCGCCGCCGATGCCCACGCTGCGGCGCTTGGCCGATGAAGGCTGGTATCTGGCGCGCCATCAGTCGCCGTCGAACTCGAGCGCGACGAGCATCTTTGCCCAGCTGAGCGGTCTCTATCCCAACCCGCAGCCGCAGATGTTCGCGACGCAGCCGGATAACTGGGTGCCCGCCCTGCCCGCGTTCCTTCCGCCCAGCTACGAGCGATTCTTGTATACGCCGGGCCGTCTGAACTTCTTCTTTCCCCAGGCATTCCTGCAACATTCCGGGCTGAAGGAGATGGTCGGCTACGACGAGACCACGGTGACGAAGAACATGGGCCTCGAGCGGATGTCCAAGGATGAAATCGCGACGGTCTCGACGTTTCTGACCCGGCTGCACCGGGCGCACGAGCCGTTTTTGGGCATTTACTATAGCTTTTCGCCGCATTGGCCGTACACGGATTATGGGCCCAAATGGCACCGCTATCCCGGCAACCAGCCGCTGGACCAGTATCACAACGCGCTGTGGCTCCTGGACAACCAAATCGCCCGAATTGTCGAACAGCTGCGCGTGGATGGCCGGCTGGAGCGGACGATTCTCGTGCTGGTCGGCGATCACGGCGAGGCGTTTGGCCAGCATGCGCACAACTGGGCGCACGCGCGGGGCAGCTATCAGGAGAACTTTGAGACGCCGGCCGTCCTGTGGCAGCCCCGCGTGTTCGCCCCGCGGCGGGTGACGCAGCCGACTTCGCATATCGACCTGTTGCCGACGCTGCTGGACGCGCTGCACCAGCCATTTGACCGCGCGCAGGCGCAAGGAACGTCGCTCTGGCAGGAGCTGCCGGCGACGCGCAATCTTTTTGCCTGGAGCAATGAGGGGATGGCGACGGTGACCACAGCGGCGGGCCTGAAGCTGTCGTGGTCGGTGCAGGACAACCGCTGCCGTGTGTTTGACCTGACGACGGACCCGCAAGAGCGGCACGCGGAGCGGTGCGAGACGCACGCGGACCTGCTGGCGGTGGTGAAGTCCTGGCGCGCGGAGCAGCAGAAGCTGCTGAAGGCGCGGAGCGACGCGGAACGACGCCGCCGTCACAGTCCGTGATTCCCGCCATTCATGCTACGCTCGCGCCGTCGCGCCAAACACGGCGCCGATCCGTGGCGCCCGATGTCCAAAGAACAACCGCGCAACCCGCTGCATGGCCTGACGCTGGAAATGGTCATCCGTCGCCTCGTGGCGCACTACGGTTGGGAGGAACTCGGCCGCGCGATTCCCATCAAGTGCTTTCAGGTGGACCCGAGCATGGGATCCAGCCTCAAGTTTCTGCGCCGCACGCCGTGGGCGCGTGATCGCGTGGAGGCGCTGTACCTGCGCACGCGATTCCTGCCGGCTGGTGGCGCCAAAGGCTAGTCAGGCCGGACGAATGGCTCACCGCACATCCGGCGCCGCCGGATCGCGGGCACTGTGAAACAGCCACCAGTTCCGGCTTCGTGCCACCAGTTCAGGCTTGCGCGGGGCGGTGTCAAAAAGGCGGGCGACAACCGCCGGATGGCCACGGACGAGAAAATAGTCGAATTTCGCGCCCCCATGTTCCCGCCAATTGAACGCCGTCGGCTGCCATTCCAGCCCCATCGGCAACGGCGAAGGATGTTCTTCGCGATAGCGCACGATTTCGTTGGGAAAATAGGCAAAGCTGAAGTCAACGACGCCCGACTGCTCCGCCTGATACCAGGAGCCAAAGTGCAGGAAGATCGGCGCCGGCAAGAAGTGGCTGTCGCGATCGACCATCAGTTGCAGCATGCGCTTTTGCGGCTGCGCGTGAGCGATCACTTGCTCATATGCGCGAATCTCACCATTCACGCCATTCATGCTTGCCGCAAACAAGGCGATCCAGACCATCGACACCAGCATCATCGGTACCGTTGGCGGCAGCCTGGGCGTCCAATGCGGATGCGTCCGCGGTGTCAGGGTCATCAGCAAGAACGGAATGAGAAACATCGCCAGTCTGGGATAGACCAGCACGACGCCGAACATGCCGACCGGCACAGTCAGGTACAGGATCGTGCAGAAGAACCAGGGCACGTGGCGCCATGGTTCGCGGGAAATCTTCATGCCATAGAGAAAGGGCAGCGCCAAGGTCGCCAGAACAACCCACAGCAACGCCGTTGAGCCGACATTCGCCAGCAGCAACACGGGAAGTTGCGAAATCCGTTGCCACCCCAAGGCCCAGAAGATGGGCTGCTGAACCTGGCTTTCCGACAAATACGTGAGAATCCCCCAACCCGCCGCCAGCGGAACGACCGGCAACAGCGCGGCCAGCTTCGTGGCGATTCGCCTTGCCCCGCCACCTCTGACCATGGCGTCTGCGGCAGCAATCGTGATGAAAACGAGACAGATCAGGGCATGGGCAAAGAACAGGAACAGCAGCCCCACCGCCACCCAAACGCCCGTTCGCCATCGCGGGTTGGCGTGGTGGCGCATGACCGCGGCGAGGAAAAGCAGGCCGATGGGGGCGGCGACGATGAAATTGAGAAAGCCCCACTGAAACGACAAACTGTAGGCCGTCGGCACGGTGAGCCACGCCCACCTGCGGTCGACGCCAACGGAACCCAGCAGCGCAGCAGTGGCAAGCGGAAAGGCGGCCAGCGACGCAGCGACGACAATCTTGCAAGCCATCGCAATGCCGGCCAGAGGCATCAGGACCGCGACGAGAAGATAGCCGAACAGATACGGGGTGAACCAGTTGATTCGGTAGAGAGACTCGAAATGACTGGTTCCGTGGAGGAGGTCGCTGAGTGTTGCAACCTGCGCTGCGTGCTGCGGCAAATCGACCAGCGGCGGATAGTCCGGAATGAAGACCGGCACAGCCACCAGCAGCGCGCCAAGCCAAATCCATCCGTCTGCTTGCCAGTACCGTTTCAGCGTTGTCAGAAGCATGGGGTCCACATCGAGTCGCCCGCGCTTGTCCTCGCACGCACCACGCGCACTCGATCAGCCGAGTTCGGGCAGTCTGAACTGCCGCAAATCAATCGTCAAGCGCAGCCTGGACCCGCAGCTATCGCAACCCCACCAACCGCGTCATCACCATGACGGTCGGCGGAATCACGATCAACCCGGTCAAATCCAGCCAGATGCCATTCTTCATCATCGTCCGCAGTGGCACCTTGCCCGTTCCATAGACAATCGCGTTCGGCGCGGTCGAAATCGGCAGCAGGAATCCCATCGAGGAGGCGAGGGAGGCAGCGATGCACGGCGCTACCGGCGAGACACCCAACTGCTGCGCCGTCATCACGGCCAGCGGACACGTCATCGCCGCCGTCGCCGTGTTGCTGGTAAACTCGGACATAATCAGAGAAATGGTCGAAAAGAGAATGACCAATCCCCACTCGGATTTCACTTGCGTGGCATGCAACACGAGCTCGCCAATCCAGTTCGATAGGCCCGTTGAGAATACCTGCCCGCCCAAGGCGACACCGCCGCCAAAAAGCAGTAGCGTGCCCCAATCGATTTGCGCCGCTTCAGCCCACACCAGTACCGGACGCGGACGCGGCACGCCGGCCACCACGCGCGTGGCGGCGGGCAGCAGGAACAGCAGCGCCGCGCAGACAATGGCCACCACACCTTCCGGCAGCGCCGATCTGCACCACACAAACGCGGAATTCTCGCGCCCCAGAACCAGTTCCAACACGCCGGGCATCATCCAACCGATACCCGCCAGCACGATCACCGCGAATGTACCCAACTGGCCGCGATCCAGCCCCCAGAGCACCGCGTCACCGGTGCGCAGGCGCAGCAGGTCCGTCGGCATCGGTTCATCCACGACGGTCCGACCTGCCGTATGCAGCCGTTTGCGCTCCGTTTTTACCGTGGACAGCAGGATCACGATCCACACCGCCAGCGTCACCGTCGCCATGGGCAGCGCGATCAACGTCCAACTGAAAAATGGCACGTGCTTGTGGGCATATTGCGTCAGCGCGGCAATCGCCAGTAGGTTGGGCGGCGTCCCAATCGGCGTCAGCACACCGCCAATCGACGAGGCAAAGGCCGCCGACAGAATCCCGACCGATTGCGCCCGCGGTCCAAAGCGATCCACCGCCGCGCGAATGACCGGCACCATCATCGCGGTCGTTGCTGCATTCGAGAACAGGCTCGAAATCCCCGCTGTGACCAAGGTCGTGCTCACCAGCGTTCGCTCCGGCGAGGTCTCTGCGGTCGGAAACAGCCGCGCCGCGAGCACACGGTCCAGCCGCGTCCGCTCGGCAGCTTGCGCCAGGATGAACGCACCCATGAACAGGAACAGCAGCGGATTGCCGAACGCCGCGAACATGGCATCCGCCGTGCCGATCCCCATCATCACCGCGACCGATGGCGCAAGCACCGCCGTCATGGCCACGGGGATCGCTTCGGTGATCCATAGCACCAGCGTGGCGAAAAGCAGCGCCAACATCCGCGCCGCTTCCGGTTTCAGATTGTCCGGAGCCAACGCCAGCACCAGCACCAGCGTCAGCGGCGCGCCGAAAAGGCCAACGCGCCGCCGCCGCCGCTCAAACCTGACTTCCGTTTCGGAAACGAGGAGTTGCTCTGCGCCCATGCTCCCCTCCGCGCCGCGCCAGGAACGCGCTCGCGCCCGGAAGGGCGCAAAACCCCGGCGCGAGCGGTCCGCAGCGCGCCGCCGCCATTCTCTCGCGCCGCACGGTTGTACGTGAGCGTTCCGAAATCAACAAGCGCAACGACGAACGCGTATTTGCCCCACTGGCGTGCCGCAGGGTCTCAGTACGCCGACAGCTTGTATCCCAAATCGTCGACCGCCTTCTTGGCGATCAAGCGACGCAAAGGCAGGATCGCCGCGGGCACGTGTGCGCCCAGCTGGCTGGCCTTGGCTGCCCAAGGCGCCAGTTCATCGCCGGCAAAGCAGTTCTCCAGAACCCGCCGCGCCGTTGCCGACGCGCGATCCAGCGCTTCCACCGCCGCCACCGTGCAGATCGCCGAGGTCACCGTCTCCGTGCCGCCCGCCGCCGCGCGCTGCTTGGTGCGCGCAATGCCGGAATCAATCGCGTAGCAATCAATCACCAAATCAGACAGTTGCGCCAGCGTCTCCTGCTCGCCGTCCAGCGCCATGCCGAACTTGGTCGAAGCCGCCTGCGCCACCAGCAGCGTCAGCCACTTCAGGCGCTGCAGCGCGAATTCCGCCAAGCCCGTGCCTTCCGACGACTGCGGCGCCGTACCGAGATCGCCCGTCGCCAAGCGCTTTTGCATTTCCTTGATGGCGCCAAACAGGTCCAACCGCGACTGCATCTGGCGCTTGAACAGCGTGCCCGGAATCAGCATGCGGTTGATTTCATTGGTGCCTTCAAAGATGCGGTTGACCCGCGCGTCGCGCACGAACTTCTCGATGTTGTAGTCCTCGACGAAGCCGTAGCCGCCGTGCCACTGCAGGCAACGATCCAGCGTGCGATCAAGCACTTCCGAGCAGAACACCTTCGCGGCCGACGCCTCAATCGCGTACTCCTCAATCGCCGCCATCTGCTTTTCGACATAGTCCGGCGCTTCCGCCGACAGCGCGTGCAGGCGCGTGTCGATGTTGCCGGCGATGCGGTAGCACAGCGACTCACCCAGATAGATGCCGATCACCGAGTCCGTCGCCATCTGCCGGATGATGCCGAAATCCGCCACGCGCGTGCCAAACTGCTTGCGGTCATTGGCATATTGCAGGCCCTCGCCAAACGCCCGCTTCGCCAGCGCCAGCACGCCCACGCCCAGCTTGTAGCGGCCGAGGTTCAGCGTATTGAACGCAATCTTGTGACCCTTGCCGATCTCACCGAGCACATTCTCCACCGGCACGTACGCGTCGTTGAAAATGAGCTGGCAGGTCGACGAACCGCGCAGGCCGAGCTTGTGCTCCTCATTGCCGATCGTGAAGCCCGGCGTACCGCGCTCGACGATGAAGCCGGTGAATTTGTCACCGTCCACTTTGGCAAACACCACGCCGACGTCCATCCACGTCGCGTTGGTGATCCACTGCTTCGTGCCGTTCAAAATGTAGTGCTTGCCATCGGGCGAAAGCACCGCCGTCGTGCGCGCCGCGAGTGCGTCCGATCCCGAGCCAGGCTCTGACAGCGCGTAGCAGGAAACCGTCTCACCGGACGCGATCTTCATCGCGAATTTGCGCTTCTGCGCGTCGTTGCCGAAATACAGGATTGGCGCCAAGCCGATGCCAGAGTGCGCGCCCCAGGTGACGCAGAAGTCGCCGGACGTGCCCAGCTTGTCTGCGAGCAACAGCGACGTCACTTTGTCCGCGCCGATACCGTCGTATTTCTCCGGCACTTCCACCTGAGCAAAGCCAAGATCGCAGGCTTTCTTCAGGACCTTGACCATTTCCGCCGCGGCCTTGCCTTCCTTGGATTCCAGGCGCCGCTCTTTCGGCCACACCTCTTTTTCCATGAAACGCTGGGCTTCAGCAGCCATGGCGCGCTGATCTTCATTCAGGTTCTCGACCGTGAAGATGGGTGACGAGCCGACTGCCTCGGTGAGGAAACTGCCGCCGGCGGGGGCCGTCCTCTGGTCTGCAATGCTGGAATCTGCCATGGTCGCTCTCCGTGATGCGCGCCACTGCGAGGTCGCGCTGCTGTAGCGTGTGGGTACGGGTTCGTGGGCCAAACGTCGGGCAAGCCGTCCGACGGGGCGTAATCGTAGACCTGCGTGGCGTTCGCTGCAATGGCTGGACCGGGACGGAGGACAGATGTGAAGGCCTTGCACCGGATCTGCTCGCGCATCGCGATCTTGGCCCTGGCAGGCTGCGCAGCGACATACGAACAGGTTGTCGATGGCGGGCCCATTTCTCTGCCCGAGGCCGCCACGCCCGCGCATACCGTGGTCGCGCCCTGGACGATGGCCGAGATCGCGCTGCCGCAGTTTGCGCACGTGGAAGTGCCGCAATCGGCTGAGGGCCGACATTTTGCCATTGCGACCGCCCATCCTCTGGCGACCCGAGCTGCCGCAGACGTGCTGCGCCACGGCGGTACGGCGGTCGATGCGCTGGTCGCGGCGAGCTTCATGCTGACCGTAGTTGTGCCGCATTCGACTGGCATCGGTGGCGGTGGCTTTGCCCTGGTCTTGCCAGGCGATACGCGTCCAGCCAAGGCCTATGACTTCCGCGAGACCGCGCCACAGGCGACGCAACTGGCCGATTACGTGACGCCCGACGGGCACGCCATCGCCGAACGCAGCCAGCACCACGGTCTCGCGGTTGCGACGCCGGGCTACGTCGCCGGGCTCTGGCGTCTGCACCGCCGGTACGGAAGCCTGCCGTGGGCGCAGTTGGTCCAACCTGCGGTGGATACCGCCCGCCGCGGTTTTCCGATCGGCGCTGATCTCGCGCGATCCATCGCGCTCGTCCAGCCGTTCCTGAATCCGATCGCGCAACGCGTGTTTCTCCGCGACGGCACGCCGCTGCGGGCCGGCGACGTGCTGCGGCAGGAGCAGCTCGCGCGGACGCTCCAGCATATCGCGGATGAGGGACCGGTTGCTTTTTACGCCGGTGCCAACGCGGCCGACATCGTGGCAACGGTCCAGACCGCCGGCGGCAAGCTGACGACCGACGACCTGATGATCTATGACACCCGCGAATTGACACCGCTTTCCGGGCGAATCGCCGGGTTGGACCTGCTGACCATGCCGCAGCCGTCCGCGGGTGGCGCGCAGGTGCTGGCCATGGCTGAAGCATTTGCTGCCCTGCCCGCTGATGCACGCACGACGGCCGACCCGGCCAAGCTGGCCCATGCCTTCGCTGAAGTCATGCGCCGTTCCTTCCTGCTGCGCCTGACCTACAGCGGTGACGTCGCCACGCCCGCGCGAACGCTGGACCAAGCCTTTCCGGCGGCGGCGCGACAGCAGCTCAACCGCACGATCGATCCGCAGCGTGCGACGCCGACAGCGAAGTTGCCCGCGCTGCCGAACGGCCGGGTCGGTGAGCAACACCAGAACACCAGCCATGTCGCGATTGTCGACGGTTCCGGCATGGCCGTTTCCGCGACGCACACGGTGAACCTCCATCTCGGTAGCGGTCTGATGACGCAGGGCGGCATTTTGCTCAACAACGAAATGGACGACTTTACGTTCGCCGTCGATTCCAGCAATTACTTTGGCCTTGCCGGCAGCGCGCAGAACATCGCCCGTCCCGGCGCGCGGCCGGTGTCGTCCATGAGTCCGTCGATTGTGCTGCGTGACGGCCAACCGCTGTTGGTGATTGGTTCGCCGGGCGGCACGCGCATTCCGACGACTGTGTTCCAAGTGCTCGCGCGCCACCTGATGCTTGCGCAGCCTCTGGATGCCGCGGTGGCAGCCGTGCGCGTTCACCATCAAGCCAAGCCGGATACCACGTATTTGGAAGATGCTGCTGCGGGCAATGGGCTGCAAAAGGCCCTGGAAGCACGCGGTCACAAAGTGGAACGCGCGCCGCCGTGGTGCAATGTTCAAGCCGTGCGGCGAGCCTGCGACAAGGGCCAATGCATCTACGAGGCGGTGAGCGACCCTCGGCAGGAAGGCGGCGTCGTGACCGAATAGCCGCTATTCGGTCGCGTCCCGATGCGCGAGAAAGAACGCGACACCAGCCGTATCAGCCAGTTGCCGCGATGCCTCCGCCAGCACGCGCTCCACCAGTTCGCGCTTCGACGTGTGGTACGTCACGGTCAGCGCCGACATCGCGAACTTGTTCAGCACCGGCATTTCCGCCGCCGCCTTCAGGAACGCTTGAGCGTCCAGACAGCTCTGGAATCGATCTTCCGGCCGCTTGGCGCAGGCACGCTCGATGAACTCCGCCAAATCCTCGGGAATCGTCGGCACCAGCAGGCGAATGTTCGGCAGCGGCTGCTGCATATGTTTGCCCAGCAATTCCTGCAGCGTGTCGCCATCGAAGGGCAATTCCCGCGCCAGAAGCTCGAACGCCAGGATGCCCAGGGAATAGAGATCGCTGCGGCCATCGACCGGCAGATTGCCGATTTGTTCCGGTGACATGTAATACGGCGTGCCGATGATTTTGCCCCCCGACGTGCCACCTGGCTGCGTCGCGATGCCGAAATCGAGTAGCTTCACCTTGCCGTCCGCGAGCAAAAACACGTTGGCCGGCTTGATGTCGCGGTGAATCAGCCCGTGCGCGTGGGAGTACGCCAGCGCACTGCAAATTTCCCGCAGGATTCGCCGCGCGTTCTGCCATTCCAGCGCCGGACCGTTGTCGATCAGCGACTCCAGCAAGTCACCCGTCAGCTTTTCCATGACGATGAACTTGGTGCCATACGCGTGCTCAATGTCCAGCACCCGCACGATATTTTCGTGGTCGAGGCTCGCCACCAGCCGCGCTTCTTCGTCAAAGTGCTCGCTGAACGTCTCGTCGAAAACCAAAGCGTGCGACAGCATCTTCAGCGCGACGGGCGTGCCCAGCGTCGGATGGCGCGCCTCAAAAACCGTTGCCACGCCGCCGGATCCGAGCCGGCCCACCACTTCATACTTGCCCACTTTGCGAATGCCTGACGTCTCCATCAGGCGTTCGCCGACCAGACGCGTCAGAAACACGCCGGTATTCGGGTGACGGGTGAACAACTCGGCGATGGTTGGCTTGGCAATGCGCAGGCACCGCGCCGGCTCTTCCGCCACGATGGTCGCCGTCCGCGGCTCCTTGGTAATGAGCGCCATTTCGCCAAAAATCGCGGGCGCGCTGATGATCTTCTCAAAGACGACGGTCTGCTCGGCGTTGCGGACGACAATGCGCACCGCGCCGGTTTCCAGCACGAACATGTGTTCGCCTGGCTCGCCCTGCTTGAGAATTTGCTCGCCCTTGCGAAACCGCACCGGTTCCATCGCGGCTTGAAAGCGCGCCAGGGCATCGTCCTCCATCCCGGCAAAAAGCGGCAATCCCTGCCACTGCGCGACCTTCGCGTTCGGCGCATGAGGCCGCCCGGAATCCTCGAGCCCCACCATGTGCTGGGTAATTGAATAGCCTGCGGACATCGGTTTGACCGGCGGAGGCGTGGTCGGCGGGGGCGAACTCGGCGGCGGACCGGGCATGCGCTGGGTGTTGTCGTGCTGCTGCGTGGGGGGCTTGGTCATGGTCGGCTCCAGCGGTTCGCTCACCGGCCGAACAGTGGAGCGCAAGTTCGCGCAGGACGCAAGCTGTGCACGCTGGCCGGAGTCCAGACCCAAAGTTGGGGGAGACGCACGCTCGCGGTCGCAGTCCGGGATGGATGAAGTCTGCGTGGGGTGTTCGAATCAGGTCGCCCTGTTCAGCTACTTGGCGACACCGCGAATCACCACGTAGCCCCAGAACAGAAACGCGACTGCGATCACCGCGAGCGTCGCGCCGCAGCCCAGCAGCATCCACCGGCCAACGAGAACCGGAACAGGCGCCTCGACCTTGCCAGGCGGAACCAAAGACGCTGTCGGTGTTTCGATACGGCTGTCCAACTCGGCCATGTCGCTCAACTTTTTGGCATAGGCCGGTCAGATCTCTTTTTGCTCGTTCGACGTCTGGTGTGCGTGCAGCAATGTCACACCTGCCTGATGTTGCAAGCGTTTCTCCAGGTCGGCGAGCGCGTCTGCGACCATTTGGCGCCGACTGGGATGGTAGGAAATCGCCACCGTCGACAGTTCAATGCGATGCACGACCGGCAGATCCGCCGCCAGCTGCAGGAACGCCACTGCGTCGGAGCAGTTCGCAAACCGATCGTCCGGCTTCTTGGCCATCGCCTTCAGGATGAACTCGCGCAGATCATCGGGCAGATCCGGCACTTTCAGTCGCGGGTCCGGCGTCGGCGCGCCGAGGTGCAAATCTAACAAGTCTTCAATCGTTTCCGCGTCAAATGGCACGTCATGTGTAACCAATTCATAGGCAAGCACGCCCAGCGAATACAGATCTGAACGACCATCCAGCTTGTTGCCGAGAATCTGCTCCGGCGACATGTAATACGGCGTGCCCATCAGCGTGTTGCCGCCATGCGCCGAGGCCTCCGCCGACACTGCAATGCCAAAATCCAGCAACTTCACCCGCCGATCGTCCGCGGTCAGGAAGACGTTCGACGGTTTGATGTCGCGGTGCAGCAAGCCACGCGCGTGCGAGTAGGCGAGGGCGGACGCAATTTCCCGCAAAATACGTCGTACTGTTCCCCAGTTCAGCTGGGTTTTGTTGCGAATGACATCATCAAGCGTGAGGCCCGAAAGCTTCTCCATGACGATGAAATGCGTGCCGTAGGCTTTCTCCGTGTCGTACACCCGGACGATGCTTTCGTGATCCAACTTGGCGACAAGCTTGGCTTCTTCCTGGAATTGCCGAGCAAACTTCGGGTGGTAGACCAGCGCGTGCGACAACATCTTCAGCGCAACATTGCGGCCCAGCCCGGGGTGCACGGCTTCGAAGACCGTCGCCACGGCGCCCGCGCCCAGGCGGCCCACGACCTGGTACTTGCCCACGTGCTGGATCGACTGTGACTCCAGGAGACGATCACCGACCGCGCGCGTCAGAAATGCCGCGATGTGGGGATTCTTGGTGACCAATTCGTCAAACGCAGCGCGCGAAACCCGCAGGCAGCGAACCTCACCTTCGGCCGTCACCGTGGCGTTGCGCGGCGTCGCGGTAATCAGCGCCATCTCGCCAAACAGCGCCGGGGCCGACAGCACGCGTTCGAAATGCGTGTCCTTCTTGGCGGCATCGATCACGACACGCACTTGCCCCTGATCCAGCAGAAACATGGCGTCAGCCACTTCACCTTGCCGCACAATCGTTTCGCTGGGCGCAAACTTGCACGCCTCCATCACCGCGCGCAACTCGTCGATCGCGATGGCATTCATGGTGCGAAACACTTCCAGATCCGCCCACTTGGGACGCCCTTGGTCGTCCATGTGCGTCTCGCGCATGCCTTGTTGCGACGGCGTCACCGGCCGTTTTGTCCCGACCACTGCCATGACTGGCATCGGGCCTGGAGTGCCGCCACTGAGAACCGGCGGTGCGGCCTCTGGAATCGGCGATTCGCGGTAAGCAATCTGCTGCCCGGACGACGGCGGCATCGGCGGAATGAAGGCGAACGTCTTCAGCTGCGACGCATCGGGCTGAGTGGCGGTGTCGGCGGGGGATTTGGGATCAGTCGACATGGTACTCCGGCCGTGAGGCATGCGAGCGTAGCGCGCCCGGCGTTGTCTCGCAAACGTTGATCGCGAAAGCACGAATCGCACAACACTTGCCAGCAGGCGCGGACCTGCGCATCCTGTAACTGGTGTGGCGGTGATGCCGAAGGCGATTGAGGCGATGGCGCGACGACAGGAAGTGATGCCGCTGGCAAACACGACGGGACGTGCATCCGGGCTGCGACACGCGCTGTGCGGCATCCTGGCGGTGCTGTACTTGACAGCCGCGGGACCGGCATGGGCCGATGATGAAAGCGAATTTCGTGCCAAACCGAATGCTGCTCTGGCTGAAAAGATCGCTCGTGCCGCGCTGGCGCGCGATCAACCCGCGAAGGCCATGAACTGGCTGGAGCGCATCGGCCAGTCGCCGGGTGCGACGCTGGCGCAGCTGAATTGGGTGACGAAGACGAAGTCCGAACTGCGTTGGCGCCTGAACGATGCCAAGATCGCGCCGGTGCAGATTCGCGTGACACCCGCGGCGGCGGATGTCGTCATCGACGGCATGCTGGTGCCCTTTCACACAGGCATGCACACGCTCTGGTTGCCGGAGGGCGTGCACCACATGGACGTGATCGCCGTGGATCACACAACGCAGACGCAATTCGTCGGCGCGCGGTTGGGCGAACGGGAGGTGTATGAAGTCGAGTTGGAGTTCAACAAGCCGCCGGTGATTCAGGTGCACATGATCCCGGATGGACAGGTCTATCTGGACGGCGGGCCGCTGGGGCCCTCGACGAAGATCCGCTATGTCCTGAGTTCGGGCCGGCACACGATCGAGTTGCGCGCCTCCGGCTATGCGTCGTGGCAGCAGGAAGTGACGCTCAAGACGGGCGACGTGAAGTTCCTGGACGTGCAACTGAAGCCGCTCGTTGCGCCCGTGGATCCGGCGCTGGCACGGCGCGCCCACCAGATCGACCGGCCCTTGCTGCCGTCCGAAGTGGCGGAGAAGCAGGACATGGTGTTCAAACGGCCGGAAGTGAGCGGCACAACGCTCGACAAGGGCCTGGGAACGCGGGTGACGGCCGATGCGGCATCGCCGGAGTCGCAGCGCAAAGCGCGAGAGGGCTCCACGGCGAAAGACAGCGCGCCAAAGCCGGATGAGCCTGCGGAGGTGGCGGAAAGGACGCCGGCCGCCGTGAAGACGGGCGACGAGCGGCCTTTCGAGCCGCGACAGGTTGCCGAGAGGCCGTCCCGGGTCGCGCCTGAACGCAACGAGATCGACAACAGCGTGACTGAACCCTCGAGCCCGTCGGGACCCTGGTTCACCCGCACGACCAAAGGGTGGCTGTATGGCGGCGCGGGGCTCGCGGCTCTCGGCGCCGGCCTGACCATCGCCTATCTGGGCACGCAGGACGCAGAAACGGCCAACCAACTGCCGCGTGGCGCGAGCAGCTACGCCACTGACTACGCGGCAGCCGCCAGCAAGACCTACATCGGCTATGGCGCGGCGGGCTTGGGCGCAGTCGGCATCGGCGTCGGCGCGTACTACTTGTTTGGCGACGGCGGTTTGGGCCGCAAAGGCAAAGGCTGGATCGTCACCACGCTCGGCACGCTCACGGCGGCCGCGGGCGGTTGGCTGATGCTCGACGCGATGACGCTGGCGACCAACACCGACGCCAACCTGTCGCCGACGAATCCCGAGTACACACGCCGCTTTGACTTGGCCGAGCGCAACCGCTGGATTGGCATCGGCGTCGTCGGCGCGGGTGCGGCGCTCATCGGGACCGGCTTGGCCTTGGTCGCGACCGCTCCGTCGTCCAACGCCCAAATCGACGTCCCCAAAGGCAATGGCGCGCCTGCGCTCGCGTGGCAGATTCAGCCCTGGCTGGGCTCCAGCGCCAGCGGCGCGAGCTTGGCAGTCGGCTGGTAACAGCGGCGCGTCGCCAGATCCGCTGGTTTGCAGGTACTTTGAGGCTTGACCGCGTGCCCGGCGTGTCGGCATGCTCCGCGCTGATTCCGTTGCGGATCAGAAAGTAGCGGAGTGTCCATGTTCTTGTCCAACAGCCGAATTCGGTGCTGCGCGTTCTTCTTGTGCTTCGCCACCTGCATCGCCCTCTGGGGCTGCGGCAACGCGAATACCGCCGGCAACGGCATTGTAGTCGGCAACAACGGCGGGGACGCGGTTGGCTTGGCGGACGCAGACACAGGCGATACCGCGGCAGACACGGACACGACAGCGGACGCTGCGGCAGACGCTCCGTTGGGCGACGAAACCGCACCTGACGCGATCGCGGAGATCGGCGCCGACGTAGCCGTTGATGCTGACCCTGATGCGGCGACCGACGCGGTTGTGGAGGAAGTCACCGATCCGATCGATGTCGCCGGTCCAGACACACCACCGGACGATGCAGACGCAGACGCCGCCGCCGATGCCGCTGACGCATCGCCGACCGACACGACCATCGTTCCCGCCTGCACGACCGACGCTGACTGCGGCACGACCACTCCGTATTGCGGCTCAGCCGGCGCTTGCGTGGCGTGCACCTTCCCGGCCCAGTGTCCCGGCGACGGGGCATTTTGCCTCAACAACAGTTGCGTGCCGCCCGTCGGCTGCACTTCTGATGTCGACTGCAAGTCACTCGGCGCGGTCTGCGACACCGGCAAAGGCGTCTGCCGCGCTTGCCTGAGTGCCAAGGACTGCCCGAGCAACCAGTCCTGCACAGCCAACCAATGCGTGGCGGTGACGACGTGCGTGAGCTCCAAGGAATGCCCCGGCGCCCTCGTGTGCGCCGCGGGCGTGTGCGTCGTGTGTGGCGCCGACACGGACTGCCTCGCTGCGCAATTCTGCAACCAAAACGTCTGCACGCAGGACGTCTGCGCACCGGGCAGCCACTGCGAAGGCAACGCAATCGCCACCTGCAAAACGAACGGCGGCGGCTGGAATTTCAACGACTGCGGCGCGACTGCGATCTGCCTCAATGCCACGTGTGAGCCATTGGTGTGCACGCCGCTGGCCACAAGTTGTCAGGCCGACAAGCTCGCCACCTGCAACGCCACCGGTACGCAACTGACCGTCGCCGCCTGCCCGGCGAACCAGACCTGCGTCGGCACAGTGTGTGTGGACTTCCTCTGCGTCGCGAACACGAAGAAATGCGACGGAACCGGCGGCTTGTTGACGTGCAGCGCCGACGGCATGAGTTGGACGCCGTCGTCCTGTGACGACAAGGACGCCTGCACAACCGACAGCTGCGACGCGCTGACCGCCACCTGCACGCACGGCGTCGTGAACTGCGACGACGGCAATACGTGCACCACGGACTCGTGCAACAAGGGCTGCCAACACGCTGGACTCACCGGACCGACCTGCGACGACGGCAACGCGTGCAGCTCCGGTGAAACGTGCAGCGGCGGCAAGTGCACGGCTCCCGTGGCCAGCGCCAATGTCAGCACCATCGCGGGCAGCGGCGCGGCCGGGAACACCAACGGCGCTGGCTCCAGCGCCAGCTTCGCTCGGCCCTATGGCCTCGCTCGGCTGGCCGACGGCAGCATGGTCTCCACCGACTACGACAGCCACCGCATCCGGCAGATTCAGACCGACGGCACCGTCAGTACGCTGGCCGGCAACGGCAGCAGCGGCGCTGTCGACGGCGCAGCGACGAGCGCGACGTTCACCAATCCGACCAGCGTCGCGGCGGCAAGCACTGGAACCCTCTTCATCGCCGACTACGGCAACAGCCGCATCCGCGCGCTCAGTGGCGGCGTCGTCAGCACGTTTGTCGGCAGCACCGCGGGCTTCAAGGACGGCGTTGGCACTGCGGCGCAGTTCAACTCCGTGCAGGACATCAAATTCGATGCCAACGGCGTACTCTGGGCCGCCGATCGCGCCAATCACCGCATCCGCCGTATCACGGGCGACGGTACGGTCACCACGGCGGCCGGCACCGGCGTTGCAGGCTACTTGGACGGCGCCGCGGCACAGGCGCAATTCAACGAACCCTGCCGCATCGCGCCGGCCAGCGACGGCAGCGTGTACATCGCCGACTGCAGCAACTACCGCATCCGCCGTTTGAGCGCGGACGGTCAACTGGTCAGCACCATCAGTGGCTCGGGCATCGGCTACATCGACGGCGCCGGGAGCAGCGCCAAGTTCGCCTGGATGGGCGGCCTGACCTGGCTCGGCGCGACGCTCATCGTCAGCGACAACGGCAACAACCGCATCCGCGCGGTGGCCGGCGACGGCAGCGTCACCACGCTCGCGGGCAGCGGTTCTGCCAGCTACATCGACGGCGCGCCCAGTTCCGCGGCGTTCAGCGCCCAGTGGAACGTCGCCAGCGACTGGACCGGCGCGCTCTGGATCGCTGACGGCGCCAACCAGCGCATCCGCAAGCTCTCGTTCACCAACCTCGTCTGCAACGACGGCAACCCGTGCACGATCGACAGCTGCGGCGCCAACGCCTGCGTGTTCACACCGGTCGCGCAGGGCTCGCCATGCAGCGACGGCACGGCCTGCACCCTCAGCGACGCCTGTTCAGCCAACGGCAAGTGCGTGGGCATGGCGACGATTTGCGCGGACAGCAACCCGTGCACCACCGATTTCTGCAACCCGGTCACCGGCGCGTGCGTCTTCGCGCCGAGCGATGGGCCGTGCGTCGACAACAACATCTGCACCAATGGCGAACACTGCGTCGGTGGCGCCTGTCTCGCCGACGTCAACACGGTGGTCACCGTCGCGGGCGCGGCCGCATCGGGCTACGTCGACGGCGCCGGCAAGGACGCGCGCTTCAACGCGGCTTTCGGGCTCGCTTTGTCCAAGAACGGCGGCACGTACGTCAGCGACGCGGGCGGCAATCGCATCCGCGCCGTCGCCGCGGACGGCACCACATCGACCCTCGCAGGCACGGGCGTCGCGGGCTTCCTCGACGGCGCGGCCTCCACCGCCCAGTTCAACAACCCGACACGACTCGCGCTGGATGGCCAAGGCGCGCTGCTCATCGCCGACAGCCTGAACAACCGCATCCGCAAGCTCAGCGGCACCACGGTCAGCACCATCGCCGGCAGCGGCACCACCGGCTTCCTCGACGGCGCGCCGGCCAGCGCCCAATTCAGCAGCCCGTTCGGCCTGGTCTACAGCGCCGGCGTCATCTACGTCGCCGACTCGGGCAACCACCGCATCCGCGCCATCGCACCCAACGGCACAGTCAGCACGCTCGCGGGCTCCGGCACCGATGGGTACGCCGACGGCACGCTCGCCACCGCGTCGTTCAGTTCACCCCGCGGACTTTGCCAAGCCAGCAATGGGACGTTGTACGTCGTCGACACCTATGGCAACAACATCCGCCGCATTGCGAGCGGTCAGGTCACCACCTTGGCCGGCGGCGGACCCGCTGCGGACGACGGCATCGGCCTGGCCGCGGGCTTCGATCAGCCACGCGACTGCACGGTCGACCCGTCGGGCAACATCTACGTCACCGATACCTACAACAACCGCCTGCGCCGCATCACGCCTGAGGGCGTCGTCACCACGATCGCCGGCACGACCATCGGCGGCGGCAGCTTCCTCACGGGCACGGACGGCAGCGCGCTCGCGTCCGTGCTCGCCTACCCAGCCGTACCCGCATGGGGACCCGGCGGGACGATCTGGTTCGCGGACAACAACGCCATTCGCAAGTTCATTCCGGCGAATGTCGACTGCGGCGACGGCTTGCCGTGCACCACCGACGTCTGCAACGGCACTACCGGGGCATGCAGCAGTTCTCCCTCGCCCAACGGCGCCACCTGCGACGATGGCAAGCTTTGCGTGGTGAGCGAAACCTGCACCAGCGGCGTCTGCGGCGGCGGCACAGCCAAGTCGTGCGACGACGGCGACAAGTGCACGATCGATAGCTGCGGCGCGACCACGGGTTGCCAACACGTCAAGTCGACGTCGTTGCCGGGCTGTTGCAATCCCAACGTCTTCCAGACCGGCTTCGAGAGCGACGGCGGCAACGGCATCACGCTGACCTCGGCTGTTGGCACCACGCTCGCGTGGAGCATCGGCGTGCAGTCCAAGGCCCACACCGGCAGCGGCGCGATGGCCGTCACGACCTTGACCAGCAACGGCACCGCGACCGCGACGTTGCCGTCCGTCACCCTGCCCGCCGGCGCGGCGACTTTGTCCTTCTGGCTATACTACGACGCCGTGCCCAGTCAGTGCGACACGATCTTCGGCGATCCGTGCGGCACCGCGACGTTCAAGGTGCTGGTGAACGGCGTCCAAGCCACCGCGCAAACCACCGCGACGAACACGTGGACCCAAGTGACCGTCAGCAGTTCGCTCGTCGGCGGAACGACACCCAGCGTGCAATTGGTCTTCGCCACCGCCGCCGCCACGACCAGCTTGTTCAGCTACAACTACGCCAGCGCCGGCACCGGCGTCTTTGTCGATGACATTCAAGTGACGTCAACTTGCCAATAAGCCTGACGCCGCGTCAATTCGTGCTATTTTGAGCGCGGGACGGGGTGGAGGTTTGGATGGCGCGTACCTTGGTGATGATTTTGGCTGGCGGCAAAGGCAGCCGGCTGGCCCCGCTCACGTCGCATCGTGCCAAGCCGGCTGCGCCATTTGGCGGCCGTTACCGTATCATTGATTTTGCCCTCTCGAATTTCCTCAATTCCGGCTACACGCGCATCAAAATCCTGACGCAATACATGTCGTCCTCGCTCATCGAGCACTTGTCGCGCGCGTGGAATCTCTCGAATGCGCCAGGGCATTTTGTCGACCCCGTGCCCGCGCAGATGCGCCGCGGTGAGCATTGGTACGTCGGTACGGCGGACAGCGTTTTTCAAAATCTGAACCTGATTTCCGACGAAGCGTCTGAACACGTGGCGATCTTTGGCGGCGACCATATCTACAAGATCGCTGTCGATCAGATGGAAAAGCACCACGTTGACGTGAACGCGGATTTGACCGTGGCCGCGTATCCGGTGCCCAAGAGCGAGGCGACGCAGTTCGGCGTGATTCAAATCGACGAAACGGGCCGCATCATCGGATTCCAGGAGAAGCCCGACGAGGCGGATGCGATCGCGATTCCGGGCAAGCCGGATCTGTGCCTGGTCTCGATGGGCAACTACTTTTTCAAGCGGCGGATTCTGGAAGACTTGCTGCACGACGACGCGGAAAATCCTGATTCAAGTCATGATTTTGGCAAGGACATCATTCCCAACATGGTGCGCGACGGCTATCGCGTGTTTACCTACGACTTTTCCACGAACAAGGTGCCTGGCGAGGCGCCGGATGCCGCGCCGTATTGGCGCGATGTCGGCACGCTGGATGCGTATTTTGACGCCAACATGGACCTGCGCGCGGTCTTGCCGGCGTTCAACCTGTACAACCGCCAGTGGCCGATCCGCACGATGCTGTACGATTTGCCGCCGGCGAAGTTCGTGCTCGCGGGTAAACAGCGGGAATTTGGTCAGGTTGTCGACTCGTTGGTCTGCGAAGGCACGATTGTCTCGGGTGCGCAAATCGTCAACGTCATCGCCGGTGTGGACTGCTACTTCCACCGTTTCGCGACCATCGACAACAGCGTGATCGCCGGTCGCTGCCGGATTGGCCGCCAGGCGCGCGTGCGCAACGTGCTGTTGGACCACAATGTCGTCATCGGCGATGGCTGCGTGATTGGTTTTGATGACGTCGCGGACAAGAAGCGCTTCCCCTTTCGCTCGCCAAAGGGCACGATCGTGCTGCCCAAAGGCACGTACGTGCCGCCGTCGGGGCCCATCGAGATCCCGCACGACATGGCGACCATGCTGTTGCAAGACCCCGCGGTAGCTGACGATTTCAAAGAGCGGGCGGGGACTTGGGTTTCGGTCCGCCGCCACAGCAACGATCCGGTCCGCAATGGCTCACAGCGTTCGTAAGGCAGAAACCAAGCTGCGCGTGCTTTACGTCGCGGCGGAATGCACGCCGTGGTGTTCCACCGGCGGTCTGGGCGAAGTCACGCACGCCCTGCCGCAAGCGTTGGCCGATCTCGGCCTGAACGTTGCTGTTTGCATTCCGCTCTACCGCGACGTCCGAACCAAGATCCACGAGCGCGGCGGCCGCCTGGAGGATACCGGCGCGACCGCGAGCGTCTGGATGGGCGGCCATCGCCTGGAAAGTCGCTGGTTCAAGGTCGTTCCAGCCGAGAGCGACCACGTCGCGTCCCGCGCGCCCACCTATTTTTGCGACTGCCCACCCCTTTTCGATCGCGACGGCTTCTACGGCCACAGCGACGACGACGCACGCTTTTCCACGTTCTGTCGTGCGGCGTTGAGCTGCAGCGCGGAGTTGCTCGGCGGCAAACCGGACATCGTCCACGGCCACGACTGGCATACCGCGCTATTGCCTTTGTATCTGGCGAGCGGTTACCGGCAATTCCTGCCGGAGACGCGCTCGGTGCTGAGCATTCACAACATCGCCTACCAGGGCGTGTATCCGCCGTCCTCGCTCGCCACGTTGGGCATTGGCGCGGAATGGTTCAACCCGGAAACGCTGGAGTTCTACGGCGCGCTGAATTTGCTCAAAGGCGGCATCGCGACGGCCCATGCGCTGACCACCGTGAGTCCGCGCTACGCTCAGGAAATCCAGACGGCGGAGTTCGGCGAGCGTCTGGAAGGCGTGCTGCGGCGGCATGCCGGCAAACTGACCGGGATCCTGAATGGCATCGACATGGACCTATGGAATCCGGCAACGGACCCCGACTTGCCCTTCCATTTCAGCGTTGACGAAATGGCCGGCAAGGCGGCGAATCGACGGTATATCCTGGAGATGGCCCGCATGGACCCGGATGACCCGCATCCGCTGTTTGTTGCCGTCTCGCGCCTGGTCACGCAGAAGGGCTTCGACCTCGTGGCGGAGCTGATTCCCTATCTGGCGAGCCGCAACGTGCGTTTCATCCTGCTGGGCCGCGGCGCCGATGCGATGGAACAACGGTTTCACGAGCTGGAACGCTGGCATTGGCCGCATTTTCGCTTTCATCCGCACCACGACATGGCCCTGTCGCACACGCTGTACGCCGCGGGTGACGCGGTGCTGATGCCCAGCCGCTGGGAACCCTGCGGCCTGACGCAGCTGTACGGGATGCGCTATGGCACGGTGCCGATTGTCCGCGCCGTTGGTGGCCTGCGCGATACGGTGGTGGCGACGACGCAACGGACGCTCAGCGAGGGCACGGCGAACGGCTTTGCCTTCGAGCACGACACGGTGACCGGGCTGCAATGGGCGGTGGACCGCGCGCTCGACACGTTCTACACCGCGCCGGAGACCTGGCGGGACATCCAGAAGACTGGGATGCGCCGCAATTCGGCATGGCACGGCGCGGCGGAGCAGTATCTGCAAGTCTACCGGCGGATTCTGGGTCGCTGACGGCCGTAGAAGACTGTTTCGCGGTGGTTGCTGCGCGGTCGGACGAGGTGCTGCGCGGCTCGGCGGTGGTTTGGCGCGGTTGTGAGGTGGTGCCGGCGCGGTGGATCGCGGTTTCGCGGCGTTCCGGGCAGGTTCTGCGGCGTTCCGGGGTCGTTTTGCAGCGGTCCGGGGTGGTTTTGCGGCGGTCCGGGGAGGTTCTGCGGCGCTGGTTGGTGGTTTTGCAGCGTGGGAAACGGTTTTGCACGGGGGAAAGGAGTTTGCGCGTCGGGACGAGTTTGCGGGCGGAAATGAGTTTGTGGACGTCCAGCGATTTTGGGGCGTTCTGGCGTCGCAGCGCCTCCGGAATCGGTGTCCCGGGCCAGAATCGCGGGTGGATGTTTGCCCTGAATCATTCCTCGCGTTCCCAGGTCGTGCTTGCAGGCGAGAACGCGCCCAAACGCAGCCGCGCGGCCGCGTCTTGACGCTTGACGGGCCGATCGGAAGGCGTACAGTCCGGCTGAAGCGGCGGCCTCGTACTGCCGCGCCGCCCTCGATCCGCCTCCAAGTGTTCGGCGGCGGGCGGCTTGCCGGGCCGAGGCGGCGGAGGCGGCGAATGTGGGCGGGAAGTTCAGCAAGTGGACGTGGCCGGAGTTCCTATGCGCGGCATGACCAGAAGGAGCGATGCTATAAGACGCTTGCAGTCTGCGTCTCTCCGCTCTGCGCGTCGTAGACAAGATCCGTCAGGCCGACCAGAAAGAGCGGAAGGCTGCCCGTGTTGCGGATGGCGTGTGGAGTGCCAGGATGAACAGTGACAACGACGCCGCCGCGGCCAGTCAGCTGCCGGGTCAGCAGCAGATCATCGCGATCTCTCCAGCCAAGCACGCAGCTATCCTCGTGGTATATCAGAAGGATTTCCCGTCCTCTGACATGCTTGTGGTTTCCTCGAACTTGACCAGGGAGAATCGTCGCAACATGCAGGTCGCTGACATCCCCCAGATACTGAAGGTGCTTCACGTTAAGCGAGTAGCTTGCACCGCGCGCATCGCCCACGTCGTGCAGTGTCTCCACAAGAATGGGTTCCATGTCTACTTTCTCCCCCGCACAAGTTGATAGGCCCAGCGCTCATGCTTCCAAATTGGCCGCTGCAATGCATGGTGGATTCGCCCTCTTCGAGAACTCTGCGGTCCGTAGAAACAATCCGCCAGGACGTTCGACACGAATGCCAACCCAAGTTGGCTGAGCAACGACTGCAGAACGGACTCGACATCGATGCGCACATGCCTTTGGACGACCTCCAAGTGGCGTTCAAGGCGTTCGAGAAAGGCCTCTCTCCGGGCCTCTGGTGCATCCAAATGCCCGACATTACGAAGGAAAGTGAAAATCGATGACACGAAACTGGCGCGAACAGTCATACGGAATTCCGAGATTTCCTCCAGCGTCAGGCGACCGAACTCCACGTGCCTGCACGACAGTCGGATTCCGTCCGTGATCAGTCCAACAATCTCGGCCCTTGCGAGCGCTCTGGGGTCGGAACCTTGCTGTGTCGCAAATACAGGGGCGACGAGTCCGTGGATCGCACCGTACAGGTCCGCATAGTCCGTGTATTCGACGTGGAGATTCGTGTGGCCCTCCACTCCCATGACATGTTTGTTGTTCAGGAAGTCATACAGCACCAGATAAGGAAGTAGAGCTGACCGATCCAGCCCGGGGAGGTGCGCTTCCAGGCCAACCGGAATCGGCACACGTCCCTTGACGAAATCGTCGTAACGAGAAGGTAGCGAAACTACGTCCTCGAGGGCGGACATGAGGCATCTCTGCTGGTGGCCAGCTTGTCCAACCCAAGACTTGGCCATCAGCGGCGACTGATCGTGTTTGAAATCGTTGCTGACACGGACGACTCTGCGCCCGAGGGCGGTCGACGGATTCATGAGATCGATGTCGAATTCATCAATTGCCGCCATGCCCGGCACGTACCGTTCGGCGCGGATCGCTGGGTCGAAGAACGTCTCGAACCCCAGGGGAACAATCCAACCCTTCTCAACGCATGCGGCAAATTCATCTGGACGAAGCGCGGTCCGACTGTACTCGGATGAGCGGAAGCATTGACTGATGTAGTTGCTGCTCGGCGCGTAGACGACAACCTTTTCGAAGAACAGAAGCAGAGGGCCGATGTGTGCGTAGCCCAATGGGCCGTAGGTATTGGGATCGATGTAGGCCTGCATCGAGGCCAGATCTGGGTAGTTCTTGGCCAATGCAGTCCTCCTGAATGCGCCTCCCAAACGGTACTTGGGACACGCAAACGGGCGCGTAAGCCACCGCTGGCCACGGACCTTCCGCAGTCGCCATGACGGCCCGGTTCGACAAGCTACGCCTGCGCACTGCCCTGGTCAAGCTGCAAAACCGTGAAACCACGCCGGTTTGCCCACTTCAGACACGCCCGTCCACCAGCGGCCTGCTTCTTGCTAGTCCACACGTCTGGCCGCGCCCACGTTTGAGCACACCCACGCCGCACAGGTAGGGACGCGCACGACCGGATGCGCGACGTGTTTGACCGGCAAGTGGAGGCCACGGATGCACGTCTTCGCCGCCTGCTTGCCCCAACCCGCCAATGTTTCACGCTCGCCAACGTCGCCGTCATTGTCGCCCGACACGGCGTCGACTCTCCGGCAGCGCCTGCGGGGCGGCAAGTCGCACCGCACCCGGCACAACGGCTCACGCACTTTCGCGGCTCAGCTGAAGCGACGCCACGCGCAGGACGTTCAAGCTCGACGTGCTGAACTGCGCATGTGGCGGCGGGCGCGAAGTGATCGCGCTGATCCCGAGCGGCGAGATCGCGACGAAGATCCTGACGCACTTGCGGCTGCCCGTGACGGCCGAGAACTTCCTGCCAATTCGCGCTCCGCCGTGGAATGCGGACTTCAGCCAGGCGCTGGCGGCCAACGACGAGATCGATCGGCCGTTCTTCGACGAAGACGCCGCGTAGCGCGCTCAGGCGTGCGTGCGAGCGGGTGTGTGGACTGGCGAAGGCCGGCCGCGCTTGAGGCACGCGAGCGACCGCGGGTCGCCGCGATGCTGCCGCGCCCGAACACGGGCTTGCCGGTGCGTCTGATGGGCCGAAAACGGCCGCGTCTTGACGCTTGACGGGCCGATCGGAAGGCGTACAGTCCGGCTGAAGCGGCGGATCGGATGAGCCGAGGCTGCGGAGGCGGCGAATGTGGGCGGGAAGTTCAGCAAGTGGACGTGGCCGGAGTTCCTATGCGCCTGGGAAACGCGAAGAATCTGCGTCGAATACGTAGTGCGTGCAACACGTTACACGCGCATCCCAGAATGCCGTCACGGGGACGATCACAGGCACGCGGCTCTTGGGACGTCGCCGCCGTAGCAGTCCGTCCGAATCTGTGTAGCAATTCGTCCAAATTGTCGTCACACGGATTACAGGACGTGCTGTTGGTCGGGAACGCCCGGACGGTTGGTCGGACACCACAGCGGAGGCCTCGGACACCGTTCGGACGGCATGTCGGACAGTATGTCGGACGGTATGTCGCGTCCCTGCCGGTGCCACGCCCATCGGTTACGCGTCCCTTGACACCCGTATGGTCCGGGCGGACGCTGCGAGACAGGCCGACAAGCGTTGGGGCAGGTTAGCTCTGAAAGGTGAGGACATGAGCAAGAGTTTGTGGTGTTTTGGTTGCTTTGTCAGCGGTCCCAGTGGGGCGGGGCGCATCTGCAGACTGATCTTCGATCTGATTCCGCAGACTTCCAGCCGACCGCTGTTCCGACGGCGGCGTAACCTCGCAAAAAGACAATGACGGCGTATCGTTCCGGTGACTTCAAAACCACCGCGTCCACCGCGG
>CAIYBN010000122.1 GCA_903924465.1 uncultured Myxococcales bacterium | reverse complement strand
CTCAATGATGCCGTAGCCCTTGGACAGCGCGGTGCCGCCCTTGAACCAGATGTCGAGCCCGGTCTGGTGCAGCGCCCAAAGCGTGTGCGTCACCCAGTAGTCCTTCTCGACCAGCGCCGGCAACATGCGACGGGCGGCGGCCACGGCAAGAACCAACTCCTCGAAATCCGGGGCATCGTGGACGAACGTCACGCGGCCTCCTGGGCATGTTGGATGCAGTGGCGAACGAGCGCCAAGGTCGCGTGGGTACCGTACGCCGCTGCCATCTCCGCCAGCACGATTGGATCCAGCCGGCGCTCGCGGACTTCGCGCATCAAGCCCGCCACGAGCGCGTCCGGGGCAACGCCGGCCATCGCCTGATGCTCGATGAGGTCGATGGCAAACCACTCGCGCGGCGGCTTTGCCGGGAACGCGACGCGGCGCAGCAAGAACGTGCGCCCGCCCAGCTCGAACTCGCCGCTGCGCTTGCGGTTGTAGACCAGCGTCGAAGCGAACATCGCCGTGGCGCCCAAGCCCAGCGTGGTCCACGCGGGCGGACCCGTCAGTACGTAGTCGTCGGTTTCGAGGAACGCGCGCAGCAACTCGTCATCGCGCGGCGGCACTGCGCCGAAGCGGCTCTTACCCGGCGCGTAGTAGAGCCCGTGGGCGAGTTCGCGGAGCTGGCCTTCCTGCACCAGCCGCTGCACCAGTCGCGAAGGATTCTTGCCCCACCGCGCGAACTGCTTGGTCCGGTAGACGCGATTCGCTTCGAGTTCAGGGCGGGCGGCGGCTGGCATGGGGCTCCGGTTGTCTGGATTGTACCGAAGAAAACATACAATGCAGAGCCCGCGTGTCAAGGGGATTCGACGGCCAGCGGAGCGTCGACTACTACTCGGTCGTCGCCCCATCCAACCGCGCTTTGCGCTTGTCCCACCACTTGCCTTCGACCTGCCAGTTGGCCTTCGCCTCAAGCTTGGCAACGGTAGCCTCCAGCCCAAGCGTCTCCAGGTGCGCCGCCCACTTGTCCAGAGCTTCGCGCTTCTCGGCGTCGTACGAGTACCGGTCGTAGATCGCCGTCACCGCGCCATCCACGTGGTTCAGCACCTTGGACAGCACGAGGCGCGGCACACCGATGCTGGCCATATGCGTTGCCGCCGTGCGTCGCAGGTCGTGCGGGCTGAACGGCTCCTTGGCCAGCGTCGCGTGGTGGCGGTGCAGTGCTCGGGCCGTCGCCGTCTGCACCATCGCGGCGCCGTCTGCGCGCGACGGAAAGACCACGCCTTTGCCCATGTCGATGAGGCGCGCGGCGTTGAGCAACCGAACCACCGGAGCGGACAGCGGCACGCGGTGCGTCTTGCGGTTCTTCGCCTTCTTCGCCGGGATCGTCCACACGGCTTCGTCGAGGTTGACGTCGACCCACTCGATCGACACGACTTCGCCAGATCGCTGCGCTGTCATCAACTCCACCAGCAGCGCCATCGCCGTCGGCGGCCACAGCGGCAGATCCGGCAGGTGGGTCAAGAACGTCTGCACCTCCTCGGTGTCCAACAGCCGCTCGCGCCGCTGCGGCCGCGCTGGTGAGTCCATGACCGTGCATGGGCTGTGCTCCAGCAGGCCGCGCTTGACCGCGAAGTTGAACATCTTGCGTGTCACCGCCAGGCAGCGATTCGCGGCGATCGGCGAGCCGCGGGCCACGATGCCGTCCAACAGTTGCACGACCTCACGCCGCCGCACGTCCTCGATCCGGCGGCGTCCCAGCACGGGCAGCACGTCGTGGTTCAGAATGCGCTCGTCCTCTTTCCAGGTCTTCTTGAGGGGTTTCGCGTGCTTCTCCAGGTACTCGGTGGCAAGGTCGCTCACCGTTGTGGCGACCTTCTTGCGCTCGTTCTCGGCAACTTGCTTCTCCGCCGGGTCGCCGCCACGTTCGAGGTCGAGCATCGCGTCGCCGACCGCCTTGTGGGCCTCGCTGAGCGACATGATCGGGTAGCGGCCGACCGTCATCATCTTGGCCTTGCCGTCCCGCCAGTACATGTACACGAATGTCTTGGTGCTCTCCGACACCCGGACGCCGAGCGCGCCAGCGCCGTGTCGGCTCGGCTCCCAGTACACGGTGCGCTTGCCGTCCCGCGTCTTGAGGCTGGCGACCAGGCGGTCCGTGAATGGCACAGTCATGGTTGGCATGCACACCTCGCGCCCGCGGCTGGCATTGGTTGAGGGGCTGGCCGCGCCGGCACTGTACATCGCTGGCTAGGGTTTGGCTAGGGTTTTGGGGTGCGCTGGCCTGACTCCGCGTGACGCCTGCTGACGCGACTGTTTCTATAGCGCCATAATATTGCATCAGTTGTTTGACATGAATGCCGCCTGCTGAACGGCCATGAAGGCCAGTTTTCACTTTTTCGTAATCAGCAGGTCCCGGGTTCAAGTCCCGGTGTTGGCTCCGGAAATCGAGATTCACAGCAGGGTAGGACGAAGGTAGGACGCTAGCCTGGCTAGCCCGGATATCTCACCACACAGACCGCGGTTGGACTGAAATCAATGGTATAACAGCGTCTTGCAGCCACTCTGCGAGGCGCCGCCATGACCACAGACTGTACCGCCGGCCAACTTGAATCGGCGCCGTCCGGTTGAACGTCCACTACCACATTTTGGCAGCGGATGGCGCGTGGGTGAGGACTGGGACCGGCCTGGCCTTCCTGCCAGCGCCGCCGCTACATCAGGAGGACGTCGAGGCGGTGTTCGCCGACGCGCTGCG
>CAIYBN010000121.1 GCA_903924465.1 uncultured Myxococcales bacterium | reverse complement strand
TTCACGGTGAACGCGGTGGTTTTGAAGTCACCGGAACGATACGCCATCATTGTCATTTTGCGAGGTTACGAGGCTACTGGCACAGCGGGCGGCTGGAAGTCTGCGGAATCAGATCGAAGATCAGTTTGCGGATGCGCCCGCCGTTCAGGAGCCGCTTGACATCCGCTCGTCGGTCTGTCAAAAAATCGCATGTACGACAAATGTGACACCGTGCCGTTCCGCGCACCGCACGCGACGTGAGTCGCCATCGCGCTTTGGACCGGCCATGCAACGTGGAGGCAAGATGGCTTGGCATCTACTGAACCGGTCTGGGCAACATCGCCGGCTGAAGGACCTGCTACCGACGATTCTGCAACTGATCCTGTTTCTGCTTTGGTTCATCGCCCAAGTGATTCTGCTCGCCTGGATGTGCGACGCTTTCGGACTGTGCTTTTCATCCGAGCGCGTACACGATCCCAAGCACTGGATTCAGCCGGGAGCGGGCGACGCGGTCGCGTTGATCACCGTGCTCATCTTCATCACGGCCGTACCCAAGCTCGCCAGCTTTGGGATTTCGCTGATTCCGGAACGCCTTCTGGACACGAACCTTGAATATCTGATGTCCCGCATCCGTCTCTCAGAGACGCCAGCGCGGCTCAGTCAGGTCGCGCCAACGTCGCTATTCGCCGATGACGCGCCTTCGGGACCTGCGCCGAGTGTCGCCGATCCGGCAGCACTTGTGCTCGCGGCCCGGATTGCTTGGAAATACGAACACGAACGCGCCTACCAGACGCGAAAGAACATCCGACAATACACCGGCATCTTCGGTTCGGCAGCGTCACTCACGCTGACCGCATGCGTGGCGCTCCTGGTGCTCACTGCACATGGTTCTGCCTTGACGAGCAAAGGGATCTTCGCCGCGTGGTTTGCCGGGTCCCCTCTCTGCTTGCCCGGCATCAACGTGCTCTCGGCGGCCGCGTGCGACGCCAGACGTGCTGTCACACTTGGGGCCATGATTCAGGCGTGCAAGACAGACCCGATCGCCCAGTTCGCGGCAGTCATCGGCATTGCCGCGCTCGTCTCATTTCTCCGCTCCGCGACCGTGTTTGTGAAGCGAACAGCGCTCAACGACATGTCCGCGCGTGCAGTCGCGTCGTCCACGGTTGAGCTGTTGGATGCGATGGTCGCTGCTGCTGCGCTCTGGACGTTCGTCCGCTTTCAGTCGATTCAGCCGCTGGCACAGGACAATCCCGGTTCATTGATCGTCGTCGGTCTGGCGGCAGCGCTATTTGGCGATCGGGTCATGGATTTCATTGGTGACAAGCTGCGACAACTCTTGGGCTTGGCCAAGCGGATCGTTGACGGAAGTTCAGCGGACCTGAATGGCATCGACGGTGTGTCCGAGTCCGACTCGCATCGACTGGCAGAGGAAGGCATCTACACGGTCCACCACTTGGCGTTCTTCCCGACGGCGCGCCTGTTTCATTGTACCCAGTATTCGCTGGCAGCCATCTGTGATTGGCAGGATCAAGCTTTGCTCATCGCGTATGTCGGCAAAGCACGGGCGGAGGTATTCCGGCAAGCGCTCTTGGTTCGCGGTGCAACCGATGCGCAAGGGCTGCTGGTAAAACGGCTACGGGAGCATGGGAACGCAAGTCCAACAGCAGGTGCGGCAAGTCAGCCGAGCGCTTCCCAGAAGCTCGCTTCGCTCCTCGGATTCCCGGATGAGCAGCAAGCGCGTTTGGCCCTTGAGGATCTCGCGACGAGTACCGTCGTTTGGCGCGTGGCATTTTATCAATCGGCCGTGGAACCTGAAGTTCCGGAGCCCGAGCCGGACCACACGAATTGACGGTAAACGCTGTCGCTTGGCAGCAAGTGGAGGAAACATGAAGTTCGCCTATCTTCTCGCCGTCTGCGCGGCCTTGGTGAGTGTGCCGCTTGCCGCCTTCGCAGCTCTGCCGGTCACGCCTGTCCCCGTGGAGTCACGTGGTGATCGTCAGTTCGGCAACCTTTGCCGCTATGTCAGCCACAACCGCTGGTCTTTGGACTACATCATTGCGCATTCAGTAGAGTCTTCTCCGGTCGGCGAACCAACGCTCACTCCCGCAGAACTGAGAGCGTTTCAGGCGATCCGCGACCGGTGCGTGGACGACAAGCTGAGCGGCACGGCTGCCGACATCTGGACCAGCCCACTTCTGGGGCGACTGTCCCGAGCCATTGGCCGTGCCTTCCTTGCGGCGACCAAGCAACGCTGCATTGCAGCGAAAGCGACGCCGGCCGACAAGGCACTGGTCCTGAAAGTGATCGACGGGCCGAATGGCCTGGCCCGTCCGGGTGTGGATCCGTTGCACGAGAAGCTGGCCAAACTCAAGGCGTCGCTATCGGGCGGCGCGGTCGATTGTGACGCTCTGGACCATCACCAATGGGCGGCGTTGCTCTCGGTCGAAGCGCAACCAACCGCAGCGAGAACTGCGTTCGCCGAGGAGTTCGGAGCCGGTGGACAGGCGGTGGTCGAGGTGGCGATTGGCCCGGGTCTCGACTTGACGGCAGCGAAACTGCCCGGCCCGGTACAATCGAATCCGGCCCCAGCGTCGTCGGTCGAAGCGGCGATCATCCAAGGTGTTACCGACTTTGTCGTTTCACGTGCGAAGGCCGAGGTGGCCGATTACGCTCTCGGCAAGCTCCGGGGGCTGATGTGCGACGGCCAGGCGGCACCGTGGTTTGAAAACTCTTGCGCGTACTTGGGCGACGGCACATCAGACCTCGGTGTCCTCCTTGGCGATGGTTTACGCAAGGCGTTCTCGCGAGACGTGGCCACCGCACCGCGGGTCGCGCTGGAGCTCATCAAGCCCGATGCGAGCGTTGTGAAGGAAAGGCGGCTCTTTGCGGCCTGGGTCGCATTGGAAGCACTTGTTGGATTCATCGACACGCGTACGCCCGCGGGCGTGGTCGCGCGCCTCGCTGCCGAACAACCCGTGCCGTGGACCGATGCGAATCTGCGAAGCCTCGCGGAAGATGTCCGCATTGTTGCGATCGTCGTTCGCGCTGCGCTGGCTCAAAGCAGCAAGCTCCGCGGACCGACGCCTGACGACTTGGGCTTTATCCAAGCCGTTCTGGATGACTTGCAGCAGGAGGCTGTCACGCTTCAGGCGTCGGCGCCCACGAGTGCGCAAAAGCTGCTGGACTTGTGCGGGAAGCTCAGTGCGATAACGGATCACGCGCTGCAAGCGAAGCAGCTGGTCGCACGCGTGAAGGCGGTCGTCCACGATGTCGAGTCAGTTGAAAACGGCAAAACCCAAGCGGAGCGGACCACCGCGGGCATCAGCGCGGTACGCGGCACGGCCGATCTGGTGAATCAAGTGCTCCAACTGGTCGGCGGAGCGAACGTCGGGGCGGATGCCAAACTGCAAGCCGAGATTGCTGCACTCGCAGACCTGCTCGAAGCGAGCATTCGCGGGGACCTCACGTCGCTGATTGGTGCGTTGACGAAGGACCTCAACGTCTTCCTGGTCGGGAAGGGAGGAGCGCAGGTGGTGCGTCTTCTGGCTCTGGGCGCCGAGTTGGCCAAAGCCGAGTCTTCCGAGGATGTTACGGCCGCGATCGAACAGGTCGCAGCTCCGGCCGGCGCTTGGCGGGAAAAACGCGTTGCAAAGCAAGGGGGCTGGCCCTCTCTCTCGGTCGGCGCGTTGGCTGGCATCGCGGCCGGGACGGAAAGCATCGTCGACAGCCGGGTCAACGACCACGGAGTTGGCCCCGTCTTTCAGCCGTTCCTGCCGATTGGTTTCGACGTGAACTGGGCGACCGGCTGTGGTTGTACGGCTGGCGTGTTCATCTCACTCTTCCAACTCGGAACGTTGGTGAGCTGGCGTGACGTGTCCTCGGCCAGCGTTCAATCCGGCAAGACCGTCGTGGACGCGAAGATCTCGACGGCTTCCAGCACGCGGTGGCAACAAGTCTTTGCGCCAGGACTTTACGGTCGCGTTGGCCTTGGCGATTCGCCGTTCGTCGTGGGCACGGGCGTCGAGTTTGCGCCGCTCGCACGCGAGGTGCAGCCGACGGATACTTCGCTGCCCTCGACTGACGTGGCGGTCTTTCGCTGGCTGGCGTTTGTCGCGGTGGATGTGCCCATCCTGATGTTTTGAGGCCAGAGTCTACTGCCGGTGGCGCCGAGTGGGCCGGTAGTGAAGCTGTAACTGCTCAATTTCACCAACATTCTTGACCCGGTCCCAGCGAGGATGTCGTCGTGACGGCCGTGTGCTTGCCGGCAAGTGGCGGCGAAAGCAGACCAAAAGGCACAAACGTCCTGTGAATGGCGAAGGGCGCATGGAGCGGCCGTCAGTTCTCTCCGTGTTTCCGACATTTTACCTCCTGAGGTCGACGACAAGAACCCCGGCGCGGGAATTTGTCAGACTATTTGACGCAGTCGTGCTAGCGTCGCTGGACCCATGCCGGGGGCAAGTGCCACGGTGCGCATGGCCCGATTCCATTCAGGCGACAGCCCTTCGCGTCGCTGCCCGACTTGGTGTTCCTGATGGCTGTAGTCACCGCCGCACCGTCGCCGCTTCCCGTGTCCGCACCCCAGTCGAAGCTGGCGTGTTGGCCGCAAGACCGTGCCGCTGGCGAGCAGGACGCGCCACACTATGACTACTGCCTGCTGCCGTACACGCCGCGGGCAACGACGCCGTCCGACCTGATGTCGGTGAACGTGCTGCGTTGGAGCTGGGAAGCGCATGGCGTGTTGGCGGAAGGGGAAGCGCTCTTGCAGCGTCTGCGCACGGCGCTGGGGCCGAATCAGGTGGTGTGGGGCATCAAGCAGCGGGCCCATCAGCCGGACGCGACCTCGTGGGAACTGTATTTTTACCGGCGACCGCACAATCCGCCGAACTACACGCTGGCGCGCATCGCGGAACTTTTCGCGCCGATGAGCGTGGAAGGTGTCCTCGCCGACCACTGGCGGTGGCTGATGTTCAGCGTGGAATTCGACGTGCAGCAGCTGCGTGGCACACGGCCTTGCACGTCCAATGTCTACATCGAGTCCTCCGGGCTGTCCTACAAACTTCGCGCTGGTCAGCCGCCAGACCTGGAGAATCACTACCTGTTTCGCGATCCGCTGACGGGCATCGATGACATCCTCGCGCGCCTGCAGGTGTCCGTCCACGCCACGCCTGACCCGCTCGCACTCGCGCGTCTGTTGCCGCCGCAGTGGATGCGCTGCCATCATGTGTGCGTCGCCAACAAGCGCTTCGCCGATGCGGTGTATTGGTCCAGAGTAGACATGCATCAACTCGAATTCTTCCTGCAGCGCCACGCTTGGCCGGAGACTTTGCGCGACAATATTCATGATCATCGCCAGCAATTTCAACACTTGAACTGGGACATCGGCGTCGATTTTCAACGCGCGGCCGACGACCAGAACTTTATGTTTATCAAGAGCGGACTCTATGGCTCGTGCTAGCATGCGTCGCGCGACGGCCGCGCCCAATCCCATCGTGCCGCTCGAGCGGACCGCGCCGCACAGCGTGCTCGTGGCGTTCGGCTTTCGCTGCAACCTCGCGTGCGCCTTCTGCATGGTGGAGGACGTGCTGGGGCAACGGCCCGGCACGGATCTCGCGACGTTTCAGGCCTTTGCCCGGGATCCACAGCATACGCGGGGGATCCGTCGCATTGTGCTGTCCGGTGGCGAGGCGACCCTTGAACCGGAATTGCTGGCCTACATTGCCGTCGCCCGAAGCATTCCGTCGGTCGAGCATGTGCGCATCCAGACCAACGCCACGCGTCTGGGCTCGGGGCCGTTGCTGGCGGACCTGATCGCCGCCGGCGTGGACGAATTCTTCGTCTCGGTCCACGGTGCAGATGAACGCACGACGGCAGCGATTACCCAGCGGCCAGGCACCTTTGCCGCCATTCAGGCGGGCCTTGCGGCGATCGCAGCATCGTCCGCGCAGCTCTATACCAACACCTGCACAGTGCAGCAGAATTACCAGCAACTGGCCGACATCGTCGGCCTCATCGCGCCGTTGCAGCCGGCGGGAATGGATTTCTGGAACTTGTGGCCGCGGGTCGACACGCCCGTGGTGCGCCGGCAGATGGTGCCCGTCACGGCCTTGCAGCCGTTCCTGATGCGCGCGCTGGATGACTGCCAGACGCACAAGATTGCCGCGACGGTGAAGTGGTTCCCGCGCTGTTTGCTCGGTCGTCATGCAGCGTGCCAGAACGATAGCCAGCCGACTACCTTGATCGACCGCGAATACTGGGAGGCAGTGCCGTCGTACGCATGTCTGTGGGCGGGCGTGTGCAGCCACGCGCAGACGGGGTGCAGTGGTCTCTCTCATGCCTACATCGAGACTTTTGGCTGGGAGCACGACAAGTTGCGGCCCGAGCGCACGGCCAGAGTGCCGACATCAGGAGAGACGGACAGCGCTACAGCGGTGTTGCCGCTGGACGCGCCGCTGCTTGCATGGGCCGACGCATTGAATCTCGCTCCTGGTGCGGAGCTTGAAGGCTGGCGCGTAGCGAACGTTGCCCGTCATCAGGCTGCCCTGCGCTGGCATCTGTCCCGGGGCCAAGCGCAGTTTCATGTGGAAGTGCGGGTCCGCGACGATCGATTGCCAGCTTGGCGGCGCACCGACCATGTGGACGTCAGCCACGGTCCAATCCCGGAAGCCGTGCGCCAGGAGGCGGCACAGGCGCTACCGACATTCCTGCTGCGCATCAGTCTGGCCACAACGCTGCCTCTTTGACCTGGCAGTGCCGGCGGAAGCTACTCTGTGCTGGCAGCCCAATGGCATGGAAGGTGCGCGGCTCATCGCGGCAACGGCATGGAACGCGCTCGGGACGAATCCGGCTACGCCTTCGTCACGACCGGACGATTTCTGGCGCACCGAGGTGAGGCAAAGCCCGCGTGCGTAGGGTCGGCGCAATCGTTTGCACCAGCTGCGGCAGAAGCCGGTCGAGCGTGCGCATGTCCTCCGGCGTCAATTGCGCACCGGTCTGGGTGCGATAGCTCACGGCGACACCTTCCAGCACGCGGTAAGACTGCGCGACGTGCCCAGCCGGGATGAGGTCGATCTGAAAGTCGACGTGGGCCGCATGCACGCTCACACGCACGCCGTCGTCGGTGAATCCGCTCTCGCGCACGTTCCACGCGCCCAACGAGTGCTGCGTCACCGCTGGCTGCAACTGCGCCGAGAGCCCAACATCCGCGACGCGAATGGCCCGCATCTGAACTGACGGCGCGCGGCCAACCGCGCCCGCCCGACAGAAAGTCCAAGTGTCGCCGGACATCTCGCCGGTGTTGTCTGCCACCAGCCGGTCGAGCCACGCGCGCGTCTCGGCGAGATCACGCACGGTCCAGCCGCGGCACGCCGTGACAAGCAAAGTGTCCGGATCCCACTGCAGTTCGTGTTCGGGCTTGGCACGGCTCATGAGCGCGTCGGGCAGGACGAGGCAGTGGTACGCGTGCACCCGGCAGCCGATTTCCAGCAAGCGCATGACGCCGGCTTTGAACGACGCCGGATTGTCGCCTGGCAGGCCGAAAATCAGCTCTGGCACGGGCGTGCATACGCGCATCAAGTTGGCCATGACCGTCTCGAACCGATGTTCGCGGAAGGGTCTGTCCATCGCCTCCAGAGCCGAGGGCGTGAACGACTGCACGCCGACGCTCATGACCGGCGATCGGCAGTTTGACAGGAATTCCAGATGCGCGTCGTTGACGATGGAAGGATAGATGCTGCCGAACAGTTTGGCTTCGCGAAACAGGCCGACGTCGGCCTCCGCGTGCATGAGATGTTGAAATGCCTTGGAATTCAGATTGAGACCGGCGTCGACGAGAACGACGGAAGGGACCTTCTGGGCCTTCAGGTGACGGAGCTCGGCGCGGATCCGCTCCTCGCTGAAGACCCGATGCGGTGTCGTCAAGTCGCCCCATTGGCAGAACGCGCAGGACATGGGGCATCCGCGAAAGCGTTCCATGGTTGCACTGCGGTTCGCGTCGCAGAACCCGGCGAGAATGGCCGAGGGCAGGTCGTCCAGCGGTCGATCGCTGCGCGCGGGCAAGCCGCCTCGCCAGCCGTCGCGGGTCGGCACATGGACGCTGGGAATGGCGGTCAAGTCGTTCAGGGACCACGTTTTCAACTTGAGGAGCGCGACGAGGCTCCACTCGCCTTCGCCCGCCACCATGGCATCCACCACACGCTGACGGCCTGCGAACCCCGGCATCTCGAACATCACGGTCCGAGCCGCCGGCCCGCCGAGCACAATGCGCACTGTCGGCTGGGCACGACGCAGCCGTTCGGCGATGGCGAGAAAAGTCGGAAACGACCAGACGAAGCACGAGAAGCCGATGACGTCGGCGCGTTCAGCCAGCAGCTGCGTGACCCATGCGTCGATGTCCTTCGTTGTCAGCTCGACGAACCGGACATCCCAGTCGGCAAGTGCGGGTTCATGCTCGATCGCGGCGCGCAACTGGCGTATTCCTTGCGAGAAAGGGTTGTACGTGCCGTCGATGGGACCGGGTTCAATGGCACAGAGTGTGATGCGCGACATGATGCTCTCCGATCCACTCCGATGCGGCATGACCGTGGGCGAGGCTCGCACACCGCCCGGGCGCACGCAAACAAATTCGGCTGGTTCTGATGGAAATGACGCGGGATTATGAAAGCGGATCAGGCTTGTGGGGAACTCGCCGCGTGAGTGGACCCGCGCTGACGGGCATTGCGCTCCATAGGTCTGAATTCAGGCATGTTTATGCGCTTGACGCAGACGTTGGGCAAGGTCACACTGCCCTGGACGGCGTGGTTGTCGCTGCAAGGTGCGGCCGCGGGCGAGATGCGGCGCTGGAACGTGGGGCAGTTTGACGGTTGCCCAACCTTCCGGCGCCATGCGCACCCAAACATCCTGGGCAGAGGGAGTTCTGATGACCGCTGAACCAGCCGCACGCAGCCACGAATTGCTCCGCTCAGCTGGAATTCTGTTGAGCGCGATTGCCGGCATGCTCGTGCTGGACTTGCTGACCGGACTCATCTGCACTGCTGCGTATGCCCGACAGAATCAAGTCAGTTTGGCATGGGCTCTCGTTGCGACAACCGGCTTGCTCGCCATCGGCAAAATCGCCGTTGCCAGTGGATGCGCCTTTGTTTCGGCGTTTGTCCAGTGGCGATTGCGGCAACATGGCATGACGGTGCGCAGACGCCAGTGGTTCCTGTCGGCCGCCCTTGGTACCTGTGCGCTGTTTGGGCTCGAAGTCGGTCTCGGTGCACATCTGAATCTGGGGGGGCGATGCGTCGGGCGCGTTCCGGTTCTGGCTGGCCCGGCTGACATCGCATTCGGGCCCCACAACCACGAGCCTGCTTACGAGGCACACATCGATGAGGCCGGCGTCCGCGGGGCGCCGCCTCAGGCAGGTGCGCATTGGTTGATTGGCGACTCGTTCGTATTTGGTTGCGGACTCGGCGAACAAGCAACCATCGCGCGGCAACTGCAGGAAATGCTGCATACTCCGGTTGTGAACGCTGGTCTACCGGGCGACAACCTGCACGGGGCCATCTTCCGCGCAGACCGGTGGCTGACCGTGGCAAAACCCGCGGCAATTTGGTTGGTCGTGATGGCTGCGGACGAGGAGCCTGCGGCGCCTTGGCTGGACTGTGACTTACCGGCGTTCTGCCATCTGCTTCACGGGACGTTTTCTTTGCCTGCGGCGATCGACTCATCCTCGCTGGGATTTGTCGAAGCGAGCGTTCCGGCCGCTCTCCCCGAGCGGTTGCGCCAGACTCGTAACGACTTGATGATGCTTGCAAAACGCGCCCGAGAACAAGGTGTCTTCCTTGGTGTCATTCGTTTGACTGTCGGCAGTAGTCATCTTCGCGGTACATTGCAGGACCAGCCAGTAGACGCCTATCGCCTCGCGGATTGCTTGGGTGAAAGCAACCGCTTTGCGCGCGAGGAGCATACCAACCAGCGGGGCGCTGCTTGTATCGCCCAGACAATTGCCGACGCTTGGAACACCCGTGACGGGAAAGTGCATTTTCTGGAAGCCGACGAACCGGACGCACGCTGCGCTTCGCCCGAGGATCGAGGTGTATTGCGGCGGCTGCGACAGTCGGACCAATTTGTGCCCGTGAATCACGACCCCTGTGCCTTTGAGTTCACCCAAACAGTCAAGGCAACGCCGGTACGCGTTCGCCTGAAAATTGGCGCCAAGGGCAACTCCTTTGTACCTTTTGCAGCAGGCGTTGTGGAGATCAATCCCGCGGGACCACTTGAGTCAGCGGATTACGCCAGCTTGCGCGACACGTTGACGGCGCGAATGGCCGAAATCACACCCCTTTGAACAAGTGGGGCCCAAGCGGAAGTCTTTGTAAGGGCAGTTGAACTTTTCGTCCGTGCAGTTGCCATCGCACGAGACGCAGTCGATCCGGACAAATAGGATCCCGCTTTCTGGCGACGCGAGTCAACGAAACTGCGAGCTTGGAGCTCCAGCAACCTGTGCGATGTGAAAATTGCCGACATTCGGCGATCACGCGCCAACGTCAACGGAAATACCCGCGCTTCATCAACTCCACCCGCGCAATCAGCCCCTTGTGCACCTCATCCGGACCGTCCGCCAGCCGCAGCGAGCGCGCCATCGCGAACAGACCGGTCAGCGGGGTATCGCGCGACACGCCGGCGCCGCCGTGGATCTGAATCGCGTCGTCGACAATCTTCTGCAGCACATTCGGCGCCACGACCTTGATCGCAGAGACTTCCGTCAGCGCTTCCAGCGGCCCGACCTGGTCGATTTTCCACGCCGCAAACAGGGTCAGCAGCCGCGCCTGGTCAATCGCAATCCGCGCATCGGCCACGCGCTCGCGGTTGCCGCCCAAATTCAGCAGCGGCTTGTGGAACGCGGTGCGCGTCATGCCGCGGTCGATCATCAATTCCAGCGCGAGTTCCGCCGCGCCAATGCAGCGCATGCAATGGTGAATGCGGCCCGGCCCGAGGCGCCCCTGGGCGATCTCAAAGCCTTCGCCCGGCCCTTTGATGAGGTTGCTCGTCGGCACGCGCACATTGTGGAAATGCACTTCGCCGTGGCCGTGCGGCGCATCGTACTCGCCAAAAACCGGCACCATTCGGCGGATCTCCACGCCCGGCGTGTCCAGCGGCACCAGCACCATGGAGTGCTGATGGTGGCGGTCCTTTTGCGCGTCCGGCGTGTGCGCCATGAAGATCGCGATCTTGGCCTGCGGATCGCCCAGGCCACTGGTCCACCATTTCTTGCCGTTCAGCACCACCGTGTCGCCGTCGACCACCGCGGTCGCCTGCATGTTGGTCGCATCCGACGACGCGACGTCCGGCTCCGTCATGGCGAACACCGAGCGAATTTCGCCGGCCAACAGCGGCTTGAGCCACGCTTCCTTCTGCGCCGGCGAGCCGTACATCCACAGCACGCCCATGTTACCGGAATCCGGCGCGTTGCAGTTGAACACCAGCGGCGCGAGAAAGCTGCGACCGGTCTGCTCCGCGATCGGCGCGTATTCCAGCGTCGTGAGCCCCGCGCCGAGTTCTGCGTCCGGCAGGAACATGTTCCAGAGTCCAGCGGCCTTGGCCTTGGCGCGCAGCTCATCCAGCTCCGGCGGAATGCGCCACTTTGTCCAATCGCCGCCCCAGTTCTGGTGCTCGATCCGCTGCCAATACGCCGTTTCCATGGGGGTAATGTGTTCCGCCATGAATGCTTTCACGCGCGTCAGATAGTCCTGCGCCTTCGGGCTCATTTCAAAATGCATGGCGGTTCTCGTCGGCGGACAGTGCCGCGCGCGCCGCAATTTACGCGCGTGGCCAAGGTCCAGCAACTCGGGCACTCGCTGGCGCGCAGAATAAAATCGCCGCGTGCCGCGTTGCTATGCAAGAGCCCGGCTGAATGCCGCATGAACGAGGAGCATCTCCATGAATGAGTCCAGGATTTCCCGCCGAATTCGCATCTTCGCCTCAGGGCGCTGGCTGACGGTGCTGACGATTCTCGCCGCTGCTTTTGCTGCCTGGCGCTTTGGCGTCACGCCCGCGGTGCAAGCGCAACCGCCGCATCTGCTCGCCGCTCCGCAATTGGATGCACCAAGCGGAGCGCCGTTGGCCCAGCCCGTGGCGCGTGCGGCGTTGACGCAGACCGCGGAAGGCAACGGACTGTCGATTGTGTCCGACGTTGCGGAACTCGCCGTGCAAAGCGTCGTCAACATTTCCACGACCAAGATGGTCCACGTGCGCGAGCAGATGTCACCCGAGGACATGATGCGGCGTTTTTGGGGCCAGCGCGTGCCGGATCACGGCGATCAGGGTGATGCCCAGGTGGAGCGCGCCAACAGCCTGGGATCCGGCGTGATTGTGTCGAGCGACGGCGTCATCCTGACCAACAACCACGTGATCGACGGCGCGAGCACCATCAAGGTCAAGCTGAGCGACGGCCGCGATGTGGTGGCGAAGGTCGTCGGCACGGATCCGCGCTCGGACGTCGCGGTCCTGCGGCTGGAAGGCAAGGTCGAGGGCCTCAAGGCGCTGCCGCTGGCGGAATCCGACAAGCTGCGGTTGGGTGAAGTCGTGCTGGCAATTGGCAGCCCGTTTGGCCTGAGCCAGACGGTCACCATGGGCATCGTTTCTGCCAAAGGACGCGCGGACTTGCGCATCGTCGACTACGAAGATTTCATCCAGACCGACGCCGCCATCAATCCCGGCAACTCCGGCGGCGCGCTGGTCAACTTGCGCGGCGAGCTGGTCGGCATCAACACGGCGATCTTCAGCAAGTCCGGCGGCAGCCAAGGCATCGGTTTTGCGATTCCGGCCAACATGGCGCACAGCGTGATGGACAGCTTGTTGAAGAACGGCAAGATTTCCCGCGGCTTTCTGGGCGTCGGCATTCAGGAAATGACCGAGGAGTTGCAGCAGGAATTCCACGTGCAAGGCGCGGGCGTGCTCGTGTCGGACGTGCAGGCGGGTGGACCGGCGGACAAGGCGGGCCTGAAGCGCGGAGACATTGTGCAGAAGCTGGGCGATCAGGTGATGGACTCGCCGCGGCGGCTGCGCGCGGTCGTGGGCATGCACGCCGCGGGGACCAAGCTGCAGGCGCGGTTGCTGCGCGATGGCAAGCCCCAGGATGTGCAAGTCGTTCTGGGTGAAGCGCCCGAGGCGCAGGCGCCCAAGAAGCTGAGCACCGGGGCGTTGGACGGTCTGACCGTGGCGCCCATCGACGAGCAGATGCGCCAGAAGTTTGAAATCCCGCCGCAGATTGGCCAAGGCGTCGTGGTCACCGAAGTCGCCGAGCAAACGCCGTCCGCGCGCGCGGGCATGCAGCCCGGCGACGTGGTGCTGGAAGTGAATCGGCTGCCCGTGCAGTCGGTGGTGGAGTTCCAGAAGGCGGTTGCGGCGGTCAAGGGCCGGCTCCTGCTGCTGGTCTACCGCGATGGCGGCGCGTTCTACCTGGCGTTGCGGTAGTCGCCACGAACGTAGGCGCCTGTATGCGCTATCGCACATGATTTCAGTGGGTTCGTCAAAATCACTGGGCGTCGGTCTGCGCCGGGCATAGCTTGAAACGGAACAGCCGGATCGGTGAAGTCGCACTGCGGCTGTGCTTGTGCGTCCAACGCGCGTGGGGCGTGATCTGGCCGCGGAAGCGATGCAACCGGAGGCAACTGATGAGCACAATTCCTGGAATTTTGCGGGCCAAACGCGGTGGACTGTTGTCCGTGCCGCCAACGGCGACCGTGCTGGACGCGCTGCAACTCATGGCCGACCACAATGTGGGCGCCTTGGTGGTGATGGACGGCGACCAACTGGTGGGGATTTTTTCCGAGCGCGACTACGCGCGCAAAGTGGTGCTCGTCGGCAAGATGTCCCGCGATACGCCGGTCGCGGAGATCATGACGTCCGCGGTCACCACGGTGCGACCTGACCAGAGCGTCGAAGCGTGCATGGCGTTGATGTCCACGCGCCACATCCGGCACCTGCCGGTCGTCGTCGAGAATCGGGTGATTGGCATCATTTCGATTGGCGACGTGGTCCAAGCCGTGATCAACGACCAGAAGTTCATGATCGAGCAGTTGGAGCAATACGTGCACGGCTAGAAGCGCGGTTCACGTCCGCTGTTTCACGGATCGCACAGGCCGATGGCATCGGTGGGCACGGCGCCGAACGGCGTGCAGGCTTTGCCCGATGCGCAATCGTCGGCCGAGCAGCAGAACTTCTGGCACGTGGCGTTGGGGCCGCAGTGGTAGCCGCCCTGGCAGAACGGCCCGTTCGTGTTGTCGCACTTGCCGCCGGGGCCGACGTCGTTGGGCGGCGGGAAGCAACCCGAGCTGCCGTCCGTGGAGATGTCGCACGCTTCGCCGGCATTCGGACACGTGTTCGCGACCGGATCGCACGTGCCTTTGGCGATGCAACTGCTCGGCGTGGTCGTATCCTGCTTGGCAACATCCGGGGTTACATCCACTTTCTTGATGTCCTGCTGGACGTCGGGCGTGTCCAGAATTTCCACCGCCAGCACATCGGAGCCGGGCATTTGTATGTCCATCGCCAGCATGTCCTGCGTTGCCATGTCGTCCGTCGTCGTGGCATCGGTCGCCGTGGCGTCCGCCTTTGCCACGTCGCCGGTTGTGCCATCCTTGGCGACATAGGCCCCACCACCGCCACCCGTGCTCGCGCCACACGCGGACAGCGCCAGCGTGAGCGTACAGGCAGCAAGCGTCCAAGCACGGCGCCGCAGGTTTTGTGCGTTCATCGAATCCCCCGTCACATGCTGATCAGTCTGGCGGCGCGATCGCATCGCTTTTGTCGGCTGGACCAACGGTTTTTGCAGAAGTTGCGACGGCACCACGCCCTCGCAACTGTCCGCGCGCGGAGGCTAGGTCAGGGCGGACGGGGCGTCAAGCCGGGCGTGACGGAACCATTGCAAGGGCTTGCCAGCGACGATTTCCCCGCGGGATTGGGCAAACATCTGTGTTGACGCGCGTTTGGCTCCGAGGATGGGCGACGAAGCCGCGCTGGGATCCAGGAGAGCAACGGGTCGCGTGGCGCGCTCAACGATCTGGCCGAGCGGAAGTCCGGCCAAGTCTGGGCGGTTTGCCGTTTGCTGATGGGCAAAATCGGCCGCGGCCAGGACCGAAAAACAGTCCACGGGGCGCATCCCCGACAAATTTCCGCCGCCCTCAAGCCGCCCTGACCAGCCCCACAAACCCCTTCGTACTCCGCCAAGCCGCGCGTAGCGCCAGCATCGCCGTCGCGCCGTCGCGTTCCCACCGCATCCCGGCGCGCTTCAT
>CAIYBN010000120.1 GCA_903924465.1 uncultured Myxococcales bacterium | reverse complement strand
CGTCCGCGGTGGACGCGGTGGTTTTGAAGTCACCGGAACGATACGCCGTCATTGTCTTTTTGCGAGGTTACGCCGCCGTCGGAACAGCGGTCGGCTGGAAGTCTGCGGAATCAGATCGAAGATCAGTCTGCAGATGCGCCCAGCCGCGTTGGCGACGTTGGCGCGATGCTTCAAGCGCTCTACGATGGCACATGGTTGAACCGCCCCGGTTCCGAGTTGCTGCTTTCGTGGCTGGCACAGGCGACGTGGCGCAAAGGCCTCGTCGCCAAGTTGCCCCCGGATGCCGAAGTCGCGCACAAATACGGCATTCGCTACTTGTTTGATCCTGATCATCCGGAAATGGTGCCTGCAGGGGCGCCCAGTCTGCATCTGGGGGACTGTGGCATCCTGTATCACCCCAAGCGGCCGATGATGGTGTGCGTGATGACCGAGGCAACCACCAGCGCCGCCGCCGAGGGCGTCATTGGTGACGTTGCGAAGGCGGCATGGGACGCGGCGACGACCCTCCGTTCCCACTAAACATGCTGACCTATGTCGGACACCAAACTGCTTTGGTCAGACCTGTTGCATTTGGGACTGGGACCGCGAGCGTGTTCCGGATGTGGCACGCCGCGAATCGAGAACGTTGGATCTCGGATTTCGGTCAGGGTGTGTCGAACCGTTGACACCAGAGCAGCGTGTGCATCCCCGGACCGTCCAACACCATCTCGCGCGGCGCGGAATCAACGGCTTTTTGGCAGGTGACGATGGCCTGGAAAGCCAAGGCTGGATTGCGCGTCACTTGATAGTCAACGGCGCGATGTGACCACACTGCCACGAACTCGGGCGACGCTTGCGGTTTGCCCAGGCCGGGCGTCAAGACCACCGCCGCCACGGGATGCGCGTGCGTGTAGGGTCCAGGTTGCCACAGCATCATCGGCGTGTTGAGGCCCAGCAGATCGAGGGTCCAGTGCTCGCCCAGATAACGCACTGCGCCGGCGTCCACGGTCGCAACCCGCAGTTGTGGCGGCACATTGGCGTGAATCCAGCGACCGGCTGCGCACTGCACTTCATCGAGGTTGCGCGTGTCATGGGCAAGTTTCCAACTGACCGGGCCGAGCGTGAGCCCAGCTTGCGCCAGCGTCATCAGCGTCAGGACAGCGAGCGGCCAAGCGTGGAAGCGTTGCGGCAAGCGTTCACCCAGCGCGACTGCGCCGAGGCACAGAGCGAGGGTCAGCAAGGGGATTGCCGGAAGCAGGTAGCGCAGCGCGTAGAACACCCGCGGGTCGCCGAGATTGGACACGTGCACATGGGCCAGCAGGTAGGCCAGCGCGGCGAGCAACGGCAGCACAGCGCGGAGTTGACTGCGCGCGGCCAGACCGAGCAGAAAGAGCAGGCCAACGCCATACCAAAGCGGCGGCGTTTGGCCGAGGACCACGTGAAGCGCTTGCCACAGACGCCAGGGCGTTTCCGACCAAGCGATCTGCGCGACCTTGGCGTAGTAGGTCGCCGGCAACGGATGCTGGCTCACCGCCAAGTTGCGGCCGATCACGCACGCGCCCATCGCGACAGCTGGGCCGGCCAACAGGATCGCCCGGTGGAACCAATCGCGGCGGCTTTCCGGCCGATCGAGCGCGGTGCTGCAGACGACCAGAACAACCGCGGCCGCTGCAGCCTCGGGTCGGGCCAGCGGCGCGAGGCCAAGCCAAAGCCCCGCCATCAGCCACGCACGTTGGTGTAGCGCGCGCACGCCGGCGACCAGCAGCGCAGTTGTCAGCGACACTTCCATGCCCGTGAGCGCGGCGGCCGCGAGAGCCGGATTGGCGGCGACGAGCGTCCCGGCTGCCAGCCCGGCGTGGCGCCCAGCCAGACGCCGCGCGAAGTCGGCGCTCAGCGCGGCAGTTGCGACGTGCAAGGCACCGCCGAGAATGAGGACGGCGACGATTCGCGTGTCCAGCGTGCTGGCGCCAAAGAGCAGGTGCACGCCCCCCAACAGCGCAGCCCACAGGAGCGACGTGGCGCCCGTGGTCGGCTCGCCCGGGTTGTACGCCAGCAGGCCTTCGGTCGCGAGGCTACGGCCGTAAACCATGTGGATCCAGGCGTCGTCCAGCGGAAAGCCGAGAGGTGTCCCTGCCGGTCGATTCGCGAACCAGACCGCAAGCAGCGTGCCACAGGCCACCAATGTCGCCCACGCGGGGGGTAGCCAATGCCGGGTCTGCCGTCGATCCATGGGCTACACCGCCCCGAGGCGGGCCAATACCGCGGCCGCTTGGGCCTCATCGCCGTTCGTGGTCCACGCGCGCGCACACGCCACGTGCACCCCCGGGTCGTGCGCGAGCGGACCTTGCACGGCGACTTCCAGCCACAGCGCCGCGGCGCGTGGCGTCGTCACCTCCAGCAGCAAAGCCGCCGATTCCAGCCACAGGTCGCGGTTACCGGGATCCCGCAGCAACGCCTGGCGGTACGCCTCGATCGCCGGCTGCGGCGCATCCTGCTTCACGTGCCACCGGGCGAGTGCTTGCCAGAGAAGGGCAGCCTCGTCGCACTGCGCCAACGCGGATTGGATGACCTGAAGCGTGGCCTGCGGATCACCCGCGCGCGCTGTCCATTCGATCAACTGCAACCATGCGACGATACTTCCGGGATGCTGCGTGGTCGTCAGCACGAGTTGCGCTCGCGCGTCCGCGAGCCGGCCCATTTCCGCCAGACAATGGGCGGCCAGCAGCGACGCCTCCAGGTCGTTCGGATAGCGCGCAGCCGCGCGGCGCGCCAGCATCAGGGCCTGGCCCAGATGGCCATCCAGCAGACTGCGCGTTGCTTCACCTTTCGCGGCACTGAGCGGGTCCGTGGGCGCCAGCTCCGCAAACACGGCGTGTGCCGCCTCACGCTCGCCGATGAGCAACAACAGTTCGGCAATTTGGCGCAAGGCCTCGGCTCGGTCGGTTTGAATCACAGCAACGCCAGAAGTTTGTCCTTGGCTTGCGCGAGGATGTGATCCCTGGACAGCCCCAGATCTTCCGCCAACATGCCCCCGCCGTTCGCGACCAGCACGGCCATCAGACGGAGACCTTCGAGGAGGCTCGCGTCGATGGAAGCCGCGCCGCCGAATCCCAGGCCGATGGCGCCTTTCAATTTGGAGGAGAACTTGATGCGCCCTCCGCCAATCGCCCCTTCAAAGGCAGCAGCACCACCGATGCCCGCGCTGCCTTCCACTCCGGCCGCCGCCTTGAGCAAATTGACCCAACCCGTGTCACCCAACAAGAGGTGGATCGCATCCTCGAGCACGTACGTCGCGATGCGGCCGCTGGGAAGTCCGGCTTCCTTCTGGAAAAATTCCAACAACTTCTGAGCGCGGTTTTCGTAGAGCTCTGGCTTCTTGAGCCAGTCCAGCTTCAGTGCTGTCTTGACGCCAGCGCGCAAGCCGGCAAACGCCTCCGCATTCGCGGTCAGGCCTCCTCCCGTGTTTGCACCCACGTCGACATCCAAGCCATCGGACTTCGCGAGTAGCTTCAACTTGATTCCACCTTTCGCTTCCGCCAACGCTTCCGCTTTGAAGGCGACTTCCACGATGGCACGCAACTGCTCACCGAGCACAGCCATCGGCAGGGTCGGGCTCACGTACTTCAGGCCGCCTTCAAACGCCACGGCCTTTGCCGACACATTGCCGGCCACCGTCACGCCATTTGTCCCGCCGAGCGCCAATTCGCCGCCCACTTTGGCCGTCGTGGACGGTCCTTCCAGCGAGCCCGACACCGAGCCGGCCACACTCGAGACGAGTTTCCGCATTTCCTCCGCGTCCTCCTGCTTGCCCCACTCCTTTTCCCGCCCCAGAACGCGGAAATCGTGGTTCTCGACCTGCTTGGCGAGGCCCTGCGTCTGCCGTTCCTTCCGGCGTTTCTTGGCTTCCTCCGCCGCCACGTCCAGCCGCTCCACCACCGCCGCGTCGCCGATCGTGGTCGTCGCCTTGGACCTCGTCGTGGTCCGCGTCTTTCCCGCCTCCGCGCGCTGCGTTGATTCCACGATGTGAGCGCGCGTGTCCTCCGGCAAATCCTTGTCGCGCGTCTTGAGCTGCGGCCCGTCAGTGGGCTTGCCGCGGCGTTTGATCTCCGCTGTCACTGTGTCCGACGAGGTGGTCTGCATCCTGGCCCAGCCGTGCGTCGCCATCGCCTTGTTGTCAAAACCTTCTTTCTTTTCCTCCACCAGATGGTGCTGCGGCTTCTGCCATTTGCCTTTCTCGTCCTCTTTGGCTGCTGACGCCGACGGCACGTCCCGCGATGCGGACTCAGGCCCGGGCAGCGGCGCCAACTGTGCCTGCGTCAGTTGCTCCATCAGCCAGGTGTCGGTGCCCTCACCAAAGCGCTGGTTGAACTCCGCGAGCATCTCCCGCGTTGGCATCGTCGGCTGTTTCAGCGCCCAATCCAGCAATTCGCGTCGGGTGCGCTGTGGCTGCGGGGTTTGGACTGGCTTCCGCCCCAGTCGACTTTGCTGCTGTGCGCTGGCAACGGCCATCGGATCCCTGTTGGGGCGGCGTTTCGGCCACCGTTGGAGTTTCTCCCGCGCGGGCGACGGCGGTCAAGTTGGACCGCGCGCCGGCGAAAGCGAGGGCAGATCGCCGCGAATTGCTTTGCCCGCAGCCTGGGACTCTTCCGTGGCCGCCGCGATGAAATGCGCCATCGTCACCCGCTGCGCCCCTTCCGTCAGCGCCAGATAGCCAGCCCGCAGCACGGCGTTCTGGATGCGTCCGCCGGGGAGATCGAAACGTTGGCCAAGCTCCACGAAATCGACGTCCGGCGCCAACGGCGTCCGGCGCGGCACCAATGTGCGGAAGATTTGCCCGCGCAGCGCGGCATCCTGCTCCGGAAAGCTGATGCGAAAGTGAATGCGCCGCAAAACGGCCGGATCGAGGCCGCCGACGAGGTTGGTCGTCAACAGCACGATACCCTCATACCGCTCGACCTCCTGCAACAGCAGGTTCACTTCCATGTTGGCGTAGCGATCGGTCGCGGAATGCGTCTCTGCGACCCGACGGCCGAACAGCGCGTCCGCTTCATCGAACAACAGAATCGCACCGGAGGAACGGGCGCGCTTGAAGATGTCGGCAATCCGCTGCTCGGTCTCGCCCACCCATTTGGACACGACCGACGGCAGGTTGATGCGCGCCACCGGAACGCCCAACTCCGAGCCGAGCACTTCCGCGCACAGCGTCTTGCCGGTCCCGGGCGGACCATCAAAAAGCGCGACGATGCCGAGGCCGGTGGTCAGCTTTTGGCCGAAACCCCAATCCGTCATCAACTTGAGGCGATTGCGGCACGCGCCCAACAGGCTCTTGACCCGCACCATCACGCGGTCGGGCAAAATGATGTCGTCCAGCGTCCGCCGCGTCGGCATTTGCAGCGTGTATTCGTCCAGGCTCGCCCGCAGTTGCGTCTCCGCGGCCGTCAGCAGCGTCGCCATGTCGATGAGCGGATGCTGTGGATTGCGCTGCAACGCCAAATGCAGCGCCGCGAGCACCGCTTGGCGCACGCCGCCGCCATTGAACTGGAAGCGCGAGGCCAACGTGGGCAGATCGATGTCGTCGGCCAGCGGCGTCTCCGGTGGCAGATGCGTTTCCCACAGGATTTCACGCTCCTGCGCCCCAGGCGCCTTGAAGTCCAGGCGGTAGAGCACGTGGCGATCGACCGCCGCGTCCAGCAGTTGCGCGCGGTTGGTCGTCAAAATTACCGGGGTCCGGATGCGTTCAAACAGGCCAAGCAGCGCCGTGCAGACGGGGCCGCGCTCGGCCAGGAGCATTTCGGCATCTTCGATGAGCAAAATGGCGTGTTCCAACTCGGCTTCCAGCTGCAGCGCGTCAACCAGTTGCGCGGCGTGTTCGGCGACTGCCAGCATTTCGGCGCGAGCCCGCAGCACCGGCCGGCCGAACTGACAGCCCAACGCGCGGGCAAAGAAGGTCTTGCCGGTTCCCGGAGGACCGCTGAAGAGCAGCACGACGCCTTGCCCGTCGCCGATCAGCGGGCCGTTGCCCAATTCGCCCATCGCCGCGCGCGCCGTGTCACCGTGGCCGATGAGCGTGCAGACATGTGCGGCTTGCGCGTGCGGCAGCACCACACGATCGACGGGCACACCGACGGCCAGACGCTCGCAGACGTCCGCCACCGGTCCGCCCAGCAGTGCGTCGCCCATCAGGAAATGCACCAAGCGTGGCGGAATCTCCACTTCCCAATGCAGCATCGATGGACTCGAACGCGCCGGGTGGAACGCCACCAATCGCCGGGCGCACAGCGTGCCGTGCGGTGCCAGCGCGCGCCGGACCTCGATTTGCCCGGCCAGATCATCGGCGACGAGCTGCAGCAGCAGGCGCAGGTCAACGCCGTCCCACCAGCCACCGCCACGCAGTTCGCGATAGGCCGCAAAGGCGCCCACGTCGACATGGGGCGTCAGCAGTGCCACCAGAATGCGCCGTTCCATCGCCGACAGGTTGTAGCGTCGGACCAACGTCGGCAGCGGTAGTTCAAGCCCACCCACCACGGCCTCTCGTTCCGCTTGCTGTCGGGCGGTATCGGCCGCGCGCCAGGCCGACCAGTCGCTCTCGCTCGCTTCGCCTTTGGCCGTCTTCAGGCGCAAATCGGCCAGCGCCCGCATGCCCGCGACTTCAGCGGCCAGCGCGTCCAGCAGACTATGGAGCGATCCTGGCACTTGCGGAAAGATGCGCGGTGGCAGTCGTTGCGGTGCTGCGGACGTCGTCGGTGCCACGTTTGACGGGAGACGCCGTGGGTCGGACGATTTCCGCCTGATTTCATGTGAGACAGCCATGCTCCCGACCTCGTCGGAATCTTAGGCGGTCTTGGCCAAAAGCGTCAACGCAATGGTGTGGCTACTTGCCGAAGCCGCGGACGTGGGCAACAAGCCCGTCCAACTGCGCCGGCGAGAAATCGCTGAACGCTTTCATCTTCTGCGTCGTGCCGTCCTTGTCGCGCTCAAAACCTTCGGTAATCGTCTTGCGGATCTGCGCGTCGGTGAAACGCTTCTGCCAGGATCCAGCGGTCATGTCTTCCGTCTTGGGCGGCTTGCCCTTGCCGTCCGGACCGTGACAGGCCTTGCATTTGCCATTCCACAGATCGGTCACATCCAGCGCGGCGGGCTTGGCCGGTTCCGCCGTCTTGGCTGGTTCAACCGTCTTGGCTGGTTCAACCGTCTTGGCTGGTTCCGCGGCTTTGGCCGGCTCCGCCTTGGCTGGCGCGGCAACCTTCGCGGCAGCTTTGGCTTTCTTCTTCTTGGCCGCAGACGCGTCCGGGGCAGCAACGCAGACGAATGCGGCAGCTACGACCGTAAGAATCAGAAAGCGCCACAGGAAGCGGGGTGAAGTCAGCATGGTTCTTGGTCCTTTGCGCCGCGAGAAAAAGCCACGGCTGAAGCAAGTGTAGTTCACGGGCCGTTTTGCGCCCAGCCGGCTGCGTCACCGAATTGCCACGGAGCCGGGCATTTTGCCGCGCCAAACCGTTGATTCTGCCGCCACAGATGGCGCACGCTACAGCAGGCGTGGATCGCCGCAAAGAGTCTCCCATGCGTATTTCTGACGTGACACTCTGGCATGTTTCGGTGCCCCTGCCCGCGCCGTTCTACCCGTCGTGGATCCCTGGGCTGCCGCAGACAGAAAATCGCTTTACGCTCGTGCGGTTGCGTACTGCTTCTGGCCTGGAAGGCTGGTCGGCTGGCCCGGCAATGGATGTGGAGCGCCAAGGTCTCGGCGCGCTGCTCGGACCCTATTTGTTGGATGAACGAGCGGACGATCTGGCGTCCATCCGCCAGCGCTTGCGCGAGATGACGTATTTGGGCTGGCACGTCGGCTGGCTGGAAGCGGCCTGCTGGGACGTGATTGGCAAAGCGCGCGGCGTGCCGGTGTGGCAATTGCTGGGCGGCCGGCCCGGGCGCGTGCAACTGTATGCGTCGACCGGTGAAGTGAAGGACGGCAAGGCGCGCGTCGCGGAACTGGAAAAACGGCGCGCTGAGGGATTTGTGTCCGCCAAGCTGCGTGTACACAAGGCGACGCTGGCAGAAGATCTGGAGCAGATCGAGACCGTTGCGGCCGCGATGGGCCCCGATTTTGTGATGGGCATCGATGCCAATCAGGGCTGGCGTGTTGCCGTTGTCGCCGATGCGCCGACCTGGGATCTGGACCGTGCGCTCCGCTTTGCCGATCGCGCCGCGGAGCTGGGCTACAAGTGGCTGGAGGAGCCGCTGCCGAATGACGACTACGACGGCATGGCGGAATTGCGGCGGCGAACGGCGATTGCGATCGCTGGCGCGGAGCTGAACCATGTCGGCCTGCCGGAAATGAAGGTGATGCTGGAGAAGCGCTCGTTGGACATCTACCAGCCGGATTCGGTGTTTGCCGGCGGGATTAGCGAGACGTGGCGCATCGTCGCGGCGGTTGCCAAGGCGGGCGCCCGCTACACGCCGCACACGTGGACCAACGGCATCGGATTCGCCATCAATCTTCAGCTGTTTTCCGCGTCGCCTTGGCGCGACGATACGTTGCTGGAGTATCCGATCAGCGAGCCAGGCTGGGTGCCGCAGTTCCGCGACGGTCTGTTGCAGCAGCCGTGGCATCACGACCGCGGTTGGCTGGAACTGCCGACGACGCCGGGCTTGGGCTTTGACATCGATCCGCGGCAGCTCAGCCGCTACGGCAAAATCTTCTACCGCGGCACCAAGTTGCGCGTGGCGCTGCACGCCGTGCTGGACAAGGGCATCAAGACGGCCAAGGAACTCGGCGCGGTGCGGGATGCGCGTCTGACGGCACGCGCGGCGGAGTTGGCCAAACGGGAGGCCGCGGGCGAGGACATCCTCGCGCCGTTCATCCAGCCCGTGGTCGCCACGCAGAGGACGAGCTGGAAGCTGGAGGAAGTACCGTGAATGCCGTGACGCGACGGCGCTTTTTGGTGCTGAGCGGTGGCGCGGCGGCGTTGTCCCTCGGCGCCGTGGGTGGTTTGGGCTGGCTGCGCGGCACTGCGCCCGAAGTGGTCGGTCTGAAAGTGCTTTCGGCGCAGCAGTACCGCACCATGGCGGCGATCGCCCGCACGCACATTCCGCGTGGCGGTGCTTTTCCGCCCGGTGCGGAGGATTTCGACCTCGCGCGGATGTTTGACGGCTACCTGGCTGATCAGCCCACCGCCGATCAGCGCGAGGCCGGTTTGGCGATCAACCTGGTGGAATTCGGTCCCGTGCTCTTTGACCACCGCGCCGTGACGTTCAGCAACCTCTCCGCGGACGAGCAGTTGACGCACTGGAGCGCTTGGGGCACGGCGCAGATGCAGACGCGGCGGGAGATCTTCTGGTCCTTCTCGCGCTTCCTCGGCTTGACCTTCTACGATCAAGAAGCCGTCTGGCCGCACCTTGCCTATGCCGGGCCATCCTTTGCCCGCTTGGCCAATCGCACCACGGAGCATCCATGAACGAGATCCTGGACTGCTCATCCGCGGAATTTGTCCCACACGATCTCACATGCGACTTCCTGGTCATCGGCAGCGGCTGTGGCGGAGGCACGGCCGCGCGGGTCCTGGCAGAAGCCGGCAAGGACGTGATTCTGCTGGAGGAAGGCGGCGATTTTGTCGGCCCGCAGCGACTCACCCAGCGCGACACGCCGATGTACGACCAGCTCTACACCGAGCGCGGCGGCCGTACGACCAAGGATCGCACGGTCAACATCCTGTCGGGCCGCGTTTTGGGCGGTGGCGGCGTCATCAACGCCTGCGACGTGGTGCCGGTTCACGATGCAACCTGGGACTATTGGCAGAAGCATCACGGATGGAGCGATTTCTCCCACACCGCGATGCAGCCCTACCTGCAGCGGGCGCTGGCGGACCTGTCGGCCAACCGCATTGAGGAGCGCCAGATCAACCGCAACAACCAGATCCTGCGCCAAGGGACGCAGGCGCTGGGCTGGCGTGGTGAAGTGATGCTGCACAACCGCGTGAACTGCCAAGGACTTGGTTCGTGCTTCATCGGCTGTCCGGCGGGCGCCAAGCAGAATCCGCGGACGGTGGCGATTCCCAAGGCGCTCGCGGCCGGCGCGCGCGTGATGGTGCGGGCGCGCGCGTTGCAGATCCGCGATGCGACCACCGATCGCAAGCGCGTCGAAGTGCAGACGATGGACGCCAAGGGCTATCACCCGACCAACCGTTTTGCCATCGACGCGAACGTTGTGATCGTCGCAGCGAACCCGGTCGGCACCGTCGCGCTGCTGCACAATTCGCACATCGGCAACGACTTGCTTGGCAAGCACGTGTCCGTTCAGCCACAGATTCCAGTCGTGGCGCTGATGTCCGAGTCGGTAAACGCATTTGACGGCATTCCGCAAGCCTACGCGGTGACCGAATTTGAGCGCCACGATCCGGACCTGGGTCTCACCGGTTTTCGCGTGGAGAGCATTTTTGGGACCCCGGGTGTGCTCGGGTCGCTGGTGTCCCAGCCCGGTTCGGCCGGCAAAGCGTTGATGGCACAGCTCGACCACTGCGCGGCAGCCCTCGTGCTGGTGCCGGATCAGCCGGTCGGCCAGATTGAAGTGCGCCGCGATGGCCGGCCGTTGGTGGACTACACCTTGGCGCCAGAATGGAAGACGCGCGCGCGCCAGGCCGTCAAAGCCGCAGCCCGCGCGTATTTTGCCGCCGGAGCAAAAATGGTCATCGTCCCAGCCGCACCACCTGTGCTGGTGCACTCAGAAGCAGAGCTGTCGCGCATCGACGCCATGACGTTCGACCCGGCGACCATCTCTCTCATCTCAGCGCACCAACAGGGTGGGGCTCGGCTAGGCACAGATCGAGCGCGATCTGTCTGCGACCTGACCGGTCAAGTCTGGGGCACCCGCAGCGTCTTCGTCATGGACGGCAGCGTGTTTCCCAGTACCAGTTCAAGTCACACCATGACGCCCATCATCACGATGGCGCACGCGCTCGCTGATCGCTTGGTCCAGCGGGCGATACCGACAAACTAGTCGGCGATCGTCCACCAAGCGGCCCGATTGGGGTCGACCGTCCGCGTGATCAGACCTTTGTCCAACAAGCGCGTCAGGGCGTTGGAGATGTTGGCTTTGGTCCAACGGTGATCTCCTTCCTCATAGATATCGGAAACTTGCATTTCATAGTCGGGGTGAGCGCGCAACAGATTCATGATGAATTCTGCGGCAGTGCCTTTGGTCTTGGGCATGGTGTCAATCTCCATCAGTTGGGGCTGGTGACCTGCTGTCCGCACAGCAAGCGAGCGCACTATAGCATGGCTCTAAACGCTTGGTGAAGGGGGTAGTGTGAAGAAATGTGCAACGGTTTTGTGAACGGCTGAAGCGTGCCATTCGGCGATGTGGGGTGCCGGGGTGAGACCCGTCGACGCGCATTCAGAGAATTTGGCCGAGTGCGCTGGGCAGTCTGCGGTTGCCAAATGCGCCGTGGAATCGACGAAATCGCCCCGGGATTTGGCATCCGCACCGTGTGCACGCGCCGTCTTCGGTCAACTGATAGCGCGCGACATCGTAGCCATCGCGAACGATCACAGCAGTGCCGCATTGTGGACACTGCGTCGAGGCGCTATTCAAGTCGCGCACATTTCCTGTGTAGACGTAGCGCAAACCGACGGTCTGGGCGATCTCTCTCGCCCGCAAGAGCGTTTCCAGTGGCGTGGACGGGACTTCCGTCACCTTGTGAGCCGGGTGGAATGCGGAAAAGTGGAGCGGCACGTCCGCGCCCAGATCGTTCAGGATCCATTGGCACTCAGCCTTGATTTCGGCGTCCGAATCGTTGCTGCCAGGGATCAGCAGCGTCGTGATCTCCGTCCAGACGTGCGTTTCGCGTACCAGATAGCGCAGGGTATCCAGGACCGGCTGAAGGTGCGCCGCCGATTCACGCACATAGAACGCGTCCGTGAAGGCCTTCAAGTCGACGTTGGCCGCATCCATCTTGGCAAAGAACGCTGCTCGCGCCTCGGGATGGATGTAACCTGCTGTTACCGCTACGGTCTGAACCCCGACCGCGTGACATGCGTCGGCGACGTCCATCGCGTATTCAGCAAAGATCACGGGGTCGTTGTAGGTGAAAGCGACGGACTGGCAATCCAAACGAACGGCTTCGTCGGCGATCATCTCCGGCGTGGCGATCGCCATCAAACTGTCCATCTGTCGCGATCGCGAAATGTCCCAGTTCTGGCAGAAGCGGCAGGAGAGGTTGCAGCCTACCGTGCCAAAGGACAGCACGCTGCTGCCGGGCAGGAAGTGGTTGAGCGGCTTCTTCTCGATGGGGTCGACGCAAAATCCGGATGAGCGACCCCAAGTTGTGAGCACCATCTGGCCCGCGGTCATTTGCCGGACGAAGCAGGCGCCGCGTTGGCCTTCATGCAACTTGCAGTCACGTGGACACAAATCGCATTGGATGCGACCGTCCGCAAGCGGGTGCCACCAGCTCGCGGGGTGATCGTTCACGATTGCACCTCGTCTTCGCCGAACTTGGCGACCTGATAGCGCAATAGCCGGCATCGCATCAGCTCGGTGTCTTCTGGTAGCCCGGCTTTGTCCAACAGGTGATGGAGGAATTGGCGCTTGTCTGGCAGGTCCTCCCAAACCTGCGGCAAAAACGTGCCGCGCCGCCCTCGGCACTCCAGGATCAGGCCGTCGACGCGCGGGCGCAGTTGCGCGAGCAAGTCCGCTTCCGACGCGAACACCAAGGGCTGCGGCGCCGACAAGACGGAGACCTCGACGCGGATGGCGGGCCACTCGTCCGCCTCCACCGGCAGAAAACGCGGATCGTCAAAGGCGGCGTGTTGGGCATTCGCCATCAGATCCTGTCCCAAGGGCCAGCGCGCTTCCAGCGTCCCGATGCAGCCTCGCAGCGCCCCGTGCAGTTTCAAGGTGACGAAGGTCGCGCCGGTTGCCTGTAGCCACCAGTCCTCCGCGTGCGGCGGCGGTGCCATGCCCAAGTGGTGGGCGATCGTCTGCCGTGCCAGTGCGACGAGCCGCTGCCCCGGCTGGGTGCCGATGATGGCCGGCTCCTCCAACGCGAACGCGCCATAGCCCACGACCCGGTGGGGGTCGCCAGCCGTGTCGCCCGACGTGCATTGCGCGACACGGCGGATGGCCAAACGATGTCGGTGCGCCGCGAGCAGCAGGCCGTTGAGCGGCGTCGCGCCACAGGCCTCGTCGTGCTGGATGTCGTGGCGCAGCGCCAGGATCCGCTCCGCTGTCTGGCCGTCCAAGGCGACCGCGTCCTCCTGAGAATGGAAATGGGACAAGTCGGTGCTGAGCGCGATCACCGTCTCCGGACCACCCCACAGGCGATGGAGCACTTCAGCCACCTGTTGCGGCGTCGCGTTGCCGACCGCAAGGGGCACAACGGTGAAAGATTCCAGCACTTTCTGCAGAAACGGCAGCTGCACTTCCAGCGAGTGCTCCCACGCGTGCGCCTCGGGGCTTTGGCAGATCCAGGGCAGGGTCAAAAGGGCGGCTTCGTCGGCGCGATCGATCGGCACCTGTCCGAGCGGCGTCGCAAAGCTATCCGCACCCGCCAGCGCGATGCCCTGAACGGCGACGCGATGCACGGGGCCCAACAGAATGACGCGGCGAATTTGCCGGAAACCGCGGCGCCATTCGTTGTACGCAGCGGCCGCCACGCCACCGGAGTAGACGTAGCCAGCGTGCGGTACAATCAACGCCTTGGGCCAGCCAAAGCGGGGATCGGGCTGCACTGCAGCTGCCAGCAGCGAAGCGACGTTTGATGAAAGTGTAGTGGTTTCAGCAGGGTAAAAGGATCCTGCAACCGCTGCTGGACGAATGACGATGGTGGGTGAGGGCATCATGGGTCCACGTAATGTCGCGGATCGATCCGCGTCAACCGGAATCGTCATCGGCGCCGACGGTTCGTGCTGGGCAGCGGCAACGGACCCCGCCACACACTTCGACTGAAGTTCAAGATCAAACGTTTTCGATCCGCGGCGTGCCACCCGAGGTGCACGCTCGCGGTCCCAGTCCGATAGGCAACAGGTGTGACCAAAAAAGATTTGGTGTCCGAATTCGGTCAGCATGTTTAGAATCGCTGCATGGTCAGGCTCAACCGCATCTACACACGAACAGGCGACGATGGCACAACCGGCCTGGTGGGCGGCGAGCGTGTGCCAAAGGACGATCCGCGCATCGAGGCGTATGGCACGGTGGACGAATTGAACGCGTGCATCGGCGTGTGTCGGGAAGCGAATACCCGCACGCAGGACAGTGAAGCGCGCGGCCAGCTCGACCGCGACTTGTGGAAAATTCAGCAGCAGCTCTTCAATCTTGGCTCCAGCCTGGCGACGCGCCTGGAGAGCCGCTGGCCCGGGCAGCCGCTCATCGTCGCCGAGGACGTCACCGCGCTGGAGCGGTCGATGGACGCGATGAACCAGGAGCTGGAGCCGCTGAAGTCGTTTGTCCTGCCAGGCGGCGGCCCGACGGGCGCGGCACTGCACGTGGCGCGCACCGTGTGTCGCCGGGCGGAACGGCGCGCGTTCGAGCTGGCCCACGTCGAAGTGGTAGCGCCCGAAGACCTGAAATATCTGAATCGCCTGAGCGACTGGCTCTTTGTCGCGAGCCGGTGGATTGCCAAGCGGACGGGCGAGCCGGAAGCGTTGTGGACGCCGTGATCAGCGTTTCTTGCCCTGCAGCCTGAGTGCATGCCAGCGCACCGCGCGCACCCGACCCAGCCGCACGCGTCGCAGCAGCAGGTCGAGGAGCAGCAGCCCGAGCGCCCACCACACGAGTTTCGGCCACAGCCATTGCCAGTCCTTGTGCGTTGCGCCGTGCACATCCAGCCAGTCTACCGGTCCGCTGGCCAACTTGCCGCCGGTCGCCGTCGCCAGTTGGGTGAGCACGGTACTTTTGCCAACCACCAGCCGATACTCGTCCGGATAGGGATGCACGGCCGTCGCCCGGCCGCTCGCCAGCACCGGTTGGTCGGCCCGCGCCCGCAGCGTCACGGCCACGTCGTAGGGGCCCAATGCCGCCAGCGGCAGTGCGGTCTCGTAACGACCCTCCGCCACTTCCGTGAGCGGCACCTCCGCCTGCGTACCGTCGGGCCGCGTCACTTGTGCGCGCGCCAGCATCCCGGTCAAGTAGTGGTCATCCTCGTCCAAGGCGTCGACCGCCACGCGCAGGTGATCACGCTCGCGCGCCAGCCGCACGTCCAGCGCCATACCGACGTCCTCCTGCAACAGGTCGCGCACCGTCTGCCGCGCCAGCAGCGGATAGCCCGGCCAGTCCAACCATTGCGCCGCCCAGCGATTCTTCAGGTCGCTGGTGAACACCGTGACCTTGCCCAGCCCCAGCTTCCAGCGCACCAGCAGCGGCTTGCCCGACGACAGCCGCAGGATTTCCTCTGCGCCCGGCTTCACCTTGGTCGGCAGGTAGCCGGTCAACAGCGGTGCATCCTCGATGCGCACGCCGCGCAGCAGATCGATGCGCCCCAAGCCCGGCGCGCGCTTGGCGTGTACGCGCTGCTCCACCACGCTCTCGCCGGCGATCAGCTTGGTTTCCTTGACGAAAATCCGCGGCAGTGTCTCCGGCCGATCGGTGAAATAGAACCGCCCGCCGCCGCGATCCGCGATGCTTTCGAGCAAATTGTGGTCCACGTCGCTGCCGACGCCGACGGTTGACACCGTGATGCCCGATCGCTTCATTTGCCGCACGAGCGCATCGATGCCCTGACGCGGCGCCTGGCCATCTGTCAGCAGAATCACGTGCTTGATCTTCGCCGGCGCGGTCAACAACGTCTGATAGGCCATGTCCAATGCGGGATAGACGTGCGTGCCGCCGCTCGCCGTCAGCTTGCCGATGTCGGTGGAAATCCGATACCGATTGCCCGCGCGCTGCAGCCGCACCGCCAGCCGCGCTTCCGAATCGAAGGCCACGACGCCGATCAGGTCATCAGGCGCCAGCGATTCCGCGGTCGCGCGTGCCGCTTCCTTGGCCAATTCCATTTTTGGGCCCTGCATGGAGCCGGAGCGGTCCACGGCGAGCATCAGCGCGATGGTCGGTGTCTCCATCGTCGCTTCGACGTCCATCCGCACCGGCAGCACGTGCTTGTCGAGGTACGTATCCTGATACCCGCCCGAACCCAGACTGTTCTCGCCGCCCAGGACCAGCAAGCCACCGCCTTTCTTGACGTATTCCTCCAGGTTGCGCATATCGCCATCGGTCAACAGCGGCACACCCGACGCCGAAACGCGCGGCACATCGCTCAACAGAATCGCCTGATACGGCTTGAGCCCGACGAGCGATCGCGGCAGGCCGTCCTGATCCACCGTCTCCACGTCAAAGTCATCCGCCAGGGCGCGCGCCAAGTACTGGTTCTGACCCTTGGCGCCTTCCACGTACAGCACTTTCGGCCGCACCAGCACCGCCACGCGCCCGCGCAGATGGTTGTTCAGGGCAAAACGGTCGGCGCCCGAGAGGACCCGGCACGTCGCTTCCAGGTCGTGCGTACCCGCGTCCTTGAGCCGCGCGTGGCCAAATTCCAGCCGTGTCGTCCCGGCCGCGATCGCTTGTTCCAGCTCCAGTGGCGGCTGGCCGGGCAGGTTCAGCGTGCAATGCACCTTGGCCGGTCCCGACGATTCCACCGCGATCGCCACCGGAAACGGCACGTTGGCGCGCACTTTCGCCGGCAGTTCAAAACGCTCCACGACGACTTCACCCGTTTGCGGCAAATCCGGCTGGGCGGGCACGTGCACGCGCACGCCCGCGGCGCGCAGGGCATCGAGCAATTGCAGCGCGTCACCTTGGGTCTCGACGCCGTCTGACCAGACCACCACGTGCGGTACGCTATGGCCGTCCAGGAGCCCGAGCGCCAGGTTCAACGCGCCTGCGAGATCGGTCTCGCGCTCCGAGTCCGGCCGACGGGCGATCGTCGGCGGCGCGATCTCATCCGTCACGGCTGTCGGCGGCCACGGCAGCGATTGTGCTTCGCCGTCAAAAGCGATGACCTGCACCGGCGGCACCGCGCCATCGCCCGCATCCAGAGCGTCTTCCGCTGCGTCTTTGTGGCGCGCACGCGCGGCGATTTCGCTTTGCTGCACGCCGTGTTCCGCTGCACGCAGCAGCTCGTCTGGCACCGAGGCGGATCGGTCGATGACGTGCACCACCTGCGCCCGCCGCGGTCGTTCGTGCAACAGACGTGGACCGGCGATCGCGATGGCGAGCAAGGCGATCAGCGCCATGCGCACGGCTACTTGCACGCCCTGCTGCCAGCGCGGCAGGTCGGTCAGCGACCACGCGGCGGCCATCGGTACCAGCCAGGCCAGCACGGCGAGCCACAGCAGCCGCGGCGCGGCGAAGTCCACGCCCCGGCGTGCCAGGAGCGCCAATTGCAGCGGCGCCTGCAGGGCGAGCGCGAGCGTCGCGACGATCGCCAACGTGCCCACAGCGCCGAGCCACATCAGGCGGGAACGCGTCATACCGTCCTCCGCCGCAGGTAGGTCAGCCATTCGACGGCCAGAACCAGCATCGCCGCCAACAGCCACAGGCTCCAGCGCGGCAACGACAGCGGCTGCTCCTCCACGACCAGCGTTGCGGGCAACGTACTGGCATTTGGCCCCCACGGCTGGAGCAGGGTCGGATTCTCGGTCGGCGGCAGGACCGTCGCACGCGCCACCAGTCGGTCGCCATCGGACTGCCAGACGTGCACGCCGTGGCGCTCACTCTGTCCCAGCAGCTGCCGACCCGAGGTCCGCGCCGGCCGCGGCTTCTGTCCCGGTTCCACGTAGCGCCACGTCGCATCAACCGGCGCATCGACCGCCCACGGCCGTCCCACCAGCAGCGGCGGCACCAACGACTCCTCCTGGCCCGCCAGCCACAGCAGCGCGTTGGACACGAGCAGCGGCAGGGCATAGCGCGCGCCCAGATCCGTCTCCAGCAGGTCCAGCCCCCATTCGATCGAGCGGACCGCGTCCTGCCGCGCCACCATCACCACACCGTGCGGCTTCGCCACAGCGAGAATCGTGTCGCCGGGTCGACTTGGAATCAGCCGCACTTTGTCGAAATTGGTGTCCTGAAAGGAAATTCCGCGCATCGCCGGGTGCTCTTCGTCGCGGACAACGAGTTCCGGCCCCTCCGCCAGCCGCAGCGTCTCCGTCGGTGCGCCGGCGAGCGACAGGATCAGCCCTGGCGTTCCCTCTGGCAGCGCAAAACCTGCCTGATCCAGCACCACGACGTCGATGCCATGGCGTGCGCGGTCCTTCGCGGCAAACGTCTCCGGGTGATAATCCGCCGCCGCGACGTGTTGCACCTTGACCTTGCCGTGCGCAAACAGCGCCGCGCTCAGGTAGAGGTTGCCCGCCGCGGGATCGACATCCGCACTACCCGACACGACCAGCACGCCGAGCTCGCGCCGTTCCGCCAGGACCGCAAAGCCCCAGTCATCCCAAGGTGCCACATCGTGCAGGCCAGACTTGCCGCGCACCTGGACCGCGAAGCGCGCGGCGGTCAGTTCCACCCCCGGCACCGTTTGCGTGGACATGCCGGGGGGCAAATCGATGTCCACAATGCGCCGCAGGGCGTCGGTCTTGGCAAAAGTCGCCGCGTCAAAAGCCGTGTCGCTGCCGGCGAGCACCAACTGCGCCGCCACCGACTGAGCCGAATCGTTGCGCAACTGCACCGTCAGCGTGCCGCGGCTCGGGTCCAGCGGATCGGGCCGCACGCGCAATTCGCCGACCGCCAGGTTCGTGAGGGTCTTTGGCGGCATCGTTTGACCCGGCGCCCACGCGCGCGCAGGTCCCACGCGCAGGTGCTCGATGGGGATCTGCGCTGGTGTCGCGTCCAAAGGCAGTTCGGCCGGTCCCGCATCGCTCACCAGGACAATCCGCGGCGAGGAACGGTGCGCCAACGCTTGTTGCGCGGTGCGGATGGCCCGCCGCAGGTCCAGCCCGCCATCGGTGGCGTGCAGCCGGGTAATGCCGTCATCCAGCGTCGTGCGGTCGCTGCCCCAGCCCGCGAGCACTTCCGCGTGGCCCGACGCGGCCAGCAGCAGGACGTCCTCCTGCGCCGGGGCCATCGCCAGCCAGTGCCGCAACGCCGTTTGGGCGTCAGCCAGCCGGGTGCCAGAGAGGCCATCTTCGGTCTGCATCGACGCCGACACGTCGACAATCACCACCGTATGCGGCCGCGCCCGCTCCACGCGCTGCGCCGCCGCGCGATGCCCGAACAGTGGTTCCGCCAGCGCGGCGTTCAGCAAGCCCGCCAGCAGCAGCATCAGGAGCAGCGACAGGAATCGCCGCAGGTTGCGCCCCACCACGCGCGATTCGCTTTCCGCCAGCACCCGCTGCCACAGACCGCCAAACGGCACCTCGACCCGCCGTTGACGCGGTCGCAGGAGGTACAGCAGCAGGATGATGGCCGCCACGATGCCGGCGAGACGCAGGACGTCGCTGGTGTTCGTGAGCAGTTGTTGGACGTGCAGCGTGTTCACCCGAGAAAGCCTCCGGCGCGAAAGACCCGCATCACGACATCGTCAAAAGGCACGCTGAGATCGACCTGCAAGCAGCGCGCCCCGACTTCGCTCGCCGCGCGCTGCACCTCGTGCCCCAGCGACTCGAACGCCGCGCGGTAGCGGGACAACAGCTGCGGCGTGAGCACGATCTCGCGCGTCTCGCCCGTTTCGCAGTCAACGATCGCCAGATCGCCCTGGACATCGGCGTCCAGCAGTGTGCGATCGACCAAGTGCAGGACCATCGGCTCGAAGCCGCGGTAGGTCAGCAGGCGCAGCGCGTCGCCGAGACCCTTGGCGTCGAAGAAATCGGAAATGACCACCGCCAGTCCCGGACGCGGCCGCGTGCGGAGCCAGCCATCGAACGCCGCCTGGATGTCCGTTTGCCCACCGGGAGGCACGTCGGACAGCACGCGCAGGATCTTGAAGAACTGCGCGCGGCCGCGAACCGGCCGCATCGGCGCCGCGATCTTGTCGGCAAACGGCACGACAGCGACGCGATCGAGGTTGGACAGCGCGATGTAGGAAAGCGCCGCGGACACCTGCAACGCGCGATCCAGCAAGGTCTTCTCGCCGTCCGGCGCCATGGTCATCGACGTCGAGCGGTCGATGAGAAAGTACACCGACAGGTCCTCTTCCTCCTCGTACAGCCGCAGATTCAGCCGCTCGGTGCGGGCAAAGAGCTTCCAGTCGACGTTGCGCAGGTCATCACCGGGCGTGTAGGCGCGGTGATCGGCGAACTCGATGCCGCTGCCGACGATGCGCGACCGCCGGTTGGCGCGCGTCCCGGAGCTGGCCATGCGGCGGGCGAGCAACGCCAACTGTTCGACGCGACCGAGAAAGGCCGGGTCAAACAGGTCGTCGCGGATGCCTTCGTGGCTGGATGGGGCGTCAACGCTCACGCAGACCTCAGCGCTGGCGTTCGAGTTCGGCGATCATCTGCTCAATCACCTGATCCGGCCGGACGCGATCGGCCTCAGCGTCGAAATTCAGCAGCAAACGGTGGCGCATCACCGGCTTGGCCAGCGCCTTGACGTCGTCGATCGCGCCGTTCGGCCGTCCCTGCAACAGCGCCCGCAGCTTGGCACCCGCCACCAGCGCCTGCACCGCCCGCGGACTCGCCCCGCCGCGCAGGTACTGCTTGGCCGCCGCCAGCTTGCCGTGCGAGCCGCTGACCAGCTTGACCGCGAATTCCACGACGTGCGGCGCGATTGGGCAATCCACGGCGAAATGCTGGATCGTCAGGATGTCCAGACCCGAGAGCACCGGTTCCACCGTCGCCTGCACCGATCGCACCGTGCGCGTCGCGATTTCCATGAGTTCGCTGTCGCTGGGAAACGGCACGTCGATCTTGAACAGGAACCGGTCCAACTGCGCTTCCGGCAGCACGTACGTGCCCTCCATTTCCAGCGGATTCTGCGTCGCCAGCACGAAGAACGGCGGCGCCAGCGGATAGGTCGTCCGTCCCACGGTCACCGAGCGCTCCTGCATGGCCTCGAGCAGCGCCGATTGGGTCTTCGGCGTGGCGCGGTTGATTTCATCCGCCAGCAGGATGTTCGTGAAGACCGGGCCTTCCTGGAACACCAGCGCGCGGCCGCCTTTGCCGTCATCGGCCAGAATCTGCGCGCCAATGATGTCCGACGGCATCAAATCCGGCGTGAACTGCACCCGCGAGAAATGCAGGTCGATCGCCTGCGCCAGCGTGCGCACCAGCAGCGTCTTGCCCAAGCCCGGCACGCCTTCCAGCAGCACGTGACCACCGGCCAGCATGCCCAGCAGCACGCCCTCGATGACCTCGTCCTGGCCGACCATCACCTTCTGCAATTCTGCCTTCAGCGCGCCCAGTCGCTCGGCCATCCAGGCCATCTGGTGTTCAATCTCGTGCTGCTCTGCCGCCTGTGCCATGACAAACCTTCCTTGCCGCCGTTAGCGCGGACCCCAGCCCTTGCGCGGGCGAATCAACTCAAAATACTGCCGCACGACGCTGCGCCGCCCCGGCGGAATCTGCTCCTGGTCCAGCATGTCGTCCGCAACCTGTGAATATTCCTTGTACACGTCGCGCCAGCCCTGACGCGCAAAGCCCTTCCTTGCCGCGTCGCTGAACACCTTCTTGATGTCCGGCCCGGCGCCTTCCTGGCCTTGCAACTGCTCGCGCTTGCCACCTGCCACGCGCTTGTGGCTGGAATCCTCGCGTTCGTCGCCTTTGTGGTTGCCCGGTTGCTCGCCCTGGCCCGGACCGCCGGTCTGCTCGTAGCCCTGACGAATCTGCTCCATGCGGTCAAACTGCCCGTCCTTGCCCTGACCCAGTTTGGCTTTTCCCGCTTTCTGCCCGTCCTTTTTCCCCGATTGACCTTCCGATTCCTTGCTTTTCGCCTCGGCCATCCGTCTGGCATCGCGCGCTTCCGGCGATTCCTCGTCGCCCTTTTGGCCCTTCTGCCCCAACCGCTGCTCGCCTTGCCCGTCCCGCGGCTTGTCGCCATTCTGCCCCGCTTTCTTGTCGAACTGCCGCCGCGCCAAATCGGGCTTGCTCCCCGTGCGCTCCAGCGCCTCGCGCAGTTCACGCATCCGGCTCTGGCCGATCCGCTGCGCCTGACGATCCTGCTGCCGCTCGTTCTCGCGGCGCATCTCGTTCGCCGCCGCGCGCATCGCCCGCTTGAGTTCCTCCTGCGCCTGCTTCTTCTCCTCGGCATTTTCCTTTTTGCCCAGCCGATCGTCCTGCTGCGCCCGCCGCAGCATATCCGCCGCGCCCTGCGCCCCGCGTTCCAGCCGCTGCACCTGATGCTGCGCCGCCATCACGTCGCCGTGCTCGCGTTTGAGCTGTTCCAGCTCCTTGCGCCCCGACTTCAGACGCTCCTGATCGCTTGCGCCCAGCCCGCCTTCCTGCGCGCGTTTCTTCTGCAGCCGATCGACGCGATCCGCCAAATCCTTGAACTTGTCCGGCAGCTTTTGGTCTTTCAAAGCACCGGCGAACTTCTCCGCCGCCTTGATCCACTGTTCCAGCTCCTTGTCGCTCAGGTTCTTGTTGGCCAATTTTTCGGCGAGCTTGGCCAGCAGCCCCAGATCCTTCTTCTCCGCCGCTTCCTGCAACAGCTTCTGCTCCTCGCCTTTGGGCGCCGCCTTCGCCGCCGCCTTCGCCGCTTCCGCCACCGCGTTTCTCAGCGCCTGGTCCTTCTGTTCCTGCGCCTCGGACACCTGCTCGGGACTCTTTGGCTCGGCACTGGTTTTTTCGCCCGGCGCGATGTCCTGTGCAGCCTTGGACTCCGGCGGATCCAGCGGATTCTGCGGCACCGCGGGCTTTTGCGCGTCCAACTGCGCGAGCATTTCCAGCGCCTGACGCTTGTCGAGCTTGCCGTCCGCGACGCCGTCGACCACTTTGCGCACGTCGCCCAGCCACTTTCGGGTCGGCTCATCGGTCACTTGCGTCTCGATGTCCGCCAGCATCCGCGCGTCGGCGTCGAGGAGCTTCGTCGTGTCTTCGCCCAGCAGCGCCGCGGCCGACGTGAACGGCTGCGGCCCGCCGGGCAGGGCGAACACAAGGCCATTCGCTGGACCGGTCCGCCGCAAGCCCACCACCCGCCGGGCGTCATCCAACGGCGCGTAGACCGCGAACGCCAGCAGCAAAGTGGCGACCGTGACCCCCAACCATGCGCGCGGGATGCGCCACGGCTGCAAGCTCCGCGGCTGCAAACGCCCGGCGAGCGCCACCGCCGCGTGCGCTTGAACCCGCGCCCAACCATCCCGACGCTGGCTCTCTGCCAGCCACAGCGCCGTCGCGAGCGCGTCCTTGCCATCGACTTGTTGATCGACCTGCCGCGCCAGCAACCGCCACGGATGCCGTTGCCAGAGCGCGTGCAGGATCGCCAGCAGCGTCAGGCCGGCGATGCTTTCGGCAACGGGCACGTCGGCCACGTCCACGCGGATCAGCAGCGTGGCCGGCACGAGTAGCGCCACGAGGACGGCCAGCCAGCCCAGCAACCGCGCCACCGCCGTCTGCAGCCGCCGACGCCAGCGCACGCGCCCGAGCACCTGCAACACCGGCTCAACGCGCACCCGCAGGTCGTTCGGCCAGGATTGCGGCTTGTGGTCGGGATGCTGCGTCGTCAACTTGCCTTCTTGCTCCGGCATGCAACACCGCGCGGACCGGGCGTGTTCCCGTCTTCTACCATGGACGCACCGCAGGAGCAGTCGATTCAGGCGATCAGCAGAAATATTCGCCCGGCCTTGATGCCGCGGTGAGACGGCCTGTAAGGCCGCGAACTCGCAGCCCAGCCAGCAGCAGAGGCGCGAGCAGACACTTGTTTCTGCTGACCGCCTCAAACCGCCGCCGCACGTGGCGTGGTGAATTCAGAATCAGCGATGCTTGCGGTGCTTGGTCGCGTGGCTGGACGATCGGGGCGGCTGAAGGACGGCCGACACCAACATGCGCTCACGCGGCGCTTTGTGCGCCACCGGCTTGTGCGCCTTCGCCGCTACCTGCCGACCATGGCCGCGCGCGATGGGATGGGCCTTCTCGTGGCCGTGGGCCACCGCGTGCGGCGCCCGCGCCTTCTCCGGCCGCGCCGACTTGACCACCAGCGGCTTGGATGCCGGCGCCACGACGACTGGGCGAACCGGAGCAGCCGTGACCACTTCGAGCGTCTCCGCCTTGTGCTCGATGACCGCTACCGCCGGCTGACGCGCCGCCTGCGTCGCTGCGGTCGACGACGGCTCGGTCGGCGGCTCGTCCTGGGTCGGCACGGACTTCTGCGTCAGCGCAAACGCGTGCAGCGTCTCCCCATCGTACAGGTTGCGATAGACCGCGATGGACGACGACACGCGCTTGGCGTAATCGCGGGTTTCGCGGAATGGAATGGACTCGACGAAAAGGTCCATCGGCCAATCGCCGCGGGTCTTGCGCCAGCGACCGACCGCGCCGCCTCCGGCGTTATAGCCAGCGGCCATCTGCGGCTCGCGTTCAAAGCGGCTGAACAGCGACTTGAGGTAGCGCGCGCCCAGACGAACATTGACCGACGGCTGCCGCAAGGTCGTCGCGTCGGCGGTCAGGCCCAACGGCTTGGCCATCGCTTGCGCGGTCGGCAGAATCAGCTGCAGCAGACCGATCGCCGCGGCGTGCGATTCGACGCGCGGATTGAAACCGCTTTCGCTGCGGCCAATGGCCCAGACGATGGACGGATGCAGACCGAATTCGTCGGCCGCATTCTCAACCAGCGATTTGAAGGCCCGCGGGTAGGCAATCTGCCAGGCCAGCTTATTGTTTTCATGCGGATAATGCGTCGCGAACCGGCGCAGTGCGTCGCGCCCCGTCGCGTGCGAGGACGTCCAGCGCTCCGCCTCGTCGTCCAGCGCCGCGCGTGCCCATGCGCCACCTGGATCGCCAGCTGCCCACTTGTCCGAAGACGCGACGTCGCGTCCCAGACCCACCGCATCCAGCAGGTCGCCCGCTTCGTCGTGCCAGCCGAGTTGGCCCAGCAACCGCGCGCGCTGCACGTTCGGCTCCGACAACAGCTTCGCGGTCAACTGCGGGCCAGCGGTCAGCGTTTCGTTCGGCAGTTCCGGCATGCGGGCGCCTGACGCCTGCAACTGCGACAGGGAAAGCGTCGCGTAGTAACTCAACGGGTGGCGCAGGACCACGCGCTGCCAGCGGGCCATCGCCGCGTCGTCCTTGCCCAGCACTTGCAACGCACGACCGGCGAAATAGTCGGCCCGCCCGCGCGCCCAGTCGCGATCGTCGTATCGCGGCGGCGGCGCGTCACTGGCCCGCGGTGCAAAGGCGGTCGCGGTCGGCTCGGAATCGCGCACTTCCACCAGCCGGTCGAGAATCTTCAGCGCATCCGACCACTTGCCGGCAATCATCGCGTCCATGGCAAAGCGCCAAGCCATCACATCGACGATATCGCGCTCGGCATAATCGTTGGCAGACGTCGCTCCGTGCGTCTTCAGTTTTGTCGCGGCGTCCGGCAGCGTGGCCAAATACAGCAGCGTTTTGGCGTCCTCGCCGTCGAGCCCGGACAGGCCCAGCTCCAGCGCGTGCTTCAGGTCCGCCGTGCCGTCGAGCTTGCCCTGCAACAGCCGCGCGCGGCCGATGCGCCACTGCGGATCGCCGGGACTGAGGGGATCCTCGTCGGCCGCCAACTGCCGGACTTCCGGCGTCGCGCATTCGTCGGCCACGGCTTCCAGGAGCGCGATCGACGCATCCAGCTCACCTTTGCGATCGTGCGCATGCGCAGCCCACGAGCGCGCGTGGCAGCGCACCGGCAGCGACATCGCAGGATCCTTGCCGAGGCTCTCCAGCGCAGGCGTCGCCCGGCCATACCGACGGCGTTGCGCGGTCCAGATCAGCGCATCCAGGACCGCAGCGGCATCCTGCGGCCGCTTCTTCAGCCGTGCCTGCCAAACGGCGTCGGTCCCGCCAATCAGGAAATCAATGGCTTCCTCGGTCTGCGTGCTTTTGCCGGCCTGATCGATCAGTTGCTGCGCCAGTTGCACCGCTTCGTCGACCTTGCCGCGCGCATTCGCCAGACGCATCGCTTCCAACTGTTGCTTGCGCCACAGCGCCGTGCCGGTCGCCGCGTGCACCTGCGCCAGCGCTTCTGCCGCACTGTCCAGTTGCCCGTTGCGGCGCAACGATTTTGCTTTCAAAAGCAGATTCTGTGGTTCGGTTCTACCTTTGAGCAGCGCAAGCACCACCATCGACAAGCCTTGCTCATCGGCGCGTTCAGCCAGGAATGTCAGTGCTTCACCACCGAGCACCGGATGCGTCGTGGCCATCTTGGCCGCCGCCAACGCGCCGGCGCTGTCCTTGGCATACAGCCTGGTTTGCACGTACAAAAACGCCAGCAGCGGCCGTTCGTGGTCCGGATCCTGTTTGCCGAGCGCAGTCCAAGCTTTGCTCGCCGGATCCAGCGCGTCCTGAAAACGCCCTTCGTGCCAAGCTTGCCAAGCGTTGCGCGCCGCGGCATCGTGAAACGGGTTGTCCAATTCACCGAGCGGTACCGCGACCGCGGTCTTGGCCGCAGCGTCAGGTTTGACGATCTTGTCGAGGTCGACCGCCCACTCCGGTGGCAGATCTGGCACGACGCCAAACAGCAGGCCGATACGCTCGATCGCCCGCCACGGCGAGGACGGCGGTGGATCAAAGGGCGCGCGGTGCAGGACGGCGATGGCCGCGAGCGTCAGCAACAAGCAAAGGGTAAGAAAAGCGAGCCAAGTGCGGCGGCCGCGAAAGACGCGGGAAGCACCAGGTCGAGAACCGTCGTCGCCTGAAGCGGGCGGCGACGTGGAATCAGCGAATGGTCGGCAGCGAGAACTTTTCGCCCAGCGCGATTTCCAGCTGCTTTTCGGAGGCAATGCGCTGGTCGCGAGCGATGATGCGCTTGCGCTCCTGGCCGGACTTGACGCGTTTGGCTTTGCGGATGCGATCGGTAGAGCGGGTAGGCGATGCCATGAGAAACTCCAGAAGTCGAGCGCAGGACTCGCGAGGTCTACAAACGGGATCAAAAGCGAGCCCAGAAATCCAGCACTTGCAGCCGTTCGGCGCGAAGCGGGGGCATGAGTTTGGCGGGTTTTGGCCCTCGCGTCAAGCGCGAACACGTCCGGGAACACTGCAGCGTCGAAACCTACGGCCACCGGGCCCTCCGTGTCCGCGAACGAGGCCGTCGCGAAAATTAGCCGTCAATGCGCCGCAGACGGTCGATCACAGCCTGCTGACGACGCACATGACCAATCGCTTTCTGCTCGATCGCCGCGATCTGCGCCTGAACGTCCGCGTTCACCGCCGCGTGGGCTTCGATTTGCCCGTTCTGGGCCATGCCGATGCCATAATGCATCCGCAGCACTTTCTCTTCCTCGCTGGTCAAGTTGGCCTGGCGTAGTGCCACGTCCACTTCAATGCGGGTCTTGGTCTGGGTCGTTGTCTTGCTCACAATGCACTCCACGACTGGGTTCACCCCAGCCCAATCAATGTACGACAGGCCGCCGATCCTGCAATTTTTTCGCGCTTTTGACCGCTCCCGGCGGCAGTTGTCGCGCGACCCCATGCGCAAGCGCCCGAGATCGCGCGCAGTCTGTGGAAGCAGTTGACCGAATGCTATCTGCCCGGAAGAACGGGAGAATATGAAGAGTTGTGAGAAACACAGCGCCGCCAAAAGCCGCGTGAGGCGGTGATCAGCGCGGTCATGATCAAGAACTGCGGGCACTTGCGGGCGAAAACGCGGCGGCAGAATTTACGCCGGACGCACGAGATCCAGCTTCTTAATCAGATATTCCAGCGACTTGCGATGCAAACCGGTCGCGCGAGCGGCCGCCGAGACGTTCCACTGGTGGCGATCCAGGGCGCGCTGCCAGTACTCGCGCTCAAACGCGTCGATCAGCCGCGCCTTGGCGTCCTTGAACGGCAATTCGTAGGCGGCGTCAGGCCGTTCCAGCGCGATCTGACCGGCGTCGTGTTGCGGATCCAGCAGGACTTGCAGCTCCTTGCCGTCGGACAGCACTGCGGCGCGCTCGATCTGGTTCTTCAGCTCGCGGACGTTGCCCGGCCACGGATATGCCTGCAACTGCTGCATCGTCTCAAAGGAAATCGTCAGCGAGCCTGGCCGCGGATTGCGCGCTTGGGTGTCGGCGAGAAAATGGCTCACCAACAGCGGAATATCCGATTTGCGACGGCGCAGCGGCGGCAGTGGGACCTGAATGACCGCCAGCCGGTAGTACAAATCCTCGCGGAACGAGCCTTCCTTGACCATCTGCGCCAGATCGCGGTTCGTCGCGGCGATGATGCGCACGTCCACCGTTTGCCGGTCGTTGGAACCGACCGGCTTGATCTCGCGTTTTTCCAGCGCCCGCAGCAGCTTGGGCTGTAAGTCCAGGTCCAGCTCGCCGATTTCGTCCAGAAAAAGCGTGCCGCCGTGCGCCTCGGCCAGCGCGCCTTTGCGGTTCTGGATCGCGCCGGTGAACGAGCCTTTGACGTGGCCGAACAGCTCCGACTCGACCAGATCGCGCTGCACTGCCGAGCAGTCAAAGATGACAAACGGGCCGTTGGCGCGCCGCGAGTGCTGGTGGATCGCCTCCGCGACGAGTTCCTTGCCCGTGCCGGACTCACCTTCGACCAGTATCGTGCTGTCGGTCGGCGCGGCGCGGGCGAGAAGCGCGAAGATTTCACGCATCTCCGGTGACTGGCCCAGCAAATTGCCAAACTGCGGCTCACGCGACAGCGCGACCTCGTGCAGCTCCGCCAATTGTTCAAACTGCAGCTCCGACTGCCCGAGGCGCAGCACCGCGCTCGGTCCCAGCACGGCTTCCAGCAAACGCGCACCGGCGAACCACGTGCCGTTCTTCGATTCCAGATCGCGCACCCGGTAGCCCGTGCGTTCCCCGTCGATCTTCAGGTGATTGCGCGAAATGGACGGATCGTCCAGGACCAGATCGTTGTCGGGCGCGGAGCCGACGTAGACGAGACGGCGATCGAAGACCTTTTCCAGCCCGGCGTTTGGCCCCGACAGCACGCGGAGGCGGTACTTGGGCAGCGTGTAGCGTTCAGCAAAAGTGGCGGCGGTCAGTGTGCGGGTCGGTTGCATGACCAGCGAGGGTAACGCCTCGGGTGGCCGCTCGACAACTCATGGCAGGAAACTAAAGCCCTTGAGCTTCTGAAACTCGCCGGGAGCCAGTTCAACCGAGGCGGACTGCGCGGCTTCGCCACCGTCTGGATCCCGCGCCACAATCGTGTGTTTTCCTGGCTTGAGCTGCAAAACATAATGGTCGCTGCCGGAAGTGGCTTTGCGCCTCTTGCCGTCCACCGTGATCACGGTCGACGCCGGCAGGACGCGAAACTCGACAACTCCCCATTGCGCCGACGTCTTGGCCTCGGCGGACGCACCTTTGCCGTGTTTTTCCGCGGCGACGGGCTCAACGGCGACGGCTTCGGGAGTCGGCGGGGCGCTTGGTGCCACGGCCACGATCGTCGGTGTGGCGGCAGTGGGCACGGCGACCGGTGCAGGCGCGCTCGGCGGCGGTTCAGCGGCCACCTGCATGGCGACCGGCTTTTCTCGCGTGGACCCAAACGCCAGATCATCCTCGTGTCGGGATTGCCACAGCCACAGCGCAACCGCCAGCACCAGCGATCCGACGAGCAACGCCCAATGCGACGAGCGTTGCGGCTCGGCAGCCAAGGTGCCCGCCTCGACGGCTGCCCGCACGCTGGCCTGGGATTGCTGCACGCTCTCGATACCCGGAAGGCTCAGCGTGCCGGTAAATTCAAAGGGCGCTTGCCCCAGCAACCCAATGGTTTGCGCCAGCGTCTGGTCAAAGCTCCCTGCCCGCGCGGCCAGAACGTCAAATGCCGGCGCCAATTCCGCGGCCAGGCGCCGCGCAGCCGACAGTTCTCCCGCGTCAGCCAGGATGCGGTTGGCGCGATCGGCCACCTCTGCTGCTGTTGCCGGGCGCTGCTTGCGATCAAATTGCGTCAGGTCGTGGAGCAACTGCCAGGTCGCCGGCGTCAAACGGTCCGACAGCGCCGCGAGCTTGGTGGGCAGCAGCGCATACGCCTCATCCAGCGATTCTGGCTCGCCAACATCGAGCGCGCGCTGGCCGGACAGCCATTCCACCGCACACAAACCCAGTGAGAACAGATCGCTTCGTCCATCTGCTCGCTCCTGGCGCGCGTGCTCCGGGCTGAGATACGGCAACTTGCCGCGCAAGGCGCCTGCCGACAACCGGGCCACCATCGCGGTGCGCGCGACGCCAAAATCCACCAGCTTGACGTGGCCATCGCGGCGCACCATCACATTCGACGGCGTCACGTCGTGGTGCACGATGCCCAGCGGCTTGCCGTCCGGCCCCCGCCGCGTCCGCGCGTGATCGAGCGCCTGTGCGACTGCGCGAATGATCTCCAACACCGCGATTTCGCTCAGTACCTGACCGTTTTCTGCCATCGGCAGGGCGCGCTGGACAGCACGCAGGTCAAAGCCTTCGACAAACTCCATCGCCAGAAAGTAGCCCTCGCCGTCCTGGCCGAGATCGAGAATCGCTGCGATGTTCGGGTGATCCAGGGCTTCCAGCAGTTGCCCTTCGGCGATGAACTGGCGAATCAGTTCCTGATCCGACGCCAAATCCTGCCGCAGCGTCTTCACGACCACGCGTTTGGCAAAACCAGCCGCACCCGGCGCTTCCGCCAGATAGACTTCGCCCATTCCGCCCGTTGCCAAATGGCGGACCAGCCGATAGCGACCGATCTCGGTTTGCATACGCTTGCAATCCCAACTTCAGGCCGTGTGGGTGCCTGTGAGAGTCATTCTGTCAGCGGCCTTGGGCCTCGAGCCACGTGACGATGTCCGTCAGCACACGTGCGCGGTCCGCTTCTGGTTCGTTGATCAGTTCGTGGTAAAAACCCGCATAGGTTTTGACCGTCAAGCCGCGGCCTTCGACGCGGCGGAGAAAATCCAGCGTTTGCTGGGAATCGATGATGCGATCGCCATCGCCGATCACCGCCAACAACGGCACGTCACGCAGCGCTTCTGGCCGCGCGAGCGTCTGCGCCTGCGCGCCGAGAAACTCGGTGTACCAACGCGCCGTCGCGACTTTGACGTTGAGCGGATCCGCATCATAAGCCCGCACTTCCGCCGGATCCCGGCTGATGTCTTCGGGCGGCAAACCGGAAGGCACGCGCAGCTTGGGCGCGAACCTGGAAGCCGCCGTCGCCAGCCCCGCTTTCCACCCCGGGATCTTGACCTTGTTGACCAGACCCGGATTGGACAGGATGACGCCCTTGAGCACGCCGAGCCCATGTTGCTGCACGTATTTCGCGACGATCAGACCGCCCATCGAATGGCCGAGCAGAAACAGCGGCGCGGGCAGTTTGCGGTGTGCGTCGTCGATCGCCAGCGCCAGGTCTTCCAGGTAGCTGTCGAAGCGCTCGACGAAGACCCGCGTGCCACCCGAACGACCGTGGCCGCGGGCGTCGAACGTCTCGACCGCGAACCCGGCGGGCAGCAGCGCGTCGACCAGATGGCCATACCGGCCGCCATGCTCGGCAAAGCCGTGATGCACCAGGACGGTGCCTTTGGGCGCATCGGGCAGCCAAGCGCGCGTCTGCAGCTGCAGGCCATCCGCGGTGGTCAGCGTGCCAGTCAGGGTGGGAGCTTGCGGCATGAGGTCCTCCACGGCGTCAAGTGAACGCCATTGCGCTGAACTACTTGGGTGCCGCGACGGGTGCCGCCGTGAGGAGTTGGTTCAGCGTGAACGTGCCCTTCGACTTGCCTTCAGGCCGCTGATTGGACCACGTGCCCGACAGGGTTGTGTCCCCCGTCTTGCCGGTCGCTTTGAACGATTCGCCCTGTGTCTCACCGGCAAGCGTGAACGTCTTGCCTTTGATGCTGCCATTGAGCGGCAAGATCGCCGGTGGCTGTGGCCGACCGTCCGCGGCAGGCTGCGGGACGCCCTGCCATTGCACAGCGCCGGTCAGCTTGCCGTCGCGTTCTTCCAGGCGAATCGACCCGATGCGTTCTCCGAGCGCGCTGCCGTTGTAGACCGCCGAGGGTTGCTGTGGAGCTGCGACGGTCGGCGCCGGTGTGGCGCCAGGGCACTTTTTGGCGCGCGCGGCATAGGCTTGCTGAATGACGATCGGAAAACGCGAGAAGATCAGGCCGTACCGCGAAAACTCGCCGGCAGTCATGGCGTTGTCCGTAAAGACTTTCGCTGCTGCCTGGGCGTGCGCGACGTCGTCCACCTTGCCGTCGGCACCGGTGAATTGCTTCTGTGCGCAGGTCACGCCGACAAACACGTTGATGTAGTTCTCGATCGTCTTGCCCTCGATCAGGCCGATTTCCGGCGCGTAGAGGCAGGTTTCCGTCTGCTCCTTGAGCTTGGCCGCCGTCGGCGTGTGGGCATCGGCCAGTTTGACCGCGGCCTGCCACTTGTCTCGCGCCAGTGCCATCGCTTCGTCGTCCTTGGGCTCCACCGCTGGCTTGGCCTTTGGATTCTGCAGATCGAAGACGGCATCCAAGTGCAATTCCGGCTTCTTGCCTTGCGTCCACTCAATCGCCATCCGTTCTGCGGTCTTGTCAGCCACGTGATATTTCAGTGCGCAGGTCTGCAGCAGGCGCGCGCCGTAGAAGGTCTCATACGGCATGCCGAGCTCAGGAGGCGGCGGCGGGACTTCGACGGCCACGGTCGGTGAAGCCGCCTCAGGTGCCGGCGCAGCTTGGCCACCTTCCGCCGCACCGTTCGGCGACCGTTCGGCTTTCTTTTCCGAGTCTTTCTTGCCACAAGCCGTGGCAGCAAAGGCGCAGCTCGCAATCAGGAGGCCCGAGACAAGCGAGTGACGATTCATGGGTTCACCGGATCCTTTCAGTTGGTGTGACGCGGACACGCCGCGGGTTTTGCAACACCGCAGGTTGGCAAAGTCTGCCACGGACAGCGCGGATACTCCACACCGCAACAATGTGGCAGATTCTGGCGGGTCAGCCACATCCCCGCGCCGCGCTGAAGCTGCTACACTCGCAGCCCGCGCTTGAGTTTGCGCCGGACAGATGGATGCTGAGGACCGCATTTTGTCGTGTGCTGACGGCCATGTGGCTGTTCGTGGCCGGGCCCGCGTGCGCGCTGGATCTGCCAGGCTCCGCGGTGCGTCTCGCTTGGCTCAAAATGCCCGGCGTGACGGATCCCACGACATCGCTCACTGCTTGGGCGCAGGAAATTCGCCTGCGGACCAGCATCGACATCGCCGGCCAACCGGTAGGCATCCGGCCGGAAGATCCTGCGCTGTTCAACTACCCGCTCCTCTATTGGGGCGGCGACAAGGCGCCGGCGCACCTGTCCGATCAGGCGGTTGCGGCGCTGCGCCAGCATTTGTCGACGGGTGGTATGCTCTTCATCGACAACACGGGTCGCACGGAGGCCTCGCAGGCGTTTGATCAAGGCGTTCGCCATGAGCTGGCGCGCTTGTTTCCCCAGCCGCTGCAGCGCGTGGCGCCGACGCACGTGCTGTACCGCTCGTTCTACCGGCTGGATCGACCGGTGGGGCGGCGCGCGGACGCGCATGAGCTGGAAGGGATTCGCGTGGGCAATCAATTTGCCGTGCTGTACGGTCGCAATGATCTGGCGGGAGCGCTGGCGCGGCAGGCGGTCGGTGGCTATGCGCTGGCCGTGATCCCAGGTGGCGAAACCCAGCGGGAACAGGCGTTTCGCTTGGGCGTCAACCTGGTGATGTACGCGCTGTGCCTGGATTACAAGGACGACCACACGCACGTCATGCACCTGCTGCGCACGCGACGGGGCGCGAAAGCCCTGGCGGCACCTGCGCCGCCTCCTCCGCCGATCCTGGCGCCGCCACCGGAGCCGTAAGCGACGATGAGTCAAGGCGATCATCTGGAATGGGGTTTGCATTGGGCGTGGCCGGTCTGGCTGCTCGTTGGCGCATTGGCGCTGACCGTGCTGGCGCTGGCGGCGTGGAATACCCGAAAATTGGCGAGCAAGCCACGTCGCGCGCTGCTGTTCCTGTTGCGGACGCTGACCGTCGGGAGTGTGTTGGCGGTGCTGGCGCAGCCGACGTGGGTGAGCCGATCGCTGCGACCCGGCGGGCAACGTGTGGCGGTGCTGCTGGACCGTTCGGCGTCGATGGCGCACGGTCCGGAAGGCAAGACACGCTGGGATCAAGCGTTGGCGGCGGCGGCGCGGATCGAGCGCAAGCAGCCGGTCGCTTGGTACACCATGGCGCAGCGTCTGGAGCCGGCCCGGTCGCTGGCGGATGTGAAAACGCGCAAGCCCGACGGACCGTCGACGGATTTTCTGGCCGCGCTGAACGATCTGGGCGACGCGCGGCGGTCGGGGGGGCTGTCGGCCGCGGTGCTGGTGAGCGATGGACTTGATAATGGCCCGCTCCAGGCGCGCACCGCGAATGACGCCCAAACGTTGGATGCGGAGTCGGCGGAGACGCTCGACCGACTCCGTCTGGCGATTCACACGGTGGCGATCAGCGACGCCAAACCGGCGCGCGACGTGGCCGTCACGGCGCTGCGGGCGAGCGCATTCGGCTTCACGCGGACCTACATGCCCGTGACCGTGGATCTGGAACTGAGCGGCTACGCGACGGTCGACGGCGAGTTGAAGCTCGTGCTCAAGGACAACGGGCGCATCGCGGTGGAAAAGACCTTGCCGCTCCGCGGTCCGGCGCAACGGGCGATCGAGCTGGAATTCCAGCCGCTGCACGTTGGCCCGCATTTGCTGGAAGCGGCCGTCGCGCCGCTGCCCGATGAAGCGACGGTTGTGAACAACCAAACGTGGGCGTCGCTTCAGGTCGTGCGCGATCGCACGCGGGTGTTGCATCTCGCGGGTCATCCGTCGTGGGACACCCGCTTCTTGCGGGCGCATCTGCGCGGCGATCCGGCGGTCGATCTGGTGAGCTTCTACATCATGATCGGCCAAGGTGCGGCGGGCTACGTTTCCGGCGAAGACACCACCTTGATCCCGTTTCCAACGCGGGAAATTTTTGAAGATTCTTTGTCCAGCTTTGACCTCGTCATCTTCCAGGATTTCCCGTTCGGGCCGTTTCAGGTGGAGCGCTATTTGCCAGAGTTGCACAAGTACGTAACCGGCGGCGGCGCGTTCCTGGTGCTGGGAGGGCGGCAGTCGCTGAGCGGCGGCGGCTACTACGGCACGGCGTTGGCGGAATGGCTGCCGATCAAGCTGGAACCCTTGGCGGGGGCCGATGTCGGCTGGCAGGATGGCGTGGTGACGCCCATGTTGACGCCCGCTGGCGCGCTTCACCCCGTTTCGCTGCTGGCGGCGGACGCCGATGGCAACAACAAGGCATGGAATCGCCACGCGTTTTCGGGTCGCAACACGTCGGTGCGCGCCGGTGGGGATGGCAACGTGCTGGTGACCGACACGGCTGGCCATCCGCTGCTGGCCGTCGCGGACATTGGCGATGGGCGGAGCGCCGTGCTGGCGACCGACTCGCTGTGGCAGTGGGCGTTTCCGCCGAATGCCGCGACGGATGCGCGCGATCTGAGCCGCGACGACTACCACCGATTGCTCGACCAACTCACGGCTTGGCTGCTGCACGATCCGGATTTGAACGCCCTGCGTTTGGAGCCGCCCACGGAGCCGGTGGCGGCGGGCGAACCGGTGCGCGTGCGGGTGACCGCGCGATCGGCGAGTGGCCAACCCGTCTCGGGCCTGACCTTGCGGTGGCGCGTGGCGCCGTTGGAACCGCAGCCCGACAAGATGGAGGCCGCGAAGCCAGACGCGGTCAAGCCGCTGGCGGAATCGAAGGCCTGGCAGGAGCCGACCGACGAACGCGGCGAAGTGGTGCTCGCGCTGCCGGACATGGCGTCGGGGCCGCATCAAGTGCAAGTGGAAGCCGTGGTGGATGGTCGCAATCAGCAGGCGTCAGCGCCCTTTGCCGTGGCGCCCGCGACACGTGAAGCGAGCCGTTTGCAGCCGTCCGATCAACTGCTGCGGCTTCTGGCGAAGTCATCGGGCGGATTGCTGTGGCACGACGATGCGCCGGCTTCGGGTATTCCGCTGCCGCGGCAAAGCGATGCTGACACGGCCGACTTGGAACACACGGACCTCTGGACGCGCCCGGAAGTGATGATCTGGCTGACGCTGCTGCTGGGTCTGGAATGGGCGCTCCGCCGTCGCTGGGGCCTCGCATAGACGCAAACGCAGCCCAGAATTCACCAGCAAATTTGCCTGGGCCGCCGACTTCTGGATGCAAGGAGCCAGGAGAAATGGCGCGAAGACGACCTTCACGGTCGTTGAGCGCCATTTTCGACGCGGCGACGCAGAAATGCGCCAGAAGCGTTGGATCCAGGCAGCACGATGGCCTTGCCGCGCGGGTGATGCCGGCCTACGCTCACGGCCTCGATTTGGAGTTGACCATGCCCTGCCACGAACACGGTTTTCACGGAATTCACGCCATTCAGGCGGCTCGCTTGCGCGCGTTGCGTGCGCCCAAGGACTTTGCAACCGCGGGCGCGGTCGAGCAGTTTCCGCCCGACGTGCCCGTGGATTGGCAAGAACTGACGCTGCTGGTGGAAGTCGATGTGGCGGAGCGGCATGTGTGGGGCTCGGCGACGTATGAAGGTGCGGTGCGCCGTCCCGGGCTGCAAAAGCTCCGCTTCGACGCCGAAGGTCCGGTGATCCAGCGCGCCTACGACGGTCAGGGCCGGCAGTTGGCGACCGATCACGATGGCAAGGTTCTGTGGCTCGACTTGGGTCAACCCGCACAGCGCGGGGATATCGTTCGCGTCACCATGGATTTCGATACCCGCGAGCCGAAGTCGGGATTCTGGTTTGTGCTTCCGGATGCAGACCATCCGAATCGCCCCGCGCACGCGTGGACACAGGGCCAGGACGAAGACCACAAATTCTGGTTTCCCTGCCACGACAGTCCCAACCACAAAGTGCGGCTGCACGTGATCGCCACGGTGCCGGACGGCCAAGTGGCGCTATCCAACGGCGCGTTGCGTGACATCTACAAGGCCGCGGACCCGCACAAGCGCATCTACGACTGGCAACTGTCGCGGCCCGCACCGACTTACCTGCTGACGCTGGTCGTCGGGCCGTTTGTCGAAGTAGTGCAGCAGCGCGAGCCCGTGCCGGTGAGCTTCTGGACGCTGCCGGGCCGGGAAGCGGACGGTGATCGCGCCTTTGGCCGCACGCCGCAGATGCTGGCGCTGTACGAACGGCTGCTCGGCGTTCGCTATCCGTTTGAGAAGTACAGCCAGGTTGCGGTCGCGGAATTCATTTTCGGCGGGATGGAAAACAGTTCCATGACCACGCAAACCGATCTGACGCTGCACGATGCGCGGGCGCACCTCGATTTCTCCTCGGAACCGCTGGTCTCGCACGAGTTGGCGCATCAATGGTTTGGCGATCTCGTGACCTGCCGGACCTGGTCGCATGGCTGGCTCAACGAAGGATTCGCCACGTATTTTGAGCAGTTGTGGCGCGAGGAGACCGAGTCCGCGGACGAATTTGACTACGCGCGGCTGCAGGCCTGCCGCTCGTACCGCACCGAGGATGCCGAGCACTACCGGCGGACGATTGTCACGAATCGCTACGAAGCGCCCATCGACGTTTTTGACGCGCACCTCTACGAAAAAGGCGGCGCGGTGCTCCACATGCTGCGGCGTCTGCTGGGCGACGCGGTGTTCTTTCAGGGCCTCGGCGCGTACCTCAACCAGCACGCGGACGGCAATGTGGAAACGCCGGATTTGCGCCGCGCGCTGGAACGCTACGCGGGCCGCGATCTGGGGCGGTTCTTCAGTCAGTGGGTGGAAACCGGCAAGGGCTATCCGGAACTCAAAGTGACGCAAAGCTGGAATGGCGACGAGAAACAGCTCCAGCTGACCCTGGAACAAACGCAGGACACGGCCCACGCGCCGCTGTTTGACCTGAGCGTGGCTGTGGAACTGCATTTCGCCGATGGCACGCGTGTGAACCGGCAAATGAGCCTCGACAAGAAGCAGCAAAGCGTGTGGATTGCGTGTGCCGCGGCGCCGGAAATGGTGCTGGTCGATCCGCGCGGCGATTTGCTCGCGACCTGGGACTTGTCTCTGGGCGAGCCGATGCTGCGTGCGGCGCTGCAGAAGGCGCCCACAGCGCTCGCGCGTTTGCGGGCGGCGGAGGCATTGGGCAAGCGCCCGACCGCGCAGACGACCGATGCGCTCGGGACGGCGTTGCAACGCGATGCTTCGTGGTGCGTGCAGGCCGAGGTCGCGAAAGTGCTGGGGAAAATTGCCAGTCAGCGGGCCTACGGCCACTTGCTGGCCGCGGTGGACCTCGCGCATCCCAAAGCGCGGCGGGCCGTGCGGCTGGCGCTCGGGCGGTTCCAGACGGCGGAGGCCGCGGCGCTGCTGGCCCATCGGCTCCAGGCGGGCGACGTCTCCTACTTTGTCGAAGCAGATACCGCGCTGGCTCTGGGCCAAACCCGCCAGGCGCTGGCCTTTGATGCGCTGGCCGCCTGCCTTGATCGCGCGGGTTGGAACGAAACGGTGCGCGTCGGCGTGCTGGAAGGTCTGGCCGCGCTCGGTGACGCGCGGGCGATTGCGGTCATCGCGCCGTTCCTGGGAAGAGACCACGACATTCTGCTGCGTTGCGGTGCTGTTCGCGCGCTCTGCAAGTTCGTTGCGGAGCCGGGTCGTGTGCTGGACATTCTTGGCCCGTGGACGGCGGACACGAGCTTCCGCCTGGGCATGACGCTCGGCGCAGCCCTGCCAACGCTGGGTGATGCGCGAACGATTGCGCTGCTCCAGGAAGTGGCCGACCGCGCGGTGGATGATCGCGTGATCAAGCGGGCGCGTGAGGCCATCGCGACGGTTCGCGGCGGTCTGGCTGCAGGCGCTCAGGTGGACGGCTTGCGCAGCGACGTGGAAGCGCTGCGCAACGACTGGCGCGGCTTGTCGGACCGGCTCGACCGCGAGACTCAGCGCCATGGCACGCCGGGCGAGACGGTGTAGGTCATGGCGATTCCGGCGCAGGCCGATGCCCTGCTGCGCGCTGCGGTTCACGCCGGGGTTGGGTCCGCAGCGGCGCTGGCTTGGCAGCACGCGGATGCGCGATCGCTCGTGGCCGTCGGTCACACTGCTTTGCCAGAATGGTGCGGCCAGCCGATTGACGCCGATAGTCAGTTCGACCTGGCGTCGCTGACCAAGCCGATCGTCACGCTCACGCTCCTGGTTGCGCAAGTGGCGGCGGGGCGCGTGCATTTGGCTGATCGCCTCGATCTGCACTTGCCGACGGCTCGGGACACGCCGCGCGGCTCGGCGACCATTGGCCAGTTGGTCAGCCATACCTCGGGCGCGCCGGCATGGTTCGACTTCTTCGCCGCAACGCGCGACCTGGGCCCTGATGCGCGGCCGCAAGCGGTGCAGCGCGCGGTACTGATGACACCGCCAGCGCATCCTCCCGGTTCGTGCGCGGTCTACAGCGATCTGGGCTATATGGCGCTGGGTTGGTTGCTGGAGCACCTCGCTGGCCAGCCGCTGGATGTGCAGTTTCAGCAGAAAATCGCCGGGCCGTTGGGCTTGCACGCGGGCTTTCGCCGGATCAGCCAGCATGCTGCCGAGAACGGCGGCGACGAGGTGCGCGCTGGGATCGTCGCCACGGAGGTCTGGCCGCCGAACGGTGCGCCGGGACGCCCGCTCTGGGGCGTTGTGCACGACGACAACTGTGCGGCATTGGATGGCGTGGCCGGCCACGCCGGGCTCTTTGGCTCGATTGCGGACGTAGCGATCTGGGCGAACGAGTGGCTCGGCGCGGTGCGCGATACCGAAACGCCCTACCACGGACGCTTGGACCTGCCATCCGGGATCTGTCGGCAATGGGTGGCCACGCCGGGTTGTACCGCGACGACCTGGCGCCACGGCTGGGACACGCCGTCGCGGCCGGGTTCCAGCGCGGGCGAGGGGGTGCCGGTCGATGCTTTCGGTCACCTCGGATTTACCGGCACCAGTGTGTGGTTTGCGCCATCCGACAACGCGTTCGCAGTCCTGCTCACCAACCGCGTGCATCCAACGCGCGACCACGTGGCCGGAATCCGCGCGCTGCGTCCGCAACTTCACGACGCGCTGTGGCGGACCTTGCCGATGCGACCGACGGCGCTGCGGATGCGTTGACCGTTTGGCAACCTGCCGTGTATTCTGCCCGCTGGTGTGCTGGTCGGCACGATGCGGGCTCTCGTCCGTTTGCCGGTTGCGAGTGTCGATTTTTCGGTCGACGACGCGGGGAAATTGCACGTAACCCCGCGTTGTCAAATCATGGGAGGCAATGGGTGTCCGACGCGCGGCCGATCACCAACATCACTGATTTCGTCTGCGGCTCGTGCTGGAATGGCTTCAGCCGCAACGATCCGGGCGTGTTGCTTGGCGATCAATTGGTTTGCCCGCATTGTGGCACACCGGTGCCTTCCGGCGATCCGGACGAACAACTCGCGAACGCTGTGCGGAACGCACCACGGATGTCCGAGCGTGATTCGTCGGAATTTCAGGCGCATTCCTTTCGTGACACTTCAGAATTCGCACCCACCGCCGAGAACACCGCGGATGCGACAGCGGGCAAAGTTTGGCTGCCACCGGACCAGCGAGCCGGACGCACGGCTGCGGACAGTGACGATTTTGGTCATGGCGTCATCGTCGGCGACCCAGAGCACGAACTATCCGACGCCGAGAGAACGCTCAGCGGTGCGCAGGAAAATGACGCGCTGCTCGCGGCGGTGCGCCAGACTTCTCCCATCCCCAAGGCCTTTGTCGTGGGCGAGGAACTGTCGATCGTGACCGATGAACCGACGCCGGTCGACATCGCTGCGATGACGGAGATGGATGAAGCAGCCGCTCTGGCGGACAGCTTGGCCGCGTCGCTGCCTGAAGCCGACTTGGCGCACCGGGATTGGAAGCTCAAGGCCATGGGCATCACTTACAATTTCCATGGTCTGGATCCGCTGTTCAGTTGGGCGGCCAACAAGAGCGGCCAGCCGATGTCTTTGTCCTATGATGGTGAAATCTGGAAAGATTTTCACTCCTTCTATACGTCGATTCGCGACGGCGTCGCCGTCAAGAAGGCGTTCGATCGTGCGCCGGATCCGAGCAATGCGCCGCCACCGCCGAGCACGCCGCGCGTGACGCGTACGATCAACCAAATTCGCCCTGAATTGCCGGAACTGGAAGGATTGCGTCCGCCCGCGGAAGCGACGCCCAAGGATCTGGCGTCGATGCGGGCCCCCAGCACGTCCGGACAGTTGGTGAATCGCGTGGTGACCAATCCGGCCAATCCGGGCGGTCGTGGCGGCGCGACCACGAGCAACGCGGCCCTGCAAGGTTCCACGCAGGCGTCCAGCACGGCCATCCGCGCGGCGACAACCGGCAAGGCATCACTGGCGCCCGCCACGTCGCCTTCCAAACGGATGCCGGTGGCGGCGATCGAACAGAAGCCGCTGCTGACACCGTTGCGGATCGCCGCGATCGCGATCGTTGTGGTTCTGGTCGCCCTGGCGGCGCTTCACTTCACCGGCGTCGTCCGGATCCCCGGTTTGCGCTAGGGGCGCCAAGCAGAATCTACCGACACTTTCGGTCTTTGCCGGTGGGCGCCCTGTGCTGTTGCCGGGTCGCCAAACGCGCGCACCCGGCCACTTTCCGCAGCTTTTTCTCCCGCTACGGCGCGCAAATTCCGCCGGTGCTAGGGTACAACCCGCCGCTGGCGTCGGTCAGCTGATAGCACTGCTCGCCGGCTGGGCATTGGTTGGGCTTGAGCGGCACGGTGGCGTCGCACGTGCGGCGGCAGACCTTGGTGGGCAGGTCGCAGATCAGGACATGACTGTCCGCGGCGATACCGCAATCCGTGAGGTTGCACGGATCGCAGGTCACACCCTCGCCCACGGTCGCGTGCTTCTTGCACAGGGTTTGTTTGATCGCCGGGCCGTAGTAGCAGCCGTAACCAGGGTCGCAGCCAGACCAGGTCGCCAGGTTGCACGTGGTGAAGATGACATCAGAAGACACGGATTGATTGCAGACGCCGATCGGCGTGCCGACCGGTGGCCCGCCGGTATCCGAGGCGGCATCTGTCCCGCCCGTTGTGTCGCCGTTTCCGTCGCTTCCCGCCGTGTCGCCGTTGTTGGCATCGGTGTCGTTGTTGGCATCCCCGTTTGCCGAATCGTCGCTCAGCGTTGCGTCGTCCGAGACATCGCCAGCGGAAACGCCACAAGTGAATTGCTGGATGCCGGGCTGCTGGCAGTAGCCGCACTGACACGTCCAACCGCTCAAACAGTCGCTGTCGGTGGTGCAGTGGAACAACTCGCCTGGCGTCACCGCGTTGCGATTGTCGGTGCACGCGCCGAGCGCGATGGCGAGACACGCCGACAGCAGCGCGAACAGCATTTGGAGTCTTGAAATGGGCCCAGTCACGTTCATTCCCCCATCTGCGAGCCGTTCCACGTCTACAAGCTGACCGAAATCTGTGATCAAGGGTCCTCGATCCGCGGCGTGCCACTGAACATGCGGGCTCGCGGTTCTAATCCGAGATGCAACAGGGCTGATCGACGAAATGCGGTGTTTGAATAAGGTCGTCATGGTTAGAAATGTCCAGCCAGCGTCCACACCGCGCCACCCTGCTGGGGCACAACGCCGGTCGACAGCGCCACGTTGTGCGCCGCCCGTGCGCCATCTTGCCACCACAGGATGCCGCCGACGACGACGGCAGCCGCGCCCACGCCGCCCAGCACGCCAGCAGTCACTTGTCGGGTGTTGTACCGCGCAATGCCGCTGTCCATTTCCTGCTGCGTCACCGAGCCGTGCAGGATCAGACCCTGATTGTTGGCCACCTGATCGGTCGCCAGCCGCGCGTCGAGATCGGCCAAATCGCTGTGGGCCACAATCGCCACGACGACCGAGGTGATGATCAGCGCTGCGCCGGCGGACATCGTCACCACCGCGGCGGTCTTCAGGCCGGTCCATTCGCGTTCTTGCGGCGTGGTCGCGTTCAAGTCGGCCACTTGCGCAGGCGGTTCCACCGCGGGCGGATCCTGGATGACCGGAGATGGCTTCACCGCCGGCGGCACCACAGCTGCGGGTGGCGGCGTGGGCAGGACGACCTGTGCGGGCGGCGGCGCGTTCTTCTTGGCCGCCTCTGCGGCGATCTTGGCATTCACCGCCTCCAAATGCTGTTGGGCATCTGCGCGGCCGGCGACGCTGTCGGCGTCATTGCCGCGGTCGATTTGCAGGTAAAGCTCGAACAGCGGTTTCGCTTCCGACCACAGTCCCGCCTGCTCATAGGCCCGCGCGGCGTTGAACACCGGCGCTGGCCGCTGCACTTCGCCGTAGGCCTGCATGTAGAGCTGGGCCGCAGGTTCAAAATCGCCCGCTTGGTACCGTTCTTTGGCCTGCGCCACCAGCGCACTCGCCTGTTTTTCCGGATCCGGTGACGTGGCATAAGCCGACGTGGCCGCGATCGCCATGACCAATACCATCAAAAGGGAAAACGCAGTCTTCATCACTTCAGCATCGTTCGCGTTGGAGAAGCTGTCAAACCATCGTGGCTAACGCACGGCGGCGGAAAACATTCAGGCCAGTTCTGCGATCAGGCTATCCAGCCGCGCCAGGGCATGCGGCGTGACGCCCAAGTGATTGTTTGTGAGCCAGAAATCTGCGCGGTCGATGCCGTTCTTGGCGCGTTGTTCCAGCGCTCGGCGGCGATCGTGGCCGAGATCCCGGTCGAAGGCGTCGAGATCGAGGCCGTCGGTCAGGCGCAGGCCGGTCAAGAGACGTTCGTCCTGATGTCGGTCGGCATCGATCTCCTCCCGCAACTCCTCGCAAAGCTGCCGGTGCGCCAGTGCGCCCATCCAGGCCTCGTGCTTGCGGGAATTGCCGTAGCGCACCCCCAGCGCTCCAGCTTGCGGCAGGAAGCCGTGCGCGCCCACGCCGACTGCCAGATAGTGCCGACCCGACCAGTACGCCAGATTGTGCCGGGACCGATGGCCGGGCCGGGCGTAGTTGGAAACCTCGTAGCGGGAGAGACCGTACGGCGCGAGCAGGTCCGGCAGCGCGTCGAGCATCGCAACTTGCAGGTCGTCGTCTGGCCGCGCAGTCACCCCGCGTTTGACTTGCGCGGCGAGCGGCGTCCCCGGCTCCACGGTCAAACTGTACGCTGACAGGTGGCTGAGACCGTGGTCCAGAATGCCGGCCACGTCGGAGCGCAGGTCGAGCATCGTCTGCCCGGGCACACCAAAGATCAGGTCTGCGTTTGCCGATCGCAGGCGGCCCGTCGCGAGCAGCTCAGCCAATTGCGTGAGCGTTTGGCGCGCCGCCGCCGCGTCATGCAGCCGATCGAGCGCGCGCAAGCGGTCGTCCTGAAGTGCCTGAATTCCCACGGATACGCGCGTGATCCCGGCTGTCGCATACGCCGCCAGATCGCCAGACTCCAGCGCGCCGGGATTGGCTTCCAGGGTGATTTCCGCATCGGCGGCAAAGCCCGCGCGGCGGTTCAGCCAGTCCAGCACCGCACCGATCGCCGCCGGGCCCCACAGCGAAGGCGTGCCGCCGCCAAAGAACACGGTTTCCAGCGGAGCCAGCGCCACCGTCTCCGTGCGCAGTTCCAGCTCCGTGACGATGTGGCTGAGATAGCGTTCGCGCGGAATGGTTCGGGCGACCGTCGTCGCAAAATCGCAATAACCGCAGCGGTGCAGGCAATAGGGAAAGTGCACGTAGACGTGGCGAACCATGGGATTCATCGGCGAATTTTGCCCACTTCCGCGGGCAATGCGTGTTTGGCGAGGGCCGTTGTGAATCCGTCGCCGACCAGCACATGCAGGCGCGGCGGACCTTGCGGTGGCACATCGAGAACCGACAGCGACGGCTGCTGGCACGCGTCCTGCCCCAACGGGCGGACACAGCCGGACGATTGGACTTCGCCCACGCCAATGACGCGCACGCCGCCGAACCGGCCGTCGTAGTAGACGCCCGATGCTGACACCACGGCGGCCACCTGATGGCGCAGCGCGTATTCGTAAACCCGATAGGCCCGGTCGGCAATCAACTCCGCGTCGCGGGTCAGCGTCAATGGTCGCGCCGAGAGCAGCAAGCTGACGCGGTAGGCGCTCGTCCACTGCAGCACGTCGTGCAGACGCTTCAGGTCGGATTCCGCCAAGGTTTCGCCGCGGGAATCGATCGCCGCGAGGCCGACATCACCGATCGACCACGCGCCAAGATCGCGATCACCACGGCGAATCGGCGTCAGCGCGTCGCCCGGGTTGCGGAGCAGCGCCAGCGGGGGCAGATCGCCTTGAATCTGGCGCGGCCAGTGCAGGAGCGCCACCGTCAGCGCGCCGTTGTCGATCGCTTGAGCCAGCGCTTGCGCAGATGCTTCATCACCGGTTGCTACCAGCACCTCCGCTTCGATGTCGGCCGCGACTGCCGTCACCCGGGCAGCCTGAGCGTCGTCGATCGCGCCGCCGGCAAACAGCAAGCGAGTTCCTTCGGCTTTGGGCAGTCGTTCCGCGTCCGGGCGTGGTTCGCCATCGGCAGCCAGGACCGCCAACCGCTCCACCGGCAACCGCAGCGTGGCGACTTCGGTCGGCTGGCCGCGCCGCATCGCTTCCACCGTGACGTGGCGGTCGCGGACACTTTCGGCGAAAACGTGCTCGACGATCGCACCCGCCACGGGCTCGCTGCCATCCTCAAAGTGCCAGACAAACCGTTCAAAGGGCACGTCGGTCTGCACGCTCAGGCGCACGCGGGTGTTGGCCCAGACCCGCAATTCGGGCGGATCGGCGATAACGTGCAAAGCTGCATCCGCGGCTGTGACCGCAGTGGGTGCTGCGACGGCCGGTGGAATCCTGGCTGGCGGAGCGTCGGCTGTTTCGGCGTCTTGCGCAGCTGCGGCAGCATCTGGCGTTCCGGTGCCGACGCGCGGGGAAAAGGCTTCCGAATCCCGCCCATGCCACGCGGTGATGCTCACCGCAAGCGCGCCGCCCAGGAGCACCGCCACTGCCAGAGAAAGCAGAAATGTCGTGCGTTGATGCTGGTTTGAGTCGGTCACGCGGCCAATTTCCTTGTGGTGCCGGGCGGCGGCAACTCCGTTGACCCTGACAGGGGGCCACGGGTAGTATGGAAACCAAGCGGGGCCGAGCGCAACCAAGCCGGAGGCCGGCGCTTGGTCGTGCGGCGCAGCGTGGCAGGGAAATCGGCGGTGGCACCGGGTCCGGACGGCCGGGCTGGACAGCCAAAGGGCCCGACCGAACGCCCACCGCCACGCGGGAGAGCTTGGATGCGTGTCCTTTCGCTCGTGCTTGGCCTTCTGTCCGCGACGGTCCTCGCGCCGGGCTTGGCCCACGGCGCCGCTTGGGACGAACAGGGCGTGGCTTGCCTCGTCGCGTTCAATAAGCCCGCAGAAGCGAATGAAAAATCCCTTGTCGGTTGCGCCGATGCCTTTGGCACAAGCGCCCGGCTGGAACGTATCTCTGCCCATGATCGCAAATGTGCGGAACAGGGTCTGCGCTGGCTGTACGAACACGGCAGCGATCCAGGTTCGGCGATCGCCCGCGAGAGCCTGCTGCGTCTGGACGTGAAGCTGCCGCCTCGCGCGCCCCGACCGCAGGAAGCGGATGCAGCGCGGTCGAGTGACGAACGCAAACGCTACGATCCGCCGGAAGCACGGACCGCGGACCGGGAAGCGGCGGACAAGCTGGTGAAGGACGGCGTCGCCCTGAACAAGAAGAAGAAGTGGAAAGACGGCGCTGGGCAAATGGAAAAGGCGCTGGACAAGGATCCGCGATCGGAGGCGGCGCTGTACAACTTGGCATGCGCTGAGGCGAATTTGCCGGACAAGCATCCGGACGCAATGCGGCATTTGCGCGATTTGGCGGATCTCGGCACGGATTCGGCGACGAATCGGTTGATCAAGGCGCGGACCGACGCGGACTTTGACGGCATCCGCGATGAGCCGGAATTCAAGCGCGTCACCGGCGCGATCCGCGTGCAGGTCGTCAACACGATAGGTGGCCCAGGCGAGGCCGCCGTGGAGAACATTCAGAAACTACTGGTGAAGCTGGACCAGCGCAAACCTGATGCCAAGGACGATGACGGCGCGCCGCTCGACCATCCGCAGATCTTCTTCAAAGCGCACGCCAAAGCGCAAACGGGGCTGCTGGCCGACTTGCTCCATCATCCCCAGGTGGAACTGCAGCCGATGTCCGCAGCCGATACCGGCAAGTACGACATCATCGTGCGCTGGGGGGCCAAGGTGACGGTCGACCCGGATGGCAAGAAAAAAGCGGACAGCGTGGGCCCGGAAATGGTCGACGACGAGGTGGCGGCGGCGCGGCGCAAGCAGAACAAGGTGCTGGCGCAACCGGAACAGGCGATCAACAAGGTCAACAAAGTGGTGGATACGCCCGGTCGGACGTATACGGAAGCCGAGAACATGGGCAAGCACGTGACCAACACCGTGGACAAGGCCAAGGGCGCGGCGGAGAAAGTCAAAGGCTTGGCAGACAAGATCAACAAACTCTGAGCGTGTCAAATTATTGATATGAAAGAACTGTTTACGAATTTGACCGGGATTGAGTGGGCTGTCGTGCTGATTGCGACTGCCGTTTGCCTGTTGGGCGCGGTGCTGCCGATGCTGGGCAATCTGCTGGGCCGGCTGTTTCTGGGTGAAGATCCGCTCCTGGCGCGCTGGAAGCAGGCGCGCAAAGATCGGCGGACTGCGACGATCGCGGCGCGTCAGGCCAAACGTGAAGCGAAAAAGAGCGCGAAAGCCGCGCGCGCGGCCGCTTTGCCCAAATCGACTCCGCACTAAACATGCCTGCCAAGACTGGAGATCAAATGCGGTTTTGCGGTAGGCATGTTTAGGCCGTTGGCTGGGTCGCCAAGCTCGCGTCCCCGCCGTCCGACTGGCGGCGACACAAGATATTTGACTCCGAGTCCATGCCGGGATGCATAGACCCATGGCACATTCAGGGAGACCGACCGCATGGCCGCACCGTTGACGCTTGCTTCCAGTTCGCCGCGCCGCAAGGAACTGCTTGAAAAACTTGGCTTTCAGGTGCGTGTGGTGCTGTCAGGCATCGACGAAACGCAGCTGCCGGGCGAATTGCCGGAGGACTACGCCAAGCGCGTCGCGCGGGCCAAAGTGCTGGCGGCGGTGAAGCGGCTGCAGGCGACCTTGTACACGTCCGACGTGGAGGCGCGGCGATCGCTGGCGGCCGGCATGCCGCGGGTCGACGAGATGGTGCGCTGGGTGATCGGCGCCGACACGGTCGTGGTCGTCGACGACGTGATCTACGGCAAGCCGACGGATGTGCAGGAAGCGCGGGAAATGCTGCAGAAGCTGTCCGGGCGTGAGCACCTTGTCATCACTGGATTCTGCCTGTTCGACCTGAAGCGCGCCCGCGAGGGCCTCCAGGCGGTGACGACCGTGGTCAAGTTCAAGGAGTTGACGCGCACGGAGATCGACGCGTACGTCTCGGTCGGCGAATCGATGGACAAGGCTGGCAGCTACGCGGTCCAGGGCGTGGGCAGCTATCTGGTGGAATACCTGCGCGGCTCGTACACCAACGTGGTTGGCTTGCCGCTTTGTCAGGTTATTGAAATGATGGAAGAAATGGGCGCTCGCGATGTGTTGCCCTGGGGCGCGCGGGAGACATGATGGTTGAATTGGCGGCAAATCTGGAGGCAGTCCGGGCGGCGATCGCTGCGGCGGCGGCAGCGGCGGGTCGGCGTGCTGATGAGATCACGCTGGTCGCCGTTTCCAAAGGCCATCCCGCGGAAGCGGTCCGCGCCGCGTACGCGCTTGGACAACGCGACTTCGGTGAGAATTACGTGCAGGAATGGCAGGAGAAAGCCGCGCAACTCGCCGATCTGCCGGACCTGCGCTGGCATTTTCTCGGGCATTTGCAGCGCAACAAGATCCGCCACGTCATCGGCCACGTCGCTCTCCTGCACGCCGCGGACGACATGGCCGGCATCGACGAGATGCAGCGCACCGCGTGGAGCCAGAATCTGCAGCAGGACGTGCTGTTGCAAATCAACCTCGCTGAGGAAGCGCAGAAGCGCGGTTGCGGCGAGGAGGATGCGGAGCTCTTTCTCGACGTGCTGCTGCGATCGCCCAATCTGCACTTGCGCGGTCTGATGACGCTGCCGCCGGCCGATGAGGAGCCGGAGTTGACGCGCGTGTGGTTCAAGCGGCTGCGCGCGCTGCGCGATCGCCTGCAAGTGCGCCTGCGCGGCCGGCCGGGAGCGTCGACGAGCCTGTGGCTGTCCATGGGTATGAGCGGCGACTTTCCGGTGGCGATTGCCGAGGGCGCCACGCACGTGCGGGTGGGCACCGCGATTTTTGGCGCACGAACCCCGAAAGTGCGCTGAAACCAGACCGACGGCGATTTGGCACATAGAAGTTGCACGTCCGTTTCGCGTTTCGCCTTGACGGTGCATTGGCCCACAGCCTAGCGTCCATCCTCTGTTTCGGAGTTGCCATGGGCGAGACCGCATACCTGAATCTGCACAACCACGAAACCGAATTGGCGCATCGCTACGGTCCGCAAGTGCACCTCATCCACGACCCGCTGGCGTTGACCTGGCTGGCGCGGCTGTGTCACCCAAACTGCGTGCAACCGGAAGTGAACCGCCTGATTACGCTACTGTATCGCGGTTTGGTGCGCGAGGTCATCAACCGCGAATTTCCGCGCCGCGCCGTGCGATCCGAGACGCGGATGCGCGAATTGACGCCGTTTGGCGTGTACGAAGGCCAGATTATCGACCCGACGACCGAGGTCACGACGGTCGATATCGCGCGCGCCGGCATCTTGCCGTCGATGGTCTGCTTCGACGCGCTGTGCGAGGTCATTGACCCGACGCGCGTGCGCCAGGACCACATCCTGATGAATCGCTTGGTCGACGATCGCGCGCAGGTGACGGGCGCGGGGATGTTTGGCCGCAAGATCGCCGGACCGGTCAAGGATCGCATCCTGCTGGTGCCCGATCCGATGGGAGCGACCGGCTCTTCACTGGCGGAGGCGATCTCGTTTTACCAGACCGAACTCGACGGCTCGCCCAAACAAGTCTTCTGCCTGAACCTCATCGTCACGCCCGAGTTCATCAAGCGCCTGACGACGCAGTTCCCGGGGCTCGTGCACATCTACGCTTACCGGCTGGACCGCGGACTGTCGCCGCAGGACGTGCTGGCCGATGTGCCGGGGGCGCAGTGGGACCGCGAGCGCGGCTTGAACGACCACCACTACATTGTGCCGGGCGCTGGCGGGATGGGTGAAATCATGAACAACGCGCTGACGTAGGAGCACACCATGGCCAAGACTGAACGCGTGGAAGTGTTCCTGTCGGCGGCGAAGTTGAACGCCCGCGTGGCGGAATTGAGCCAGCAAATCGAGGCCCTGCCCGAGACGGAACAGCCGCTGGTTCTGGTGTGCGTGCTCAAGGGCTCCGTGCTGTTCTTTGCCGATTTGGTGCGCAACCTGCAGCGGCCGGTCCACCTGGTGTTCCTCGGCGTGTCCAGCTACGGCGGGACGACGGAGAGTTCAGGTGCGGTGCGGCTGACCCACGACCTGACGTTGGACATCGCCGGGCGCGACGTCGTGATCGTGGAAGACATTGTCGATACGGGCCTGACGATGAGCTACCTGCTGCACAACCTGGAATCGCGCGGCCCGCATTCCGTGACGGTCTGCACGTTGCTCCACAAGCCCGCGCGCCAGAAGATCGCCGTGCCGCTGACTTGGGTGGGCTTTACCATCGACGACGTCTTCGTGGTCGGTTACGGTTTGGACTATGAAGAGCGCTACCGCAACCTGCCGTACATCGGGGTCATGCACTTTGATTGAGCCCTCATGAAGCTGCGTTTCTTGGGTCACGCCGCCTTCGCGCTGGAGCTGGGTGGGCTGCGGCTGTGCCTGGATCCGCACAAGCCCGGCGTGGTGGCGGGGCGTTTCCAGCTTCCGGCCATCATCGGTCCGTTCGACGCGATCGCCAGCACGCATCCGCACGAGGATCACAGCGCGTGGACGCCGGAGCTGGGCACGACGACGCGCATCGAAGGCGACGCCGTGTTGGGCAACGTCACGGTGCGTGGCCGATCGGTGTTTCACGACACAGAGCACGGTGTGCGCGCCGGCTTCTCGACGATGCTCTCGTTTGAAGCCGAAGGCGTGCGTGTGGTGCATTGCGGCGACGTGGCCGCCTACGATGAGACGGATGTCGCTTGGTTGCGCGGCACGGACGTGCTGCTGGTGCCGGTCGGTGGGACCTACACGCTGGACGGTGCAGGTGCGGCGGCGCTGGTGCGGTCCGTGCAGCCCAGGATGGCGGTGCCCATGCACGCGGCGGACCCGCAGATTGATCTGCCGCTCGCGCCCCTTGGCGAATTTCTGGCGCACTTTCCCCACGACGAGGTCTGGCAGGGCGCGCTGCTGGATTGGCATCTCGGTGCGGCGGTTCCGGGCGCGATCGTGGTCCTGTCGCGCCCAGACGATCCGGCCTGAACCGCTATTGGCCCTTGGCGGCCTTGCCAGCAGCTTCCAGGATCGCTTCCGGCGAGAAGCCCGACGACGGCTCCCACTTGCGGTTGTTGATGAACACCGTCGGCGTGCCTTCCACGCCCGCCTTGTTGCCCATTTCCTGAATCTTGTTCAGGAAATCCTCGTGCTTCTTCTTCTTCGCGTCCGTCAGCTTGCTGACGTCCACGCCGGCCTCTTTGGCCCACTTGGTGATGTTCTCTTCCGACAAGTCCTTCTGGTTGCCGAACATTTGCGCGTGCAGCTTCCAGAACTTCTCCGGGCCTTGCTCCCACGCTTCCTGCGCCATGATCGCGGCGGGCTTGGCGTTCTGGTGGAAGGACAGCGGATAGCTGGCGAACACCACCTTGATCTTCGGGTCTTTTTCCAGCGCCGCTTCCATGGGCTGGTTGATCTTGGAACAGAACGGGCACTGGAAGTCGCTGAACTCGACGATCGTGACCGCGGCGTCCTTCGGGCCCTTGAACGGCAGGCCTTCCAGGTTGATTTCCTTCTTGTCGCCCAATTCGCTGAAGACTTTGCCATTTTCGATGATGCTGTCGTAGTACGCCGGGCCCTTCTTACCGGCCTTTTCAGCCTTGGCGAGCTCTTCGTCGATGACCGCCTTGAACACGTTCGCCGGCTGCGCGCCCACGACTTTGCGGCCGTTGATCATGAAACCGGGCGTGCCGCGAATGCCGACCAGTTGGCCCGCCGCGATGTCATCCTCGATCTGCTTGGCAACGGCTTCGTCCTTGCGATCCTTGTTGAACTTGTCGACGTTCAGGTTCAATTCCTTGGCCCAGGTCTGGAAGCTCTCCTCGGTCAGCGCCTGCTGGTTGGCAAAGCATTTGTCATAGAATTCCCAGAATTTGCCCTGCATGCCCGCCGCGATCGCCGCGGACGACGCCGGCTTGGCGTTCTGGTGGAACGGCAGCGGCGTGTGCTTGAACACGATGCGCACCTTGTCGCCGTAGGCCTTCTCCAGCTCTGTCACCGTGTTGGCGGCGCGCGAGCAGAACGGGCACTGGAAATCGCTGAATTCCACGATCGTCACGAGGGCTTTTTCACTGTTGCCCTTGATTGCATCCTTCTTGGCATCGACCGGCACTTTCCAAATGTCGTAGCTGTCCGGCGGTGCCTTGGCGGGACCGTCGTCGTGGGCTTCGGCTTCGTGCGCGGCGGGCGCTTCGCCGGCCGGCGTTTCACCCTTGATGTAGTATTTGACCACGCTCGGACCCGTGGCGGCGTCACGCGCCGTGAACGCGGCGAGCAGGAAATCCACACCCTTCTTCTGCGCGGCCAGCGGCTTGGCGGCAGCAATCGCATCGTCCACTTCTTTCTTGAAATTCTCATACGGCTGCGCGCCAGAAAGCAGCTTGCCGTTGATGAAAAATGCCGGCGTCCCGCGCGCCCCCAGCGCGTTGGCGATCGCGACATCGCGATCGATTTGCTTGGCAATCGCCTCGTCTTTCAAATCCGCGTTGAACTTGGCCATGTCGAGGCCCAGCTCCTTCGCCCACTTCTGGAAGTTGTCGTCGGTCAGATCGCGCTGGTTGGCAAACAGCTTGTCATGCATTTCCCAGAACTTGCCCTGACGGTGGGCTGCGGCCGCGGCGGTTGCGGCTGGCTTGGCGCGATCGTGGAACGGCAGCGGCTGGTTGGCCCACACGACGCGCACGTCGTTCGGATACTCCTCTTGCAGCTTCTTCAGCGTCGGGCCGACACGCCCGCAGAACGGGCACTGGAAGTCGGAGACCTCGAAGATGGTCACCAGCGCATCTTTGGCGCCGTGCACAGGCAGCGAAGCGGGCAGCACGCCATCGCCACCCGTGGCAGCGCTACCTTCGCCGACGGCGACCGGAGCGCCCTGCTTCCCTGCGGAGACTGAGGCCGACATGCGGCCAGCGCCAAACGCCAGGAGCGTGGCGAACAGGACGACGAGAATGCCAGTTTCTTTCTTCATGAACGCGTGCCTCGTTGTTGATGCCACGGACTCGGGCGGCAGGCGCGAAAGGCTAGGAGGGTGAATCCCGGGTGTCAAGCAAGCTTGCGATCCGCCGCTTCTGGCGCATTTCTGCGTCGCCGCGCCGAAATCGCGTCTTGACGAGTTCCTGACGCAAGCGCCCTCTGGCCGCTGCGATACTGCCGCGCCGGCAACTCGCCCGCTTGCCGGTCGCCAGCAACGCAATTTCGGCTAGCTCCTTGAACTGCATCCAGAATCGGCGGCCGCAAGAATTTGGCGAATTGTCTGGACCAGGCGGCTACCATGTGGACCAGTTCACGCATTCAATTCCGGCCTGATCGGCGACTTCACCAAACGCGCCTTGTGCACCGACCGCGATCTCGCCGGCTGAACACTTCGCGGCATAGGGCGAACCGCCGGTGCCGCCCACGATGCGCGTCGTGGCGACGGATTTGTCGTCGCCAAGCCAGGGAATGGGCGCGCAGCGCAGGCCGAGCGCGTCGACAAACAGCGCGGCGCGACCGGTGATGCCGATGACGAAGGTATTCGCCGGGCAGACCAGATGCGTGTCTTCGGCGTCCGCCACGTGCGTGCCCAAACGGCGAGCCGACTTTTTGCCTTCCTCCTGCGCAGCGTTGGATTCAGCCGGGCGTGATGCGCGCCCGTGGTCCGCTGGTGCCGATCCGGGGCGTTCCACGATCGCGGCGCACAAGGGGGTGAAGTTGCGCACAAGGCCGTCTTTTTGCTGCACGATCAGGCCATTCATCGCAAAACCGCGGGCGCAGTCACTGAATTCGCCCGTGCCGCCTGGGCCGCCGACGCGGGTCACATGCATCCGGGCGTGATCGCCTGGCACCACGCGGTAGAGCCAGAAGTGGCCTTGATGCCAAATGCGCTTCAGATGCGGCGACATGTCCGCATACACCGGCGGTAGCGCGGAACGTACCAGCACCGCGTCGTAGTCAAAAAGATGCGAGTGGTTCCAGAAATTGCCGATGAGCGGCGTCGGCATCGCGTCCGGCTTGTACTGCACCGGCGTATACGGCCGCACGGCGAAACTGTCGTCGACCAAGCCGCCGTGCTGCAACGCAAAAATCGCCCGCGGCACGTGCCAGACTGCGCCCATGAACGTGGTCTCGTTGTCGCGCTCGATCAACACGTAGCAAAATCGCGATTTCGCCGGCAAATCGCGCAAGCCGGCGGGCAGATCGCCGATCTCCAGTTGCTCGAACCGGCGGAATTCCTGCCGCACCGTCCAGGAGTAGCCGACCGCCACGAGGAGCATTGGCACGATCAGCCAGCGCCGCCACGCGGTGAATTCGAGCTGAGGCCACAGCGTCAGCATCAAGATGACCTGAATCACCACGCGTTCGGTGATGATCGACATTTCGTTCATGTGCGAGGGCAGGAAGAAATACGCGATGGCGCAGAGCACCGTCATCAGTTCGAGGCTGCGATCGCGCCACCGCACACGGACTTCCGCCGTTCCGCGCAGCCGCGCCACGAGGCCGACGGTCATCAGCAGCAGCCAGAGGCCCAGCATCGTCCAAGCCATCGTGCGGTCGACGCCGTCGCGGAAGTAGCGCAGTGACCATTCGTACAGCTGGGCGACGAGTTCCTTGGGTTTGAGGAACCACAGGCCCAGGTTGCCCGAGCGCGTGCCGAACGTGCGGCCTTCCACGGTCGCTTCCAGCGCGACGAATTTGCGCCAGATCCATTGCCCGCCGATCGGCGCCGCCGCCAACAGCACCCAAAGCCGCGTCAGGCGCCGCCAGCCGTCGCCGTGCCAGAGGATGACGAAAACCGTCATGCCCATGCCGATCAGAAACGCGATGACGTGACAGAAGAAGAGCAGCATCAGCAGCAGAGCCAGTGCAACACCGCGCGACCAGCGACCCGCCTCCGCGTAGCGCCGCGCGAGCGCCAGCACGGCAAAGAGCACGGGCAACGCCAAGATGTAATTCAGGAAACCGATGTTGACCAGCGAATTCCAGGTCAGCGGCAGGCTCAGCAACGCCAGCCACGGCGACCGCCGCATGACGCGCGCCAGCCACGCCAACGACACGGGAAGACCGATCACGTAGGCGCTCAGCAGCACGCGGGCGGCCGTCAGCGCACCCATGCCCGGCACCGCGCGAGCGAACCACAGCGACAGCGTGTTGGGATCGAGAGACCGCGGCAGGAGGTAGATGTCCCGGTAGACGGTCGCCGGATCGTTGTAGCGCAGCACGATGTCCATCAGCTGGACGTGGCCAAAAAGGTCGCCCATGGGCAGCCACGTGACGGTCCAAATCGGCAGCAAGTTCGCGGCGATGCCCAGCGCCAGGAGCCACGGGAGGGCCTTGGGCAGGGGCGGCAACGGTGGCTGGACGTTTGGGGTCATCAACGGCTGGCGCGCAAAGGGGCAAATCGGCGCGCGCGGAGGATACTGGCGGCGGGGGGGCGCGGCAAGAACCCGCGCGATCGCCCGCTTGACCCACGGCCGCAGCGTCACTATACATGAAAGCCTTTGTGCGAGACCAAACCCTCGGGGTTAGACCTGTCGCATTTCGGACTGAGACCGCGAGCGTGCACCTCCGGTGGCACGCCGCGGATGCCGGACGCATGATCTCAGACTTCGGCCAGCGTGTAGAGCCTCGCCGCCGGCCGATGAGCCCGCTTTGGAGCCCCATGAGCAATCCTCCCGCACCGGTCCAGGACAGCCTGCGCGAACGCTTGAAGCGCCTGCCGCTGTTCTACCGCACGATGACGGTCGTTTTTGGCCCGGCGCTGCTGGTGTATGGCCCCGGCTGGTTTCTCAAGAACTTTCCGCGTCCCGGACGCTGCTTGAACTTGGGCGCTGGCGTGCGGCGGCTCGGCCCCGGTGTCGAGAACATCGACATTGCGCCAGCGCCGATGGTCGACATCGTCGCCGACATCTCCACGCTGCCGATTCCCGACGCCAGCGTCGCGCGTTTTGTCTGCGACAACGTGCTGGAACACGTGCCGAACGTCGAAGCCGCCGTGCGCGAGATGCACCGGATTCTGGAGCCCGGCGGCGTCGGCTACGTCAGCACGCCGTTCCTCTACCCGTTCCACGCCTCGCCGTCGGACTTTCACCGCTGGACCGCGCCCGGCTTGCGCTTGCTGTTCCAGGACTTTGAGATGGTGCAGATCGGCACGCGCTCGGGGCCGTTCTCCACACTGAACGTCTGGCTCTGCTACACCTTCGCGACGATCTTCTGCCTTGGCAACGATCGCCTGTTCTGGCTGCTCGTCAACGCGTCGCTGTTCCTGTTCTTTCCGGTGAAACTGCTGGATCTGCCTTTCCTTTTGCTGCCGCAGTCGCTCCACAGCGCGTCGGTGTTCTACTGCGTGGTGCGCAAGCGCTGAGAGCCCCTGGATCCACCGCTTCTGGCGCATTTCTGCGTCGCCGCGCCAAAACCACCCCTTGACGACCGCTAAGGTCGCCTGCGGGGCAGTTTTGGCTAGCTCCTTGAACTGCATCCAGAATCGGTGGCCCAGGTAAATTCACTGGTGGACTTGGGACCCGGAAAGCCATTCGCCGATTGACGTGCTGCAATCATCCTCTATACTTGCGCTCCCCGCGTTCCCGGCAATCCGCCGTCTCGCGGTCTAACTCGGCGCAGTTTCTAGGGAAACCGGGACTGCCAGCAGGACAAGGGCTAAGGCTCCCCTGCTGCCGCGCAGACGCCACAGCGGTGTCGCCCGGACGAAATGGTCACTGGAGCCTCTCATGTCGCTGCCTACCTTTCCGCTTGCCGTTCGCCCGCGCCACCTGTCGGGTTCTGGCATCTCCAAGAAAATCCGCCGCGCCGGCCTGCTGCCCGCGATCATGTACGGGGCCGGCACGCCGTCCACGCCGATCGCCGTCGAGCCGCGCCAGCTGCGCAAAGGCCTGACCAGCCCGTACGGTCGCAACCAGTTGTTTCAGTTGGAAGTGCAGGGCGGCGGCAGCTACCTGGCGATCGCCAAGGAAGTGCAGCTCGACCCGCTGACCCGTCAGCTGGAGCACGTCGACCTGCTGCTCGTCCAGCCGGACACGCAGATGATTGTTACGCTGCCGGTGATCCTCTCGGGTCGTTCCGCGGGCCAAAAAGCCGGTGGTCGTCTGGAGTTCATCACGCGCCACGTCAAGGTGTCCTGCACGCCGGAGACGCTGCCGAAGAGCATCGAGATCGACGTCACGCCGTTTGAGAACGGCTTTGTGATGATGGCGGAAGGCCTGCCGCTGCCCGCGGGCGTGGTGCCGGTTTTCAAGAAGACCTTCAAGATTCTCGAGCTGTTCGCCGTCAAGGCGGAAGAAAAGGTCGAGGAAGCGCCCAAGAAGAAGTAGTCGAACGGCTGACAATCCGTACGGCCGTTCCTGTGCGGAATGGTTGGATTTCCGTCGAAGTGTGAGCTGGTCATGGCCAAGCCCGAGCAAAAACCACTGCCGCCTGAAGTGCCGATCCGCGCGATCGTCGCGCTGGGCAATCCCGGCAAGAAGTACGCGGAAACGCGGCATAATGTCGGGTGGATGGCGCTGGACCGCTTGGTTGGGCCGGTGCAATGGCAGCAGAAGTTCAACGGCGATTTCGCGAAAGCGTGGATTGCTGACAAGGAACTGCTGCTGCTCAAGCCCGGTACGTTCATGAACCTGTCCGGGCATCCGACCCAGGCGATGTGCGCGTTCTTTGGCATCACCGCTGAAGAAGTGCTGGTGCTGCACGACGATCTGGATCTGGCCTTTGGCCGGGTGCAGATCAAGCTGGGCGGCGGGCACGGCGGGCACAACGGTCTCAAGTCGCTGCACGCGCAACTGGCGAGTCCAGGTTACGCGCGGATTCGGCTGGGGATTGGTCGGCCGGAGCCTGGCAAGGGCGAAGTGGTGGACTGGGTGCTGATGCCCTTTTCGCCGCTGGAGCGGGCCGAGCTGCCGCAAGTGCTGGATCGCGCGCGTGACGCGGTCGACGCGTGCCTGCGCATGGGCGTGCGGGCGGCGATGAACAAGGTCAACGGTGTGGCTCCGGCAAGCGGAGTGCCGCCGAAGTGAACGAGACCGCAAAGAGCGGTCCGAAGAACGCCGCCGGATTTGCCGGTGGCGAACCCTGCGGGAATCGTCCCGCAAACGCAGCACTGTGTTGCGGAACCATAGGGAGAGAGTAAGAACATGCTGGTTCGTCTATACGAAACACTGTTCATCACCCAGCCGGAAGCGGAAGCAGAGACCGTGGAGAAAATCCGCGTTCGTCTGGCCAAGTCGCTTGAGACGGTGGGTGGTGCTGAGCTGAAGCTGGTGGATTGGGGCAAGCGCAAGCTGGCCTACGAAGTCGCCAAACACAAGAAGGGCAACTACTGGTACTACGGCTACCTGGCGGCGCCTGCCTTCATCAAGGAGCTGGAACGCCAGCTGCGCTTGTCGCCGGACGTGATCCGCTACCAGACCGTTCGTTTGAGCGAGCTGGCCAAGCTGGAGTCGTTCGACCTCGAGGAACAAGTCAAGCGCGTCGAGAGCTTGACCCCGGAGCGCGAAGAGGACGAAGAAGAACAGTACCTTCGCCGCGCCGATGAATACCGCAGCAGCCGTGGTCGTCGCGACGACATGGACGACGGCATGGAGGACGACCTCGTATGAAGCCAACCATGAAAAAAGAAAACGATCCGAATGGCGCCGCGGCTGAACCCGCACGTCAGCGCCGCTTTGGCCGCCGCAAGGTGTGCCCGTTCTGCGCCGACAAGACGCTCTACATTGACTACAAAACGCCCAGCATGTTGAAGCGGTTCATCTCTGAACGCGGCAAGATCGTGCCCCGGCGCATTTCCGGCGTGTGTGCACCGCACCAGCGACAGTTGCAGGAAGCGATCAAGCGCGCCCGCATCATGGCGCTGATGCCGTTCTCCAGCGCGACCGCGGATTAAGGAGCTCGCCATGAAAGTCATTCTGCGTGAAAACGTGCCCAACGTGGGCAAAATTGGCGATATCCTGACGGTGGCCGACGGTTTTGGCCGCAATTACCTGCTGCCGCGCAACCTGGCGATGCTCGCCAACGAGCGCGCCGTGGGCGAGATGGCACACAAGAAAGCGATGGTCGCGTCGCGTCTGGCCAAGGCGAAAGCTGAAGCCATGACGGTCGCGGAGAAGCTCAACGGTGTGACCCTGACCGTCAAGCGCCACGCCGGCGAGGATGGCAAGCTGTTTGGTACCGTGACGACGCGCGAAATCGCCGAGTTGCTGGCCGAGCAGGGCTTCAACCTCGACCGTCGCGACCTGGTCGTGCCGGAGAACATCAAGGCGCTGGGCGAGTTCGCGCTTACCGCGAAGTTGCATGGCGATGTGGTGGCGAAGATTACGCTGAACATCGAGTCTGCGGACTGAGTCAGCGGGTGTGAGTTTGGGCAAAGGCCGTCCTGGGGAACTGGGGCGGCTTTTGTCGTCTTGGCGGGTGACGCTCGGAGCCGGAAGGGCCGATTTCGGAACGCTCGCGTCTGCCAGTGCGCTCGCAGCGGCAGCCGGCGCCGTGATGCGTGCGGCTCGGGGCGCGCTTTGCGACCTTCCGGTCGCTCTTGATCGCGCCGGTGGCGCAGCCGGTTGACGCCGCGCCGAGCGGGATGCAGAGTCACAACACGGCGCGCGGCCGCATTGGCGCGCTGGCACATGGACGGACAGCATGCATCTCGCCATCGATCGCGCCCAACTTGCCGACTTCTGCCGCCGCCACGGCATCGTCCGGTTGGCGGTCTTTGGCTCCGCGCTGCGTTCCGACTTCAGGGCGGAGAGCGATGTCGACATCCTCGTGGCGTTTGCGCCGGGACGTGCCCCGGGCTTTGGCTTCTTTGCGCTTGAGGACGAACTGAGTGCTTTGCTGGGACGCCGCGTCGACTTGCAGACGGCCGGATTCCTGAGTCCGCACTTTCGCGCCGCCGTCATCGCCGAGGCCGAGGTCCTGCATGTCGCGGCATGACGCGCGGATTTTCATCCTGCAAATGCGCGACCATGCGGCCGAAGCGCTCGCGATGAGCGAGGGGCGTGTGCGCGAAGACCTCGACGCGGATCGCACGCTGGAGCCATACACGCTGGCCGAAGTTCGAGATCAAACGTTCGCGATCCGCGGCGTGCCACCGGAGGTGCACGCTCGCGGTCCCAGTCCGAAATGCAACAGATCTGACCACAAGAGCTTGGTGTCCGACTGAGTTCAGCATGTTTGGTCCTGACCCGGCTCGTCGAGATCGTCGGCGAGGCGGCGACGCGCGTGCCTGACGACGTTCGCGCGGCCCACCCCGGCATTCCGTGGCGCGGCATCATTGCCATGCGCAACCGCTTGATTCATGGATACGACGCCGTGGATCTCGATGTGCTCTGGCGCATCGTGGCGCAGGACTTGCCGCCCGTGGTCGCGGGACTGAACGCCGTCCTGGCGTCGCTGGAGCGATAGCGTCCAGCACCCGGGCACTCGCCCAACACCCCCGTGATCCCTCCGCCCGCCATCGGGCGTCGGCCCTGCACCAACGGACTCTCTCCGCCCGAGCCCGGGCAGTGTCCGCCCGCCTTCGGGAAATGACGCCCGCGGGTCGAATCCGCTCGCTACAACCCGGGCGCCCGCTGTCCGGGGCATTTTGGCCCGCGCCCGCGGAAAAATTGACAATTCCCTTCCCAGCGCGACGTTATGAGGCGCCGCCGACCCAACCAACACGGCGTGTCAGGAGGAACCGCATGTCGCAACGTATGTCTCTGGCTGAGCGCGTCAGCCGCAACAACCTCGCCATTGCCGGCGCCAAGACCCACGCCGCGGAGCTGCCCGCGGAGGTCAAGCCCATCGCCGCCGCGCTGGCGGTGAGCAACACGAACATCGAGAGCCTCAACGCCAAGCAGGAGAACGCCAAGCAGGCGGTGGCGCTGCTCACCCAGCAGCTGAACGCCGAGGCGAAGAAGGCCGACGGCCTGCGGGCCAAGGTCGTGAAGGCGGCGGAGTTTACATTTGGGGTGAAGGCGCCGCAGTTGAAGGAGTTTCGGCCGGTGACGGAGGGACGGGGGTGAGTGAAGCGGCAGAGGCCGTCCTGGGGAACTGGGGCGGCTTTTGTCGGCATTGGCGCGCACGAGGTGCCGCTCCCCACGTCCGCACCGAGCCCCGCCTCAAATCCACCCCAACCACCCGGCAAACACGCCCAAACACACCGCGTCCAGCGCCCACAAGGCGGCTACGACCCGCACCTTGGCGGCCACCCGCTCTCTGTCGAACACCCAGAACGCCACGACGAAGAACGTCAGGTAGCCAAAGAGGAAAATCAGCCACGGCGCGCTGCGTCCCCACCACGGATAGTCCCAGGTCAAGGCGCCGACGCCGTTCAGCAGGTATTCGATGACCACGCAAAACGCTGAGCCGGCGCACGCGATGAACCAGCGGTTGGGCACGCCGAGGATGCGGTCGGCTTTGTTGGGCAACAGCATCTTGCACCAGATGATGCCGGACACTGCGAACATGAACATGATTTCGATGTTGAGGCCGACGAGGATCAGGAACGCGGTCTTGCCCGGCGCGCCCCAGACGGGTGCGAAGCCGGTGAAGTGGAGCACCAGGGCGTTCCAGATTTCGTTGAACCAGTCCATGCCCCAAAAAGCGAGGCCGGCGAGCACGAGGCTCCAGTCGCGGCGCTGGACTTCGACGGTGTAGACGTAGAAGACGAATGAAAGCATCGGGATGACGTACCACTGGAACTGGCTGCCGTCGCGCAGGATGGCGAGGGCTTGGATCGCGGAGGGTGTCATGACGGGACTCCGTTGCGGTGGTTCGCGCCGATCGTACGCGGCACGGAGCGGTGGGGCAACGGGCCGATAGTGAGCAGGAGGTGCGGTCGCGCAACCTGCCGTGACGTCCGCGGCAGACCCTGCTAACGTCCCACCGCGAGCCGGCCAACGCGCCGCACCGGAGTCTTCATGCGCCTGGGTCTCGTCCTGCTGTTGTCTGCGCTGTTGTTGTCGGCATGCTTTCCCAAGTCTGCGATACCACCGGGACCACTTTCGCCCGAGCAGATCGCGCGTGCCCAGAGCCGCATTGCGGGCGTGACGGAAGACTCGCTGGAACAAGGCCGCAAGCTGTTCATCGCCCAATGCGGCCGTTGTCACGACCACCCGGACATCAACGCCATCCCGATGACCAGTTGGCCCACGATCCTGCCGAGCATGGTCGCCCGCGCGCGCCTCTACTCGAGCGGCCAGTCGATGCTGATGGAGTTCATCGATGCGGTGCACGAGTAGAGTTTCAGCCTTTGGACGCGTTTTGACCGCGTGAGTGCTCGCGGCAATGGCGATGGCGACACACGGCCAAACGATGATCCTGAGCCGGGAGTTCTTGATGCGAAACTGCCTACTCTGCCTGGTGGTTGGTCTGTGCGCAGGCTGTGCGACGAGCATTGTCACGGCGAACAGCGGCGAATCTGAAGGGCGCAATGCACAGCCCACCATCGAGTTTCTCGGCTTCCCAGACTGCCCCAACACGCCGGTGTTGCGCGACAACTTGACGCATGCGCTCGCGTCGATGGGCCGTGGCTGGACCTTTACCGACACGAACCAGGAACCGCTGCCAGATGGGGACATTCGCCGCGGCTATCCGACGCCGACCGTGCTGGTCAATGGACGCGATCTGTACGGTCTGCCCGTACCCTCGACCACCAGCCTCGGGTGTCGCATCTATGCCGGCGGCGTGCCCGGTGCGACGGACCTGGCCGAAAAGCTGCGCGCGACGGCCAGGAACTGACGACGTTGCCCGCGTGCCGACAACCGCGCCCCATCGCAACAAAGAACGTGGGACCGCCGCCATCGGCGATCACACCATCCGGTGCTGGGATGACGCCGCGCGGGGCCAGATACGCCGAATGGTCGCGACTTGGTGCCGAAGCTTTCTGACGGCAGGCCGCAGGATTTTCCTCCGCACGTTGAGCCGAAGCGCTCAATTTTACACAAAAACCGCACTTGACGCTCTCCTGAGGGTCCGCCACACTGCCTCTTTGCGGTGGCCAAATGCGCGCCGCGGTCACGGCAAGAGGAGGACGCGGCGATGGCCGAGAAGAGGCAATCCCGGCAGTGGCTGGGCCTGGGCGCGATGCTGGTCTTGCTGGGCGCGTGCAGCAATGTCCAGTCGGCGACTGCAGATTTGGCCGACGTGGCGGGCAGCGCGGATGCGGACGTGGCGTTCAACTTCACCGGGAAGGACGCGCTGGCGGGCAAAGATGCGGCGGCCCAAAGCGATGCGCTGGACGCCAACGACGCAGGTTGGGACGCCGCCATGGATGTGGCTGAGACGCCGGATGGAACCGACGCTGGGGCTGCGCTTGATGCCGCAACAGATGCGGCAGGGACGCCCGATGATGGCGATGCCGGCAACCCAACGCTTGCGGACGGTGTGGCGGATGTGCCTGTGATTTCAGATGTATGGCTGGATGACGCGGTCGGCGACGCGCTGCCACCCAGCGATCTTGCTCCCGACGTGCCCGACGTGCCATTCCTTGGCTGCGTCCAGCCATCGCAGCCCGCGGCTGGATTCGTCGACCTGGCCATCGGCCCCACGCCAGCGCAGATCACCGGCCTGTGGGGCAAGCAGCCAACCCTGCCATTCACCGTTCAAGGCGTTGCGGCGGATGGCAGTACCGCGGCGCTCACGACGGCCACGTGGGACGTCGATCCGCCCGCGGCGGGCACCATCGATGCCAATGGCGTGTTCACCGCATCGGGGAGCTTCGGCGGCACCGCGACGGTCTCGGCGCACGTGCAGACGCTGTGCAAATCCGCGTCCCTGCAAGTGAAAGTGCAGTGGCTGGACACGACGAGTGAGTCCAGTCCGGGCATTGGCGCGGTGCTGGCCAACACGCCTGCGACCGACGCCCTGACCGGAATCAGCCTCCTCTACCCGCCGCCCAACACCATGGCGCCCATGGATTTTTCGCCGATCACCGCTCAGTGGACGTACGGCGCGGCCCAGAACGCCAACACGTTTGTCTTGCGTTTTGACAGCGATTTCGCACAGATCGATGTTGTGGGCGGCGCGAAATGGCAGACGAGCGGTGGCTATGCGGTGACGATTCCGACCGCGGCGTGGAAGCAGCTGTTCCAGTTCCCGGCCGTCAAGACCTGGAACCTGCGCGTCATCGCCGCGAACACGAGTGGCACCAAGGTGACGGGGACGCCGATCCAGACGCCCGCGCAGCCGTTCGGCGTCGCGCTCCAGCAGGCGGGTGGCGCCATCTATTACTGGAACACCTCGATGCTCGGAGTCCGCGTGCTGGAACCCGGCAAGCCCGCGGCTTCGATTCCCACCCCCGGCGGCTTCTGCGCCGGCTGCCACAGCATCAGTCCAGACGGCTCGACGATCGCCGTCAGTTTCATGATGGGCGCGACCGGCTCGAGCATGTCCATGGGGCTGTTTACCGCCAAGAGCGGCTTGGATCCGAAGTGGCTGAACGCGACGGCCAAGACCAAGCTCGCATCTTCGTTCACGATTGCCGCGGCGTTCTCCAAGAAGTACTTCAACGCGACGGACAAGCGGTTGGTCGTGCCGTCGGCGCCGCTGCTGTTTTCCACGAATCTGTTCTCGATCGACCTGCTCCAGGGCACCGAGACGCTGCTGGTGACGGGCGGCGATCTGGGCCAGCAGGCGTTTCCGACCTGGTCACCGGACGGCAATACGGTGGTGTACGCCAGCGCTGCCAACGTCGGTCAAGGTTTTGCCGCCAGCCAGCCGACGATGCTCTACAGCGTACCGTACAACAACGGCAGCGGCGGCAAGGCCACGGCGCTTGCGGGCGTCAACGACCCCGGCGTCTACCATTTCTACCCGGCGTTTACCGTCGACAGCCAGTGGGTTGCCTACAACCGTGCGACGCAGCCCGCGACGCTGTGCCCACAGAACGCCGGCAGCACGACCAATCCCAATGGCGGTCCGGGCAATGCGGACAGCGGCACCTACGACAACTGCCAGGCTGACCTGTGGATGGTTCAAGCGACCGGCGGCACACCGATTCGTTTGGACAACGCCAACGGCCAAGCTTCCGCTGGGCTGACCAACTCCTGGCCAACGTTCGCGACGGTCGGCAGCATCGGTCCCGGTGGCTACTACTGGATGGCCTTTTCCTCGCGCCGCGACTATGGATTCCTGCACACCGGCGCGCCGGCGAGCCCGCAAATCTGGATCGCGGCCATCGACCCGGTCGCGCTGGCGCAAGGCAACGACGGCAGTTTCGCCGCGCTTTGGCTGCCCGGGCAGGACATCAGCGCTGGCTGCCACATCGCACGTTGGGCGGACACGCCGCGCGACTGACGCCGCCTACTCGTCCGTGGATCGCAGCGCCTCCAGCACGCCCAGATCCTCCAGCGTCGAAGTGTCGCCCGACACCGTGCCTTGTCCCGCCAGTTCGCGCAGCAGTCGGCGCATGATTTTCCCCGAGCGCGTCTTGGGCAAAGCTGCCGCGAAACGCACCTCCGCCGGTCGCGCCAGTGCGCCGATCTCATGGCTGACGTGGTGGCGCAGAAGCTCGGCCAGTTCAGCGCTCTGCAGCGTGCCCGTCGTCAGCGTGACGAACGCGACCAGCGCCTGCCCCGTCAGCGCATCCGGACGGCCCACGACCGCTGCTTCTGCAACCAGCGGGTGACTGACCAGCGCCGATTCGACCTCCATCGTGCCGATCCGGTGGCCGGACACGTTCAGGACATCGTCGACGCGGCCCATGATCCAGAAGTTGCCATCCGGATCACGGCGCGCGCCGTCGCCGGTGAAGTAGATGCCTGGAACGCGGGAAAAGTAGGTTTCCTGGAAGCGCGCATCGTCGCCCCAAATGGTCCGGGCCATGCCGGGCCAGGGATGCTTCAACACCAGCAGGCCGCCAGCGTTGGCCGGTTGCGATTGGCCGTCGGGTCCGACGATGTCCGGCAGCACACCCGGCAGCGGCACCGTCGCGGTACCTGGCACGCAGACCTGCACGCCCGGCAGCGGCGCAATCAGAATGCCGCCCGTCTCGGTTTGCCACCACGTGTCGACGATCGGACACCGCCCGCCGCCAATCACCTCGTGATACCACACCCACGCCGCCGGATTGATCGGCTCGCCGACCGTGCCGAGCAGGCGCAGCGACGACAGGTCGTGCTTCAGGATCGGCGCTTCGCCCCAGGCCATGAACGTGCGCAGCGCCGTGGGCGCCGTGTAGAAGATGCTGATGCGGTGGCGCTCGATGATGTCCCAGAACCGGTCCTTGTCGGGAACGGTCGGGGCGCCTTCGTAGAGAAACACCGTCGCGCCGGCCGATAACGGCCCGTAGACCACGTAGCTGTGGCCCGTGATCCAGCCCACGTCGGCGGTGCACCAGTAGAGGTCGTCGTCGCGGATGTCGAACACCTGTCGGAATGTCCGCGTCACGTGGGTCAGGTAGCCGCCGGTCGTGTGCAGGATGCCTTTGGGCTTGCCGGTCGTGCCCGACGTGTAGAGGATGAACAGCGGGTGCTCGGCTGGCAGCGGCACGGGCGCGCCAACGGCCTTGCTCGCCGCCATGTGCTGGTGCCACCAGTGGTCGCGGCCCGGCATCATGCGCACTTCCTGGCCGGTGCGCTGCACGACCAGCACGGACGTCACGGTGTGCGCGTCGTGCGCCAGGGCCTCGTCCACCACATCCTTGAGTCGCAGCGCTTGGCCCCGCCGCCAGCCGCCGTCGGCCGTGATGACGACTTTCGCGCCGGCGTCCTGGATGCGATCGCGCAGGGATTCTGCGGAAAAGCCGCCGAAAATAACCGAATGCACTGCGCCGATCCGCGTGCACGCCAGCATCGCGATCGCCGCTTCCGGCACCAGCGGCATGTAGATCGCCACGCGATCGCCTTTTTGCACGCCGAGCCGCATCAGCACCTGCGCGGCCTTCTGAACCTCCGCGCGCAGTTGCCCGTACGTCAGCGTTCGCACTTCAGGCGCGTTGCCGTCGAGCGGTTCGCCTTCCCAAATCAGCGCGGCCTTGTGCACCCGGCCCGTCTCGCAGTGGCGATCGAGGCAGTTGTCGCTCACGTTCAGTTCACCATCGGCAAACCACTTGGCGTGCGGCGCGTTGGACCAGTCCAGCGTTTGCGTGAACGGCTTGGACCAGCGCAGCTCGTCGCGCGCGGCTTGACTCCAGTACGCCACCGGATCGGCCGCGGCGGATGCGCGCAGCCTCGCAGCCGCCTCCGGATCCCGCAGATGCGCAGCAGCCGCAAAAGCGCTTGGCGGCGCAAAACGCCGATCCTCGATCAGCGTGGACGTAATCGTGTCACTGTTGTGCTTCATGGCGGCCCCCTCCCCAGGTGGCGCGCGTTAGCGATGTTTCTTCATCGCCTTCGCATACTTGGCACTCACTTCCGGCTTCGCAAAATCCGTCGACATCGCCGTCAAGTACAGGTTCTGGCACCTGAGCCAATCCTTGGCCAGGCACGCCGCATCGCCGTCCATTTCCAGGAGCCCGGCAATCGCCTCCAGCGCGGTGTTGGCGTCCGGCCGGTACACGGAATCCTGGGAAATCGACTTGTTGGCCTGAATCGCCGCATCGTAGTCGCGCTTGGCGAACGCAGCTTCCGCTTGCGAGAACTTCGCGCCGTTGCGCTTCTCGCGGTTGATGAGATTGAGCGCCTCAATCGGCCGCGGGTGAATCGTGTCGAGTTTCCGAGCCTTGCCGAACAGATCCTGCGCTTCATCCCACTGCCGGCGCGCGACGGCGTCCTGGCCGCGGGTCACGAACAGGTCAAATTCACCGCGGTCCAGCGGCTGCGTCGGCGCGACGTCCCGCGCGGGCGCATGTCGTTCCGGCGCGACCTGGGGCGCCACCGCCGGGTGGGCCGCCATCCACTTATCGTAGACGATGCCCACCAGAACGATGAGGCACACCGCTGCCACCGCAATCACGGCCACCAGCGCAATCTGCGGCAGAACGGAGCGCGGCGGTTCCAGCAGGGCGGACGGTGCGGTTGGATCGGCGACAGTGGAATGCGCCTGCAACTGAGCGCCCCAATTGCGTGGTCCTGCCGGCGGCGGAATCAGCCGTCCGCCTTGCCCGGCGTCGCGCAGATCCTCGGTCTCCGTCGCGGGCACGCCGTCGAGCTGAAACACGAAGGCTACGGTCCCAAAGCGCACGCGGTCACCGTGCGCCAGTTGCTGATTCTCGATGCGGCGGTCGTTGACAAACGTGCCGTTGGAACTGCGCAGATCCTCAACGCAAACCCGTCCATCTTGCAGCCGCGCGATCTTGGCGTGGATGCGTGAGACGGACACGTCGTGCAGTACGATGCCACAGTCCTTGCCGCGCCCGACCAGGATGCTGGCCTGCGCGAGGTCGGTGGGTACGCCAACGCTGCCCGCTGCCGGCATGAGCCGACCGTAGACGACTTGCGTGACCGTGCGCGGCTGGGACGCGCCTTCCAGATGCAGGAAGAAATCGCCGATCCGCAGCTGCGAAGATTTCGGCAATTCGGACGTGTTGTGAATGCGCTTGCCGTTCAGCCAGATGCCGTTGGCGGCTTTCAGATCCTCAACGAAGCACTTGCCGTCTTGGGTGAACAATCGGGCGTGACGTCGTGAGACATTGTCGGATTGGAGGACAATATCCGCCTGATGGCTGCGGCCAATGATGAACTCGCCGTCCTCAAACGAATATTCGTCGACAACGATGCCTTGTTTGTCTTCAATGATGAGCGTGAACACGTCTCACCTCATCCTGAACGAGCCAAAGCGTGGTCTTGCTCTCAAACGCGCGCCGGACGCAGATCTTCGGGCAGATCTTCCCAAGCAATCTGCGTCAAATCCAATTGATCCGTGCCATAGCCGACCAACTCGACGCGATCGAGGACGGGCTTGCCATCCAACCAGGAGAAGGACGCCACTCCTTCAAAGGCCCCCGCGATGCGGGCCGCGCCGACGTCGGAGGACACGCCGGGATGGCGGACGCACAACGCATTCACGGCATGACGCAGGAAACCGGCAGAGCGCGGGCCAATGTAGAAGGTCGCGATCCACGGCGGCAGGCCTTCATCGGTTGCCGCGCTCACCAACGCAGCAAAATCGACGCCAGCGCCTTCGCCGATCAGCAGCCAGTCCGGCACCAGCTTGCGCGCGATGTCCAGGATCGGCGTTCCGCTGTCGTGCGCCGCTGCATCGAGACGGACGACATGCTCATGCGGCAACCGCAAGCGGCGACCGTCCTCGCAGACCACCAGCCGGGCTTCCTTGCCGATCAGCAACGCCAGCGCATTCATCACCGTGCGGCGACCGGCGTGCGGCCAGCCACAGATCGCGATGGAACGTTGCGAACGTACGAGGTATTTCAGGCACGCCGCGGCGTGTGGCGTGATGTTGCCCCGGTCGACGAGTTCATCGATGGTGGGCGCATGGACCCGCGGCTTGCGCAGCAGCACGGTGGGCCCGCTCGGACACAGCGGCGGCCACACGATGCGCACCGTTGTACCATCGACCAACGTCCCTTCCACGTGCTGATCGCTCGGCCCGCGTACGAGCCCTGTCGCGCGCACCAGGCGATCAACCGCGGCCGACAACGCCGGCTGACAGGAAAATCGCTCCGCGACCGCTTCGCGCCGACCGTTGCGGAACACGAACAGCTGCGCCGCGTGGTTGACCTCGATCGACTCGACGGACGGATCGTCCAGAATCGGCTCCAGCGGTCCCAAGCCCGCCAATTCGTAAATCAAATCGCGCTTCATCTGCGCGATGTCCATGTCGCCGGTCAGCTCACCCCGCCGTTCCGCCGCGTCCACAAATGCGACCACGCGGTCTTCCATTTCCGCCCATTCTGTGTCCGACATCGCCGACGCGTCCTGCGGAATCGCCGGTCGCAGATCGCGCAGCGCGGCGCGGTAGAGTGCCGCCAGATCCTCAAAGTATTGCGGATCAGACTTTGGCATTTCCATCGGCACCGCCGGCGAGGTCGGCGCGCGCGAGCCCAACTCGAACGCCGGCAGCGGCACAACCGAACCCGTCATGCGCGGCAGCGGACCCAAGGGCGGAATGATCGTCCGCCGCGCGGATTCGGCAATCGGCGCCGCCGGTGCGGCTTGGATCGCTGGCTCAGCCGGTTTGGCATCGGGCGTCGGCTCTGGCGGTGCCATCAGCGCGCTTTCCCAATCGTCGGGAATCGGCGGAGACTCCTGCGCCGCGTCGTTGCCTTTGGCATCGAGTTGGCTCAGCAAGGCGGCCATTTCTGGCGAACCCACGAGCGTCGCGTTGGCCAGCGGCTCGTCGCTCGCTTCGGCCAGCGCTGCGGCCAATACATCGTTGTCGCCCATGTCAAAACGCGTCGCGCCCACGTCCTCGACATCCGCCGCGCCGGCACGCGCTTTGCGACCCCGTGGCTCAGCAGCAGGTTCCGCGATGGCCCCGGGCGCCAACTCGTTGTTCGTAATCGGCAGTTGCTGCGGCAATTCCGGCGCGGACGCCAGATCGGCGTTTGACAGATCGACGAAATTCATCACAAAATCGCCGAGATACACTTTGTCATCGGCGCCGATCTCCACCGCGCCGCTGATGCGGTGGCCGTTCACGTACGTGCCGTTGGTCGAGCCAAAGTCTTCAATGACAAAACGCGGGCCGTTGACGCGGACCAGCGCGTGGCGCTTGGAAATATTTTGCTTGGGCAAAATGACGTCATTGCCTTTGACGCGGCCGATCAGGACTTCCGGTTTGTCGAAATGGAAGGTGTAGACCTGACCACTTCGTTCTCGAATCGTAATGGCGAACATGCCGGCTCCGTATCGTCTGTGTCGTCGTGGTCGCGTCTCGGTCGTTCTGGTGGTGTCTCTGTGCAGCGATCACGCAGCCTACCACCGCTTTTGGCGCCGTGCGCGCCTACCCTCGCATCACACCGCCAAGCCGTCGCGCGCAGGGAGGCTGCGGGCGCTTTCGGCGCTGCTATCGTCGTCAAGCAACGGGGTTCCGTCAAGCGGCTGCAACGATCTCGTGAGCGTTGCGGCATTTGACCAAGCGGTCCGTTGCACCGCGATGCCGACCGCGCCGGTCGCAAGGCATGTAGCGGCGTTGTCTGGGGTGATTCCGCCCAGGGCCACGACGCGTCCAGGCGCGGCATCCGTTGCTTGGGCCAAGCCCGCGCTGCCCAGGGGAACGGCGTCGGCCTTGGAAGGCGTTGCAAAAATCGGAGAGACCACGAGCCAATCCGCGCCAAGCAGCAACCGACGCCGCGCGTCTCGCGGGTCGTGGCACACGCGGCTCAAATGCAAAGGCCGCCAGGCTTCCATGGGCCGATCCGCGTCGCGTTCCGTCAGGTGGACAAAATCAACGCCCGCATCGCTGAGCTGTTCGCTCTCCTCGGGCAACTGTGCGTCGATGGGCAAGGTGATGCCGATGCGCAGCTCGGTCGGCCGGGCGAGCGCCGCCAGCCGCTGGAGCCACTGCGCTGTGGTCCAACCGTGGGCGCGCAAATACACGGCGACGGAACTACCGAGCGGCTCCGTGGCGTGGCGAAACGCGATCAGCTGTCGCGCAAAATCGCGGTCAGCGTGCCACCCCTCCGGCGCAATGGCCAGCAGCCGCGGCGGCGCCATCAGCCGATGAGTCCGGTGATCGGGCTGGACGCATTGGCATACAAGCGCTTCTCCATCCGGCCCGCGCGAAAGGCCAAGCGACCCGCTTCCACGGCCTGACGCATCGCGATCGCCATCGCCACGGGCTGCTGGGCGCTCGCGATGGCCGTGTTCATCAGCACCGCGGTGCAACCCAACTCCAGCGCGATCGCCGCGTCAGATGCGGTGCCGACGCCTGCGTCGACGAGCACCGGCACCTTGGCTTGCTCCAGAATGATTTTGAGGTTGTATGGATTGCGGATGCCCAACCCCGAGCCGATCGGCGCGCCCAGTGGCATCACTGCGACGCAGCCGGCTTCCGCCAATCTCAGGCAGACGATCGGGTCGTCACTGCAGTACGGCAGCACGGAAAATCCTTCGGCGACCAGAATCTTCGCGGCCACGAGCGTCGCTTGGTTGTCCGGAAACAACGTCAGCGGGTCGCCGATGACTTCCAGCTTGATGAAATCCCCCATGCCGACTTCACGCGCCAAGCGCGCCGTCCGCACCGCTTCATCCGCCGAATAGCAGCCAGCCGTGTTCGGCAACAGCGTGTGCCGCTTGCGGTCCAGCGCGTCCAACACCGTCGGTCCGGTCTTGCCGGTCAGATCGACGCGCCGCACCGCGACCGTCACGATCTCCGCACCTGAGCGCAGAATCGCCTCGCTTTGCACTTCCAGCGAAGGGTATTTGCCTGTCCCGACCAGCAGCCGCGAGGCAAACGTGCGGCCGGCCAGCTCCCATGTGTCACCCTGCGGTGTCCAGTCCTGATTCGTCATCGCCATTCCTTCTTTGCGCTACAGGCCGCCACCGACAAATTGCACGAGTTCGATCACATCGCCGTCCTGCACGGGCGTCGTCGCGTGATCGCTACGCCGGACCACATCCCGATTGCGCTCGACGGCCACCGTTTCGCGTGCCACGTGGAGCGACACCAGCAAGTCCGCGATGCTACCGCCCGCAGGCACCGTTCGCGGCTCACCGTTCAATGTGATCTGCAGTTCCGATGGGTTCGGCGGCATCAGCGGTTCCTGGGTCTGCGGTGGTCAGCGGCGCGCCGCATGCCAGTCCGAGGAGCGGCCAAACGAAGACCGCGACCTGCGTGTAGGCCAGAAAATAGTCGACCTGACTGTGCACGGCAAGCCCACCGAGCGCAGCCATCGCGGCCAACGCCGGCGCATCTCCGGGCAACACACCACGTCGCAGGATCAGCCACAGACGGCGGCCGGTGACCCAGACAAGCGCGACCAACACGGCCAAACCCAGCAGGCCAAAATCGACCGCCGTCTCGGCTGCGACGGAGTGTGCTCGGGCGCGCTCATCGTACCCGGCATCCGGCACCCAGCCGCGGTGCACCAGATGGAAGCGATCGGCGCCATAGCCGAGAAACGGCCGGCGGGCGAAGAGCAGCAACGCCGCGCGCCAATAATGATGCCGTTCCAAATCCGCCGCGCGCGAGACGCTGACGAACGAGGTGTCCGAAGGGCGTCCCAAGGTGACGCCGTGTTTTCGCAGCACCGCGCCGTTCTGGTCCGGCGCAAGGACGGTACACCGCAGCCACGCCATCGGATTGCCGAGCGCGCTAATCCGCAAGATTTCATCGCGGATGATATCCACGGCCAGCACGTACTCGCCCGGCTTGGCCGGCAGCTGCGGATGGAGTACCACCTGTGCCCGGTCGCCGTGCTTGAGTTCCGGCAGGCGCACCGTTTCCCAGCCCTGCATCCACATTTTGCCCATCGGCGTCAGCAGCGTGTACATGACCGAGCCCGGCGCTTGCGCATTCGACAGCGGCCATTCTCCCCAGTTCTTGATGGTCACTGGGACGTTCAGCCGCTCGTTCGGCTGACCGACGCACGCGCGATCAAAGGTGTACGAGGCTTGGTAACTGCGCTCCGTCAGGCCGATCCGCGCGCGCATGTCCGGATTGGCCGCGTACGCGATCACCACCGTCAGGGCGTAGCCGACCGACAGCAGTCGCAGCCAGAAGCGATGCTGCGGCGGGGTATGCAGCGCCACGGCGGTCAGCAGCAGTGCGCCCGCGACCGCCGCGCCAAATCCGGCGCGTGAATACGTCAGCGACAGCAGGACCGCGACGGTCGCCAGCCACAGCAGCAGCGGTGCGCGGAGCCAGCGATGTCGCCATTGGCTCGCGGTGAAGACCAGAAGTGTGGGCGCCGTCAGCTCAAAATACGCTGCGGCTGTGTTGGCGTGGTAGAACAGCAGGGCCAGTCGCTGCTCGCCGAGCATCCACGTCGGTTCGTCGCGGAAGAGCCGCAGGAATGGCTCCAATTCGCGGCCAAGCCGGCGTTCGACCAGACCCAGCCCGGTCAGGAGCGCGAGGCCAAGCAGCAGGCCGCCGAGCACGGTGCGCTGGAAGGACGCGTGAAAACTCAGCAAACACGCAATGCCCGCGAGTACGACCATGCCGGCGGTGCGCAGGCTGACTTTGAGCATGAGGCCGATCGGCGCGGGCTGGCCATGGTCCGGCGGTGCCCAGAGCAGGCTGGCGAAATGCAGCACGGCCCAGGCGGCAAGAACCAGCAGCACGGGGCGGGAGCGCCGCACGTGCGCTTGGAACTGCGGATCGCGTCCGTTCAGCAGCACGGCGATACTGCCGAGCAGCGCGGCGACGGCGGCCAGGATCTCCGGCAAGGAGACGTTGAGACCACGCAGCGGCAGGCCGTCGCGAAATTCCCAAGGACCAAACGCCAGAAGCGCGGCCATGGCCAAAGCAGCACAGCGTTGGGCGATGGCCGCCGGCGACTGGTTCGCCGTGCGCGGGTTCACGCCTGCCTCGCGCGCATGCGCCGGTGCATCTCACGCCAGACCAGCGGGCCACAAAAGCCGAGAAGCACCAGCTCGGTCAGCGCGGTGGCCACCGCAGCGCCAATACCGCCATAGCGCGGCACCAGGAACCAGTTTGCGCCGACGTTGACGACGACCAGCACCAGCGTGAACGCCATCTGCTCCCCCACCAAGCCGAGCGCCACCAGCATATGGGTCTCCAGGTAGTTCACCAGCGTCAGGATCACCGATGGCGCGAGCATCCGCAGCATGGCGATCGACGGCTCAAAGCCTTCGCCATAGAGCAAGTGAATCACCAGCGCGGGCGCGCCACCCAGGATCAGCGCGCCGATGCAACCGACGCCGGCCAGGGCCAGCAGCGTGCGCTTGTGCAGATGCCACGCGCGGACCGGGTCATTCACGACCGTTTGGCTGAGTGCCGGAAACGTCGCCGCCATCAGGATCGCCGGGACGATGCTGGCATATTCAAGCTGTTTGTAAGCCGCACTGTACCAGCCGGTCTCTTCGTCGCCGCGCAGCGCCCGCAGCATCAGCACGTCGATCTTGAAGTAGACGAGGCTCGCGACGATGGCCACGCCCAGCGGCAGCACTTCGCCGACAAAACGCCCCATGGCGTCGCGGGACCAGCCGTATTCGGGCGTGACGACCTTCTTCATCAGCCACAGCGCGTGCGCGGCACCGCCCAGACCGGCCAGCGACATGCCGCAGCCGATCGCCACCATCGTGAGGCTCAGATCGCTGCCGTTCGGCCACAAGTTCGCCGCAGCCGTCACCGCTGCAAATACCGCAATGAGCTGCAGGCCCGCGAACAGGCTACTCGACCGGGCCTCCAATTCCAGCCGCTGCACGCCGCGAAAGACCTGCCAAATCGCCTCGACCGCCGACGTCGCAAGCCCCGCGAGTCCCACGAGCGCGATGGTGAACGCGAGCGCGCCTGCATGCGGCCGCGGTACAGCGCCTTTGCCTGCCGTCGGATCGGCGAAATGCCACCAGGTTAGTCCGGCCATCACCACCAGGTAGCCGAGCGCGAGCACACCCTTGAGCGTCAGGATTTGGCCGATCAGCTTGGCCGGCGGCGCGTCATGCCGGGCAATTTCCCGCGCCATGAACAGGCCGAGCCCCAGGTCTGTCATCTGCACGGCCAGCGCGGCCACCGTCACGGCATAGCTGTATTGGCCATAGACCCGGGCACCCAGCGTCCGGGCAATCAGCGGCACAATCAGCAGCTTCAGTGCCTTCTCGACCACCGTCCCCAGGGTCTTGTAGACAATGTTGCGCGTCACGGTGTTGCGGGTCAGGTACTCTGCCACGGCTGCCAAGGGATCCAATGGGGGATCATGAAGCCCAGCAGCTTACCTGCCACGGACAGTCGGGGCAAACGCGCGACGGACGGCGCGACTACTTTTTTCGGTGCCGGACCTTGCGAGGCGGATGCGGCTTGGCGAACGCCGGCGGGCCATGGCCGGCAAACGTCAGGACTTTGGCCAGCGGCTGCCAATCGGTGACGCCTTTGGCGTCTTCCAGCATCAAACCGTGCAGATGGTCCAGGATCTCCGCTTGCGTCGATTCCGGCAACTGTGCGAGGACGGCTGGCAGGTCCTTCTGCAATTCCGCGGCCAGCCGATCGCGCCACACGGGCCGAAATGCCCGTCGCGCGGCGAAGATGAACAGCGCGCCGCGAAGGGTCAGCGTCGCGCCATACGTCACCTGATCGTGCTCCCGACGCAGCCAAGTGGGCGCAGACTGGTCCTCGTAGCGTGTCCGTTCGCGGTTGATCAGCTGCAGCAAGCGATGGTTCACTTCGAGCGCGACCCGCGTGGATTCGACCAATTCCGCGTCAAAGAAGAAGTCCCCTGCCAGCGGCTTGGCGTAGAGCAGGGCCAGCGCACCGAGCGGCTGGGCGTAACCGCTCAGGTCAGCGATCTGCGTGCGCAGGTCGCCCGTCATCGTCACTTCCCGAGCCAGCACGACCGGGGCGACGAGCCGGGCGAACGTCGCGCCCGACGCGGCACTTTCCAACCTGGGCAGCCGCAGCGGGTCTTGTGCGGCAATTCGCTGCAGCACCGCAACAGCACGGCGGAGTTCTCCCTCGTCCCACGGCCGAGTCGGCGAAGGCATGCCTTGCGCGGTGTACTCAGCCGCCGTCAGGGAGTGATCGGCCGCGACCATCAGCGGTTGGGCGTGGGCCGGACTGGCCAGCGCCAGACACACCAGGAAAGCGCCAAGGCGAGGCGAGACGGCCATCCGCTATTCGCCTGCCACGACGGCGGCAAACGTCCGCATGAAGATCGTGGCGTCGAGCGACAGCGAGAGATGCCGCACGTAGTAGAGATCAAACGCGGTGCGGTCGGCGATGGACACGTTGCCGCGCAGGCCATTGACCTGAGCCCAGCCCGAAAGTCCCGGCTGCACCGTGTGGCGCAGATCGTAGCCCTCGAATTGCTTGCGAAAACGCGCGACGAATACCGGCCGCTCAGGTCGTGGACCGATCCAGCTCATGTCGCCAACCAGGATGTTCCACACCTGCGGCAGCTCGTCCAGGCTCGTCCGCCGCAGCACGCCGCCGACCTTGGTCACCCGCGTGTCGAAGTTGCGCGCCCATTGCGGGCCAGCCTTTTCGGCATCGACCACCATCGAACGGAACTTCAGGCAATCAAACAGCTGGCCGTCCTTGCCCACGCGCACCTGACGGTAGAGCACCGGGCCCTTGGAATCCAGCTTCACCGCCACCGCGATGCCGGCCAGCAGCGGCGCGCCCGCCGTCAAGGCGGCGAGGGAAAAGCCAATGTCAAATGCGCGCTTGACGGCCATTTGCACCGGCCGACTGGGCACCTTTTCTGCCACTGGCGCGAACACCGGCTCATCAAAGGTCTCACTGGTGGCGCGCTGTTTGGACGGCCCGGCCTTGTCGTAGAGATCCTCGGCCGGGTCGCGTTCGGCGGGCAATTCGGCAGGCGCGGCAACGATCTTGAGTTCCGGTTGCGCGGGCTGGCGGCGGGGGCGGGTCATGCAACCTCTTCTGTGCGTCGGGCGCCGTGACGCCGCGTCTGCAACGCGTCTGCCACGATGGCGGCCATCCGATGGAGAAACGCCTCGCGGTCAAATCGCCGCGCGTGCTGTCTACAAGTGTCGGGATCGACCGCCAACAGGTCAAGTTGCTGCACCGCGGCGACCAGCGCTGCCGGCGTGGAGTCGTGAAAGAACACACCCGTTTGGCCGTCCACCACGGTCTCCAGCGCGCCACCTTTGCCCAGCGCGACCACGGGAACGCCCGCGGCTTGAGCTTCCAGCGGCACGATGCCAAAATCTTCCTCGCCGGGAAATGCGAACAGGCGTGCGCCGGCGTACCAACGCGCGAGGTCCTCTTCCGGCACGCGGCCGATGAACTGCACGTTGGTCGGCGCCGACCGCTCCAGCCGCGCCCGCTCCGGGCCATCGCCGACGATCCGCAACTGCCGGTCTGGCATCAGCCGCCACGCTTCGACCGCCAGATCGGCGCGTTTGTAAGGTACCAGCCCGCCCAACAGCAGGTCGTAACGCTCGCTTTGCGGCACGATCGGCAAGTTGGCAAAGCGATCGCACTCCACAGGCGGCGGCACCACGTCGGCCGTGCGGCCATAGAACTGCTGGATCTTGTTGGCGGTATTTTGGCTGTTGGCGACAAACCGATCCACGCGATCCAGCGTGGCCACGTCAAAATCGCGCAGCCACTTCGCCGCCAGGTGCAGGGCCGGTCGCGCCAGTTGCAGCAGCGGGGAACTGCCGCTGATGTAGTCGTCCGTGCGGTCCCACGCATAGCGCACCGGCGTGTGGCAGTAGCACACGTGCACCGCGCCGGGGCCCGCCAGCGCCGCTTTGGCGACGCAATGGCTCGACGACAGCACCAGATCAAATGCTGTCAGGTCAAACGATTCGATGGCCGTCGGATACAGCGGCAGCAGCCAGCGGTGTTTCTTTTGCGCCAGCGGCAGCCGATCGGCGAAGCTCGTCACATGGCGCATCGCCTCGATGCGCGGTGTGGCGATGCCCGGTTGCCGCACCAAGGTGTGCACGACCGCCTGCGGGAACAGCTCGCACAGCGCGTCCAGCACGCGCTCGCCACCGCGCAGCGTCACCAACCAGTCGTGGACGATGGCGACGCGCAGGTTCTGCGGCAACGCGACGCGCGGCGATGGCGTGACGGGTGGCATCTAGCCCAGCTTCTGCAGTGCGGGCGCGACGGCGCGCTCATAGAGATCCGTGGCCAAAAGACCCTCTGGGTCCAACTGCGCACGAAGCTCGGCAAACTGCCGCAGGTTCTCCGCGGGCCACGCCGCCAGCACCGTTTCCGGCTGCAGCGTCGCGTCCTTGGCAAAGTAGAAGCGCCCGCCAGCGGCCGTCACGAGCGCGTCGACCTCATGGCACATGTCCCACAATTTCTGGCGGTTGCCTTTGGTCACGGCAAAATCCTGTGCCATCGAGTAGCCGTCCAGACCGTGGGTCAGCAGGAACCGATCGGGCCGATGCCGCTTCATCACGGCCAACCAGGTCGGCAGGCCGTAGCGGTGGTGGATCTGGAAAACCTCGGCAAAAACCCGCTGGGCATGCGCTTTGGGCACAAAAATCTGGTGCTGGATGAGCCCGCCCGGCTTGTACGCCCACTTCCAGTTCGGCACGTAGTCGAGCAGGAAATGAAACGCCGCGTGGGTTTGCCGATACCGCTTGCCATGTTCCAGCAAACGCGCCGACCAGTACTTGACCAGATTGACGAACCACATGCCCAGGTTGTTGGAAAACGGCCACAGCAGCGCCCACATCCAGGACTTGGGAATGACGCCAAAAAGCCGCGACGGCAACGTTTGCGCGGCCACCGTCATGAGCGCTTGCGGCTGCGGGTCCACGCCGGGTTGCAACTGGTGCGCCATGTGCACGAGGCCGCGGCCGAGGCCATCGCCTTGGGCGAATCCGTCGATCCACGCGACGAGGTAGTCGGAGCGATCTTGCCAGTCGTCGAAAATCTTGAAGATTTCAGCAAAATTGCTGCCGCACAGCGCGTCCACGTCCAGCTGTCCGGAGTAGATGTGCTTCAGCTGCAGTTCCACTTCGGTGATGACCGCCAGTTCACCAAAACCACCGACGATGGCTGGGAAAAGCGGGTCATCGGGGGCCAGCGTGCGCTCGGTGCCGTCCAGGAGGAGGACGCGCAAGCTCAGCACGTGTTCGCCCATCGGCCCAACGCGGTAGGCGTTTTTGCCGTGGATGTTCATCGCAACTGCGCCGCCCAGCGTTGGCGCCATCGTGCCGGAGACGACGGGCGGCCACCAGCCGTGCGGCAGGACGTGCTGCCAGATGTCGCCGATCGTCGCGCCCGCTTCCACGCGGATGACGCCGGTCGCGGCCTGAAAGTCGAGGATGCGGTTGAAGCGGGTGAAATCCAGCACCAGCTTGCCGGTGCCACACGACGCGTCGCCATAGGAGCAACCGGCACCGCGCAGGGCTATTTTCAGCCCCGACGCGCGCGCGTGGTCCAGCGCGGCACGAATCGCGGCCACAGAAGTGGGCTGCACGACCTGCGCCACGCCACCGACCGCCATGCCCCAGCCTTCGACATGGGCAGAAGTCGCTGCAACTGGCTGATCAACGGGCGCGCTCATTTGGCAAACCGTCGAAAGAACTTGCTGGGAATATGCTTCAGAATCAGCATGATATACCGCCATTGCCAGGCCACGTAAACGACTTCCGGACCGCCTTCCAAGGCTGCGGCGATGCGCTTTGCGGCGACGCTCGCAGCGACCATCAACGGTGCCGGACCGCGGCCCTGCGTCATCGGCGTGTCCACCGGACCGGGCTTGATGGTCACCACGCGAACACCGTGCAGCCACAGGCGATTCCGCAGCGACTCCAGATACGTGTGCAGCGCGGCCTTCGACGCGCCGTAGGCCGGACCGGGCCGTCGTCCACGATCGCCGGCAACGGAGCCGATGCCGCAAATCACGCCGCGGCCCGCCGTCTGGAAATCACGCGCAGCGCAGTTCAGCCACGCCATCGCGCCGATCACGTTGACCGCGATCATCTGCTGATCCTTGATCGTGTTGAACTCTTCCGGCCCGACGTCCGGCATCACGCCTGCCGCGTAGACAATCGCATCGACGCCGCCCAAGCGACCGTGCAGCGCGAGCCACGCCGACTCAGTCGCCGCGACATCGGCCGCATCGCAGACCTCGATCTCGGCATGACCACCCTTGCGCCGGACTTCCGCGGCAACTTCCGTCAATTCGGCGGCACGTCGGGCGACCAGACCGAGCTTGCGTTCCGGGCTCGCCATTTCCAGCGCCAAGGCCCGGCCAATGCCAGAAGACGCCCCCACGATCACGATCTTCTGCAGCATGACGCCCTCCAGCGGGCCAGTATGGTAAACCCGCCGAGGCGCGCGCGCAACTTGCATGGCGTTGGTAACCATGGCAATCTCTTGCCCCGCCTTGTCGGGCTCGTCCATTCCCTGCTGTTCTTGGAGCGCCATGAATCTCGACCTCTGGACCAAAGCACCTGCCGCTTTTGGCGTGCTCGCGCTGATCATCGCCGCCGCGTTCTACATGCGCATCGCCGCGTTGCCGGAAGGCAATGACGACATGAAGCGCATCGCCGGGTACATCCGCGAAGGCTCGATGGCGTTCCTCTCGCGCGAGTACAAGGTGCTGGCCGTGTATTCCGTCGTCGTCTTTGGCGCGATGGCCGCGACCCCATCCTTGGGCGTGACTGCCGGCGCGTGGTTCCTGACCGGTGCCTTTCTCTCGCTTCTGGCCGGCTTCATCGGCATGAAAGCGGCGACGCTCGCCAACGTGCGCACCGCAAATGCAGCATCCGATAACAGCAAGGGCGGCGCCAAGGCGGCCGCGCTTCTTACGGCATTGGACGGCGGCGCAGTCATGGGCCTGTGCGTGGCAGGCTTGAGCCTCATGGGCCTGGTCGGCGTCTACGCGTTGTATTCGGGCAGTGAGCAGCTCGGCACGATGTTGCACGCGTTCGCGGTCGGCGCTTCCTCCATCGCCTTGTTTGCGCGCATCGGTGGCGGCATCTACACCAAAGCGGCGGACGTCGGTGCCGATATTGCCGGAAAAGTCGTTGAAAACATTCCGGAAGACGATCCGCGCAACCCAGGCGTCATCGCCGACAACGTGGGCGACAACGTGGGCGACGTGGCTGGCATGGGCGCGGACATCTACGAATCGCTGGTTGCGGCCATCGTCGCGACGATGGCGATTGGCTTGACGACCAAGGCCGAGACGCTGGGCCACCTGCTCACGGGCGACACGAACGGCACGGACGGCAAGGCATTGTCGGCCAAGACGATCGCCGTGGCGCTGCCGCTCATCCTGTCGGGCATTGGCCTGGCGGTGTCAATTGCCGGCATCTTCATGGCCCGCGCGCTCAAGAACAGCGCGCCCGCCGCCGTGCTTCGCAGCGCGATGGTGCTGCCGCCGATCGCGGTGGTGGCCATCACCTACTTTGTGTTGCCGATGTTTGGCGTCAAGCAGGGCGTCACGCTGGCGCTGGCTGGCGGTGCGATCGGCGGCGCGCTCATCGGCCTTTTGACCGAGTACTACACCGGCCACTACGGCCCAGTGAAGAGCGTCGCGGAGGCGGCAAAGACGGGCGCTGGCACCAACGTGATTCAGGGCATGGCCGTTGGCATGCAGTCCGTATTCGTCTGCCTGCTGCTTATCGCCGGTGTCGCGATGCTCGCCAATTTCGCCATGGGCGACCTCGGCATGTACGGCATCGGCATCGCTGCGGTCGGCATGCTTTCGGGCACCGCGATCGTCATGACGGTCGACGCGTACGGCCCGGTTTCCGACAACGCTGGCGGTATCGCTGAAATGGCCGGCCTCGATCCGGCGGTCCGCGAAATCACGGACGAACTGGACGCGGTCGGCAATACCACGGCCGCCATCGGCAAGGGCTTTGCGATCGGCTCGGCGACGCTGACGGTGGTCGCGCTGTTCTCGGCTTTCTCGCTGGAAGTGAACCACGCGCGGGTGCTGGCTGGCTTGAAGGAAATGGAGCTGGCGATCGACCGGCCCGAGATCCTGATTGGTCTGCTGATCGGCGCGGTCCTGCCGTTCATCGTGGCTGCGGCAACGATGACTGCGGTCGGCAAGGCGGCCGGCGCCATCGTGTTGGAAATCAAGCGGCAGTTCGACACGATCCCCGGTCTGCGCGAAGGCAAGGCGGAGCCGCAGCCCAAGGCGATCGTCGATATTGCGACGGCGGCGGCGCTGTCGGAGATGATTCTGCCCGGCGTTGTTGCCGTGCTCGGTCCGGTGCTGATTGGCTACATCCTCGGCCCGGCGGCGCTCGCGGGTGCGCTCGCGGGTGCACTCGCGGTGGGCGCGTCACTTTCGCTGTTCATGGCCAACGCCGGCGGCGCATGGGACAACGCCAAGAAGTACATCGAAAAGGGCGGCCTGCCCGGCCATCCCAAGCGCTCGGAAACGCACAAGGCTGCCGTCATCGGCGACACCGTGGGCGACCCTTTCAAGGACACCTCCGGTCCCGGCGTGGCGATTCTCATCAAGGTCATGAGCGTCGTTTCGCTGCTCATTGCGCCCATCATCGCCTTGAAGGGCTGAACGAACATGCGCCCCAGTCCGCTCGGCGTCGCGTCGACCCGCTGGATCCTGGGTCTGTGCATTTTCGGCTACCTGTGGCTGTTTCCGTATTCGGAACCCCTCAACAATCCCAATGAAATGGTGCGCGTCTATGCCGTTCGGGCCATCGTGGAAGCGAGGACGTACGCCATTGGCACGCGCGACGCGACTGGCGACCACGGCCTGCCCACCGACCAGTGGGGCTACGTCAACGACAAGGCCATGAAGTGCTCCGATGGCGGCAAGCCACCGGATTGCAAAGGCAAGCTCTACCAGGCCAAGGCGCCAGGCGTGACGTTCCTGGGCATTCTGCCGCACGCCGCGTTGCGTGGACTCTACAAAGCGCTGCATCGCGGTGAGCCGTCCAAGGCGATGATCGTGTGGTGGCTGCGGTTTTGGGTCGTGCTGCTGCCCACGCTGATCGCGTGGTACTGGCTGGCGCGTTGGCTGCCGACGCGTTTGACCCGACCGGGACTCGGTCACGCCGTTCTGCTCGCTGTTGCGCTTGGATCCCTGTCGCTCACCTACGGTCAGATGTTCGCGGGCCATCAGGCGGGCGGCGTGGCGCTCCTCGCGATGTTCGCGTGCATCGTGCTCGCTGGCGCGATCGGCAACGGGGGCGCCATCGTGCTCGCCGGGCTTGCCGCGGGCTGGGCCGTCTGCATCGAGTTTCCCATGGCCCCCGCGGTCTTGCTGATGTGCGGCTGGATCTGGCTGCGTCGTCGCGATCCCAACGACATCTGGCGCGTCGCGGTGGGCGCGTTGCTCCCAGCGCTTTTGCTCGCCCACAACAACTGGTGCAGTTTCGGCTCGCCGTGGAGCCTGCCGTACGCCAACCTGGAAAACGCCGGCTTTGTCCGGGACCTGTCACCCGGCATCTTTGGCATCCATTTGCCCAACAAAGAAAAGGTGATGGGCTCGCTGTTTTCGTCCTTCACCGGCCTGTATTTCTTTGCGCCGTGGACCGCGCTCGCGTGGCTCGGCTGGCTCGGCGTCCGTCGCAACCGACCGCAGCTGCACGGCGATTGGCTGTTCGGTCCCCGCGGCGAAGCGCTCATGGCCTCGCTCCTCTGCAGCTATTTCCTGATGTTCCAGTGCTCGCACAGCCTGTGGCACGCCGGCTGGGTCGTCGGCCCGCGTTATTTGACCGCGATGATGCCGTTCGCCGCCATCGCCGCTGCGCACGGTCTCGACAGCCTGCGCGGGTGGCGCGCCTCCATCGGCGCCGCTTTTCTCGCGGTCCTGGGCGTGGCCAGCATCGCGATCACAGGCTTGTGCACGGCCGTCTCCCAAGGCTTTCCCGGCGAAGTCATCAATCCGCTGTCAGAGACCGTCGGGCCGCTGCTGCTGAACGGCTGGACCTATCCCAATCCGTGGATGGCGCTCGGCGTCAAAGGCCCCTGGAACGCGCTGCCGTACTTCCTGGCGCTCGCGTTCGGCGCGCTGACGCTGGTGTGGCTGGCTTGGCGCGATGTGGCGCCGCGGCTCAGCCTGCGCTTGGTTCTCGGCCTCGCTTCGCTGGTGCTGGCGTTCCTGCTGGTGCGGGCGCAATGGCGCTCCAACGCCGTGCGCACGCCTGAGGACCGCAAAGCGACGCTGGAATTCATGACGATGATGTGGACGCCGCCGCATCCGCCTGGCGCAAAGCCGCTGTGATCCGCACCAGGCTCACGTCAATCCGCTGGTCGATGCCCATGTGACCGCCGTCGAATTCTTCAAATTGCACCGAAACCCCCAGTTTGCCGAGGCGATCCGCGAGGATGCGGTGGCCAAAATTGAGGCCGAACTCGTCGCTGATGCCGGCGTCGAGATAGAGCAAGTCCAGACTGCGCAGAGCGTCCGCGTGGTGGGCACACGCGCGCACGGGATCGCACGCCAGCCACCGCGCCCACACGTCGGGCACGAACTCGCCGGTCTGGAGGTCAAAGGGCAGGTCGGCCATCAGCACGGGCACGTCCAGGTTCGGCGTGTAGGCCTGGGCATAGGCCAGCGTGGACATGGCGCTGTGCCAGTGTTTGTGGCGTGGCGTGCCGGCGAAGAAATTCTCCAGGAACGGCACAACGCCGCCGGCCGCGTGCAGGACTTGCAGCGTCTTGGCAAAATCGCCGACGTAGCTCATCTCGAAATAGCTGTCGGCCGCGGTGGCGCAACAGAGGCCAAAGACGTCCGGATGGTGCATCGCCAGATGCAAAGCGCCATACCCGCCGGAACTCTTGCCCATCAGGCCGCGATGGGAACGGTCCGCAAGCGTGCGAAACTGCACGTCCACGCGCGGTACGATTTCCTCACACAAGTAGCGGGCATACGGCCCGGTGACGATGGAATCGCGGTATTGGGCGCCGCCCAAGCGGGTGAAGCAGTCGGGAAAGACCACAATCATCGGCTCGATTTCGCCAGACCGCATCTGCCGGTCGAGGCGCGCCCACAGCGGCTCCTCAAATGCTTTTTCCTCCAAAAGCTTCATCGCACCCCAGCCGCCGTAGCCGATGAGGTAGTAGACGACCGGAAAGCGCCGCGCTGGCTCGACAGTGTATTGCGGCGGCAGATAGACCGGAAAACGCCGCAGGGTGCGATCATTCAAGCGATTCTGGGCCAGCAGCGCGCTGTCGAATTCCAGCCAACTCCATGCATTGCGATACGGCGTGCGATTCATGAAAACCTCACGGTGATGTTGGCACGCGCGGTGTGTCACAAGCAAATGGACGGTGAAAAGTTGACCGGGAATTTTGCCAAACGGGTCAAGCCTGCTAGAAAACAACGCGGTCGCATCGCGCAGCTTGCCGGTGCACGCCACCTATTGGGCGCACTTTCGTCCAAGCAGTTGATTCATGGCCAAGATCCGTGTTTGCGACATCAACGATTTCTTCACGATGACCGGCGGCGGCGTGCGTCGCTACCATCTGGAGAAGTTGCGGTACATGGCGCGCCAGGATGACGTCGAGTACCACCTGCTGGTGCCGTCGGCGCACGCGGGCGTCGAGATCCATGGCACCGCGCGGATTCACCATGTGCCGGCCATTGCGCTGGGCAACTCCGGCTACCGGCTGGTCCTGAATCCGTGGGCGTTCCGGCGAATTCTGCAGCAAATCAAGCCGGATGTCATCGAGATTGGCAGCCCGTATACCACGCCGGACTTCGTGCGGCTGGCGTGCATCGGCTTGCGGGCGCATACCGGCAAGAAACCGCGATTCGTCGGATTTTGGCACGCGAACTTTCCTGTCACCGATGTGGGTCGCGCTTTTGGCGGGCCGAACACCTGGCTCGGCCGGCTGGCGGAACGGCTCGCTTGGGCGTGGGCGCGACGGACGTTTGGGCGTTTTGATCGGACGATGGCGGCGACCCACGTGATGGTCGACCAACTGACGACGCACGGCGTTGAACGCGTGACGTACACGCCGCTGGGCGTCGATACCGCGATGTTCCAGCCGCGGCGGCGCGATTTGGACTTGCGGGCGACGTGGCACGCGGGTCCCGATGACGTCGTGCTGTGCTATCCGAACCGGCTGAGCGAAGAGAAGAATTACCGGCCGCTGCTGAAAGCGTACGAACTGCTGCGCGCAGCGGGCCACAAGCCGATCCTGGTGGTGGCGGGTCATGGCCCGGGCGTCGCTGAAGTCAAAGCGCTGGCGGCCAAGTATCCGGAAGTGCACTACATGGGCTATCTGGAACGGCCGATCGACATGGCGCGCCTGATGGCGTCCGTGGATGTCGTCGCGACGCTGTGCCCGTACGAGACGTTTGGTCTGGCGGCCGTGGAAGCGATGGCGTGCGGCGTGGCGCTGCTCGGTTCGGCGAAGATGAGCATCGGCGAATTGCTGGAAACGTGTCGCTGCGGGATCGCGCTGGAAGAGACGACGCCTGAAACGGTCGCGGACGCCTGGCTGGAGCTGTGCAAGCCGGGGCGCGCGGAACTGCTGGGCAAGCGCGGGCTCGCCGAGAGCCAAGCGCGGTACAGCTGGAAAGCGACGTTTTCTCGCGTGGTTGCCGTCTACGACGAAGTGCTCAGCCACCGCCTGGAAGCCGACGTGACGCGCCTGTTGGAGAGCGAAACGGACGATGAACTGCCGCCCGCTGGGGAGCCGCCAACCGCTCGTTCGACGGCGCGGATTCCGCAGTTTGTGGACGGCGGAATTGACAAAAGCACGGATAAACATAAACTTCCGTGACCCTGAACGACCGGCGAGCAGTTCGCCGGGCGTATGTGATCCCTACAGCCCAGGTCGACGCCTGGGCGCGAGGACTAGAACCATGAAGAAGTCTCAGATCTTCAAGATGCTCGCGCTCGTGACCGCCACAATGGCGTTCGCGGCGTGTGGCTCCACGGCCAGCACCAGCGGCACGGCCGACACGGCCTCCACCGACGACACCGCGCTTCCGGGCGACGGTACGGCGACGACCGACTCAGCGGCGGGGGACACGACCACCGGCAATCAGTGCACCTACACCAAGCCCACGACCAATCCCGGCTGCACCGCGGCCGATGACAAGACGTGGGTCACGTTGGCTGCCGACACGACGGCGATCAGCGACAATTTCGGCAACATCGTTTCCGACTGTACGCTGAAGCAGGGCTGCTTGGCCCAGGGCGATGCCTGCACCACAGACGCGGACAAGGCGACCGCCAAGGCGCTTTGCATCACGACGTGCATCCTCAAGGAATGCCAGACCATTCCTGACTCCGACTCCGCGAGCGCGAAGTGCGCCAAGATCTCCAACAACTGCGCTTGGTGCTACGGCCGCTACTCCGGCGAGTGCGGGTTCGAGAAGTGTTTGACCGACTGCGCCACCGACTCCTCGTCGGCCGCTTGCCGCGATTGCCTCAAGACCAATTGCGACACCGTGCGCGACGCCTGCAAAGACGGCAACTAGCTGAACTTGCGAAGTGAATGACGGCGGAGGATCGGGTGCAAGCTCGGTCCTTCGCTGTTTTTTGCCCCGCCGCACGTTCTTTGGCCTCCCCCCTTGGCGATCGCCCGTATCTCTGGCATTGTCTCGCGCAGACATCGCCTTGGGAGGGGAAGATGAAGTGGCTCGCGCGTTTGGTTTCTACCGCAACCGTGTTGTCGGCAACGTCCGCGTTTGCAGCCGGCTACGACACGCCGATGCTCTATTCCGCATACCACATGGGCGCTGGTGGCACAGCCATCGGTTCCGTGGACGACGCGACGGCCATTTTCCACAATCCCGCGGGTCTCTCGCTGTCCGGAAAGGGCTCTGCTGTCGTCGATTTTTCGCCGCTGATGGGTCAAATCAAAGGCAGCCCCGACGAGCACGCCGAGTCGATCAAGTCGCAAGTCGCCATGTCGCCGTTCTTCTTTCTCGGCGGCTCCTACCAGTTGCACGACCGCATCCACATCGGCGCCGCGGCGTACTTGCTCGGCGGCGCGGCCGGCACGTACAGCTACGACTACAGCAAGCTTGGCGGCACGTACCACGCGGTCGACTCCGCCAAGCTGAGCTTCATCGAAGTCTCGCCGACCATTTCCTTCAAGATCCTCGAGCACCTGCGCTTCGGCGTCACCTACCGCCCGGTCATCACCTCCTTCGATCGCACCCGCTTCGACACGCCGAGCGGCGGCGGATCGCAGGTGACCAACCTCGACCTGAGCATGAAAGGCGTCGGCTGGACCGGCGTCCGCCTCGGCCTGCAATACGACGTGGGCCCGGTTTCCATGGGTGTGACGTTCCGCAACAAGGTCGACATTACGGTGTCCGCCGACAAGATCACGTACTCGGCGTTTGAATTCGACAACGCGACCTACCACTTCATCCTGCCGGCCAAACTTGGCTACGGTATTCAGTGGAAGATCAACGATATTGCGCGCATCGCAGCCGACTTTGAGTACATTTTCAACTCGCAAAACGACGTCGTGAACCTGGCGGGCAACCAGATCATCGCCGGCACGTCCAACGCCCTGACCGTGCCGAATCAGATGAATTGGCAGGACAGCTTCACGTTCCGTGTGGGCGGCGCGATCAAGGTCAGCAAGCCGGTAGAACTCCGCGCGGGCTACGTGTTCGACTCCAAGGCTGCCAACCTGCGCTATCCGACGGCATTCGGCTCCCCGCCGGGTTCGACCCAGATCGGCACGTTGGGCGTTGGCTACAAGTTCTCGCCGGCGTTTGACATGTCGTTTGCGATGGCGGCCCGCTACGGCGCTGCGACCGTCTCCGACACCGACAGCCCGCCCGTCGACGTCCACAAGGTCAGCCCGTTCAGCGGCTATCCGGGCGACTACTCGATTCTGCTCATCGGCGCCTACCTCGACGCGCGCTTCCACTTCGGCGTGGTCGACAAGGATCCGGTCCTCCACGAAGAGCCGCCGGTCGTCGCCCCTGAAAGCGCGTCGCCGACGACGATCTGACGTTCGTTCGCGGGCAACGGCTTGACACCCTCGGCTGTTTGTCTCAAACTGGCGGCCCCGTTGGCGCTGCGCGCACTGACGAAACACGACACTGATAGTCCATGCCGCCCAGGTAGCTCAGTTGGTAGAGCAGTGGACTGAAAATCCACGTGTCGACGGTTCAAATCCGCCCCTGGGCACCCGGACTTCCGGTGTGCCGGAGTCCCGTTCGTGTCCCGTTTCAACGACGGGCCGGTAGCTCAGCTGGGAGAGCGCTGCGTTCGCAATGCAGAGGTCATGGGTTCGATCCCCATCCGGTCCACCAGAAAGGCCATCCAGGAGCTTCCCGGATGGCCTTTTTTCGTTTCTGCCCGTTTCGCCCTCGCTTCTTTCGCCTTCCACCGCGTGCTTTTCTTTCGCACGCACCCGGAGCTCGCCATGGCGCACATCGACTGGACCTTGGATGACTCAGAACTGCTCGCGGGCGCGCATACGCTCGTGGTGATCGCGCGCAAGTCGGACCTGAGCGACAGTTGGCTGTTGGCGGGCCTGCCGCAAGCGATTCGCGATACTGCGGCCCGGCTGGCCGCAGATTTGAAGCCGGGGCCCGGCGCGTATGGCTCGACGCTATTGCCGGAAGGCGCGGGGCCCAAGACCCTGGTTGTGATTCCGCTGTACGACAAAGTTTCGCGGCATCTGTCCGACACCCGTGCCTATGAGATCTATCAGGCGCTGCGCAACGTCGCTCGTCCCGATGGTGGCAAAGTAGCGATTCTGGCTGGTCTTGCCGACGCCAAACATGCCCTCGGTGTGAACTTCGGCATTGCCCGCAGCTACTCGATCTACTCGCGCAAGTCGGCCAACAAGAACGCGCAAGGGAGCCTGAAGATCCAGCTGCGCACCAAGACCGGCCCGCTCGCGCTGGACCTGACCTGGGCGCTCGGCGTAGCGGCGGTGCGCAACTCGGCGCGGCTGGTCGACATGCCAACGCAGGAGCTCGACACGGCGGTGTTTGAAGCGGAAGCGCGGCACGCGGTCGAAGGCGTTGCGCACGTGTCGGTCGATGCCATCGTCGGCGACGAACTGCTCAAGCTGGGCATGCGCGGCCTGCACGCGGTCGGTCGGACCGCGATGGTCGAGCCGCGCGTCGTGATCCTCGACTACAACCCGCCGGGCGTGACGGAGGCTCCCATTGCGTTGATCGGCAAGGGCTTGGTCTACGACACCGGCGGTCTCAGCCTGAAGATCGTCGGCGACCGCATGCTGACGATGAAATGCGACATGGGTGGCGCTGCGGCGGTGCTCGGCGCGTTCACGCTGCTGGCGAAGACTGGGGTGAAGAAGCGGATTATCGCGGCGCTGGCCATGGCGGAAAATGCAATCGGACCGGATAGTTACCGGCCAGACGACATCATCGAAATGCACAGCGGCAAGACGATGGAAGTCAACAATACGGACGCCGAGGGGCGGATCGCGCTGGCGGACGCGGCGAGCTATGTGGCGCGCAAGTACGCACCGAAGTTCCTCATCGATGCCGCGACGTTGACCGGCGCGCAGCTGATCGCGACCGGTAAGTGGCACGCGGCGATCGTCAGCAACGACGGTGATCTGGAAGACAAGGTCGTCGCTGCCGGTTTGGAATCGGGCGATCACTGCATGCCGGTGCTGTTCACGCCGGAACTGCACACGGGTGAATACAAGAGCAATGTCGCGGATATGCGCAACAGTGTGGCCGATCGCGCCAACGCGGCGACGTCTGCTTCCGGTCTGTGGATTTGGCTGCACATCGACGACCTGGACATTCGCTGGGCGCATATCGACCTCGCGGGACCGGCGTTTCTCGACAACCGCGGCAGCGGGTATGGCGTGGGTCTGATCTACAGCCTCGTTCGCTCGCTGTAGGGCTTGGCAATTGTGGTGATGTTCGGCATGTAGAGAATCTCTACACGTCGAAGGCACGCAATGCCCTTCGCGGCTTGGCGTGGATGCGGTTGACGGGCTGGCTAACATCAAGTAAACACAAGCGCAACGCGAGGTCTGGACCGATCCGGACGCCGCACCGAATTCTGGCACGATTTCTGCAACGTCTCCGGGCGACATGGCGGTACGAGCCTATCGGCCGCCCCAAACGAAGCGAGGAGGATCAGATGCGCAAGCAACGACAGTGGGCCATGGTGATTGGATGTGTGCTTTCCGTGGCGGCAGCGCCGGCATGGGCGGGCAGCTACTGCTCGACGTCCACGCCGTGCAAGGACGCGAACGAAACGTGTCAGGGCAGCTACTGCGTGCCGAGCGCCAAGCTGTGCACGGGCGACAGCGCCTGCCAGACTTGGGAAAAATGCGATTTCACGTGCCCGGGCGGCATGAACGGCAGCTCGACCGGCAGCGGTGGTACGTCGTCCTCCGACGCCTCGATCTCCGTCTCGTCGGACGGCATCTCCTGGACCGACGGTGGCTCGTGGAGTTCGACCGATGCGGGCTCAAGTGGTTCTGGCAGCTATGACGCCGGCAGCGGCAATACGCCCGAGCCGTATGACGCCAGCATGCCGTGGAATCCAGATGGAATGGGCGTGCCAAAAGGTGACGCTTGGTATCCGACGATGGACATCGATCAGCCGTACAACCCGTGCCCGGCGAGCCCCGGCGTGTGCGTGGCTGTGCTGAGCAAGGTGCCCGCCCAGGCCGGCTGCGAAGCGTTCTGCTCGGCGCTGGTCCCGTGCAATCTGTCGTTCGCCAACGGATCGACAAGTGGCGGTTCCGGCGGCGGTGTGCCCCCGTCTGCGGATGCCGGCTCGTCAGATCCCAGCTACCCGGATGCCATGCCGGGCACGGATCAGGCGCCCGACGCCGCAGCATCCTATGACACCAACGATCTGGCGCCCGATGCGGAAATGTCCTACGACACCAACATGCCGCAATATGACGGCGGTCCGATCGACCCCGGCCCCGACGCGCAGGCGCAATGCGTCGCGATGTGCAGCGTTTGGGTGCTCGACAAGGTTGGCACCGCGGAATTGACGACGTTGGAGCAATGCGTCACGACGCAACTGCCGAGCGGCTGTTCCGCGATTGAAAAGAACTGCGAGACGCAGGCCAAGGCGCTGATGGCGGAGCTGGAGGCTCATGACGCGTGGTCGCTGGGCATGGGTGGGAGCCTGTCGACATCCGGCGGTACAACCGGTGGCACGAAGGACGTCGATGCGTCGCCGGTCTTTGACAATGCCGATGCGGCTGCGTCCATGGATTCGGGTTCCGGTGCGCCACAGCAATTTGGCGACACGGTCGGAGGGAACAGCAATGGTGCAGCGAGTGCCGACACGGGTTCCACGGCGCCCAAGTCCGGCTGCACCGCGGGAACGAACGCGCAAGCTGCGCCGCTGAGTCTGGCCATTCTGGGTCTGCTGGCGAGCACGCTGGTCCTGCGTCGTCGCCGCAGCTTCTGAGCTACGCGGCGGTTTCTCCCGCCAGCTGCCCGCACGCGGCGCCGATATCCTGCCCTTTGGATTCGCGCAGCGTCACGCTCGCGCCCGCGCGCCGCGCCACGTCGACAAACTGCGCAATGACCATCCGCTCCGGCCGCTGGTAGTCCGCGCCGGGCCAGGCGTTGAAGGGAATCGCGTTCACGTGCGCGTCCAGCTCGCGGGCCATCGCCGCCAGCCGTCGGGCGTCGTCCTCGGAATCATTCACGCCTTTGAGCAGGGCATATTCAAAGGTGATTTTTCGGTGTGCGCTCGCCGGCAGCGCCAGCAGGACGTCCACCATCTTGCGAATCGGCACGCCGCGATTCACCGGCATCAGGCGGTCGCGGACTGCATCCGTCGTCGCGGTCAAGCTCCACGCCAAGTTGACGTGCGGATGTGCGGCGATCAACTTCGCCACGTTCTTGGCCACGCCCGCGGTTGAAACCGTGATCCTGCGGGGCGAAAAGTCGAACCCCTTCGGGTCACACAGGATATCCAGCGCGGCGATGACGGCTTGCAGGTTGTCCAGCGGTTCGCCCATGCCCATGAAGACCAGGTTGTGCGGGCGTGCTGAGAGTGGCCCTTCCTCACCGCCCGCCACGCCGCCGCGCCGCAGCCCGAGTGCAAAGCCCAGCCGGCACGCGTGTGCCACTTGCTCGACAATCTGCCCCGCCGTCAGGTCCTGACGCACCGGCAGCCGCGCCGTCGCGCAGAAATCGCAGCCCATCTTGCAGCCCACCTGGCTCGACAGGCATTGCGTGATGTGACCAGATTCCATCGGCATGATCACGGTTTCAATCGCGTGGTCGTCATCGGTGTGCAGCACGATCTTCTGGCTCGCATCGAGCGCTGAAACCCGATCCAGCCTGGGCACCAGCACTGCCAGCGTTCGCGCTTCTGCCAGCTCGGCGCGCAGTTTGGCCGGCAAGTCGGTCATGCACGTCCAGTCGCGTTCCAGCCGCACGTGCAGCCAACGAAACAGCTGCTCAGCGCGGAACGCCGGGTGGCCCGCTTGGGCGAACAACGCTTTGAGCGCCGGTCGCGGCAGCGACAGCAAGTCAACGTCCCGAAAGGGCTGCAGGGTATCGGGCATCCACTTCAACCGGTCCCGGGCGTCGGGCGCGCGCAGTGTAGCGACGAGCTGGCATGGCGTCACGGCAAAAAGCAGATGGGTGCTTGACGGCCGGAGAGGTTGACGTATCATGTGTCTCATCTTGAAACACACCGCGCGCGGCGTTCGTTTCGGCAGTTTGCCGTTCCAGACGATCGCCAGAACGTGCGGCCGGAGCTTGGTGATGACGTTGGATTCCATTCCGCAGCCTCGCGAAGTCGACTTGTCGGGTCTGCCGCCGATCGCGGTACCGCCGTTGACGGGCGGCAACGTCCTCATCGTCGAAGACGACCGGGATGTCTCGTCGTTGATTGAGAAATTGCTGACCCGTGAGGGGCATCGCTGCGTCAAAGTGCAGAGCGCCTACGAGGCGCAGGTCGCGGTGCGGTCGATTCCGCCAGGGGTCGTGCTGCTGGACCTGAGCCTGCCCGACAGCCAGGACCTCGAACTGCTGCGCAAACTGCAACAAATCGAGCCGCGTCATCGCATCATCATCATGACGGCGTACGACAATCTGGACATCGTGATCGGTGCGACGCAGGCCGGTGCGTTTGATTTCATCACCAAAGGTCCGGATCTGACTGAGCGCGTGAAAGTCACGGTGCGCAATGCCTTTTCGGCGATCGCCCAGGAGGAGCACGTCAGTCATCTGGCCAATTCGCTGTCGCGGCGCGACCGCTACAGTGCGTTGATTTCGCATTCAACGGCGATGGAACCGGTGCGGGCGGCGATCGATCGGCTGAGCCACAGCCGCGTGAACGTGCTGATTTCCGGGCAAAGCGGCACGGGCAAGGAAGTCGTCGCGCGGACGATTCACGACAGCGGTCCGCGCGCGCAAGGGCCGTTCGTGGCGATCAACTGCGCGGGAATTCCGGATACGTTGCTCGAGAGCGAGCTGTTTGGCTACGAGCGCGGCGCGTTTACGGGGGCGCAGAACCGCAAGATCGGCAAGTTTGAGGCGGCGTCAGGCGGCACGCTGTTTCTCGACGAAATCGGCGAGATGTCGTTGCCGCTACAGGCGAAGCTGCTGCGGGTGTTGCAGGACGGCCGGTTTGAGCGTCTGGGCGGCAATACGCTGGTGCAAACCGACTCGCGCATCATCGCCGCGACCAATCGCGAACTGCTGGGCATGGTGCGCGCGGGCACATTCCGCGAGGATTTGTTCTATCGTCTCGCAGTGTTCACGCTCACGCTGCCGCCGTTGCTGGAACGCAAGGGCGACATTCCGCTGCTGGTGGAGCACTTCGTCAAACAGTCGGCGCGCGAGGAGAGCAAGGCCATCAAAGGCGTGACGCCCGAGGTGCTGCGGCTGTTTGAATCGCACCCGTGGCCCGGCAATGTCCGGCAATTGCAGAATATTATCGCGCGGTCGGCGCTGCAGTGTGACACGGAAACGATTGCCCTGCGCGACTTGCCGGCGAGTTTCGTCCAGGAGCTGATGCCACTTGGCGCGCAGTCCGGCGACCTGTCGGGACTGACGCCGCGCAACCTGGAAACCGTGCCGGCGCCGAATGCGGCAGCGATGCAAGAACACGAGGTGAGTGCGCAGCTCCGCCAGGGGTCGGTCGCGGATCGCCTCAACGCGGCGCTTGAATTCGCATTTCCATCCAAGGACTTGCTGCCGACGGTGGAGGAACTGGAACGCGCTGGCATTCGGCTCGCCATGCGTCGGCTGGACCACAACATGCAGTTGACTGCGCTGCGCCTGAACATCAGCCGCGCGACGCTGTACCGGCGTTTGGATCAGACCGACGCCGCGCAGCCGCGACGGCCCAGCCATCTGTGATCAATCGTCGGGCGGCAGCGCTTGCGCGAGCACCGTGTCCATGGCTGCCAAGGTTGCGGGGCCAAGATTGCTCCCGCGCATCAGGTTGACCAGCTCCCTGGACAACTCGCTGTGGATTTGCGCGCTGGCGGGTTCGTGCTGGGCGAGCGCTTGCATGTGTCGCGCGAGCGTTGACGCATCGCCGCGGGCCACCGCGCCTGTCAGGCCGAGGCGCAGCGGCGCGCCGTTGGGCAGTCTGCGCACCGCGTCAAGCGCGGTTTGCATGAGGTGGCCCAAGCCGTCGCGCGCCTGTTCGGGCGTCAAACCGGCAGCCACTGCGGCGTTCTCGGCCATGTGCAGCAGCGCGACCAAATCGTTGGCGGCGAGCGCCGCGGCGGCGTGATAGAGAGGCCGCGCATCATCGGCAACAGCGACGACGTGACCACCGAGCCGGGCGATGAGCGCGCTGGCCACGGCGCGGGCGGCATCGGTGCCCGCCACAGCGAACGTTGCACCGCGACAGGGCCGGATCGCCGCGGCGACGTCGTCCAGGTCCAGCGGATCCGGCAGAGCAGCGAGTGGGTGCATCGCCGCCAGCTCCTCTGCGCCACCGGGAACCTGCAGGAGTTGCCAGGAAGCGGCGCCCGACAGGTGCAGCCAGCACGCGTGATCCGCCACAACGCCTGCCGCCACCAATCCTTGGGCTGTCACGGTGAGCGCACGATCCGGCACCGCAAGCACGACAACCGCAGCGGCAATGGGCTCGGCGCGTACCAGCAAGTCGATCTGCTGCTGCTTCAACCACTGGATCACGGCAGCCCGCCGTTCCGCACGGCGCGCGACCAGCTCCACAGGCTGCCCCGCGCGCACCAGCGCCACGGCCAGCGTCGTGCCCGCGCGTCCTGCACCCACGATCAGCACGGGCTCAAGCACCATACGCTCCCATTGCGGCAATGACCGCGGCGGGCACGCGTCCCGCCAGACTCTGACCGGCTGCCCAGTCGGCGCGCAGCTCAGTGGAACTCACGTCGGGCAGCAGGACGGGCGCAATGTGCCCGACCACGTCGGCAGGAATCGCAAAGCCTGGTCGCGGCAGAATGATGAGCGGTGCGAGCGCCACGAGACCGGGAAAATCGTGCCAACGGTGGCGCTCGGCCAGAATGTCACTGCCGACCGCGAGCTGAAATGTACGATCCGGATAGGACGCCTGCAGATACCGCACGAGATCGATCGTGGCGCCAGAACTGTCGGGCCGCTGTTCATCGGTGCGCACGGACACGCGCGGGCCGAAGATGCCAAAGGCGAGCTGGCTCCAGTGCTGGCGCTGCGCATACGGGACCGGAACCTTGCCCAGCGCGTGCCGATCCACGGGCTCGATCCAGACATCGGCGTCGAATGCCGACAGCAGCCACGCCACGCCGAGCACATGGCCGACGTGCGGTGGATCGAACGTGCCGCCAAAAAGAATCGTCGCTCGCCGTCTCACAGTGCGACGCGGCCCGTGCGGCGGATGCCGTCCGCAAAAAGGCCAGAGCGGCGGGTGTAGAGCAAGTGCGCGCGTGCCCGTTCGGCGAAGATGCGGCTGTCGCGGTCGAAGTCGCTGGTCGCTTCGTCCAAGGTGCCGCCGGCTTCCAGCACCAGTCGTGCCTGGGTGCTGCCCATCAGGAGGTCGATCGCCAGCCGATCGCTGACGAATTCGTAGGTCTCTGTGCGCCAGGCAAAAGACTTGGGCGCCAATTGGCGGGCCGCAGCGATCAGCGCCAGACCGGCCCGAACGGCCGGAAACGCACGACGATCCACCACTTCCACTGCCACGCCGCCGCACACTTCACCGGCAAACTTCTGGAAGGTCGGCTCGAATTGCATCGGCCGCACGTGCAACCCGGGAATCGCGAAACGCTCAATCGCCTGAGCGTATTGCCGCGCGTTCAGCCAAGCGGCGCCGATGAGCTCAAAAGGTCGTGTGGTTCCACGGCCCTCGGACAGCCGGGTGCCTTCGATCAGGCAAGTCCCCGGATAGGTCACCGCAGTGGCCACGGTCGGCATGTTCGGGCTGGGCGCGTACCAAGGGGTCCCGCCCGCGGCAAAATCCTGCTCGTCCAGATACTTGGCGGGATCCCAATGCGTGCACGGCACAACGGTCAAAAGGCTTTGCAGACCTTGTTCCGCCGCGTACAGCTTGGCAATCTCGCCGATCGTCAGGCCGTGGCGCTGCGGCACGTCGATCCAGCCGACAAAACTCTTGAACTTGCGCTGCACCGCGTTGCCTTCCACGACTTCGCCGCCCAGCGGGTTCGGCCGGTCCAGAACGACCACCTCCACGCCCACCTGCGCGCACGTTTCCAGCGCCATGCAGAGCGTTGCGGCATACGTGTAGTAGCGGGAACCGACATCCTGGATGTCAAAGACCAGCACGTCGATGCCGGCGAGCGCTTCGGGCTCCAGCGTCAGCGTATCCACGGTGCGCCCGTACAGCGTTCCCACTTCCAGGCCAAAAACCGGATCCACGCCCGCGTCCACGGCGATGAGATCCTGCGCGGTCGACCACAGGCCGTGTTCCGGACCAAAGAGCCGGGTCACGTTGATGTCCGCTTGGCGCATCGCGTCGACCAAGTGGTGGCGGCGATAGGGAGGCCGCTCCGCCCGCACCAGCGAAGAGGGATTGCAGCACACGGCGACGCGTCGCCCACGCAGTTGCGAGAATCCTTGGCTTGCCGCGACTTCTGCACCGGTTTGCAACATCTGTGTCTCGCGTGGCGTTGGCGCGGCTCAGGCCGGCTTGTCGTTTTCCGGAAAGCGCAGCAGGCGCAATTCGCCCTCGCCTTCATTACGAAATACCTCAATTTCCTTGACATTTGTCAGATTCACGTACAGCGAAGCGGTGGCTTCGCGCTCATTGCGCAGCGCAATGAACCCGGCCTCGATCGCATCCACGATTCCAATGACCGACGTGTCCTCGTCGTCGAACTGGATGACCCAAACCTTTTGACCGATCAGCGTTTGCATGCGACCTCATGCCCGGGGGGTGGGCAGCGCGTGGGCCGGCAAGTTTAGCCCACACTTGCGCCCTTGGGAACTGGAATGGTTTGACACGGCGCTCGGGCTCCCGCATCCTTTTCGCCTTAGTCGGACTCGACTGGTCCGAATTGACGAACAGACAGGAATGGGGCGCAAGATGGGCGTGCAAGCACAGTCAGATTTTGACAATCGCTACTCAGATTTGAGCGATGTGGACGAGTTTGTCCAACGCACCGAGGACTACGCCGCGGGTCTGCTCGCCGCAGACGAGTACCGCGCCTATCGCCTGACGCGCGGCGTGTACGGCCAACGGCAGGAAGACGTCTTCATGCTGCGCATCAAGATTCCGGGCGGCATTCTGTTGCCGGATCAACTGCGCAAAACGGCGGAGGTCGTCGATGTCGCGCCTGAGCGGCTCGGCCACATCACGACGCGGGAGAACATCCAGATTCACTATTTTCCGCTCGACCAGGTCGCGGACAAGATGCGGATGTTGGCGGAATCCGGCCTGACGATGACGGAAGCGTGCGGCAACGCGATCCGCAACATCACGCAGGACCCCTATGCAGGGCTGGCGACGGACGAAGTGTTCGATACAACGCCGTATTTGCAGGCCATTGTCCGCTTTTTCCTGCGCCATCCGCGTGCCCAAAAGATGCCGCGCAAGTTCAAGATCGCGATGTCGACGTCTCCCGCCGATCGCGCCTACGCGGCGATCCACGACATCGGCCTGATTGCCGTCAAAGGCGCGGATGGCCAGCCGGCCTTCAAGATGCTGGTCGGCGGCGGCCTCGCGTCCATGCCGCGCTCGGGCCTGTGCGTGCACGAGGCGTGGCCGGCCAAGGACATCCTGACGCCGATGCTGGCGGTCATCGACTTCTTCCAGGAACACGGCAACCGGAAAGTGCGCTCGAAGGCGCGTATCAAGCACGTGCTGCGCAAGATGGGCGACCAGCAGTTTCAGGAGACCTATGCGGGCTATCTCGCCCAGGTCCTGAAGGATCCGCCACCGCGCTTGGCGCACATCGATACGGCGTATCCGGGCATCGACACATGGCAGTACGCGCGGCCAAGCGATGCCGAGGTCGGGCTGCCAGGTTTCCACACGTGGGCGTCGACGTGCGCGCGGGAAACGCGGCTGGAGGGCAAGGTATTTGTCACGGTGCGGCTGGACCGCGGTGGCGAAGTGACGGCACAGAACCTGCGCGACTTGGCGACGGTGACGGAGACCTTCGGCCAAGGCCGTCTGCACCTCACGCCACAGCAAAACGCCGTGTTGCGGTCCGTGCCGGTGACGCAGATGCCGGCGCTCTATCAGCAGTTGCAGTCGATGGGGCTCGGCAAAGCGGGCGCGCATACGCTCGCCGATATCACCTCCTGCCCGGGCATTTCGACGTGCAATCTCGGCGTGACGTTTTCGCGCAACTTGGCGGACGAACTCGTCGACCTGCTGGAATCAGTGGGCGACATCGACACGACCATCAAGATCAGCGGTTGCCACAACGCGTGCGGCCAGCATCACATCGGCACGATCGGCCTGTACGGCGCGCTGCGGCGGATCGGTGGTCGGCCGGCGCCGCACTATCGCTTGCTGGTCGGCGGCGATGTCAATCCGCAAGGTGCCGTGTTTGGTGAGGATCTGGGTCTTGTGCCGGCCCGGCGTGCGCCGATCGCGGTGCGGCGTTTGCTGGATTTTGCCGGCAGCCACAAGCTGCCGTCCGAGACGGTGGGTGCCTATCTGCGGCGCGTGGACCCGCAACAGCTCAAGCCAGTGGTTGCGGATTTGCTGGACATTGCCGACGATGCTGCGCAGGAATTGGACTTTTGGGACATCAAGGCGCCCTCTCCATTCCTGGGTGAGACCAAAGACGGCGAATGCGCCGCCTGAAGTGAGCGTCTGGTGCGATTTTTCAGCCGATTCCTGCAGCTGCTCGCCGCGTTGACGTTGACCGCGTGCAGTGGCACCGATGTCGTGCCGGAGCTGGCCAAAACGGACGGTTTGCGTCACCCGCTGCTGGGCGCGCCACACGCGTCGGTGATTGTGCCCAAAGGGCTGGACGTCGCTGCGCCGCTGACCTGGCTCTGGCCATCGAACGACGGCCCGATTCTGTTGACCGTGCGTCGGCAACAGGAACCTGGCGATGGCATGAACGCGCAACTGGATCGCGTGATCCGCACGATGCAAGAAGGCGGCGAGGCCGACGTGATGGGCGACAGCATCGTGCAACTGGGCGATCTGGAAGGTCGGCTGGTGGAGGCGACGACGCTGCGCAAACAGGATCCGCCGACGTCCCTGTGGCTGATGCTGTGCGTGGCGGAGGACGGGATGTATGCGCTGACCGTCGCTGGGCCGACGGGTGTCATCAAGGACCGACGCAAGGAACTCCGGGCTTTCATGGAGTCGCTGCGCATCGTTTCGCCGCAGCCGCAGCCGCCCGGTCAGTCGCCGCCGGTTCCGGATCTCGTAGAGCCGCCGACCGCTGAGACCCCGTCGTAGCGACTACGCTTTCGCGCGCTTTCTGGACTTTTTGCCCTTGCCACCGCCCCACGTGCGCGCCCACAGCCACGTGAGCCCAAGCGCCAGACTCGCGAGCGGCCAATCGCCCAGCATCGCATACACCGTCCGCCCCTCCAGGAGCGGCACGTCGCGCATCAGCGTTTCTTCGCCCGTCAGCTTCGTTTCCGCGACACGCCGGCCGACCGCGTCGATGAACACGGAAATGCCGGTATTGGTCGAACGCAACAGCCAGCGGCGGTACTCCACCGCGCGAATCAGCGCCAGGTTCAAGTGATGCTCCGGCTCGGCACTTTGGCCGAACCAGGCGTCGTTGGTCACGTTGATGAAGACGTTCGGATCGTGCGCAGCGACGCGCTTGGCATAGCGCGGCACCAAATCCTCGTAGCAGATCAGCATGCCGATTCGCGCCGTCCGATCGTTCTTGAGCTTCAGCTCAATCGGCGCCGTGCGCGTGCCCGACTGAAAGCGCGAGGTCTCGGGCGACAGCTCGTACAACTGCGGAAATTCCTCGCCGAACGGGATGTATTCGCCAAACATCAGCAGGAACGCCTTGTCGTAGACGGCCTGGATTTCGCCGTGCGGTCCTTGCAACAATGCAGAATTGAAGCAGTCCTTGCAGCCTGCGTGGTGCGTGGGCAGTTCACTCGCGTGGGTCATGGCGCCGTACAGCAGCGGCGTCGTGAAACCACGTCGTGGGCTGGAGCGATCGGCTTCTGGCGTCAGCTCATCGGCTTGCACATCGTTTGGAAATTTCAGGTCCGGGCTCGGCAGCGGCGTCTGGCTGGCGACGATGCGTTTGGCGGAACGCGGGGTCAGGTAGCTGAGTTGGGGCAATTGTCCGAGAACGGCCGTGATTTCACCAGCGGAGCCCGTGTTGATTTCCTGCAGTTTGCCCGGCTGGCCGAACCAGATGCGGCCGCCGCGACCGACGACCAGCACATTGCCATCCGCATCTGAACCACCCGCGACCAAATCCACGGTTGCGAGAGGCGGCAGGAGTTTCCAGCCGCCCAACGGCAACTTATGCGCGATCGCACCGTCCTTGCCGGCCAGCCAGGCGCTGCCGTCGGCGCCGAACCATGCGGCGTACCAGTCCTTGTCGCCGAGGGTGTCGACGAGCCAGCGAAAACCGTCGCTGCGCAGGACGGTGCCGCCTTGGCCACCCGCGATGATCCCGTCGCCTTGCGGGTCCGCGGCGACCGTCCACAGATCCACGCGCGTCGGTGACTCCAACTTGCGCACCTGATTGCCAATCGCCTGGATGATCGTGCCGCCCAAACCGACCGCGACGGTGATGCCCGTCCCGGACCGCGCCGCCGCTGTCAGCGTGACGGGCCCCAACGCCTGCTCGGTCAGCGGCACGAGCTTGGTGCCGTCGCCGGGATCCGGCACTGGGTGCACGTCCGGTTCGCGCGCCGCGAGGTAATCGACCACCGGCAGCAGCCACATGCGCCCACTGCTGGCGATCACCACACCCGCAGGCATTCGGCCAAACGGGTCAACCGGCGCAAAGACGCTCGCGACCGCAGTTTCGCCGGACGGCATGTCGACGACCGAAGTGCCTTTGGGCGTCACGGTCAAGATGCGCTTGCCCTGATCGATGACCCGCCAAATGTCGCCCCGCGGCGAGGAAATGCCTGACAGCAGCTTGACGTCGCGCGGCAAACCCAGTCGCTGGCCATTTTCGGCGTGCAGGACTTCGCCATCGTGGCGCCAAATCGCCCCGCCGTCGCCCACGACGAGAAAGTGGTCCAGCGTGTGCAGCACGGGCGAAAAACCGTACGGCTGATAGGCGCTTTCTGGCCACACAATCAGCTCCGCGCCGGCCTTCTCCAACTGAGCTGACATTTGCTGGTGTTTCAACAGGTTGTGGCGCAACGTCCGCGACCGTGCTTCGCCCTGCAGGTACTTGGCTTCTTTTTCCCAAATACCAACATTGCCTTCCACCATGCCGATGCGCACTTTCTTGGCCGCCGCTTGCTCGGCGTCGATCTGACTGATGCGCAGCGTGCCATAGGCCCACGTTGCCCCGACCAGTGCCAGCGTCGCGAGCAGGAACAGCCAAGCCGGCTTGCGGCGGTTCAGCAAGGCGGTTGGGATCTCGGCCAGCGCGGCGTTCGCTGCGAAGATCACGGCGGACACCAAGTGGACGCCGCCCAGATCCGCCACCTGAATCATCGGCAATTCCTTGGAAACCGCGTTGCCCATGAACCACGGGAAGATCATGGGCACGACGGCCTCGCCGGCCCACAACGACAGCCAGCACGTGAGCGCGCTCGGCGCCCCGCGGCCGACGAGCCAGCGCCAGAGCGCGAAGCCGATCGCCATCGTCAACCCCTGGGTCAGCGCCTCGACGCCGAGAATCGCGTAGGCGGCAATGGCCGGCAGGTGGCCAAATTCCTCCAGCATCACCGTCATCCAGTGAAAACCACCGGCGTTGGTCACGGTGCCAGCGAGAAGGCCGAACCAGAAGGCTTGGCGCACCGTGGCCGCGCCCAGGGCGATCATCAGCGGCACAAAGCAGAACCACGCGAGGAAATGGAGGTTCCAGCCCGGAAAAGCCAGAAAGACCAGCGTACCGGTGACAAGTGCAGCGAGGGCGGCGACGGCGCGATTCATGGGCTGATTCCTGCCGCCACTTGCGGCATGTCGACCGTATCAGGCGGCAGATGAGCCGTACAGGTCAAACGCGGCGGCAAAAGCACAAGCGCCACGCGATCCTGCGATCGGCGTGGCGCTTGCGTCGTGCGTACCTTGAAGTCCAGCATGGGAGGCTGTCAGTGCGAAAGGCGGGACTTGAACCCGCATGCCCGTGAAGGCGCTAGAACCTGAATCTAGTGCGTCTACCAATTTCGCCACTTTCGCAGGGCAGGCGAAGCGCCGCACAGGAGCTTGCCGGGGCGCGGATGATGATGAACTTGCGCGTCCGTGTCAAGCCGGCAACTTGCGAAGCGGCCTTTGGACAGCGTGCCACGCGTCGACTATAACCAATGACGCGGATGTGCGCGACCAACACGCGGTATGGTGCCATGATCAGGACGAGCGGGATTCAGCTGTTGCGCGCGATGCATCGGGCCAGCCGGGTGCTGGTGGTTCTGGCGTGCGTGTGGGCGACGGTTGCGCTGGCGGTGCCGCCGGAGCAGGTGGCGAGTTCGTTGGCGCGGCGTGCCCTGCAGCTCGATGAGGCCGGCGATCCGGTCCAAGCGGCAGCGCTGTATCTGGAAGCCTTTCGCACCGATCCGACCCAGCCGAACTACCTCTACGCCGCTGCGCGGGCCGAGATGTCCGCCGGCAAGACCGCAAGCGCTGAAGAACACTTTGAGCAGTTTCTGGGCCTCGTGGATCCGGATCTCGATCGGGCGGACAAGGCGCGTGCCTATCTGGCCGATCTGCGTGGCAGTCGGGCTGGAAGCAAGGAATCGGAGGCCGATGCCGCGGCGGCTGCGGGGCGTTGGTCGGAAGCCTCGCAGTTGTACGAGGCGCTATGGAACCAGATGCCGACCCGCTGGTCCGCGCTGTTCAAAGCCGGCCAGACGGCGCAACAGGGCGGCGCACAGGAAAGGGCCAACGAGTTGCTGCGGCAATATCTGCGCGATGCCCCGCGTTCCGCCGCCGATCGTCCGGAAGCCGAGGAGTGCCTGCAACGGCTGGAGGGGGGGCATACCGCGATCGATGTGCACGAGCAGGCCGCCCGGGGCGACGACAAGAATGCGCGAACTCTCGGCTGGACGATGCTGGGAACGGGCATCGCGTTGGTCGCCGGCGGAGCGGGACTGCTGCTGTACGGTGTCAGCGAGGAGCAGGCGCTGAGCCGGGACTTGAAACTCGTTGATGGCTACGTCACCGCGGATCTGAGCCACGCGCAAGCGCAGGCGCGGGCGGACGCGATCGGCATGCACGAGTCGCTGGGTGTCGGATTTACGGCGGCAGGTGTCGTCGCGGCGGGGGTCGGCACGTGGCTGTTGCTGCGCGAGAATCCAGCGCCGGCGCGTTCCAGGGTGACCGTCGCGCCCGGGCCAGCGTGGGCAGGCGCTTCTCTCAGTTGGCGGTTCTGATGCGGCACGGCTTCCCTATCGCGCGAATTTGGACGGCGTCGCTGGCGCTGGTCGGTTGCACGGTGGCCATTCCGGATCTCGCGCACTTTCCGGAAGGGCGCGACGTTCTGGTGGAAGACGCGACGGTTGAGGGGACCGATGCGGTCGGCAAGGATGCGAAGACCGAAGTGGTCGACGCCAAGACCAGCAGCGATGCCGATATCCATGATGTGGCTCCCGATGCGCTGGACGACGCGCACGAAGTCAACGGAGATATCCAAGCGGGTGAAATCGCACAGGACGTGACAGCGGATGTGGCGGATGCGGTCACGGCAACGCAGGACGTTGTGACCGTCGATGCGGTCGATGACGCCGGGAACGATGCCGTGGACGTGGCCCCCAGTTGCACACCAAGTCAATGCGACGACGGAAATGTTTGCACGCTGGACGACTGCGACCTGGCTGGCGCTTGCACGCACACGGACCTGGCGGCGCAGTCCTGCCCTGATGACGGACTGCCCTGCACAGGGGATAGCTGCGCGAACGGCATTTGCACCCACACAACGCTGCTACTGGACTGGTGCATCGTGGCGGGCCAGTGCTTTGTTGCCGGTACGCTGACGCCAGATGCGTGCGCGATTTGCCAGCCAGCGATGACGCCGGTGGCGTGGACGCCGCTGCCGGACACCACGACCTGTACGGACGGAACAGTCTGCACGGTGGGTGACCATTGTGCTGCCGGCGCGTGTCTGCCGGGCAGCGCGACGACGTGCGACGACGGCAACGCGTGCACCGCCGACGTCTGCGACGCGATTGGCGGCTGCAGCAACGTGAACCTGGAAGACGGCTCCGGCTGCCCGGCGAACGGCATGTGCAAGCTGCTTGGATCGTGCACAGCGGGCGTGTGTGCAAGTTCACCGAAGCTGTGGTCGACCTCGTTGGACGGGGGCATGGGCGGAGACGACCAGTTCAACGCCGTTGCCACGACGCCAGCCGGTGAAATCGTCGCTGTCGGTGCCCGTGCCGGCGCGTCGTGGCAGGAAGGCTGGGCCGTTCATCTCGATGCGGCGTCAGACCTGGTCGAGAATCTGCCGGCACTGATCGACCCGGCCGGCGATGCGCATTTCAGCAGCGTCGCGGTGGCCGCAGACGGCTCGCTGGCGTTGGGTGGCGCCACCTCGACCGATGCGGTTGTCCAGTTGATTCACGCCAATGGCTTCCAGGAGAAAGTTCTGCCGTTCGCGAAGTGGGGTGCGGGCGACGTCGTTCAGCTGGTCGGGCAGGGGACTGGCTGGCTGGCTTTGGACAAGGCTGGCCACATCGCACGACTTCAGGACACCGGGGCACCGTTGTGGACCGCGACCGCCGATGGCTTTGGTCCCAGCGTGCTGCGCGGCGTTGTCGGACTGCCTGATGGTGGGGCGCTCGCGGTCGGGTCCTGCGCTGGCCTCGGGGTTGATGCTGCAACCGCGCTCATGGTGCGCTATTCGGCATCGGGTGCGGTGCTGTGGCAGCGGGCTTTTGGTGGCGCCGGGAGTGAGTTCTCCGCGGTCACGGTTGCTACCGACGGCACGGCGTACGTGACGGGTTCGCGGCCGAATGGGGCCGACACGTCGCGTTGGTTTGGACACACGACAGCGGACGGCGCATGGCTGGATGGAGCCTTCTGGTCGCCCGGCACGTTGACCGCAGTCTCAGCCGGAGTCGTGGCGCCAGATGGCACGTGGCGATTTGTCGGTGTGCAAGGCGCGAATGTCTGGGAGGGCGCGTTTGACCTGTCGGGCAACTTGCAGTGGCAAAAGACGCAGCAAGCAGGGACGGCGCACAGTCTCGCGTTGCTGGCGGGCGGTGGCGCCGTGATCGCCGGCCAGACACCGGCGCCGGCAGTTGGCTTGGTCCTGCGCGTCGATCCATGGGGCGAAGGCGACTGTGCGGTCTCGCAGCTGTGTAGCAACCTGACGTTGAGCGCGTGCGCGGATGGCCTCGCGTGCACCACCGACGTCTGCACAGCTGGCGGCACTTGCAGCCACGCGCCCCTGGCGTCCGTGCCCTGTGATGACGGCAATGTCTGCACCGTCGTGGACGTCTGCGCGTCTGGCAAATGCTCCGCCGGAGTGGACGGCCTGTTCGACAGCACCGATGGCAGCGTCGCCGCCTGGTCGGACATTGCGCCGTGTGCTGACGGAGGCGCGGTCGTCGCGGGGCCAGCCGGCGCAGTCGCTCGGCTCGATGCATCCGGCAAGACCGTGTGGAGCCAGACCGTCGCGGGCGGCGCGATCAGCGACGTGGCGGTCCTCGCCAACGCGTGGGCCGTGATTTTGCAAGGCGATTCAGGCGGAACGATTCGGCGTGTCACCGACACGGGTTCGGCTCTCGCGGCCGCGGTCAGCGTGGACGGCGCAAGTGCAGGCAAGTCCACAGCCATAGCCGTCCTGAACGACGACGCTGTTGTCGTGGTCGGCACATCGGACATCGGTGTCCCGGCGCAAACGGCGTTCATCGAGCGCTTCGACGCCGCGTGGAACGGTGTCACCACGACCTTGCCCGGCAGTTTCGGGCTGTCGAGCGGCCTCGCGGTCGCGGCTGCGGCTCAAGGCGGCTGTGGCGTGCTCACCGTTGAAGGCACGGTCGCCAAAATGCATCGGTTGGACGCCAGCATGCAGGAAATGTGGGCCAAACCGCTCAGCGTCGCCACTTTGACGTCGCTGGCGACGATGCCCGATGGCGGCTGGCTGGTCGCTGGCTTGGGCGCCAAGGGCGTGGCGGTCGAGCGCTATGGACCCGACGGCGTCTTCGAGTTTGCCGTGCAGTGGCCGGTCAGTGGCTTGACCGATGTCCGCGCGCTGACGGTGCTCCCGGATGGCACGAGCGCTGTCGGGGTGCAGCGCGTGATCGGCGGAATCTCGCAGGGCAGCATCGCACGATTTGGGCCCCTCGGCGGGTTGCTGTCGCTCGCGTTGGGTTCTCCGGGCTCGCAGTTGCTGGACGTGGCGACCGTCGGGCTTCCGAGCGGTGTCTGGGCGGTGGGCAGTCAGGCAGACGGCGGTTGGCTGCGCCGGTCGGACAGCCATGGCGGCTTGACGTGCGCCTCCAGCGGCGGCTGTGTCAGCGAAAGCCTCATTTGCGACGACGGCAATCCCTGCACCGATGACGGATGCGCCGCCGGCAAATGCACGATCTCGGCGCCAGCGACGCCCCGAACTTGTCTGGACGGAGGCCTTTGTTCATCCGCGACGGCGTGCCCGTTACTCGGCACGTGTGGCGACGGCAAATGCAACATCAAGGAGACCAGCAGCTCGTGCCCCGGCGACTGTCCGGCTTCATGCGATGCGTTGGTTTGCGATGACGGTGACCCGTGCACCGTCGATTTCTGCCAAGCGGGCAGCTGTGCCATCGGCGGTGCACCGGACGGGACTGCCTGCGCGCTCGGCCAATCATGCGTCCTGGGCCAGTGCGGCACGCCCAACTGTGGCGACGGAATTTGCGAATCCGGCGAAACGGTGACGAGCTGCCCAGTTGATTGCCCGGCTTGCGGAAATGGCGTGTGCGGCGCCGGTGAGAACAACCACGTCTGTCCCGCCGACTGCGCGAAGCCGACGAGCGGTTGTCAAAACATGTGCGGCTGGAAGAGTCAGAAATCTGGCGGTGGCTTGTGCTGGTGCGACGTCAACTGCACGCCCGGTCCGTTTGGCGACTGCTGCGACGACAAAGCCACATTTTGTCCGTGACCGCACTGTCAGACGTGGCGCTGAATGGGCCCGTAGGCCGGCGCCCAGTGCCAGGCCGTGACGCGCGCTTGCAGCGTGGCGTCGTCCACTGCATCGGCCACACCCGCGTGGATTGCGGCCTTGGCGACCTGCAGCGCCACGTACTGGCTGACCTGACGCAACTCGGCGATGCGCGGGTACAGCGTCTCTTCGCCGCGGTGGTGCGTCTGGGTAAAATCCGCGACCGCGTGCGCTGCCGCGAGGAACAGGCTGTCCGGAACGCGTCGCGCTTCGCTGAGCAGCAGCCCCAAGCCCAAGCCCGGAAAAATGAAGACGTTGTTGCATTGGCCGATCACAAACGTGCGATCGCCCAACTGCACCGGTACGAACGGTGAGCCGGTCGCCACCAGCGCGCGCCCGTCCGAGTACGTGAGCGCAGCCATCGGCGTACATTCCGCTTGGCTGGTTGGGTTACTGAGCGGCAGGACGATGGGTCGCGCACAGTTCGCGCCCATCTGCTGCAGAACCGCGGCGTCAAAGGCGCCTGGCTGCCCCGACGTGCCAACGAGCACGGTCGGTTTGAACGCCTGGACGAGCTCCAACAGGCTCATGGTCGGCGTCACGCCCAAAGTCGCTGCGTCTTCGCTGCTGAGCCGAAACGGCGCCTTGTACGGATCTTTGACCGGCCGGGTGTCGCAGAGCACACCGTCGGAGTCGAAGAAGAGCAGCTTGCGCCGCGCCTCCGCCAGCGAAGTGCCCTGGGCGAGCAACTCCGCGCGGATGAGACCACCGATTCCGACACCCGCTCCGCCCGCGCCGACGAACAGAATCCGCTGCTGCGCCAACGTTTCACCGGTGATGCGCAGGCCGGACAGCACGCCGGCCAGCGTGATGGCCGCCGTGCCCTGGATGTCGTCGTTGAAGCTGCGCACTTGGTCGCGGTATTGCTCCAGTAGCCGAAAGGCGTTGCCTTTCTTGAAATCTTCCCATTGCAGCACGGCACGCGGGAACACTTTTTGGACCGCGTGCACGAACTCAGCGACCAGCGCATCGTAGGCCGCCCCACGCAGGCGGGGCGCGCGGTGGCCCAGGTAGAACGGGTCGTCCAGCAGCGCGGCGTTGTCGGTGCCCACGTCGAGGCTCACGGGCAAGCAGTGCTGCGGGTGGATACCTGCGCCGGCCGCGTACAGGATCAGCTTGCCTACCGGAATCGCCATCCCGCCGACGCCCTGATCGCCCAGACCCAGAATGCGCTCGTTGTCGGTCACGACGATCAGGCGCACCTCGGCATCCGCCATGTTGCACAGGCGCTCCACCATGTTGCCGGCGTCATCCGGCGTCAGGTAAAGACCATGCGGCCGGCGGAAAATGTGGCTGTATTGCTGGCACGCAAGCCCTACCGTCGGCGTGTAGATGATGGGCGCGAGCGCTTCCAGGTTGTTCGCGAGCACGCGGTAAAACAGCGTTTCGTTGCGCTCCAGCAGCGCAATCAGGCCGACGTACTTCTCCAGCGGATCCACTTTCGCCGCCAGATGCTCAGTTTCCATGGCCTCTTGCTGCTCGATGGTAAACACGGCGGGTGGCAGCAGTCCGGACAAGCCCAGTTCTTCGCGTTCAGCGAGCGTAAACGCGGCGTCGCGGTTGAGCCGCGGCTGGGCGAGGAGGGCGCTACCTTTGGGAAACCGGGGATCAAGCGTTGGCATGATGGAAGTGACGTCCTTGGTGTCCCATCGGGACGGCGCGAGTGTCGCGTCAACGGCCGCGCCTGCCAAGCGGTCGGTGACCTGGATCCACCGCTTCTGGCGCATTTCGGCGTCGCCGCGTCGCAAATGACGCTCGACGACCGTGAAGGTCGCCTTCGCGCCATTTTCTCCTGGCTGCATCCAGAATCGGCGGCCCAGGCAAATTCACTGGTGGATTTGGGGTGATGGGTGCGTGACACGCGGTGACGTCGTGGGCAAAAAGCAGCAGGGGCGACCCGAAGATCGCCCCTGCCCGATTCACGCCCTTTCCGGGTCGTCTTACGAACAGCCGCCCGAAGTCGCGCCGCAGTCGCAGCGATAGCACTTGCCCGCGGGGAACATCATGCGACCGCAGTTGCTGCACAGCGGCGTGTCCATGCCCGCCTGAATCGCTGCCGCCACAACCGAACCGTCATTCGCCGCAGGCGGATTCGCCGCGTTCGGCTGGACCATCTTGACCTTCACCGTCGTACCGGTCGACGAAGCCTGCACCGGCAGCGGCTCGTACACGCCGCTCGTCTGACCGTCGATCGACTCCGATTCGCCCGTCTGCAGGAACTTCAGCGCCAGCCAGCGGAAAATGTAGTCCGTGATCGACTTGGCGATCGGAATGTCCCGATTGCCCGTGAAGCCCGACGGTTCAAAGCGCGTCGCCGTGAACTTGTTGCACAGCACGTCCAGCGGCACGCCGTATTGCAGCGCCAGCGAAATCGACGTCGCGAACGCATCCAGCAGACCCGACAGCGTCGAGCCCTCTTTCGCCATCCGGATGAACACTTCGCCCGGCACGCCGTCCTCGTGCATACCGACCGTGATGTAGCCTTCATGCCCGGCGATCGAGAACTTGTGGGTCAGCGCCTGGCGCTCATCCGACAACTTCTTGCGCAGCGGCCGCTCGACGATGCGCTCGACGATCGTCTCCACGACCTGCACCGGCTGCGCGACCGCGACGCCTTGACCGACCGTGCCGTCCTTGCCGTCGCTGCTCTTCTTGGTGTTCATCGGCTGGCTGCGCTTGCAACCATCGCGGTAAATCGCCACGGCCTTGATGCCCAGCTTCCACGCTTCCATGTACGTATGGGCGATTTCCTCCACCGACGCGTCGTGCGGCATGTTGACGGTCTTGGAAATCGCGCCCGACAGGAACGGCTGGCACGCGCCCATCATCTTGATGTGGCCCTGGTAGTGAATCGACCGCGCGCCATTGGCCGGCTTGAATGCACAGTCAAAGACCGCCAGATGCTCGTTCTTCAAGCCCGGCGCGCCTTCGATCGTGTCATTCTGATCGATGTACGCGGTGATCTCGGCGATTTCATTCGAGCTGTAGCCCAAGTGAATCAGCGCTTGTGGCACCGCCGAATTGACGATCTTCAACGTGCCGCCGCCGACCAGCTTCTTGTACTTGACCAGGGCGATGTCCGGCTCAATGCCGGTCGTGTCGCAGTCCATCATGAAGGCGATCGTGCCCGTGGGCGCGAGCACGGACACCTGCGCGTTGCGATAACCGTGCTTCTCACCGGTCGCGAGGACGTCCGACCAAATATCGCTCGCCGCCGCGGTCAAATTCGCCGGAATCAGCTTGGCGGCAATGTCATTCACCGCCGCCTGATGCTTCTTCATCACCCGCAGCATCGGCTCGCGGTTGATGCTGAAGCCCGGGAACGGCCCAATCTGCTCGGCGATCTTGGCCGACTGCAGATTCGCTTCGCCGTGCATGATCGCCGTGATCGACGCGGCATAGGCGCGACCGGCATCGCTGTCATACGCCAGACCGCGGGTCATCAGCAGCGCGCCGAGGTTGGCGTAGCCGATGCCAAGCGGCCGGAACGCGTGGCTGTTCTTCTCGATCGCCGGCGTCGGATAAGCGGCAAAGTCGACGAGGATTTCCTGCGCGGTGATCGTGATATCGACGCCGTGCTTGAACGCCGCGATGTCAAACTCACCGTCCGCGCCGACGAACTTCATCAGGTTCAGCGACGCCAAGTTGCACGCCGAGTCGTCCAGGAACATGTACTCGCTGCACGGATTGGACGCGTTGATCGCCGCCGTGTTCGGGCACGTGTGCCAGTCGTTGATCGTCGTGTCGTACTGCATGCCCGGATCGCCGCACAGCCACGTCGATTCCGCGATCGTGGTCATGACGTCCTTGGCGGGCATCGTGTCCATCGGCCGGCCGTCCTTGACCGCGTGCGTGGTCCAGTCGGCGTTTTTCTCGACAGCCTGCATGAACGCGTCGGTCACGCGCACGCTGTTGTTGCTGTTCTGGAAGAACACGCTCGTGTACGCCTCGCCGTCGATGCGGCTGTCGTAGCCCGCTTCGATCAACGCCCACGCCTTGCGCTCCTCGGATTCCTTGCAGCGGATGAATTCCAGAATATCCGGGTGATCGACGTTCAAGATCACCATCTTCGCCGCGCGACGCGTCTTGCCGCCCGACTTGATGACGCCCGCGAACGCATCGAAGCCCTTCATGAAGCTGACCGGACCGGAAGCCGTGCCACCGCCGGCGAGCTGCTCGCGCGACGAACGAATCGGCGACAAGTTGGAGCCGGTGCCGGAGCCGAATTTGAACAGCATGCCCTCGGTCTTGGCGAGCGTCAGAATCGACTCCATCGTGTCTTCAACGGCGTTGATGAAGCACGCCGAGCACTGCGGATGCTTCTCCACGCCGACGTTGAACCACACCGGCGAGTTGAACGCCATGCGCTGCTGGAGCAGCAACCACGTCAGCTCGTCCTCGAAGATGCGTGCCGATTCTTCACCGTCGAAGTACTGGCCCTGACGCGCCCACTGGCCAATCGTGCCGACCACGCGGCCGATCAGCTGGCGCACGCTGTACTCGCGCTCGGGCGTGCCGATCGTGCCGCGGAAATACTTGGAAACGACGACCGCGGTGGCGGTTTGCGACCAGGACGACGGGAATTCGACATTCTTCTGCTCGAAGATCGTCTCGCCCTTGGTATTGGTGATGGACGCCGTCCGGCGGTCCCAGGACACTTCGTCGAACGGATTGACGCCCGCCTTGGTGAACACGCGTGCGCACGGCAGGCCCAAGCCGCGGTCGGCCCGCTGCGACGCCGGCAGTTGATGGCCTGGCGCGCGGCTCTGCGGCACGTGGGTCACTGACATTTCGCTCGCGTTATCCATCACCACCTGCGCTTTGCTGCCTTCGTCGAGCGTACTGGCGGTCGTCGCCAGCGTCGAGTCCAAATCGCCGTCCACCAATGTTGCCGCGGAGTCCAACACCATCGTCATCAGGCCCATCTGCTGCGCTGTCGTCGTCGTCTGCTGCGTGGCAGCCGTCCCCGTGCCTTTCCTCTCGCTCTTCGTGCCTTCCATCTCGTTGCTCCGTTCCGTGCCGCGCGACGCATCCGTCGTGCTGGTCTGCTGCGCCCCGCCACGGCCTTTGCGACGTGTGGTGCTGGGCTGTGTCTGATCCGCCTGTGAGTCCGTCAATCCTTTGAGTCTCAGCGCGCCGTCTGCCATCTCGCCCCCCTTCGCGCCGGTCATCCGACCTGAGGTCCGTTTCGGCGACGACTGGGCAGGCCAACCGTCCGTGCCGTTACTACCCGAGCGCAATCATCTGCCGCGTCCCACCGCGGCGAATGCAAACCGGTCCATCCGGTCGCAACGGGACCCGACGCGCTGTGCGTCGGGCCCAACCGTGACCGCTGTGGCGGAGAGAGGCTTGTCTGGCAGTGCCGGTCGCGGCGACAAGCGTAGCTTCGCAGGCAAGCCTGCTGGCACTCATCGTTCGCTGCCGTTCCTGACCCTGAAACTAGCCTGAGCGCCCCTTGCGGTCAACCCGAGGCTCAGCGTCGCACCACTACAGGTTGTGTCAAAAAAATACATGACCACTACATGTTGTGGTGCGCGATTTGCCTCGCCGATCGCGCTTTTGACGTCAAAATCAGCGCTTGGCGCAGATCGACCCTCATGCAATGTGAACTCTTCAACGCCGGACGGCGCCCGGCTGTGGACAAACGGCGCATGCCGGTGCGCAACCCTTGGATCCGGATCTGGATTTGCCTGTCACGGCGTTGTTGCCAAACTGCCACATCGCGGTGCGGTGCGGTCGATCGTGCGGGCGTGGATGCCGTGATCACGGCGTGCCTCAGATCAGTGCGTCGCTCACTCAACACTTCGATTCTACAAGCTAATCGCAAGTCATTTTGTGAGATTCGAGCCGCCGCACGCGGTTCTCGTTGCTTCGCGGACCGTCGGCGCGGTACAAGCCTGCCGCGAGACCGTGCGGCAAGCGCGCGGCAGGGTGGTCAAAACGTCATGCAGTTCATCGATCAGGCGATCGTCGCGGTACAGTCGGGCAACGGCGGTCACGGCTCCAAGAGCTTTCGGCGCGAGAAGTACATTCCGCGCGGTGGGCCGGACGGCGGGGACGGGGGCAAGGGCGGCGACGTGGTGCTCGTGGCCGATAATCGCTCGCGGACGCTGCACGACTACCACCACAAGCGCTTGTACACGGCGGAAGACGGCCAGGACGGCATGACGGCGCGCAAGACGGGCCGCGACGGCGCAGATTTGGTGCTCTACCTGCCGCCAGGTACGCAGGTGTTTGACGACGACACCGGCGTGCTGCTCGCGGATTTGACCTTGCCCGACGAGCGCGTCGTGCTGCTGACCGGCGGCAATGGCGGCTGGGGCAACGTCCACTTCGCGACCGCTACGCGCCAGACGCCGGACCACGCGAATCCCGGGCAGGATGGCAAGCGCAAGTCGCTGCGCCTGGAATTGAAACTGCTGGCGGACGTTGCGCTCGTCGGTTACCCGAACGCCGGGAAGTCCAGCCTCATCCGGCAAGTCTCCGCGTCGCGGGCGGTGGTCGCGGACTATCCGTTCACCACGCTGGTGCCCAATCTGGGCGTGGTCCGCCATCACGACCGCGTCTTTACGGTCGCCGACATTCCAGGACTGGTGCCCGGCGCGGCAGAAGGGGCCGGGCTGGGCCTGCGGTTCTTGCGCCACATCGAGCGCTGTCGGATTCTGGTCTACGTCCTCTCGCCGGTCGACCGCGACGCGCCGGACTACCAGTGGATGGTGCTGCAACGGGAGCTGCACGAGCACGATCCGTCGCTGCTGGAGCGTCCGAGTTTGGTCGTGCTGTCCAAGGCCGATGCGCTGGGTCCAGACGCGCAGGCGCGCGCGGACGAAGTGGCGCAGCTGATCGGCCAGCCGGTTCTGCCGCTGTCGTCGGTCGACGGCACCGGCGTCGAACGACTCCTGACGGCCTTGGCGCTCCAGTTTTCCCCGGAGACGCCGGTGGTGCAGCCCAAGTGGAATCCACTGGACGTTTGACCACGCACAAGATCCAAGACAGCGTCAACCTGTGTCTACTGACCCGGTTCTCGGCATCGGAACGGACCCAAGGAGGATTTGACCCTCCCGTTTTGCCGGCCTATACTCCAGTCGATTGTCCGCGAATGCGATCGCGCTCGGCATGCGTCGGCGCGATTCCACTCGCGGGATTTTCCATGTGGTTCAGGCCTTGCGCCGGGCCACACGACGCTGGCGAACGCGCACCCATGGGCGATTCGCAAAGGACCATGCAGGACGATGGAGCCCGTCTGGGCGCTGTCGACAAACTGCATCGAGACGGACGTTGCGAGGCACCATGGTGCACGATCTGCTAGTGAGACGCCGACTGGACCCGAGGTATCGCCTGACCGCGACGGCGGCGCTGCTGTTTTTGCTGGGCACGCAGGCTGTTTCGGCGCTGGCCCAGAACGCGCCAACGGACCCATCCGCCGACGCCGCATCCGCGGATGCTCCGGCGACGGCCGCACCCGCAGTGGATACGGCGCCCGCTGCTCCGCCCACGGTGGCTGCTCCGCCTACGGTGGCGGCTCCGCCAACGGCAGTGGCGGCACCTGCGGCCGCTCCGACAACGCCCGCGGCCGCACCCGCCACGACCACCGCTGCGCCCCCCGCCGCGGCCGAAGTTGTTCCGGCCGCTGGTGACGCGCAATACGATGCCAAGCTGCGCGGCATTGAAGAGCGGGTGATTGCCGTCAAGGAAAAAATCTTCAATACCAAGGCGAAGTTGCTCCTGCTCAAGGAACAAATTCTGGACAACGTGATTGCTGAATCGCGCGCCGTGCTCATCCACAAGAACGAGATGGGCAGCTTCTTTGAACTTCAGTCCGTGCTGTACTACTTGGATGGCAAGAAGATCTACTATCAGGACAACGCGAACGGTCTGCTGAACCAGCGCAAGGAGTTCGAGATCTTCAACGGCACGGCGACGGCGGGCAACCACTCGTTGACGGTCGAAATGGTCTACCGCGGCAACTCGGACGTGTTCAGCTACTTGGAAGGTTACGTCTTCAAGCTGAAGTCCGTGTACACGTTCTACGCCCAAAAAGGCCGTGTGACGGAAGTCTCCGTGATTGGCTACGAACGTGGCGGCATCGGCACGGACTTGGAGGACAAGCCGTCGATCAAATACGACGTCAAGCTCATCCAGAACAAGACGGCCAAGCCGGTGGAAGGCGACACCGCTCCGGGCAAATAACCCAGCCGTCTGCAGCGATTGCATGTCCTGCAGAACCCGACGTCCTGCACCCCCCCCGCGAGGCGAACCCTTTGACCGACCGCATGTCCCCACTGATGAGCCTGACGAGTCGCGCCACGCAGCGCGCGTTGGCGCTCGTGCTGGCGGCCCTCACGTGTGGCGCGGTGCCTTCAGCTTTTGCGGATGAGGCCAGCGACCAACCGGACTTGGCGCGCGGGATTGAGAACGACGCGAACAATCTCAAGACCGACGTGGGCAACATCGACGACACGCTCAAAGCGGCTGTGCTGCGCGAGCGGCGCTTTCCGCTGGACAAGCGTTTCGTCGATGCGCAAATCGCCTACGACCGCGGCAATCTGGGCGTTTCGTCCGTGCTCCTGACGGACCTCGTGACCAATCCCGACTTCCAGAAGAGCCGTGACTATGGTCAGGGCCTGTTCATGCTGGGCGATTGCATGTTCCGTACGCGCAATTACATGGGCGCGCGCCGGTATCTGGACGCGATCGCGCGGTCGCCCAATTCGCCCTACTTCCAGCAGGCATTGCAGCAACTCGCCGATATTGCCGTGCGTTTGCACCGCATTGACGACGTGGAAATGTACGCCAGGCGGCTGGACGCCCTGCCACAGGACAAGCGGAAGTCGGAGTTGTCCTACCAGTTCGGCCGCGCATTCTTTTCCGCCAAAGCCTACACGCGCGCCCAGTCGTTCCTGCGCGCCGTGGCGCCGGATGACAAGCGCTGGGCCGCTGCGAAGTTCTACCTCGGCGCGATCAACGTCGCCAACAAGCGGCTGGACGAAGCGATCGCCAATTTCGTCGAAGTTGCGAGCGCCGCTTCGGCGACGGACGAATCGCGCCGGCCGGACCAGACGGTGCTCGACTACGCCAATGTCGCGTTGGGCCGATTGCTGTTGCAGGGCAAGCGCTTTGAGGAGTCGACCCGCTACTACAAGGCCGTCGACCGCAATTCCGTGCTGTATGAAGAAGCGCTGTACGAGTCCGCGGCGGCGCACGTGGCGGCGGCGCGGGTCAAGGAAGATCGCGTCGCGGCGGCCGCAGAGACTCGCAAAGCCCTTGAAGCACTGGATATTCTGTTGTTGACCGTGAGCGACGACGGCGTGGCTGTTCAGGCGGCGGTGTTGCGCGGCCGGATCAACATGATCGACAAGCAGTACGATCAGGCCGATGCCGCGTATCAGGACGTCGTGGAACGCTTCGGCGCGATTACCCAGGAGCTGAACCAGTTCGCCCGCGACGACAAGAACTTGGAGAACTTCTTCAATTGGCTGCTGAACCGGGCTTCGGAAGAATACACGGTGGCACGGCCGGTTTCTGAGCGCGTGGCCAAGTACATCGAAAAAGACGAGGACATGCAGCGTGTTGTGTCGCTGTTTGACGACATGGCCGCGGAGCGTGCGGACGTCAAGGAGTCCGAGAAGCTCGCCAAAACGATCGACGCGGCGCTGCGCGAGTCGAGCCGTCTGGACATGTTCCCGGAGTTGAAGGACGCGTGGATGCGCGTCGCCGAGGACCAGAATCGCGCCGTCGATGTCGGCCGCCGCGCTGTGGAAATGCTGCGTGTTCTGGCGTACGGCGACATGAACGACGAAGAGAAGACCAAGGCCGATGCGCTCCAGGAGCAGCGCAAGAAGTGGCAGGAAGCGTTTGGCAAAGTGCCGCCGACCAAAGGCGACTACATTCAGCGTCAGACGCGCGTGTCCAATGATTTTCAACGTCTTTCCGGGGATTTGAGCGAGAATCGCCTGCTGCTCGAACAGCTGAAATTGAACGCCCAGGGCGTCGCCAAGATGCTGAACGACCGCCTCTATGGCGACGGCGGCATCGTGATGGCCAAGGACCAGGAGAACGAGATTCGTGCGCGGCTGAACGAAGTGAACGACGAAGTCCGGCGAATTTTCCGGGAACTGGAAGAACTGAACACGAATTTCGAAGTCGCGTCGCAAGCTTTCGGCGCGGGCGACAAGGTGTCCAGCGACGAGAACATGATTCGCCTTCGCCTGTTGGCGGCGCAACGGTTTGAGCAGGATGCCTACATCGCGTCGTTGAGTCGGACCGGGCGCTACGGCGACGCGGTCCTGCGCCTGACCAACGTGCGCCACGACATCGACAAGCTGGTCGTCGCGATGGGCGATCTGATGAACACGGTTGCCGTTCGCGCGACTGAGCGGATTTCCGGCATGCTGCAAGTGCTCGGTCAGGAAAAGCGCAACATCGCGGAATATCAAGTGACGGTGCGGACGTACGAGGATGATTCGCGCGCCATGGCCCGTCAGGTCGGCTACGGTCTCATCCGTGCCGCGCAGAATCGCTTGAGCGAGATCGTCCTGGAAGCAGACCTGGGCCGCGTGGACGTGGCGTGGATGCGCAAGCAGGAAAAGGCCGATGCGATCAAGCAGTTGCAGGAAGAACGCAACGGCAAGCTGAAGACGCTCGGCGAAGTGCTGGATAACCTGACCACGGATGACGGGGTGGAGCAGTGATGCCGATCCGTCGCCCCATCGGCGGCTTGCACGGGCTGCGCTCAGCGGTGCGCGGTTTTGCGCTGATCGCGTCGGCCTTCGTGTCGCTGGCGGCGTCGGCACAGCCCATTCACTTGTTGCCCAAGTATGCGATTCGTGGCGAAGAAATCACGGACTCAGTGGCGATCAAGCAGGAACGCAAGGGCTTTGAAGCGTCCTACCAGCAGTTCCGGGTGGCGGCGACCGAGTACCAGGCGGCGGTGAAGGAATTCATCGGCCGCGAGATCAACACCCGCAAGTCGGCGTTGAACGACACGTATCGCGGCCAGATTGACGCGCTCGACAAGGCGCAATACGACCTGCGCCGCGACGCGATCGCGCGGATGGAAGAGTTCATCTACCGCCATCGCGATCACGACGTCTACACGCCCGACACGCTGTTTCGCTTGGCCGAGCTGTATTACGAAGACACCAAGGCCAGCTACGGTCGCGGTCAGGACCAGTTCAACCGGGACTTGGACCTGTACAACCGCGGCAAGATTCTGGATCCGCCCAAGGATCCCGATCAGGACTTCTCGCGCTCCATCGCCATCTACAAGTACCTGCACTGGCTGCCAGAGGGCGCCAAGATGGACAGTCTGGCGGGCAAGCTGGAAGGCATCACGCTGGAACGGCGCTGGCCGAACTACAAATACGGCGATGCCGCCATGTATTTGCAGGGCTTCTGCGAGTCGGAACAGACCGAAACCGACAAAGCGATCGCCACGTTTTCGGCCATCGAAGCGCACTACCCGAAATCCGCCTACGTGCCGGAAGCTTGGCTGCGCGTCGGCGAAATGTGGTTTGAACAGAATGAGTTCGAGAACGCCGCCGATGCCTACAAGCACGCGGCGGACGCAGCGCTGCGCAACAACGACGACGCGAACTACATGCTGGCGCTCTACAAGCTCGGCTGGTCGCACTTCCAGCTGTACAAATACCCGGACGCGGTGCGCTGGTTCCAGAAGCTCATCGAATACGAAGTGCAGAATCAGGCCAAGCTGTCGCCCAAGGCCAAGCAGCTCAATCTGCGCAAGGAAGCGATCGAATATCTGGCCAAGTCGCTGGCGGAACCGAGCTGGGACGACGATGCGTGCGACGACTTCGGTTCGGAGGATGCCAAGTCGGGCTGTCTGCAGCTGGATCCGGCGCTGCGACCACGGCTGTACGTCTCCTCGATCATCGAGCCGAAGTTCGACGACGAGTTCAAAGCCAACACCTGGATGAGTGTGGCGCAAGGGGAAATCCTCCAGCGCTTGCAGGCGAATTTCAGCGCGCGTCAGGATGTGCGCCGCGACTTGACCACCGGAGACAAGCCGTACCTGTTTGATATCCTGCAGATGTACGGCAACACGCTGTATGAGCAGTCAGAAGACGAGTACTACCGGCAGGCCGTGCTGGTCTATGGCTACGCGATCGATCGCTGGCCGATGTCGCGCGAAGCCCAGGCGATGCAGCGCAAGGTCATTCGTTCGATCGACATTTTGGCGGCCGCGGCCGATGGTTGTCGCGAACAGCTGAAGAAGCACCAGGACGGCAGCAAGCCGCTCAAGCCGGATGCGCTCAACGCGGCGCTGATCTGCTTGAAGATGTCGCTCGCCGATCAGAGCCGGCAGACGTTGGAGCGCCAGAAATACCTGACCATGTTTGGCAAGGACTCAGCGTGGTTTGAGAAGTGGGGCGGCGACAAGGATCTGGCCCAGCAGGTCGAGGATACGACCAGCAAGTACCGCGGCGAGTTCGCGATGCTGATGTTGCGCGAGGCGCAGGCGCTGAAAGCCGCGGGCAAAATGGACGAGGCGATGGAGAAGTACGCCGCCGCCGCGCACGAATTTGAGTCGATCCTGAAGGCGGATCCGAAATCGGCCAAAGCCTATGACATCGCGTGGATTCTTGCGGACTCGCTGTACTTCGGCGGCAGTCGCTGCAAAGGCATGCCGATGGACGCAGCGCCACCGCCGCCGTCGAAGCCGGCCAAAGGCAAGGCTGCCGCTGTGGCTGCAGCGCCCAAAGACGACGGTGCGCCGCCGATGTGGCCGGCGCCGATCGTGCCGACCGTGAAGAAGGGTTGCGAGTCGATGCGCCGGTCGCTCGAGTACTACGTGATGGTCCGCGACTGGAAAGGTCCGCGGCCGTTGGCGGAGGACAGCAAGCCGGAAGCGCCGAAGTACGTCGACCACCGCGAGGAAGCCGGTATGTCCGCGATGGGCGCCGCAAAGCTGATCCTGCAAGCCCGCGCGTCTTACCCGACCGACGATCCCGAGCACTTGGACGCGCTGCAATTGGCCGACATTCGCCCGACGAAGGCGTCGGATGATGCGGAAGAAGAGGCGTGCAAGAAGGAAATCGAAGAAAGCACGACCAAGCAGAAGACGTGCCACGTGAAGCCGCTGCCGATGGACGCGATGGTCGTCGAGTGGATGCAGTTGGTGGACCATTACATGGCCACGAATACGGATGAGGCGTTCAAGGACGATCCCGATCGCATCCCGAAGCTGGCGCTGCAATTGGCGGAATTGCTCTACAAGAACAGGCAGTTCGATCACAACGACGCCGCGGCGACGGACAAGCTCAAGACGGAATTCTGGTCGGCCCGCGAGCGGCTGTGGTGGATTCTGAACAAGTTCTCCAAGACCACGCTGGCTGAGGAAGCGTACAAGGATCTGATTGAGTCGTACTCGATTGAGCAGGATTTCGACAAGCTGCAGGACCTGGCGCAGTGGGGCGAAGATCACGCCATCGGCGATCCGAAGAGCCGCGAAATTATCCGCAACGTCGTGAAAGAAAAGGCGTTGGGCGATATTGCCAAAGCCGGTGACAACGCGCTGGCCAAAGCGGACAAGGAAGTGGCGGCTGTTGAAACCGTCGCCGATCCGGAGCAGGCCGGCAAGATGCTGGCGGAAGCGCGGGCGACGTACGCGCGGGCCGGCGAGCTGTACTACAACCTGCGCAAACAGGTTCCGGTGGATGATACGTCGCGGCAGAAGGCGGCGCTGATGAACTCGGCGCGTGCGTACTACCGCGGCGAAAAGTGGGACACGTGCGTGGAAGTGCTGAAGGAAGCGGAAGACAAGATTCGCGCGGCCGTCACGACCGATCCCAAGGAGAAAGAGCTGAACCTGAAGCGTTTGGAAGAAATCGTGCAGATGCGCGCGGATCTCAACTCCAAGTTCTTCAAGATTCGCGAGGCGATTGCCGACTTCCGCTTGCTGTACGACAACGCCAGCAAGTCGACTGACAAGGAAGCGCCCAAGAAGGCCGCCAAGTACCTGACGAATGCCGCGCAGCTGGCGTTCTTCAACAGCGACTGGGATTTGGCCAACGAGCTGGACAAGCAAATCATCGCTCGCTACGAAAAAGACAGCGATCCAGAAGCGAAGAAGCGCGTCGTGGCATCCGCTTGGCGCATTCAGGACAACTTCCAGAAGCGCGGGGATGTGAATGGCCAGATTGGCGCGCTGGAATCCTTCATCGCGCGTTACGCCGCGGACACGCAGAATTCGTCCAAGGTCTTCAAGGCCTACGCCATGATCGCCGACATTTACGAATCGCGCGGTGACAAAAAGAACGCCGAGAAGTTGTACAAGCGCATCCTTGAAGCGTTCACCAAAGGTGGCTACGAGCTGAACGGCAAGGCTGAGTCGACGGCGGCCGCGCAATCGCAGTTCATGCTGATGAAGCCGCGGTATGACGCGTTCATGGCGTTCAAGCTGGCGCTCAATCCCAAGCTGACGGCCGCGAAGCAGATGCCGGACGTGGTCAAGCAGATCAAGGGCCAGATGGACGTGGTCCTGGGTCCGGAAAAGGAATTCGTTACGCCGGATGGGAAGAAGGGCACGCAGCGCGGCAACGGTATGTACGACGAGTACGACAAAGAGGTGACCAAGTTCAATTCGCAGAACTGGTCGTACGCCGCCTACTTGTACCGCGCCAAGATGCTGCAGTTCCTTGCGCGCACGATCTACACGGCGCCGCAGCCCGAGGGCCTGAGCGAGGAACAGCAGACGGAACTGGATGGCATCCTGGAGCAGTTCGGCAAGCAGATTGAAGATCGCGCGATGAAGTCCTTGGAGCAGGCGTTGAAGGACGCCGAGGCCAAGGGCGCGGTGAACCAGTGGGTGACGGAATTGCGTAAGGCGATCAACCAGTACAAGCCCAAGGAGTATCCGCTGCTGAAAGATGAGAAGCGGCTCATCATGGATCCGTCGGGCACGCTGCCTGAGCCGGATATGGAGCTTCGATGAAAAAGAAGTTCCCGCCATTTCGTTCGCTGACGTGGCTTTTGGCCGCCGCATGTGGCTTGTCGGCTTGTGGTGGCGCCGATACCGCTGGCGACAATCCGGTCATGACCCAGCAGCCCAACGAACCTTCGCTGCCGCAAGCGCCGCCGCCGCCCGCGCTGGAACAGCCCGCGGCGCCGACCGTGGAAGTCGCGGTTGCCGCTGCGCCGTCGCCGACGGACTCTGCCTCAGAGACGGCGCCTGTGGCCGAATCGCCGTTGGCTGCGGCGCCGACGCCGACCGAGAAGAAGGACGAAGACGAAAACGGTGCGCCGGTCATGCCCGCGGATGTTCGTTTCACGACGTCCGCGGCCGAGGCGCAGCTCAACGATGGCGTGAACTTCTTGCGTCAGAACAACCTGTTCGAAGCGCGCCAGCATTTGCAGGCGGCGACTTCGGCCGATCCAAAATCGGCGACGGCTTGGTACAACTTGGCGATCGTCCAGTACCGCGCCGGCAGCTACGAAGATGCGGAGAGCTCGGTCCAGAATGCCGTGGTCCTGAATCCAACCTATTCACGCGCTGTTGTGCTCCAGTCGGTGCTGTACCTGCGCAAACATGAAGCGGCGCGGGCACTGGATGCGGTGGACAAGGCCATGGTCGCGCGGCCGCAGGACGTGATGCTGATGGCCGCGCGCGCGCGGGCGCTCGTGGAAGACAAGCAGTACCAGCCGGCGATCGATCAGTGCATCAAGGGCATCAAGATCGATCAGGACAATCCGGAATTGATGCGGACCTTGGGCGAAGCCTATCTGGCCATGGGGCGCGAAGGTCTGGCGAATGCGGCATTGGAGCGCGCGTGGTCGGTCTACACCGGCGATGCCGAGGCGCCGCCAGGGGCGGATGAGTCGCTCTACAAAGGCAAGAAGGCCTATGCCATGCGCGTGGCGCACGGTGGTGGTAGCTGGCGTGGGCCCGGGTCGGAGGCGATCGATCGCGATGCCGGTATGGCGCAAATCTACTATCTCTACGGGCAGATGGCGCTCAAGCGCGATGAGGTGGAAATTGCCCGCAACCAATTCCTGAAGGCGACGCAAACGCGGCCGGACTATGCGGAAGCCTGGAACAACCTCGGTGTGTGCTGGATCATTGCCAAGAAGGCGGACGAGGCGATCGAGGCGTTGAACAAGGCTTTGGAAATCGAGCCGACGCTGTTGGAAGCGCGGGTCAATCTGGGTAGCGCGTGGCGCATCAGTCGCGATCCGCAGAAGGCGGACAAGGCCAAGGCGGAATACGATCGGGCGATGAAGCAGGATCCGCGCAATCCGGCGATCCACTTTGATCTTGGCATCTTGTACATGGAGAATCCCATGACCGATGTCGGCGGGGATCTGGAACGGTTCCAACGGGCGCTGGACTACTTCCAGACGTATCTGGAGCTGAAGGGCTCGAACGTGGAGCCGAAGGATCCGGTGCGCGACTACATCCAGGAAGCGACGAACTTGCGCAAGATCGAGCAGGACAAGCGCAAGGCGAAGGAACAGGGCGAAAAGGACGCGGAAGAGTCCAAGAAGCAGCACGCGGAAGAAGAGCGCCAGAAGCTGGAAGCGGAGCGCAAGAAGCAGGCCGAAGAGGACGCGAAGAAGGAAGAGGAAGCGCGCAAGAATGGCGTGCCACCGCCGGATACCACGACACCGCCGCCCAGCGATGGCGCAACGCCGCCACCGCCGTCAGACGGCGCAACGCCGCCACCGCCGGACACCACGCCGCCGCCACCTGCGGAACCAGCGCCCGCGCCGCCACCTGCGGAACCAGCGCCCGTTCCCCCGCCGGCCGAGCCAGCGCCAGTGCCGCCACCGGCCGAGCCAGCGCCGCCACCACCCGCCGATCCAACGCCGCCGCCGGCTGAACCTGCGCCGCCACCGCCGCCTTCTGACGATGCGCCGCCACCACCGCCACCGTAACCGCCAGGAGGGGCTGATGAACTGCTGGAAACGAGTTGCAAATCAGGTGATCGTGCTGTGCGTGCTGGCCGCAACGGCGCTTTGTGGCGTGGCATCGGCGCAACAGGCGCCGGAGCGCAAGAGCAAGCTCAAGGGCAGCAAGGGCACTGGCAATATCAAGGTCAATGACGTGGATCGCGGCGCCGGCGGCGGGGAAGAACTGGCGGGACCGATCGAGATCGAAGGCCGCATCTACAAGCCGAGTGTCTTCTACGTCGTGGCACGGCGCAGCATCAACTACGAAGGCCTTGATTTCAAGCAAGATTTCGTGGATCGCATCATCAAAGGCGCGCTCAAGCGGCCTTTTTGAGCGTTACGATGGCTTGCGCACCATCCGGTGGAGCAACGCTTGATTGACGGCGTCGGGCACCAGCGGGCTGATGTCGCCGCCCAGGCTAGCCACTTCGCGCACCAGATGCGAACTCACGAAGAAGTGGGACTTTTCCGTCATCATGAACACGGTTTCCAGTGACGGCGCGAGCACGTTGTTCATCGTGGCCATCTGGAATTCCGTCTCAAAATCCGCGACGCCCCGCAGCCCGCGCAGCACCGCGGTCGCGTGATGCGCGCGTGCGGCTTCCACCATCAGGCCTTCGAAAATCACGACGCTCACCCGCGGCTCGTCGGCAAAGCACGTCTGCACCAACTCGCGTCGCTCTTCCAACGTGAACATCGCGCGTTTGTTGACGTTTTGTGCCATCGCCACCACCACCTGGTCGAAAACCCGCAGGGCGCGCTGGATGATGTTCAGGTGGCCATTGGTCAGCGGGTCAAACGAACCCGGGTAGAACGCAATGGTGTGGATCGCATGCGGCATCAGGTCCTCCAGACCAACTGGTACGCATGGTAGCTGAGCGTCACGGGCTGGCAAGAATCACGCAGCGGGCATCGCCGCCAGCGCGGCCGCCAGCGCCATTTGCGCGTTGCCGCCCAGAAGCTGCACGTCCTCCGCGGCGGCGAGCGCGGCCCGAAACTGCGGACCAGGCCGCCGCCCAAGTGCACGCAGTGTGTCGCCCGTGACAAAGAGCGCCGGCGACCAATCTGCGCGCGGCACCTGCGCCCGATCGAGGCGCAATTGCGCGACTGCGAGGTCGGGCTCCAATGAGCCACGCAGGACCAACGCGGCGTCGGCATCGGCCAGGCGCAGCAGCCGCATCCATTCGGGAGTCCGCTGAACTTGCGCCACGTTGACCATCGGGCGCGGCAGCGCATCGGCGATCTGCCAAATCGTTGCAAGGCGGCGAATCTCGTGCCGCGCCAGTTTCAGCCGCTCCGCCAGCCGCTCCGGCGTCCACGCCGCGCGCACGGGGTGCAGAACCACCGCCAGCGCCAGCGGCAGGTCGATCGATTCATCCAGCTTGTGCCCGGACGGCGCCGAGCGGAGCTGGGCAACTGCTTGATGGGCCCAAGCGAGGCGCGACGCGGCGTGGACCTGGCCGTTCGGCAACGCGACGAGCTCCGGCCACAACACGTCGCCCAGTTGCAGCTTGGCGATGTGCTCCAACGCCCGCGGTCCGGTTGCAACGGTCAGCATCGCCTGAAGTTCGTCACGCACGCGTTCGGCCGACACGCGAGCAAGCGTGGGCGCAAGCGCGCGGATCGCCTCGGCAGTCTCGGACTCCAGGGTCAGATCGAAACGAGCGGCAAAGCGTGGTGCCCGAAGCAGGCGCAGGGCATCTTCCGTGAAACGCTCGCGCGGTGCGCCAATCGCCCGCAGCCGGCGGTCGCGCAAGTCGGCGATTCCACCGACCCAATCCACCACGGCAGCGTGATGGTCGCGGATATCCAGCGGATCGCAGAGCAGGCCGTTGATGGTGAAATCGCGGCGCAACACGTCTTCGCGTGCGTCGGTGAAGCGCACTTCATCTGGTCGGCGTCCGTCCGTATAGCCGACCTCGGCGCGAAACGTCGCGACTTCGATCTCGTGCAACGTGTCGTCGGGATCGCGCTGGTGAACCCGCAGCACGCCGAACGCCACGCCGACTTCCACGACGTGGCGAAAAAGCCCCCGCACTTCAGGCGGATGGGCACTGGTGGCGACGTCAAAATCCTTTGGCGAGAGATGCAGGAGCAAGTCGCGGACGCAGCCACCGACCAGGTAGGCCGAATGGCCGGCACCGCGCAAGTGCCGGACAACAGCGACCGCTGCCTGACAGGCGGGTGTGGGCGGCAAATAGACGCGTGCGACAGTTTCCACAGGGAAAGCATAACGCAGTGCGTCAGGAAGAGGTAGCGATTGCCCTCGGGCTACGATATGCTAGCTGGATTGGCCGCTGAAGGCGGAAGTCGCGTTGTTTTGCCGCGCGTGCGCGCATTCGGTATCGAACAGGTGTTGGCATGGCATGGTTTGCAGACGTGGTCGGACTCTCGCTTCGCGCACGCGCTTTGGCGCTGGTGTCAGTCGGGCTGGTGGCTTCGCTCGGCGGCTGCTCGAGTCCGCCGGCTGTCAGCGCGGACGCGACCGTGGACGTGTCCGCGCCAGACGTCCTGAAAGTGCCGACGATGGGCGCGTCGATCGTCGTGACGCCGCCCAGCGGCAATGCGCCGCTGCCGGTTGATCTCACGCTGACGGTCACGGGCGTGGACAAGTCCGAACTGTTCGTCGTGTGGGATTTCGGCGACGGTGACGTCAGCAATCCGTACGACCTGGGTGCCGAGGAGACCAAAGGCGGCGATCACGTCCAGCATACTTACATGGCCAAGGGCAATTATCCGATCCAGGCGACCATCAGCTGGAAGCCCGCGTCCAAGACGGTCACGGCCAACGCGAGGACAACCGTTCAGGTCAATGATCCCGCGGACTTGAGTATTGAAGATCCAAATTCCAAGATTCACATCATCTCGCCGCTCGTTGTGGCGCCGGGCGACGACGTGACCATTACTTTTGCGCTGCGCAACGATGGCGACGCGATTACCCAGCCGTTTGACACGGCAATCATCCTGTCGACGGACGCGACGATCGATGACGGCGACACGCTCGTCGACAACATTACGCTGCCCGGCATGCCAAGTGGTATGCCCAACGCGGCGTTTGTCGATTTTGGCGCGCTGAAACTGCCGGACTCGCTGCCGCCGGTGCATTTCAAGGTGCCGGCCAGCGTGCAGGACAACACGACCTACTACGTCTTTGTCTGGGCGGACAAGGGAAAAGTGGTCAATGAATTCAATAGAGAAGACAACATTGCCTACGCTACAGATGCGCTGACGATTGACACGGCGCACGCGTCGAAGCCGGATTTGACGATTTCCGCGCCGGTGTTTGATTCGACCAAGACCTATTCACCAGGCGATTCACTGAGTTACACGCAAAATGTCTCGAACATTGGTGCCGGTGAAGCCAAGCAGGTCAAGTACGCGGTGTTCCTGAGCCAGGATCAGAAGCTGGATTTTGACCCGTCCAAGCCGGCGGATGATCCGTCGCAAGTCGACACGATGCTGACGGATCTGGCGAACTCGACGCTGCTCAAGCTGGCTCCTGGCGCGACGTTGCCGCTGATGTACGCGTTGCAGGTGCCCAAGAACACGCCGGACGGCAACTACTACCTGATTGCCAAGATCGACGTCCTGGACAAGATCGATGAGACCAATGAAAACAACAATATTGCCGTGACGAGCAACACGGTGACGGTGAAGTTGTTCGTCAAGCAAGGTGAGGACCTGGCGCTGCTGGACATGACCGTGCAGCCCAAGGGCACATACTTGAACGGCACGGTCAGCGTGAAATATCACGTCAAGAATACCGGCACGAAGCAGACCGAGCCGTTCCCGGCGACCATCTATTTCTGCCAGGACAAGGCGTTTTCGGAAGCAATGTGCGTGATGAACAAGACGTCGTTTACCATCAACCCGCTTGCGGTTGGCGAGGAATTGACGGCGTCCCAGATCGTGACCATCAGCGCGTCGACTCCGGTTGCGAACATCAAGGGTTGGTTCGTCTACCTGTTCCTCGACCCTGCGAACAAGATCATCGAACTGGATGAGACCAACAACGTCAAGATCTTCGATAATCTCATCATCACCGCGACCGCCAACGTCGACATTTGGCCCAGCGACATCGGGTTCCATCCCGCGCAGGTGTATGCGGGTGGGCAGTTGAAGATCAGCTATGCGATCCACAACGACGGCACGACGGGTTCAGGCGCGTCGAACACGTGGTACGCCTTGTCAGCGAATGGCGTTTGTTCTGCGGCGGCGGTGGCGAGCGGCCAGGCGATTCTCCTGAACAAAGTCGTCTCTGGCGGTGTGGAAGGCTTGGACGTGCTGCAAGTGGCCGACGTCGTGACCATTCCTGCAGGCTTGGATCACAGCGTCAGCGCCTACACGTTGTGCGTCATCCTGGACGGCGACAATCAGCTCGACAAGGACAAGAACAAGGCGAATAACGCTGCGGGCTCCTTGAGCAAAGTCACCGTACTGAACCCGAAAGGTGGTTGCTACGAGGATCCCTACGATCTCGCGCCAGCCAGCAACGATTCGCCCGCGACGGCCGTTCCCGCGCCGACGGACCCGACGCAATTGCTCGGCTCTTGTGGCAACGAGGACTGGTATTCCATCGATGTTCCGCAAGGCTGGACGCTGATCGCGACGCTGGCCGTGACCGCGCCGCTGTGGACGACGCCCGTGCCGGCGGATCTGGACGTGGATCTCTACGCGCCCGATGGCACGACCTTGCTCGATTCGGAGAAGATCCTGTCGATGAACAAGACCGCGTCGGCGCTGACGGTGCCCACGGCCGGTAAGTACCTGATTCGCGTCTACCCGCACGAGACGAACGCCAAAGCCCAGTACACGCTGGGTCTTCAGCTGGTGCCGCCGCCCGCGGGGATCGACCTCTACGCCGCGGGGCTGGTGGTGTCGCCCGCCGCCACGTTCCCGGGTGGGCTCATCAAGGTGAAGCTGCAGGCGGCCAATCTGGGCAATACGCCAGCGGGCGACGTGACGGTGCATCTGTTTCTCTCGACGGACCAGAAGTTCAGCGCGTCGGACGCGTGGCTCGTTGACATCGTGGTTCCCAGCGTGGGCGCGGCGGCAGCCTTCAGTGCCGAACGGACCGTGGAGTTGCCCGTCGTGCCGGGCGGGCAGTGGTACGTGCTGGCCTCGCTGAACCTCGCGCCGAACGTCGCGGAGGCGAACACAAGCAATAACCTCACGGTATCCAACCCGTTGCAGCTCAATACCCAAGTTTCCTGCGCGTCCGACAGCTATTCCGGCAATCACACCGCGGACAGCGCCGCTTCGCTGCCGCCGATCACGGCGAGCTATCCGTCGCTCAACGTCTGCCCCGGGTTGGAAGACTGGTTTCGCCTGGAGATTCCGAATGGCAAAGCGTTCAGCGCCAAAGTGGGCTGGACCTATCAGCCGGGCAAAGGGTTGGTCGGCGTGCAGATCGTCGATGCGTCGAAGACCGGCGTTGTTGCAGGCTCAGCGAATACCCAGAACACGATCGCCAAGCTGCCTTATGTGCAGTCGGGCGGCACGTACTACGTCCACGTCTATGTCCTGCCCGAATCGGGTGGCGCGCTGCCTTATGATTACCAACTGGATATTGCGGTGGCGGAACCGGATCCCACCGATGTGTGTCTGGCGGACTACTACGAGCCCAACAATTCCTGGCAGTCTGGTCAGTCGCTGGGCTGTGGCACGGCGGCGCAGACGCTGTGCTTGGGCGACGAGGACTGGTTCCACATTACGCTCGCCGCGAATGAGCAGGTGGTGCTGAGCTACGACAATCCGGCTTTCCTGTTGCGCGTATTTGGCAATCCCAATCTGGCGCCGATCAAGACGCTCAGCTCACCCGGCTTGCTGACTTTTGTCGCGCCGGCCGATGGCACGTATCACGTGCAAATGTCCTACAAGGTCGCCGGGCAAAAGCCCGCGAGCTTTGCCTACACGTTCAAGGTCGATGGCGGCAATGGCGTGGATCTGATCGCGTCCATCGACTCCGTCTTCCCGGGGCAAATCGTGCAGGGCGAGGACGTTTACCTGACGGTGACGCTGAGCAATGCGTGCAAGGATGTGGCGGGCGCCTTTGCCTATGCCTACTACTACAGCACGGACGCGATCCTGGACCCATCCGATCCGCTGCTTGGCACCCATGAGATCGCCGACGGCTTGGGCTCCAAGGCCTACGTCAAGCGCGACGACAAGGCGATTATCCCGCTGACCGCGGTGCCCGGTCCGGCTTTTGTCATCCTCGCCGCCGATTCCAGCAATACCGTCGCGGAAACCCAGGAACTGAACAACAACGCATCGGCGTCGATCACCGTCATTCCGCTGTGCATTGCCGACGCGTTGGAGCCCAACGGCGCGCCGGAAATTGCCGCGAACCTGCCGTCCGGCAAGACGGAAGCGCTGTCGCTCTGCCCGTATGACCTCGATTGGTACAAGGTCAAACTGACGGCGGGTCAGACCCTGACGGTGACGATGGCGTTCGATCAGGCCAAAGGCGATCTGGACATGCGTCTCTACAAAGTGGCGCAGTTCGGCCAGCCGGTTGCCGTCGCCGCAACCAAGAGCGCGCCGGAAGTCTTCAGCTACACCGCGGACGCGACCACGACCTACTACTTGCGGATCAACGGCTTCAACGGCGACGCGGCGGGCTACACGCTGTTCACCTGCATCGGCGACGGCTTTGCCTGCGTGGAATGTGCGAACAACAGCCAGTGCGCGGTCGGTCAAGCTTGCGATCCCACATCGACCTTGTGCACGGTGTGCACCAACGACGCGGAATGCTTGGACGGCGACCCTTGCACCAACGACACGTGCGTTGCCGGCTTGGGCTGCCTGCACTTACCGACCGACGCCACCTGCAGCGACGGCATGGTCTGCACCGTCGGCGACACCTGCGCGCAAGGTGTCTGCCTGTCCGGCCCGGCCACCGACTGTGATGATGCCAACGTCTGCACCAACGACACCTGCGATCCGACCACCGGATGCCAGCACGCCTTCAACACGGCGAACTGCTTTGACGGCGACGCGTGCAGCACCGGCGACAGTTGCTCCGGCGGCGTGTGCGTGTCGGGGAGCGGCACGCTGAATTGCGACGACGGCAACGTCTGCACCGCGGACAGCTGTTCCGGTCCGGTCGGCTGCCAACACAGTGGCTTGTCCGGCGGAACGTGCTCCGATGGCAACGCGTGCCTGCTCGGCGAAGCGTGCAGCAGCGGTGTCTGCCTGTCCGGCGCAGCAACACCCGATTGCAACGACGGACTGGCCTGCACCACCGACGCTTGCGACCCCGCCAGTGGCTGCGTTCACAGCCCATTCTCCGGCGCCTGCAACGACGGCGATCCGTGCACAGCGGTCGACACCTGCATCGGCCTGAACTGCGTCGGCGCGCTGAAGCTCGACTGCGACGATGGCAATCCGTGCACGGCCGACGCTTGCGCGGGCATTCTGGGCTGCACCCACACGGGCATCAGCGGCGCGACGTGCAACGATGGACTCTTCTGCACCGGGTTGGACGTGTGCGCATCCGGGACGTGCGTGGGGACCGCGAATGGCAAGTGCGACGACAGCAACGTCTGCACCGGCGACACCTGCAGCGAGGTGACGGGCTGTGGGCACAGCAACTTGGCGGGCACGCCCTGCACCGATGGCAACGCCTGCACGGACGGTGACGTGTGCGCGGGCGGCACGTGCACACCCACCGGCGTCACGTCCTGCAATGACAGCAACGCGTGCACGTTGGATGGCTGTGACGCGGTGCAAGGTTGCAGTCATACGGTCATCCCCTGCAACGACGGCAATGACTGCACGACCGATCTCTGTGACCCGAGCACCGGCTGTGGTTCGATCGCTTTGCCCGACAACACGACTTGCACGACCGGAACGTGCCAAGCCGGCATCTGCACGCCGTAGACTGATGGCGAAACCCAGTTCCAAACAACGGTCCTGGCAACGACCACAACTTGGTGCCGTCGTCGCGCACGCGTCCGCAGATACCCTGTGGGCCGAAGGGGCAGCTGCCGAGGAAGCCTACGACTTTGAGGCGGCGCGCGAGGCGTATCGTCAAGCAGCGGCCGTGGCGTCAGACTCGGCGGCGTTGGCGTACGTCACGCGCTATGCCGCCTTTCTGGTGGAGCGGTTTGGCCAGTTTGATGAAGTGGCTGCCTGGCTCGATGCCGCGGATTTTGCCGCGCCGATGACCGTCGAAGCGACTGCGCAAACCCTGGCTCGGTTGCTCGCGCGCGCTGCCGACGAAACCCACCACCCGCGTGCCGCGGAAGTGGACGAGTCGGCCGCGGCGGCGGGTGATCGTGCGGCGCTGGTGCGTGCGGTGACGCGGCAGGCTGCGGGAGGCGCCGTTGAACCCGCGCGGCTGCGACTTGAAGGGTTCGCCGCGAGTCTGGATCCGCCGGGCCAACGGTTGCTGGATCGGCTGCGGATGGATGCGCAACGGGCGGCTCAGGCTGCGCTGGCGCCAGCGGAAGCGGCACTGCTGGCGGGAGCGTTCGCCGAAGCGGCGCGTCACTTGCAGGCCGCAGAGGGCGAGTGGGGTCACGGTGCGGCGTTTCATGCCCTGCGCCAGCGGCTACAGAACGCCGAGCGGCAGGCTGAACACGCGCGTTTGCGAGCGGACGTCCATTCGGCGTTGGCCGAGAGCAACGTGCAGGTGGCGGAACAGGCGGCGATCCGCTTGGTTGCGCACCCGGCCGCGACGGCAGAAGACCGTGCCGCGTTGGCGCAGATCCGCAGCCTGCTCGCCGAACGGGCGACGGCAGCGCTGTGGCGGGAAGCGGCGGAGCAGACGGATCCTGCGCAGCAACTTGCGGTATTGGCGCGATTGATGGACGAACAAGGGCCGAGTTCCGAAGCGCCCGCGCCGCTCGCACCGCTCTGGCAATCCGTTCGACTGGCCGCCCAACTGCCGCACGCGCTGCCGTTGCAGAGTCGGGTGGCCGCCTTGCACGCCTGGCATCGGCTGGTCCACGCCGAGCCGTCGGCGGACTCCGCGTATCTGGCCGAGGCGCTGCGCGGCCTGCCTGACGCGTGGAGCCACGCGCCGCAAGCCACGCGCGTCCGCGATCGACTGCGCAAACAGGACATGGATCTGCGTGAGATCGCCGAAGCCACAGTCGTCGCCGAGGTGCAAGCGCTTCTGGACGCCGACCGACTGGACGCAGCGAACCTCGCGCTCGACGCCGCGCAAAAGACGCTGCCACAGTCCGCGGGTCTGAAGGCGCTGCGCGCGGACTTGTCGCACGCGCGCCATCAAGCGGAACGACGCGACAAACTGCGGCAAGCGATTCAAGCGGCGCTCGACACGCAGGATGTCCTGACCGCACGCGCGCGCTTGGCGGAACTCGCGCACGTCGTCGATGGCACGGAGCGCCAGTCTTGGCTGGACGCCATCGATACCTTGGCGGCCCCGCTGCTCAAGGCCAAAGGGATGCCGCCGGGACTGCAGAAATTGACGAATCAGCCGCTGATCACCGGCGTCGGCTTGGGGCGGCTGGTCGTCGTGCAGGAAACCGTTTGGCTGACTGTCAATTTGGAGACCGGCGGCATCTCGCCGTTTGCGCTGCCGGACGGCTGGCCGGTCCAAGTGCACGCTTGGACGCGCATCGGCGTCGTCGGCGATCGGCTGCGGCTGGTCGGGCTGTCCAAGCAGCGGTTGGTGGTCATCGAGCAGGTGCCTGGTCAGGCGCCGCAAGTCGTGGCCGGCATGCCGCTCACCGAGCTTCTGGGCGATGACGACAGCCTGATGGGCGCGTCGTTGACACCCGATGCGCCGACGTGGGTGCTGCTGTCGCGGTCGAGCACCCGTGGAACGGCGCCGACCTGGACGCGCGTGGATGCGACGACGCTGGCGGTGCTCGACCGCCGCAAAGCGCAACCGAGATTGGATAGTCTGGCAGGTGTGGACGGTCAGCCCGATGCGGTTCTGACGGTGGCCGCACCCAAGCACCGCGCGGATTACGCAGTGGCGGTGACAGACGTGGCCGGACTCGCGCAACTGCGATTTGCCGAGAGCGACGTGGGCGAGTCGATTTCCGCCGTCCGTGAAGCGACCGCGTGGCCGGCAGAGGAGCGGTTCTACGCCCGCTTTGTTGGCGTCAATCCGTTCACCGGTCAGCAACATCAGGATCCGTCGCTGCTGGTGATCAAAAGCGGCCGCATCACGTTTGCGTCGGCCGAATTGCGCAAACGCTTTGCGCCGCAGGACAAGCTGGCGATCGACCACGCGTGGACGCTCGATCAACACGCCGGCCGGCTGTGGTTTGCCGCGCAGTCGACGATTGAAGGCGAGGAAGACGGTGCGATGCTGCTGGGCGTGAACGCGAAAACCTTGCGCTCGGACAAGCCGGTGGCCGTCGCAGGTGTGGAACGGATTCTCGCGCTGCATCCGGTGACGGAAGGGGCCGTGGCGCTGTCGCGGCTGCGCGCGGGTGGCTTCGGCCTGACCCGGGCGATTTTGCAAGGCGGCACTCTTGCATTGACGACCCAGCGTCTCCCGCTGTAGCATCCCGGCCCCGCCATTGGGCGAAGCGTCGACATTTCTGTGTCTTGTCGTTCTGATAGGTTCTGGAGGATCTCATGGGCAGTGGCTCTCGCACCCCGAAAATGCGCCGTCTCGACGGCCGCAAGAAGAAAATTGCCCGCATCAAGCGGCGCATTGCCACGGCCAAGTCGGCCACGGTCAAGGGCAAGAAGGGCTAGTCCCTCAGCTGAACCAGGATGTGCGCGTGAGCTGCATCTTCTGTCGCATCGCCTACGGCGAAATTCCGGCACGCGTGGTCTACCAGGACGACGACGTCATGGCGTTTCACGATCTTGCGCCGCAGGCGCCGGTGCACGTGCTCGTCATTCCGCGGCAGCATCTCGATTCGCTGGCGGCAAGCAAGCCCGAGCATGATGTGCTGCTGGGGCGCGTGCTGGCGACCGTGCGCAACGTCGCACACGATCTCGGCATTGCGGAAAATGGCTACCGCGCGGTGCTCAACACCGGTTTCGATGGCGGGCAAAGCGTCGGCCATCTCCATGCGCATTTGCTGGCAGGCCGCCCGCTGGGCTGGCCTCCCGGCTAGAGGGCACCCCAGCCCGGGTGGATACGGCCAAATGGCCAGGACAACCCCCGATGGTTCGACTCAAACGTGAAATCGACGGCGTGCGCCGCCAGTCAGGTGTGCCGGTGCCAGCCTATGCGCTGACGCAGGAAGGGGCGATCGGCGCGCTGCCGTGGCTGGATTCCTGGCTGTTGGAACAGGAGCCCGGGCGGCTGTTGCTGGCTGGTGCGCCGCGCGTCGAACTGGCCCGTTCGCTGGCGCGCGCTGGCCACTGGGTTACCGTCTGCGATTTGGCCGAGGGCGAGGCGACGGCGCTCCAGGCGCGCTTGACCCCGGCGGAGGCGGGTCGGCTGACGCTGGTCGAGCGCGACTACGGCGAGGCGGCGTTTGGTCCGTCGAGTTTCGATCTGGTTGTCCTGTCCGACGCGCTGCACCGCTACCGCGAACCGCGCTGGCTGATCCACAAGGCGCATCGTGAGCTGAAAATCGACGGCCGGCTGGCATTGCGCGCGCTGGTGCAAGGGGAGATTCCGCAGCTGCCGACCCGCCTGCCCGCGGTCAAGCCGCTCGCGATGGAGGTGCGGCTGGCGCACGTGCTCGACCGCATCGCGTCGCGGCTGCCGGGCCACTTGGGCCTCGCGCTCCTGGGCGCCCACGCCCGCGAGGCCATCGAGCGCGGCGCACACTTGCATACCGCACGGTTTGCCCAGCCCGCGACGGACGTCTTTGCCGATGTGCAGTCGTTGTTGGCAATCGAGCAGGTCGCCGTCGGCCATTCGCAGCGGCTGCGTTTGGCGGAATGGTGCTGGGACGCCCGTGCGCCATTCGATCTCGTGCTGCCGATTTGGCTGAGCCGTCTGCCGGCCCTGGCGACGCAGACCGACCTCGCACGACGCGATCCGCGGGTGGTCGCCATCATCGCCCGCAAGAAACTCGGCTATCGCGGCGATTGACCGACCGGCGGGCTGCGACTACCCTGAAACTCCCTTGCCGCATGGACGAGGCGTGAGGCGCGTGTGTTCGGCATCGGCGGACCAGAACTCTTCGTCATCCTCCTCATCGCGCTTTTGTTCGTTGGACCGGACAAGCTGCCGCAGGTCGCCAAGACGGTTGGCACCGGGCTGCGCGATTTGCGGCGCATGGCCAACCTGACGCAGGCGGAACTGCAGTCGGCGATGAACGATTTGGCGCGGGAAGTGGAACGATTGCCGGAAGCGAAAATCAAGGCGGAGCTGAACGCCAAACTCGCGACTTTGCCCAAACAGACCGACGACGACGCTTTGGACAAGCCGGCCCCGCCGCCGCCGCCGTTTGGGTCGCACGCCGATGGCGAAACGATTGCTGTGGTGGCCAAGCGTGGGGCGCCGCCGTCCGAGGAGGCGCGCGCGCCGGGTCCGCCGGTGACGCCGTATGTCATCACACCTGCCGATGGCGCTCGCGAACGCATGGGCTCCTGGCCGGTTCATCCGGAAGCCCTGGCCGAATCCGCGATCCCGCCCGACGAAACGCCACCTGAGGAAGTGCCGCCGGCATGAGTGAAGTAGCGGCCAGCATGACCTTTCGCGAGCACCTGATCGAGCTCCGCTCGCGGGTATTCAAAGCGACGCTGGCGATCTTCGTCGGCTTCTTCGTGGCGTGGGCCTGGCACATCGAGCTGTACGCCATCTTGACTGCGCCGCTCCGCGATGCCATGGCGGCGAATAATCTGTTTGTGATCAAGGCGCTGGCGATCACGGAAAGTATTGAAGTCTACATGAAGCTGTCGCTCATCGGCGGCGTTTTCATTGCCAGTCCATTCGTGTTCTGGCAGCTCTGGGCCTTCATCGCGCCCGGTCTTTTGGGCAAGGAAAAGCGCCTGATCCTGCCGGTGGTCGTGGCCAGTGTCGGCTGTTTCGCGCTGGGCGCGCTGTTCTGCTATCTGGTCGCGCTGCCGTTCATGGCGGATTTCCTGATTCGCATGACACTCGAAGCGCCGGGACTGCTGTTGGAGCCGACAATCGCCGGTTCCGTCAGCTTCGTCCTGTTCCTGCTCGTGGGCTTCGGCGTTGTCTTTGAGCTGCCGCTCTTCATGTATGTCATGTCGGCGCTCGAGATGGTCACGTGGCGCGGCTTCCTCAGTTTCTACCGCTACTGGGTCGTCATCGCGTTCATCATCGGCGCCGTGCTGACGCCGACTCCGGATCCGATCAACCAGACCATCATGTCCGCGCCGCTGGTGATCCTGTACGGCGTGGGCGTGGGCGTCGCGTGGCTGGTCGACAACCGCGGCAAGCCGGGCGCGTCCAAGCGTGCGCTGGTGCCGATTGCCATCGTCCTGACGCTTGTCGCCGTCGCTGCGACAGCGCTGGTTTTTCGGCAACGCGAGCAGCCGGTGATCAACGACGTGCCGGCTGATGTGCAGGAGCTCGTCGGTCTGCGTCTGACCGCCGCCGAGCAGATGCAGTCCGTGGCCGATGCCCAGACCTCGCGCCTGCTGGCGCCCATCCGTCTCGCGCGCGCCCAGGCGTGGCAGCCCGCCGATGGTCAGTGGCTCCTGGTTCGCGAAGGCGACGATGCGGCGCTGTTGCTCGACACGACCACCGCGCAGAACAAGCTCGACGCGTTGGGGGCCAAGCTGCACGCGACCGTGTCGCAAACGGGGCCGGCGCGGACGCTGTCGTTCGCGGATGGTGGCGTGCGCTGGCAGGTCATGGCGCTGGGCAAACGCACGCTGTGGCTGGGCCGCGAGACGGTGTTGGCGCGGCTCATGGATGTGCGGACCGGCAAAGTGCCGCGGCTGACGGCCGATGCGGTGATGGCGGAGCGGCTGCAAACGTTGCAGGGAAGCGGGCCGGTGTGGGCGCTGACTGCGGATTCCAAGGGTACGGCGCATTGGCTGCCGGGCGGCGCGCTGGCGCAGCACGTCAAGATCGGCGTCGCGTTGTGGAATGACAAGGACTTGACGCTGCGGCTGGAATGTCGCGGGCAGGAAGCTGCCGCGTCCCTGCGCGACCGTCTGGAAACGTGGCTGGCGGATATTCGTCAGCGCGACACCCAGCGCGACGCCGGGCTTGCGCGGCGGATGGGACGCCTCGCGGGTATGCTCGCGCAGGCGTGGCAAATTCAAGCGCGGACAGCCGGGCCGAATCATCCGGACGCGCAGCAGTGGTCGAGTCTGTCGCGCGAAGCCAACGCGTTGTCGCAGGAAGTGGGCCTGGCGCTGGGTCCGACCGTCACGACCGATCCGCTGGTGCAATTGGTCCAGCCGCCGACCACGTCGCGGGTTGAACTGGAAGGCGCTGTTGTCGTGTGGCACATGCAGGTCGACGTGTCGCGCATGCTGGGCGTGGTCTTGGCCGGCGCGGCGCCAGCGCACTGACCGCCGACTTCGGATCTGCGCGTGAATTTGTCTCACGCAAGCCCTGCATGCTAGGCTCGCTGCCAACGCACGGAGGGCACGATGGCCGCACGCACGCTCACTTTTTTGGTCACGATGGCGGCCTTCGCGCTGTCCGCGCTGCCGATCTTTGCCGACGAGGCGCGGCCGTTTCGCGACGTGGATTTGTTCTCCGGCCATTCGCTGCGGCAGTCGTCGAAGGACCGCAAGGTCGCCGCGGGCGTGAACCTGCACATCGCGCCGGTGCCGCTGGTCGCCGCGAAGGCGCTGGATCAAGTGGCGGACAAGGTTTCTGCGCAGTATCCGGACGCCAAGAACTTGATCGCCGTGCTGAAGAACGTCAATGCGTCCCGCGTGCACGATCTGGCCGTCGCGCAAAATGTCGATCAGACCAAGGCGCAGATCAACGGCGATCTCAAGAGCGCGGGCGTGACGCCGACGCCGGATCAGCAAAAGGCCATCGACAACATCAGTCCGGGCAACATCCAGTCGGTGGCGGATATCGCCCAGGTGGCCGCGACGCCGTCCAACGCTGTGGCGTTTGGTCTGGAGCCCTGGTTTGAATACAACTTTGGCACCTACGATTTGACCGCGTACTTGCCGCTGGCGGCGTTCTACTCGTCCGAGAACAGTTCGCTCGAACTGGGAAACCTGAATTTCGACTTCCGCGCCGGCTCGCGGACCGGCTACACCGCGGCCTTGGGCTGGACCGGTGGCGTGTCCCTGTACCTGCCGACCGGCACGCAGAAGGCCAACGTGCTGGCGCTGTCCAATGCGCTCGTGCTGCCCAAATACCTGCACGAATACCTGTCGATCCAGCCGTACGGTATCATCGGCGGGCAGTTGTCGATTTTCACCCTGATGCTCCGCGCGGAATTTACCCACATGCAGGCGGTGCGCGACAATCCGCTCTACTCGGCTGTCGGCTATGGCAACTGGGGTGTGTCAACCGTCGTTCGCGCCGTGATTTTGGACGTCGTGGGCGAATTGGATGGCTTGGTCAATCTCTACAACGCGCCGGCCATGCAGGATATCTTCGCAACGGCCGGCCTGCGGTTCCACGCCGGCCCGGTGCGCCTGGGCGTTGCGGCGCGGCTGCCCATCACGTCCAATCCGTCGTCGATTTACGCCCAGTCGTTCGGCACGGCTTTTGGCAACGTGTCCAAGGTGAACCTGCTGCTGCAGGGTTTCATGACTTTCTGACGCCGCCGATGCCCAGGGACGCAACGGATCTGCGCGCCACACGCTGCGTCCTCAGGCGTTTCTGCGCGTCGACCACCTCACACTTCGCGCATACGCGCTGCCCGCGCTGCATCTGCCACACCAGCAGGGCAACCGCGCCAGCGACGACGCCGAGAGCGGCGACGGCATCCCACGTCATGAGAATCCCAAGCGCGTGCCGATCTGGAACACGGCGAAGCTGGCCAGCCAGGCGAGGCTGTTGAGATACACCACGGCGAAAATCGGCCAGCGCCAGGAATTCGTTTCGCGCCGGATCGTGGCCAAGGTGCTGAGGCACTGCATGGCGATCGCAAAAAACACCATCAGCGACAGGCCCTTGAGCGGCGTCAGCGCACCAGCGTGGGCCATCGATTTGCCGACGTCGGCGGCGTAACGGTCGTCGATATCGGCTTGGCTGCCGCGGCCAAAGACTTGACCCATGATCGGCACCAGCACTTCCCGCGCGGCAAACGAACCGACCAGGCCAATGCCGATGCGCCAATCAAAGCCCAGCGGGGCAATCAGCGGTTCAATGGTGCGGCCGATGCGGCCGGCGATGCTGTTCTGCAAGCGAACCTGGGCGTCGTCGCGTTCCAGCGACTGCAGCGCTTGCGCCCGCTCGGCCTCGCCCGTCAGCACCTGCACCTGCGCGGTGCGCGTCGCCTTGATCTGAGGATCCAGGCCTTCGCGGGGAAACGTCATCAACGCCCACAGGATCACGGTCAGCGCGACGATGACGGTGCCGGTCTGCGCGACGAAGACCCACGCGCGGTCGAGCAGACTGCGCACCACGTTGCGCCAGCGCGGCCAGCGATACGGCGGCATTTCCAGCAGAAGCGGCGCTCCGCCACCTTGGATGGCGGTCCGGCGCAGCACGAACGCGGACACAATCGCCAGCAGGAAGCCGAGGGCATACATTGCCGTGACGACCAGTCCGCCTAGCGAAAAAATGCCCAGCACCCGCGCTTGGTGGGCGAAAACCGCCGCGGTCACCAGCGTGTACACCGGCAGGCGCGCGGAGCAGGACATCAGCGGCGCCACCATGATCGTCAGCAGGCGATCGCGGCGATCGGGCATCGTGCGGGTCGCCATGATGGCCGGCACGGCACAGGCGTAAGCCGACAGCAGCGGCACGAACGCCTTGCCGGGCAGGCCGATGCGGGCCATCAGCTGATCGACCAGATAGGCCGTTCGCGCCAGATAGCCCGAGTCTTCCAGCAGCGAAATGCCGAGAAAAAGCATGAGAATCTGCGGCAGAAACACCAGCGTGCCGGAAATTCCGGCAAGGACGCCGTCGATGAGCACGTCGCGCAGCAGGTTGTCGGGCAGCCAGGTGCGCAACAGGTCGCTGATGGAGCCCATCACCGATTCCACCACGTCCACGGCGGGCTGCGCGCCAGCAAACACCGCTTGAAACAGCCCGGCCATCGCCAGGATAAACAGCCCGGCACCCAGCGCGGGGTGCAGGAGCACGCGATCGACCCGCTCCGACCGGCCGGACGTCGTCACATCCCGGCGGCGCACGCAGCGTCCGAGAATCGCGTCGATGCGGGCAAACCGCGTGACCGTGGCAACGCGTCGTGGATCCAGCGCTGGATCGACTGGCCGGGGAATGGCCTCCAGCAGCGCACGGCCAAGTCCGGGCATTTCGGCATCCGCGATCTCCGGATCGGTCGCGAGCCACCACAAGACGTCGCCGTCGCTGACTGGCGGGGGCTGCAGGCCCGACTGGACAAGAATCGCCCGGGCCTGCGCGATGGTCTGCGCCACGGACTCAGGCCACGGCGTCTCAGCTACGCGACCCAGCTGTGGATTCGCCGCCACCGCCGCGACCGCAACGTCCAGCGCGTCGATCCCCTCGCCGCGCGCCGCCACCATCGCCACCACGGGGCACTGCAACTCGCGCTGCAGCGCCGCGACGTCGATGTCGATGCCTTCCTTGTGCGCCGCATCCATCATGTTGAGCGCGACCAGAACAGGTCGACCGATTTCAGCGATCTGCAACAGCAGCAGCAAGTTGCGTGCCAGATTGGCCGCATCGACGACGACGACGACGACGTCCGGGATCGGATCGTTCGTCCGTCCCGTCAGCGCGTGGTGGGCGATTTCCTCTTCCGGGCTGTGCGCGGACAAGCTGTAGCAGCCCGGCAAATCGGTCACGCGCCAGGCTTGCTCGGGCGCGTGGTGCGTGCCCACGCGGCGCTCCACCGTGATACCCGGGTAGTTGCCCACGTGCGCCCGCGCGCCGGTCAGGGCGTTGAACAGCGTCGTCTTGCCGGTATTGGGATTGCCCGCGAGCGCCACTTCCAGCGGTCGCCTCGGCGAATCTGGCCCCGCGCTGCTCACGTCAAGCCGCCTGATCCGTCGGAAGCACACGTGCCGTGTAGATTGCTTGGGCGTCTGCTCGCCGCAAAGACAGCACGAAATCACGCACTTGCACCTGAAGCGGACCGCCAAACGGCGCGCGCCGCAACAGTTGCACCGGTGCGCCGGGCGTAAAGCCCAGTTCCACCAGGCGATCGCCGAGCACGCCCGCGAGCGCGACCCACGTGACCCGATGCGGTTCGCCTGGTTGGATGGAATCGAGCGTATGGCTGACCATGGTCGTTTCGCCTCAAGTCGCCGCGCAGAATGCCTGCCGCGGCAGAACCATGATAACGAAAGTCACTTTCAATAACAAGGGGGCAGTCGCGCGGCTCACGCTTCCGCCGTCGGGCCCACTTCGACTTCAGCTTCGGCCAAAACCGCTGAAACATCAGCGCCTTCACCAGCATCCGAGCCTTCCACTTCGACTGCAGCGACCACATGCGCGGCGCGATTCGGCGTGAATTCCGGGCGCTCTTTGCCATGTTTGAGCCGGTACAGCTCATCTTCCGCCAGATCGAGCGCACCCATCGTCATGATGTACGCGCGGCGGTTGTCCTCGGCCTTCTGGTTGGTCACACGCAGCGCGAGACGCATCTCGAACAGCTCGTTGATGACCCATTCGCGCTCGCTGCGCAGCTTCGCCAGCTGATCGCGAATACGGCCAACCTGCTGCTCCTCGCGAACGGCTTGCTGCTCCAGACGCATCTTGTCGATTTCTGCCTGCCGCAACGCGCGCTCCGCCTCGTACTCCGCGCGCCGCGCCGCGACCTTCGGATCCTCGACAAACGGCGGCGGCGGTGGCGGCGCTTCTTCCTCGACGATCGCCACGACCTTCTTCTTGCCCTTGAGCTCATTCACGACGTGCTGCAGTTCTTCCAACTGGTGTTCCGCCTTGCGGTGCTTCACCTGCAGTTCAGACAGCGCTTCCTCGGCCTTCTTTTGCCCGGAACGCGCCTTGGCAATGTCTTCCTTGCTCAGCGCCAGCCGTTGGGCCGCTTCTTTTTGCGCGCGATCGTCCTTGGAAACCGCTTCACCGGTCTTCTCCAGCTTCTTGCGCAATTGCTCCGCGCGTTCCTGCGCCTTGCCTTCGTCGCGTTCGGCTTTTTCCGCGCGTTCTGAGAGTTTCTGCACCTGTTCTTGCAGCTTGGCCAAAGTCGTCCAGAAATACAGCGCCGCAGCACCGCAGACGACCGCGACCAGCGCGAGTATTGTTGAGCCCATGGAATCCTCGTTCGCCCGCGTTCGGGGCGCTGACTTCCTATCACTCAGCGCGTTTTGCCACAACCCGCCTTGCCCAAACCTTGGCTCTAGGCCAGACTTGCCGCTCGCGGGGTGCGCTGTGTCGGACAAAGCCAACATTGCTGGAAGGCTCGCAGGATTCGACGGTTGGCGCGATGTGTTCATCGATCGCATCAGCCGCGACAACCAGCGCATGACGCCGCAGCGGCTGCAGATCGCTGAAACGCTCTATCATCACGGGCACTTGAACGTGGACGAGTTGCACCGTCGCGTTCGCGATATCGATCCGACCGTGGGCTACGCGACCGTGTACCGCACGCTCAAGCTCCTGGAGCGCTACGGCCTCGTCGAAGTGTCGCATTTTGCCGATGGCACGGCGCGTTATGAAGTCCATGTGAGTGGCGAGGACCACCACGACCACATGATCTGCACGCGCTGCGGCAAGATCGTCGAGTTTGAGAACACCGCGATTGAGGCGCTGCAAGAAGACGTGGCCAAATTGCACGGCTACAAGCTGACCCACCACCGCATGGACCTGTTTGGTCTCTGCCCCTCATGCCAATAACCGTTCACCGCTGGCGTGAAATCCTGTTGGCGGCGCTGCTGCTGGGGCAATTTGCCGTGCGCGGGGAGCTGAGCTTGCGGCAGGAATCGCCCGTGTGGGACGAGCGGTTGCACGTCGGCTACGGTCTTGCGCTGCTGGATCGCGGACCGAACTTTGACGGTCAGGACCACCCCTATCTGCTCGCCGCCGCGATCGTGCTGCCGACCTGGCTGCGTCTCTCCGGGCCCGACCGGTATGCCCAAGGAGATGTGGACTCGCCGGTGGTGCTGCGGCCCGCACGGCAGATGAATCTGGCGCTGGCGACCTTGGCGCTGGCGCTCTTGGGTCTGTGGGCGACGCGGCGCCACGGTCCAGCGTTCGGCTTGACGATCCTGGCGATTGCGTCGCTCGATCCCGGGTGGCTGGCACACGCCCGGTACGCGACGACTGATATCGGCCACGCGCTGGGCTGGTGGCTGGCGGCTTGGGCGTTGTGGCAGCACAGGCAGACCAGCAAGTTTCGGTGGCTCGTCGTCGCGGGTGCGGCGATGGCGCTGGGCATGGCCAGCAAATGGTCGGCCTTGGCATTGCCGCTGCTGACGCCGCTGCTGTGGCTGTTCCCAGATGCGAAGTCGTGGCGGCGCAACCTGCTGCCAGCGGGTCGCGCGGCGTTGCTGACCGGCCTCGTCGCGGTGGTGTGCCTGTTGCTGCCGTTTCTGCTGCTCGCACAGTGGCGCCACGTGTCGCCCGCGGTGGCGCTGGATCACGTGTGGAACGGTCTGAACGCATCGCTGCTCAAGCGCTCCGCGCCCCGCGGTGTCTACCTGCTCGGCACGTGGTGGCCGCAAGGGACGCGCTGGTATTTGCCGGCGCTGCTGTTGGTCAAGACGCCGGTAGCGCTGCTGGTGCTGGCCCTGGTTGGAGCGGTGTGGCGTGTGCCGCGCGCGCTGTGGCGCAGCGATCGCGGGTGGGTGGCGCTGCTGGTTGGCTATCTGATGCTCGCGATCGCAGCCAAGCAGAATCTTGGCCACCGACATCTGACGCCATTTCTGCCCGTGTTATGGTGGCTGGCTGCTGCCGCGTGGGTCGCACTCTGGCATCACGGGGCCCGACGGCTGCGCTGGCTTGCCTCGGCGCTCGCCTTGGCGTTTGTCGCGGAGTCGGTGGCCATCCATCCGCACTATCTGGCTTTTGCCAACGGCTGCTTCGGTGGTGCTGACGCCATCCCCCCGGCTGTCGTGGATGCCGGCGCCGATTGGGGCCAAGCGCTGCCGACGTTGCAACACTACCTCGCGATCCATCCGCCGCCGACGGGGCGTGTCGATCTGGCGTATTTTGGCAATGCCGACCCCGCGCGCTATGTCGGTCAGACCGTCTGGCGGTCGTGCGGCACCCTGGGGCGGCCACCGGCGCCAAATCAAGCGCGCGCGGCCATTGGCGATCATGCGGACGTTCTTGCAGTGTCGGCCACGTGCATCTACGGCGGGGCAGGCGTGCTTGAAGGCCGGGCTGCCGATTATACGCGCCGCGATGATGCCTGGTCCTACCTGCGCGGCGTGGAACCTGACGCAGTCCTCGGCGGCTCACTGCTCGTTTTTCGCAACACTGCGGCGCCGCGGAATTGACCGGGCGCGGGCGGAGGAGCGAAATCGGCCATCTCGCTCGGGCGCATCCCCGACAAATTTCCGCCGCCCTCAAGCCGCCCTGACCAGCCCCACAAACCCCTTCGTACTCCGCCAAGCCGCGCGTAGCGCCAGCATCGCCGTCGCGCCGTCGCGTTCCCACCGCATCCCGGCGCGCTTCAT
>CAIYBN010000119.1 GCA_903924465.1 uncultured Myxococcales bacterium | reverse complement strand
GGTTCGGATTTGCGAGACCGAGCAGTGGAGCGTGGTCCTGGGCGCCGCTTTCAAAAACTCCATCTTCACCTCCGGCTACGCTGCGTTGGTCAGCGTTTGAATGAACTCGCTGGCCTGTCGCACCGTCAGAAACGCCGCGGTCGTCCCGAACTGGGCCTTTGCCCGCTCGTCCATTTCACCTTTACTGAGCCCGTTGGTGCGGCCCAGCTTGCCGATGAACTCGGCCTGCCGGCGGGTCAGCCGATTGCCCGGCGGCACATCGGGCTCGTCGCCGTCCTGCACCGGTGGCACCAGCCGCGGCACACTGGGCGTCACCGGCGGCTCGTCCACGGCGTACAGCTGCAGCGCCACGCCCAGCAGCGTCGCCGCCTTCTTGAGCGCATCCGTCGCCGCACTTTTCAGGTCGTCAGCCAGGCTCACCACCTTGCCGTCCCGGGTCCGCGTCACTTCCGACCCGCCAAACGCCTGCTTGACCCGGTCGCCAGCGCGCAGTTCGCCCAGCACGATGACCTCGCCCTCGCGGACGTCGTGCTCCAGCACCTTGAACGACCAATCCCCGGCCAGCGCCTCGTTCAGCCGCTGCACGATCGCGTGCCCCTCGACGTACTGAATCGCCTGCCCGTTGCGCCCGGGCCTGCTCTTGATGTCGCTGAACGGTCGCGTCAGCAATCGCATCTTTTCGTTGTCCATGATTTCTCCTTGACGGTTATTAGCCGATAGTAGACTGACGAATGCGGCTGATGCCGCCTTGCTGCTGGTCGATATTGCGCAGCCACATGTCCGCGAAACTCGCCAGCTCCTTGTACTGCCGCGGTCTCCACCCCGTCGGCTTGTCGTTCTCGTCCAACTCCAGCGCCACGGTGTAGTGGCCGGTGCTGAGCTGCAGCGTGACCGCCAGCCACCCGAGGTCGGTCTTGAGAAACACGCCATCGGGATCGCACACCAGGTCGCCGTTCTGTTTGAAGTAGTGCGCGACGCTGAATGTCGCCTCGCTCAGCCTGTCCACGTGCACCGCCATGTAGGCGCCATTGCTGTTGTCGATCTTGCGGGCGCCGCCAACCCGCAGGCCCGCGGTCAACGCGTCCAGCACGCGCGCCGCCGCTTGGGAAAGCGTCTTCATCGTCACCTCGCCATAAAGCGCAAAGGTCAGGGCCACCGACCATCGGCAGCCCTGACCCTCGCAAGTTGTCGTCGCTACGCCGCGAGGTGCCCGAGGATCTTTTCAACAGTGACCGCCAAGGCGATCATCGCGTCCAAGAACCCGGCGACCGAGTAGAGCAGCCGCATCCAAAACTTCATCATGTCATTCTCCTTCTTCACAGAATCAGGCCGTTGCGGAAATCGATGGTCATTTCCTCGCGGGTGGGCCTGTCGCTGGCGTAGTTCGCCACTTGGCCTGCGATGAAAGCGGCAAGACCGCTGGCGCAGTACATGGTGGCGCGCGCCGTGCAGGGCGCACGGTAGGCCTCGCTGCTCGGGTGCAGCGTTTCCTCGTACCACGTGCCAAACGCGCCAACGCACATGACCTTGCCAACCTCTGCGCCCATCCTGGCGTCGATGTACATGCTGGGTCGCGGATGAAGCTGCCTCCAAAGCGCGATTCGCACGTCCATGCTGTCGACCGCGCAGATCGTCACCTCCGTGGCTTTTTCGCCCTGGAAGCGCTCCTGCACGGTCTCGATTTCCACGCCCGTCATCTCCAGCACCAGCGCCTTGAGCGCCTGCACTTTCGGCCGCCCCAAATCCGCCAAGCGGTACCACTGGTTGGGCAAATTGTGGCTCTCGATGGAGTCGTCATCCCAAACGGTGATGCGCTCGGCGCCACTTTTCGCCAACGCCAGCACGGTGAAGCTGCCCACCGCGCCCGCGCCAATCACAGTGATGGGCGTCCGCGCGAGCCGCGGCACATCCAGCACATCCAGCTGCCTTCGAAAGTTCATCGCTTACCTCCAATCCGCCAAATCATCGTCAAAATCTGGCCAGCCGCCGCGGTACGGCTGACCCTGTTGCTGCGGCAGCTGCTTGCCACCGCGCCAATCCGGCATCAGCACCGGCGCCATCTCGACCACGTGCGCGTTGAACAGCCGCTCGCACTCGCCGCGCAGGTTCTGGTCAGGAAGGCGGATCTCCAGCGGCAGATCGTCGAAGGTCAGCCGGAAGGGCTGCCAGACATCGATCCGCGCTTTCCATTCCCGCTTCTTGTTCACCACGATGCTGACCAGATACGTGTCGTTGGCCAGACCCTCGATGCACGCTTCGTCCTGCTGGGACCAGAAGACGCCAAGCCGGCCGTGACTGTGGATCCACGCGCGGACAAGCTCCGGTTGCGGGTGGGTGACCAGGAACGTTGCGAGGGCTTCCTGACTCAGCTCCGTCGATGCGGCGCTGCATACCTGGTCCATCAAACGCACGTCGCCGACCAGTATGTCGTCGCTAACCGAGCCGAGACACGACCATTCCCCAGCCGCGATGTCTGTCCAATGGTTGATGCGCTCCATCGAGTCCGCGTCGATGCGCACGCGAAGGTTCT
>CAIYBN010000118.1 GCA_903924465.1 uncultured Myxococcales bacterium | reverse complement strand
GCAACTTGACTAATGTTCACAACGAGACTCAGCATAGATTCCAGCACTCCCGCAAACTTGTTCATACACACCCCCAGCAGCATCACGCCGCGGGGCAGATTCTAGGTCTGGACGGTTGTAGAGGTCAAACGGTAAGGCAGGCAGAAGCTTCAGGCGCTGGGGACGTTGGCAGGAGGCATCGCGCACGACTTCAACAATCTTCTGACGGCCATTCGCGGCAATGCGGATCTGGCCGCAGCAGATGTGGGGCCGGACCACCCGGCGACGGAGAGTCTGGAGGAGATCCGCAAGGCATGCGTTCGCGCTGGCGAACTCATCCGTCGGATCATGGCCTTTGGTCGACCGCGGGAGCCACAGCAGGAGTTGGTTGAATTACATGAAATTATTGAAGAAGTGTTGAAGTTGTTGCGATCGACCTTGCCGGCAGGCGTCGCGCTGAAGACCGACTTCGCCGCCGCCACGCCACAGGTTTACGCCGACACGGGGCAGATTCACGAGGCGATCGTCAATCTCACCAACAATGCCGTTTACGCCATTGGTCCACGCCCGGGCCAGATCGCGTACCGGTTGGAACCGGTGCACGTCGACGCGCGCCAAGCACAAGGCATTGCGGGCTTGCGGCAAGGGCACTACGCGCGGCTGACGGTGACCGACGACGGCTGCGGCATGGACGCCGCGACGTTGGAGCGGATCTTTGACGCCTTTTACACGACCAAGCCGATGGGCGAAGGCACCGGGCTTGGGTTGTCGATGGTCCATGGGACCATGCGGAGCCACGGCGGCACGGTGACGGTCGAGAGTACGCTTGGCCAGGCCTCGACGTTTTCGCTCTACTTTCCTGCCGCCGAGATCGTGGACGTACAGCCAGCGGATCGCGCCGTTCTGCCGATCGCCCAAGCTGTCCCGCTGCGCGTGCTCTACGTCGATGACGAAGCGGCACTGGTCTTCCTGGCCAACCGTTTGCTGACGCGCCTGGGGCACAGTGTCGTCGGGTTTTCTGATCCCCGCGAAGCGCTGGCGGCATTTCGCGCCCATCCAGAAAGCTTTGACGTCGTGGTGACAGACTTGTCGATGCCGGAGATGTCCGGCTTTCAACTCGCCCGCGCCGTGCTGGCCGTGCGGCGTGACTTGCCCGTGCTGATGACCACGGGCCACATGCGCGCCGAAGACCATGTCACTGCGCAAGCGATCGGCATCCGCGCCGTGATCACCAAGCCGCTTGTCGCCGACGAATGGGTGCGGCAGTTCGAACTGCTCTCGCCGCTGCGCGCCGGCTGATTGCGTCTCGCTTCGGACCGTTGCAAGCTCTTGTCGCACGGCGCCAACGCTGCTGCCGCAAGGACCTGCCATGTCGTCGCCGAACCGTCTTCTGCTCGTATCCCTGTTGTCGCTGCTGGCGGCCTGCGGTCAAAAAGCCGCGTCGGCCACCGAGGACGTCGTCGGCGGGGATGCGAGCAGCCAACTGGTCGTCACGGTCTACACGCCGGCCGATCTGGCCAAAGGCGTCAGTCCGGCGGTGGATGACCTGATCGCCGATCTGGGGCATCTGGGTATCCCGAGCGTCGCGCGCGCCAGTTTGCCCGCGCCTGCGTGTTCTGACGGGCATCTCGATCTGTTGGTGACCGGCGGCAATGGTCAAACGGATTTGGCGGAACAGGAGATCGACGTTCAGGAAACGCTGTGTGGCACCTCTGGCCGGCAAGTGACGATGCGCGGCGGTGGCCTTTTCGCCGCGCAGTGGGCGATTTACGCGTGGCTGGAGCACCTCGGCATCCGCTATTTGCATCCGGAGCAGACGCTCTACCCAGACACGCTGGCGCTGGGCACGGTGGCGTGGAGCGATCGGGAGAAGCCGGTGTGGCCGGCGCGGTCAATCCACGCGCACCGCACTCATCCGATCGATTTGTCGCCGCCGTTGGACGCGACCGCGACGGGCCTCGACATGCCTGGCTATCACCGCCGCTGGGTCGCCTGGAACGTCAAGATGCGCCAGACCGAGGTGGACGGCTGGGACTACGACAAGATCGGCAACTACGCTTTCGATCGCGGATATCAGCGGGGCGCGGGCTTTTCCTTGGACAACACGCAGCAAGGCGCGCACCCGCTCATCGATCCGGGCAGCAGCAAGACCGTGAACGAACAGCTCGCTGCGGCGATCGACGCGCAGATGAAGCCGGTGGATGGCCTGCCGAATGTGACGACGTTTGGTTTCACTTACGGCTCCAACGAATTTGCCAAGAACGATCCCAAGGTTGCGTTGGATGAGATGACGTTCATCACCAACTACATCACGCAGAACTATCCGGGCATCCAGGTTTCCACGATCAACCACGGCACGCACATGGAGCCGATGCCGCCGTACAACGTGCGGTATTACGATCTGTCGGGTCTGGCGCCGAACGAACTCGAAGTGTCCGTGCACATGCTGATGTTCTACGACCTGACGCGTTCCGCTTGCGGGGTCTATGGCAATCCGGACTACACGCCGCTGCGGGAATTCATCCTGGCGCAGAAGGACAAGCGGCGCATCGAGTATTACCCGGAGTCCTCGTGGTGGCTGACGTTTGACCTGCCCGTGCCGCTGTACCTGGCGCCGGTGTCGCTGGACGCGCGCGAGGCGGATTTCAAGCTGCTGGCGCCGTTCATTGCCCCGGACCACAAGTCGAAGACCGGTTTGATCTCCCACCACGTCTTTTCCAGCGGCCAGGAATGGGGCTATTGGCTCATCGATTATTGCACCGCCAAGATGACGTGGAATGGCAATCCGAGCGCCGATGCCTGTATCCGCAGCGCGTTTGACCAATTTCCCGGTGGCAACGATGTCGCGGATGTGCTCAAGGAAGTGAACGCAGCGCAGGTCGTGGACATGCGCGATCCGGAAATCGTACGGTTCCTGGTGGGGACCGATGATCCGACGGAAACCGCCTACCAGGCAGGCATCGTCTTTCACCCGCTGCCGCCGATGCTCAAGGACGTGCTGGGCTACAGCGACACGCAGGCGGCCGATTTGACGGCGAATAGCCTCGACAAGCTGGATGCGATGGCCAAGAAGTACGCGGACTGGTCGCAGCGCGTGGATGTCGTGGTGCAAAAGCAGGATGCCCAACACGCGTCGTGGATGCGCGAAGTGCGGGATGGTCTGGCGATGTTTGGTCTGCGCGCCGCGCACGCGTCGGCGGTCTACCGGACCGTGTTGGAATTGCGTGCGGCCGTGAAGAAAGGCGATGCGGCGGCGATCCAGGCGGCGGCGGCCGGAGTGGACAAGGCCAAGGCGGTCACGGACGCGGCGCGCAAAGTGGTGACGGCGCGCGAGGCTGATTACCGCTATCCACCGGCGCTGACGATTGCCGGCGACGAACCGGGCACGCCGGGCGCGGTGCCGAATGACACCATTTACCCCTATCGCTACCTGTCCCGCGTGCACCGTCTGTACTACTGGACGCGGCCGGACACGCAGCTGGCCGCGCTGTTTGGCGCCGGCTTGCCGGTGCTCGATGTGCCGGAGCGCGTGCTGATCCTGGGTGAAGCGTTTGCGCCCAAGCTGCTGATCGACACCACGTCGCTGTCGCTGGATTGGGGCGACGGCAAGGTGGAGACGACCGTCAACCCGCATACGTACGCCGCGGAAGGATTCTACGATTGGAAACTGTCGGCGCTGCAAAAGTCCGGCGCCGTGAATCACGCGGACAAGGCGGCAGTCGCCGAGCGGCGCATCGTCTTCGCCAAGGGCAGCTTGCAGGTGGAATTGCCCAAGGGCGGCGACATTGTCGCGTCGTTCCTCCCCGGTTTTGTGGTCGGCATTGGCAAGGACGCCGGCGGCGATTTCTTCGCGCTCGGCCGCATCGACGGCAAGCAGGCGCAGACGGCGGAAGGTGGCCTGCAACGGGTGGCGCGTACCGGCCTGGTGTACGGCCCCGGCAACTTCGACGTCAGTTTGGGCTCGGTGGGCACGATCACATTGCAGCAAGCGACCGTGACGTACGACGACGGCGCGGACAAGGCGTCCCGCAGCCTGACGATTGAAGGCAAGCTGCCGACCGACGCACTGGTTCAAGCGATCGTGAACGTCGGCGGTTTTGCCCCTGATGGCGCGCGGAGCATGATCGCGATTACGCTGGGCTACACACCGGAGACGCTGCCCGTTCTGCTGGATTTCCGCCTGAAGGGCGTCGGCATAGAAGGCTAGCACCAGCGCTCCCTCGCCAGCGACCGCAACTTCTGGCACCCTCGCGGCGTCATGCCTTTCGTCCACCTGCACACCCACACCCAGTTCTCGATTGCCGACGGTGCCCTGCGCATCGGCGACATGGTCGCGTTTGCCAAGGCGTCCGGGATGCCCGCGATCGCGCTCACGGACCACGATAACCTGCACGGCGCCTTGGAATTCGCCGACGCCTGTGCCAAGCATGGCGTCAAAGGCATCTACGGCTGCTGCATCGGCATCAACGCCCGCCCGGTTGGCGAGCACGTCAAACGCGTGCACCACGTCACGCTGTTGGCCCAGAATGCGACGGGCTGGCAGAATTTGCTGTTCCTTGTGTCCATGGCGCACCTGAAATCGCCTGCCGGTGCGCCGCCGCGGATCAGCCACGATCTGCTGGCGGAGCATTCAGAAGGACTCATCGGCCTGTCCGGCGACCTGTCCGGCGAAATTGCCAACGCCCTGCTGCGCAACGAGCCGACCGAGGCCAAACGCCTGCTGGCGCGCTACAAGACGCTGTTTGCCCCGGGCGACTTCTATCTGGAATGCCAGTTGGGCGGTTTGGCTGAGCACGATGCGCTCGTGCCGCAGCTTGTTGCGCTCGGCCAGCAGACGGAAACCCCGTGCGTGGCGACCAACGACGCGCACTATGGCAAGCCCGAGGAAGCGCGGGCGCACGAAGTGCTGATGTGCATCGGCCTGGGCATCCAGGCACAGGCCGGCGATCTGCCGACGACGCAGCTGGATCTCGCCGACAACGACGAGATGCGCCGTCGTTTTGCCCGCTGGCCCGACCTCTGCGACGCGACCCTGACGATCGCCGAGCGCTGCAATTTCACCCTGGGCAAGACCGATCCCATGCTGCCGCGCTTTCCGGTGCCGGAAGGCATGGACGAGGCGACCCTTTTTGCCAACCTGGCGCGCGAAGGGCTGAAGCGCCGGCTGCTGGAGAACCGCGCCAAGGGCGAAGTATTGGATCAGGAGGTCTACGAAGCGCGGCTGGAGCGGGAAATCGGCGTCATCACCAAGATGGACTTCCCGGGCTACTTCCTGATCGTCCAGGACTTCATTGGCTGGGCCAAAGAGGCGGGCATTCCGGTTGGTCCTGGTCGCGGTTCCGGCGCAGGCTCGCTGGTGGCGTATTCGCTGCGCATTACGGATCTCGACCCGCTGCCCTACAAGCTGCTGTTCGAGCGGTTCCTGAATCCGGAACGCGTGTCGATGCCTGACTTTGACATCGATTTCTGCGTCGACCGCCGCGGCGAAGTGATCCACTACGTCGCTGACAAATATGGCCACGACCGCGTCGGGCAAATCGCCACGTTTGGCACGCTCAAGGCCAAAGGCGCCATACGCGATGTCGGCCGCGTGCTGGCGGTGCCGCTGCCGGAAGTGGATCGCATCGCCAAACTGATGGAGCAGGCGCTGGAGCCGCTGGACGAGAAGCACAAGACGGTGAAGGACGCGATCGCCGGCAACCAGCAGCTGCGCGATGAGATGGCCAACGATCCGACGCTGGACAAGCTCCTGCAAACTGCGCAGCTGTTGGAAGGCGCGGTGCGCAACGTCGGCATGCACGCCGCGGGTGTGGTGATCGGCCGCGGGCCGCTGTGGGAGCACGTGCCGGTCGGCAAGGGTCAAGCTGGCGAAAATGTGACGCAATTCGACAAGGATGACGTCGAGAAAGCAGGCTTGGTCAAGTTCGACTTTTTGGGCCTGAAGAACCTGACGATGATTCGCCATTGCGTCGACATCATCAACGCACAGAAGCCAGCGGGCGAGCCGAAATTCGAGATTGAGCAGATTCCGCTCAACGACCAGCGAGCGTTCGCGGTGACCGCGCGCGGCGACACGGCGGGCATCTTCCAGACGGAATCGAGCGGCTTTACCGGCATGTTGGTTGGGCTCAAGCCCACGGAATTCGGCGACTTGATCGCCGCGGGCGCGCTCTACCGCCCGGGTCCGCTGGGCATGGGCATGCACACGCGCTACATCGAGCGCAAGCACAAGCGCGAGGAAGTCGTCTTCCCGCATCCGAAACTGTCTGAAGTGCTGGAGGAAACGTACGGCGTCATCGTCTACCAGGAACAGGTGATGCAGGTCGCGCAGATCCTCGCCGGTTTTACCCTGGGTCAAGCGGATAATTTGCGCCGCGCGATGGGCAAAAAGAAAGCCGATGAGATGGCGAAGTGGGGTGAGATCTTCAAGACGGGCGCGGTGGAACGCGGCGTCGATCCGCACGTCGCCGACGACATCTTCCATTTGATGGCGCAGTTCGCTGAATACGGCTTCAACAAGTCGCACTCGGCTGCGTATGGGCTCATCACGTACCAGACGGCGTACCTGAAGGCGCTGTACCCGACGGAATTCTACGCCGCGCTGCTGACGGCCGACCAGGGCGACACCGACCGCGTCGTGCAAAATATCCAGCACGCGCGCACCTCCGGGATCGCCGTACTGCCGCCCGACGTAAATGAATCGTCGCTGTCGTTCTCCGTCGCGAATGGCAAAATTCGCTTTGGCCTGGGTGCCATCAAGGGCTTGGGCGAGAGCGCCGTGGACGCCTTGGTGACGGCGCGCAAGAACGGGCCATTCGCGAGCCTGTTCGACCTCTGCCGTCGCGTGGATACCCGCAAGCTGAACAGAAAGGCCTTGGAATGCTTGGTGAAATGTGGCGCGATGGACGGATTCCAGCAGTCGCGCGACGTGCTGTGGTCCAACATCGGCCGCGCGGTGGAGCGGGCGCAGGAAGACCAAAAGGCCCGCGATTCTGCGCAATCCTCGCTCTTTGGCCTGATGGGCGACGATCCGGCAGTCAAGATTCCGGACAATTACGGCCCAGCTGAAGAGAACTGGACGGATCGCCAGCAACTGCAGTTCGAGAAGGATATTCTTGGCTTTTACGTGTCAGGCCACCCGCTCGACCGCTACGCCGCGGAGTTGTACCGGCTGAACGTGCAACAAATTGCCACGCTCAAGGATCCGGAGCACGTGCAGAACGCGCTGCACAATCAGGACCAACGCGGACGAGGGCGGCGGCCCCAGGCGCAAATCGCCGTGGTCGTGGTGTCGCATCGCGAACGGCTGACGCAAAAAGGCGACCGGATGGCGTACACGGTCGTGGAAGATCGCAGCGGGCAGACCGAATTGGTGATTTTTCCGCGGACGCTGGGCGAAATTGGCCATTTGCTGCAAGGCAACGCGCCGCTGCTGCTGACGGTGTCGCTCGGATTGGACCGTCAGGACGAGACGAAGGTGCAGCTTTCGGTGGACAGCGCCAAGCCGTTGGACGACGCCATGCTGGCGAAATCCGATGTGCTCAAGGTCTCGCTCCATGTGGACGACATTCAGCCGCGCAAGCTGGACGAACTGAAGTCGCTGCTGCGGGCTGCGCCCGGCAACGCCAAGGTGCAGGTGCAGGTACGGTCGCCGGGTTTGGGCGAAGTATCGATCACTGCAGGCAACCAGTGGCAGGTCGCACTTTCCGATGATCTCATCGGCAAGCTGGAGCGTGCGCTGGGTCGTGGCGCCGCGCGAATGGGCTGATCGCTATCGCTTCTTATGCTTGCGGCCCGCGTGATGCTTGCCACCGACGTGCTTGGCGCCATGCGACCGGTGTGTCCTGACCTTGTGCGCCTTCACTTTGTGCACTTTCGCCTTGTGCTCCTTGTGAACGCGCACCTTGTGCGCCTTCTTCTCGGCCCGTTGACCGTGCCGCAGGCTCCGTAGCCGCGCATGTTCCTCTTTGCGCTGCTTGCGCAGTTCCGCCTTGCGCGCCAACCGCTCTTTGCGTTTTTCCGATCGCAGTTGCTTGCGCGCCTTGCCGGTTGGGATGAATTGAATCTTGCCGCCGGTCTCCTTCGGCGCATCCGCGTCCAGCTCGCCAATTTCCTTGACTTTGTGGCGCGGCTTGCCGCCCTCGAGGGCGTCCACAGCAAGCGCCGGCGCCGCTTCCGACAGGGTCAGCACCGCCAACACTACAGCTATCACCCGCATCTTCCGCATCGATTCTCGACTCCTCAATTGAAACAGTGAGTTGAATGAACGTCACAGCCAGAGCGATGCGTCCGCATGCGCCAAGCACCAGGCGTCGATCCTGGCCCGCAACGCGACCGCGACGCGCTGCGTGACCGGTCCCGGCGTGCCGTCGCCCACCGGTCGACCATCCAGCGCGACAATCGGCTGGACCTCGCGAACGGACGACGACAGGAACAGCTCATCCACATGCTGCAGGTCATAGCGACTCATCAGGCGTTCGCGCAACGTGATATCCAGATCCCGGCAGGTTTCCATCACTTGGGCCCGCGTCACGCCAGCGAGAATGCCGACGCTGAGCGGCGCCGTCCAGACTTCGCCATGTTTCACCACAAAAAAGTTCGACGCCGTCCCCTCGGTCGCATACCCGCGATAATCCAGCATCAACGCGTCGTCCGCACCGTAGCTCTGCGCTTCTGCCAGGGCGAGCACGCTGTTCAGGTAGTTTCCCGACTTCATCGCCGGATCCAACGCCGTCACCAGGTTGCGCCGCCGTTGCGCGACGACCCAGCTCTGCGGCTCCAACGGCGGGCCGGGATCCTTGCGCAAATCCTTGACGATCACGAGCGCATACGGCTTGCCAGACGTGCGGCGATCCATGTTCACGTCGCCCACGCCGCGGCTGATGGTGGTTCGAACGTACAGCTCCACGTTGCCGTAGCGGTAGACGAACTCGTGGCACGCATCGCGAACCATCTCCGCGAGCTGGTCCAGATCCGGCAGTTCTTCGAAATGCGCGAGGCTCGCCGATCGCCGCAGCCGCGTCACATGGTCGTCATGGGCAAACAGGATGCCGTTGTAGGTCCGTGCGACTTCGTAGAGCGAATCGCCAAAGTGAAAACTGCGGTCGAACACGCTCACTTTGGCGTTTTCGCCATCCAGAATCTGGTACTGCGCGGTATCCGGGTCCTGCAGCGCAACGATCGAACGCGGAATGGGCACAGCGACCTCCGACGAGCAAGGTGCCAGATCGCCGTCTGAATGACCAGCCGCGTGTTGCATCGCCGGCGATTCCATGGCACGTCCCGCCGCCTGACCGTGCGTCTCGGAAGCTCCGATCCGCACCGTTGCTGTTGGCTGGGTCGCCAACTCGCGCCTGTGGCGACTCGCGGCTCGCCCAAACAGGTGCCGGACTTTGATGGACCGACTGTGACAAGGAGTTGCCCATGGCTACGCTTTCTGACCTCCACCGCCGTCTCTCCAACAACGATGTCCGCTACGCCCTGCATTTTGCCGGTCATCCGCGCCTGACCAGGCGGCCCGAGTTGTTGGCGACCATGATCGCCGATGCGCAATCGGTTCTGGTCGATGTTCGCTCGCTCAAACAAGGGACGGATCGACTGGCGCTCACCCAGACCGCCGAACGCCAACTCAGCCTGTACACGACCGAACGCGAGGCCGTGGTGCAACTTCAGGCCCAGCTGGGACCGCTGGCGCGTGAAGCGTCGATGCTCGGCATGCGCGCCAATCTGGTTTTTCACCGTTATGCGCGGCACTTTGCCGGCCAGAACCGCGGCAGTCGCGACGGTACGTACCTGCGCGACACCATTGCCGAATTGGCGGAGATTCACACCCAGATGAAGGCGATTCTGGCCGATCAGGATCTGGAAGGGCTCCGCGCCGACATCGAGGTGGTCGAAGGCCGCCTGCAGCAGTTTCGCACAGAATCTGGGCACATTGCGGCGGCGCAAACCGAGGCAGCGCCTGATGACCAGGCGGGTGCGATGGCCAGCGTCGCCAACAATTTGTTCAATCAGTACAAGGTTCACTTTGCCGGTCTGCCGCGGGTGTCCCGTCGACCGGAGTTGCTGGTGCGGCTGGTGGAAGCGCTGGAAGCGGTCCGGGAGCGCATGAAGGCGCTGCAGGCGCAAGGCCTGCACGATGCACACAATCTGGAGAACATTGGGATTGTCGAGAATCGCCTGCAGATGTGGACGCAGGAACTGGCGGCGGTGCGTGGTGAACGACAATCCGCGACTTTCGCCAGCATGGTCAAGGATTTGGCGACGGCGGCGGACGCGGAACTGGAGAGCTACGGTCAGCACTTCGCCGGCCATTCGCGGCGGACGCGGGATTTGGGCAAGTTGGCGGAAATCATCGACCGGCTGGACGAAGTCGAGCGGCAGATGACGCGGCTGGATCACGTGCAGGAGGATGCCGACAACGCCGTGCACCTGGCCGTTGTGCGCGACGCGCTGACGATGTACCAGAACGAATATGACGAGATCGCGAAGGTCCAGGGAAAGGCGGGCTAGACTTTGTAATCACAGATAAATCGCGCAATTTCGCCACTTGCCATTTTCCGGATGCAACGTTACAAGCGCTGGCAGGTCGCGCGCGCGGTTCACCAGCAACAACTTGCATTCCTTGGCGGTGGCATCGCACTTCTGCGGCTCCCGGTGCGCAACACCGCCTTGTCGGTGCTCGGCGCCGCTTTGGGTTCTGCATCCTCCACCGGCACTTTCCGGGGCGCTACCGAAGCCAAGGCAATGAGGCTATACTCCGAACAGGAGGCTGCCGTGACCGCTGTCATACCGCCCGTGATTGAGCCCGCGCTGCCCGGCGACCGGGATGCCGTTGTCCAACTCTTTGCAGAGGATCTGACTGATCTGCGACTGCCGGTTGACCCGGAAGCCTTGCGGACGGTCTACGATGCGCTGTGCAGCGACTCGCGTTCCGTGCTGCTGGTCCTGCGGCCGGAGCCCGGCGGTGAGGCCGTCGGTGTGCTGGTTGCCAGCCGTGTGCCGTCCGTCAAGTTCTCCGGTTGGTCGCTGTGGATTGAGGAACTTTATGTGGCAAAGTCCGCGCGGCAGCACGGGTATGGCCGCGCGCTCGTCGTGCGCCTGCTGGAGCGCGCGCGCGCGGAAGGCGTCAAGGGCATCGACCTGGAGGCGTACCACGGCAACGCGCCGGCGGCGCTCTTGTATCGCAGCCTTGGCTTTCGCCGTCTCGGCCGTGAACGGTTCTTCTTCCGGTTTGAGTGGGAGTAGCGGCGCATGAGCTTGGTGGATCGCAATCGCGCCAAACAACGCTGTTTTCGGCATCTGCTGGAGACGAGTGTCACGGCGTTGCACTTCGATGCCCGCGCGCCCGGCGTCAGCGTGCCGGAACGGTTTCGCACCGATCCGTGGCTGGTGCTGAACTACTCCTACCGCTACAACGTCGCTGATTTCACCTTTGACGACAGCGAAGTGCGCGCGTCTCTCCAGTTCGCCGGCCAGCCGTACCTGTGCATCGTGCCGTGGACCGCGGTCTTTGCGATCACGGACGACGCGCGCAGCCAGGGACAGCATTGGCAGGAAGATTTGCCCAGCGACGCCCATCGCGCCGCGCCGCAGACGAAACGGGCCGCTCGCGTGCAACCGGTCGATGCGGATGCTTTGCCGGATACGTCGAACGAAGCGCCGGCCCGTCATGGATTGCAGGTCATTGCCGGCGGACGCGTGGAAGTGCAGGAGGCAACGGCGCCCGCTGACGAATCCACCGAACCAGCACCCGCACCACCGCGCGGGACCGGCCATCTGCGCCGCGTGAAGTAGGCCCGTGCGGATCCTGATCGTCTCACAGTTCTTTCATCCGGAGATGGGTGCGCCGGCCGCGCGCTTCGGCGATCTCGGTCGGGCGTTCGTGCAAGCCGGCGACGACGTGACGCTGCTCACGACGTTTCCCAATTTTCCGCAGGGGCGCATCTACCCGGATGCGCGCCAGCGGCTGACGCAATCGGAGACGATAGACGGCATCCACGTGATTCGCACGCCGATTCTCGCTCTGGGCGGTCATACCGCGGCGCGCAAGGCGATGCTCTACGCCACCTTTGCCGCCAGCGTCTTGCTGCGGGGGCTGCCACTGCGCCACAAGCCGGACATCGTGATCGGCACGACGCCGCCGCCGACCGTCGGTTACACTTCCTGGCTGTTGGCGAAGCGCTTTGGCGTGCCACACGTGCTGGATGTCCGCGATATTTGGCCAGAAGCTGTCGTGGCGGCGGGCCGCGTCAAAGCGGGGCCGGCGATCCACGCGCTGGAGCAGCTGAACCAGGTGGTGCTGGCGGACTCGGCGGCGGTGACGACGGTGAGCGAGGGCAAGAAGATTCGCCTGGAGCAACTGGGCGCGCGTCCAGGCACAGTCCACGTGCTGTCAAACGGCGCCGATCTCGCTCGGTACGATCGCGAGGCGGCGGAGACGCATGATCACGCCCGCGCGTGGCTGACCCAACAGGGCGTGCCGCAGGACAAGAAGCTGGTCGTCTACGCCGGCGTGTTCAATCCGCCGCAAGGTTTGGACCTTGTGCTGGACATCGCCCGGGTTCGCCAGGCCCAAGGCGACGACCGGCTGCATTTCTGCCTGGTCGGCGACGGCAGCCTGCGCCAGCATCTGGTGGACCGGGTCCAGGCGGAGCACCTCCTGCACGTCAGCGTGCTGGGGCCGGTGGATCGCCAGCTGGTGCCGGGAATCTATGCCGCAGCGTGGGCGACGCTGGTGATCCTGCGGCCGCGCAAAGACAACCATACCGTGCCGTCGAAGATCTACGAATCGATGGCATCGAGGCGGCCGGTGATTTTGAGCGCGGACGGCGAAGTGGCGATGATTGCCCGGGCAGCGGATTGCGGCAGTGTGTCTGCCGCAGGCGATCCCGTCGGTCTGCAGGCCGGGCTGGAGTCGTTGCTGGCCGATGATCGGGAGGCTGACGCGAAGGGCGAACGTGGGCGACGCTATGTGGAACTGCACAATGACCGTGCCGCGATTGCCCAACGTTTCCGACAAGTCCTGTTGGACGCCGTGGCCCAAGGACGCGCGCCATGAGCCTGACCGACGACGCAGCGCTATGGTGGCGCACGCTCGGGCCTTTGCCGGTGCAGATGCACGCGTTTCGTTTGGCGAACGACGCCCGCAAGGCGATCTGGCGGCCGGGCCTGCCGGCGATCGTGGCTTTCTGGCGGCAGCGCGGCCAGGACGCTGCGCGGGTGGCCCGCCATGAGGCGTTGATTGCACTCGGCACCGCTCTGGGCAACGCGCCACAGCCGGATGCGCGCGCGCTGCTGGCAGGACGGCTGGTGCTCGCAGGTCGCGACGTCGCGGCGTTTCCACCCGAGCATTGGTCCCTGACGGGCGCCCGACCACTGGAAATTTACGAAGCGCACTACCTGGATTGGGCCGACGCGCTGGTCGCGGATGCGTTGCTGCAGGACAATGGCCGGATCGCGGCGTTGCAGGAGCCGCTGCAAAGCTGGGCGGCGCAGTCGGCGCGACTGGATAAACCGTGGGAACCCTATCCCCGGGCGCGGCGGACGCTTGCCGCGACCCGCGCTGCGGCGCGCCTGACGCTGGCCGAACACCATGGCCGGGATCGTTGGACGGAGGTGCACGCGGCCGTGCGCGATCTTTTGCTCGCGATTGCCGCTGCTGCCGCGTGCGATCTGGGCTTTCTGGCAGAGCGCCACCTGGACGGCAATCACCTGCTGGTCGATCGCGCCGCGAGCGCTGTGGCGGAACTGGCGTGGGGGCGCGGCACGCGGGCGTGCGAGGCGCTCGCGGACGAAGTGGAACGGCAGTTCCCCGGCGACGGCGCGCACGTGGAGTCCTCGCCGATGTACCATGCGCTGTTGGTGGAAGATCTGCTGACGGTGCGCGCGCTCTGGCCGCAAGGCACGATGCGGATGCGCTACGACCACCTCGTGCAACGCGCCGTGGGTTGGCTTGCGGCCGCGCTGCATCCCGACGGCCGCCTGCCGGCATTCGGCGACACGGATCCGACGGCGCTGGATGGCCTGCCGATGACGCGGACGGCGCTGGGAGCGTCTGGGCGTGGCGAGACGGACGCCAAACAGTCGATTTGGCAGTCGCGTCACGGCGGTCACTTTGCCGTGGTTCACACCGCACCGCCGACCTGGACGCCTCAGCCCGGTCACGCCCACGCCGACACACTGTCGGTGGAATGGAGCCGCAACGACGTGCGCATTCTGGCGGACGCCGGGCTTGCCGGCTACGAAGGGGATCCGCATCGCGAACTGAACCGTCATGAACCAAGCCATTCGACCGTGGAAGTGCGGAACGTGCCGCAATTGGAACTGTGGGGCGCGTTTCGCGTGGGCGCGCGCGGCCATGTCGCGCACGTGGAGACCGGTCGTCTGGACGGTTGGGATTGGCTGACGGCGGTCCACGTCTGGCCAAACGAGACGCACCGGCACGGCCGGCTCTGCGCCCATCACCCGAGCGGCAAGCTGGTCATCGCCGACCTGTTGCGAGGCCCGGGTGAAGCGATTTCGCGGTTGCTGTTGGCGCCACAGGTTCAGCCTGTCGGTGTGGAACGCCTCCAGATCGGCCGGGAGCGCATTCAGGTCCGCGCGTCCCGTCCGCTGAGCCTGGCGACGGGACTGCGATTTCCCAGCCGAGGCCAGATCTGCGAAGGCCACGAGTTCCACGCCCCCGTCGACGGGCAAGGAACGTGGATTGTGCTGGGCGGCACGGAAGCCGATCAGGCGCAGGAACGCTTCGCCGCGCCGTGGGCAGCGCTGGTGGCGCGGGTGTAACCGACAGCCCGGCAAACGCGCCCAGGCGTGGGGCAGGTGAATCCCTCGGGCGTGCTCCGCGCCCACCTCAGCGAGAAACGCTCGACCGGGCATTTGTGGCAGCACGGTGAGTGCGGTAAGATCCTGGCCGCTCTCGTCGGCAACCAAGAGGGCACGGGCTCGATCGGAACCCGGCAAGACGGGAATTTCTTCCGTTCGGAGTCATGGCGCCTTGCGCACTTTTCTCATGGCATTCCTGATGGCTCTCGGCATTGCCGCGCTGACCACCTCGCCGGTGCTGCATTTGGCGCGCTGGCTGCGGCTGTTTGATCAGCCCGATGGCGTCCGGAAGATCCACGTGAACGCCATTCCCCGTCTGGGCGGCATCGCGCTGGCCGCCGGCTACTTGTCGCCGCTCGTCGCGCTGCTGTTCTACACCAACACGTTCGCCAACGAACTGCGCGGCCACGACACCCGCCTCCACGCCTTCTTCATCGGCGCCCTGGCGATCCTGGGTCTTGGCATCTACGACGACATCCGCGGCTGCGGCGCGTGGGCCAAGCTCGGTGTGCAATCGTCCGTGGCGCTGTTGTTGTGGTTTGTCGGCCTGCGCTTTGACTCGTTCAGCCTTTTCGGCACCGCGTACGACCTGGGGCTGCTGTCCCTGCCGATCACGATTTTGTGGGTCTGCGGCATCGTCAACGCCATGAACCTCATCGACGGCTTGGATGGCCTCGCCGCCGGTGTCGCGGTCTTTGCCTCGTTGGCCCTGTTCCTCATCGCGCTGATGGACGGCAACCTGATCCTCGGCCTCTTCGCCGCCGTCCTGGGCGGCGCCTCGCTCGGATTCCTGCTCTACAATTTTTCGCCAGCGCTGATCTTCATGGGCGATTCCGGCAGCATGGGCATCGGCTACATGTTCGCCGTGGCGTCACTTTGGACAGTTTCCAAACGTTCCACCGCGTTGGCGCTGCTGCTGCCGGTCCTGGCGCTTGGCTTGCCGATCGTCGACACATTCCTGGCCTTCGGTCGTCGCGCGGTGCGTGGCAAATCGCCGTTCCATTCTGACCGCGAACACATCCATCACCGACTGCTGGATCTCGGTCTGAGCCCACGCTTGACCGTGCTGGTGCTGTATTTGATTTGTGCCGCGCTGACGGCGATTGCGGTGGCGTTGCGGGCTTGGGTGATTTGACCGGCCGACTCACAGGCGATCCGGAGAAGTCCGATTCCGCTCCCCGGCGACGCGAGACACACGGTCAGCGCCGCGCAACCACCGCATGACCGGCAACCAGCCCGAGCGTCTCACGCGCGTGGTCGACGTCCTGCTGCGTGAACAGCGGCGCACCACAGGCGATCGCGATCGCTTCCAGGCTCAGACCGCCCTTTTGGTGCAGCGCCCAGCCCGTCACGGACGTCCGTCGCAGGCAATCCCGGATAAACGCGGCGAGGCGCACTGGATCTTCCTGATGGCGGCGCCACTGCTGCAAGCGCTTGGCCGACGCGGGGCCAAGCAGGCGGATCGAATCGCTTTCGCAGCATTCCAGCTGGGCGATCAAGGTGACGAGCGGCAATGCGGGAGGGGCTGCCGAGGTCTGGACAGGATTCATGGGCATGGCGACCTCCTGGTGGCAGGCAAGTCGGCTGCGGTCGCTGTTTGTGGCGGCGGCTGCGGCGGCGGGTGGGCAGGGTGCACGGGCCGAACATGACCCGCGCGCGCCGGAAGGTACGCCTGTCGCAAGGCCACCGCAAGTCGCTTTTTGGTGTGCAAATGTCAGGGTCACGGCGCGCTTGACCATTGATCATTGGCGGACATTCCGCCATCGTTCACGTTCAGCTGCGCGTGTCGCGGCGGCCTTGCGGCCCGGGAACGATGGAATGCGGTATTCAGCGTGGTTGACAGCCTTCTGTGGCATCTGTCTGGCGTGTGGCGGCAGCAAGACGGCGGCATCTGTCGGGAATTCCGACGACGCGTCGGCCGCGAGCAAGAATGACGGAAGCGTCGGGTCCGACGTCCTCCATGGTGATGCGGATGGCGCCGGCAGCGACGCCGCGAAAGCAGACACCAAGACTTCCTGCGAGTTTCCCGCATCCCCGGCCGCTGGCGAACCCGGCGCTTCGTGTGCAACCGCCGGGGATTGTCAGAGCGGCTACTGCGTCGACAGCGCCGCCGGCAAGATTTGCAGCCAAGCGTGCGTGGACTGTTGCCCCAACGGCTTCAAATGTGGCCAAGTTGCGGGCAGTTCCGACGCCGCGTTCCTGTGCCTGCCGCAATTCGTCGCTCTGTGTCGGCCTTGCGATACCGACGCGCAATGCAGCCAGGTGAATCCCGGCGCGCTGTGCATCGCCAACGGCACGTCGGGCCATTTCTGCGGCGGCGGCTGCGACGTCGGTTCTGACTGTCCGAGTGGCTATCAATGCCAGGTGGTCGCTGGCGAAAAAGGCGCGGGCAAGCAGTGCGTCTTGACCAGCGGCGAGTGCAGCTGTTCACCCAAGGCCATCCTGGACGGCGCCAGTACCAGCTGTTTGGTGCAAAACGCCGCCGGAACGTGCGCAGGGACCCGCAAATGCACCGTGGACGGCTTGACCACGTGCGTGGGACCCACGGCGGCTCTCGAAATCTGCAATGGCAAGGACGACAACTGCAATGGTCTCACGGACGAGGGCGTGTCGACCGCCTACCATCAGGACGCCGACAACGACGGTTTTGGCAACCCGAAGGTGGTCGTGCAAGGCTGCGTGCAGCCGCCCGGTTACGTCACAGACTCGACCGACTGCGACGACGGCAACTCCGCCACACATCCGGGTGCCAAGGAAATCTGCAACGCGGTGGACGACGATTGCGACGGCATCATCGACAACGTTTCCTGCGACGACGGCAATGCCTGCACCACGGACGTTTGTTCCGGCGCCAAGGGCTGCCAGCATCCGGCGAGCACCGTGGCCTGCTCAGACGGCAACGCATGCACCACCGGCGACTCGTGCGCCTCGGGCATCTGCACAGGTGGCCCGCTCGACTGCGACGACGCCAACGTGTGCACGAACGACAGCTGTTCCGCGACCGACGGCTGCGTGCACCAGAACGTTACGGTCCAGTGCTACGACGGCAATGCGTGCACCGTCGGCGACACATGCCAGGATGGCGGCTGCGTCGGCAGCGCGATTGTCTGCGAGGACAACAACGCGTGCACCACGGACAGTTGCCAGCCCGCGGTGGGCTGCGTCTACAAGAACACGACCGCGTTCTGCAACGACGGCAACGCCTGCACTGACGGCGACATGTGCCAAAATGGCAGCTGCGCGGGCGTCCCGACGAATTGCGATGATGGGAATTCGTGCACGACGGACGTCTGCAGCGCGGGCCAGGGCTGCACTTACGGCAACACCACCAGCGCTTGCGACGACGGCAACGCGTGCACCACCGGCGACACGTGCCAGCAGGGCGGCTGCATCGGCACCCTGAGCGACTGCAACGACGGCAATCCGTGCACCAACGACGCCTGTCAGTCCGGCAGCGGCTGCACGCACGCCAACAACCAGTTGGGCTGCACGGACAACAACGCCTGCACGATGGGCGACAAGTGCAGCAACGGCGCGTGCGTCGGCGTCACGCTGAGCTGCGAGGATGGCAATCCGTGCACCGCGGACAGCTGCCAGTCCGGCATGGGCTGCGTCCACGCGCAGGCCAGCGTCACCTGCGACGACGGCAACGCCTGCACCGACGGCGACACGTGTGCGCTCGGCCTGTGCAGCGGCGTCACCACCGTCTGCGACGACCAGAACGTGTGCACGGACGACACCTGCGACCAGACCAAAGGCTGCGTTTTCACCAGCAACACGGGTGGCTGCAATGATGGCAACGCGTGCACGACGGACGTGTGCGACGCCGTGAAAGGCTGCATCAACGTCAACAACACCAGCAATTGCAACGACGGCAATGTCTGTACCACCGGCGACGCCTGCAAGTCCGGTATCTGCAAGGGCAGCACGCTGAACTGCGACGATGGCACGACCTGCACGGACGACAGCTGCGTCACCGGCAAGGGCTGCGTGCACGCGTTCAACTCGACCGGCTGCAACGACGGCAACCAATGCACGACCGGCGACACGTGCAGCAGCGGCGCCTGCCTCGGCACGACGATTGGCTGCGACGACAAGGACATTTGCACCGACGACAGCTGCGACCCGTTCACCGGCTGCGTCCACGTGCCCACGACGACCGCCTGTTCCGATGGCAACGCTTGCACGACCGACGTCTGCACGAACGGCACGACCTGCACGTCGAGCAACAACACCGCGCCGTGCTCCGACGGCAATGCCTGCACGTCGGCCGACACGTGTGCGAACGGATTTTGCAGCGGCACCGCGCTCGACTGCAACGACAAGAACCCGTGCACCAGCGACGCCTGCGATCCGACATCTGGTTGCACGCACACCTCGATTTCCGCCGTGTGCGACGACAACAACAAGTGCACCGCCAGCGACAGCTGCAACAACGGCGTTTGCGCCGGCAATACGACCAACTGCAGCGATGGCAACGTGTGCACGACCGACGCGTGCGCGAAAGCGACGGGCTGCTACACCACCAACGCCGACGGCATTCCGTGCAGCGACGGCAGCGCGTGCACGTCCGCGGACTCGTGCGCGGGCGGCGCGTGCGTGGGCACACCCTTGGCCTGCGACGACCTGAACGTGTGCACCAGCGACGCGTGTGACAATGTCACCGGCTGCACCCATGGCAACGTGAACGCCGCGTGCAACGACAACAGCGTCTGCACGACGAGCGATTTTTGCGCGAACGGCGCCTGCACCGGCGTCGCCATCAGCTGCGACGACGGCAATGCTTGCTCGGTTGACACGTGCGACGCGGTCGCCGGCTGCAAGCACGTGACGGCCGCCAACGGCACGGTCTGCGGCACCAACTTGCAGTGCTTCCTCGGCGCATGCGGCCCTGTGCCCAGCTACGTGCTGTCGTTGCCCAAGAACACCAACTGCCCGACTACACACCCGGCCATCACCTTGGCCGACGGCAGCCGCGTCTGCGCGCCGGACTATCCGGCGTGGGGCATCCGCCAGGCGTCACCGAACGCGTATCTCGTCGACAGCGGCGACGGCATGATCAGCGATAAGAACAGCTACCTGACCTGGCAAAAGGTCGACGCCGGCATCGACCGATCGCAGGCGAACGCCGCGTTGTACTGCACCAACCTGGGCTTGAACGGCCTGAACGACTGGCGTTTGCCCACGGTCGCAGAATTGCTGACGCTGCGCGACACGACGACCTACATCCCGGCGATCGGCAGCGTGTTCGCCAGCAACACGGTGAACGCGGGCTACTGGACCGCGGTGCAATACACGGATTTCATCAACTACTGGCTGGTCAATTTCGGCGACGGCAAGACGAGCGTAGAGCCGTCGGCCAACCTGCATCGCGTGCGCTGCGTCCGTTCGCCGTTCCTGACGACGATTCAACCTGGCGCGCGCTATGGCAGCGATACCAGCAAAGGCTGGGTGCTGGATACCTTGACGGGCCTGAATTGGCAGTTGTTGGACCAAGGGGCCAATGGTTTCGCGGCGGCGATGACGACGTGTGGCAGCCTGAACCTGGACGGCGGCGGCTGGCGCTTGCCGAAATTGCAGGAACTGGAGTCGCTGGTCGACCGTCGGATTGTGCCGGTGATCATCGACAAGGTGTTCGTCGCAGGCACGGACTCCTACTTCTCCAGCGACACCTATGCCAATTCTTCTGCGAACATCTGGAGCGTGCGCTTCGGCGACGGCTTCACGCTCTTTCTGAACGTCTTCAATTCGGGCAGCGTCCGCTGTGTGCGCTGACGCCTACAACCGCAGCAGGGACGCGTTCATGTACTCGTCTGGTGTGCCGAGAACGATGGTGTCGCTCTCGTGGTGGGCTTCGCCGACGCGGACGACACGACCTGCCGCAATCATCCGCTTGTAAATCGCGCTGATGTACAGGTCTTCGCCAGGGCGGTAGAATTCTTCAAAGACTTTTGCGTTCTTGAAGCCGTACAGCCCGGACGTCGCGAGATCGGAGACCACGATTTTCTCGGCGATTTCGAAGACGCGGCGATCGGCGTCGACGAGCACGTAGCTGTAGCTGCGGTTGTTGGAGTGAAACACGTCGATGTAGCCGTCCGCTTGCGCCAGACCTTGCTTCAGCGTCTGGTAGTTGCGGCCGCACAGGATCGTGTCGATGTTGTGGAACACAAGGCCAATGTCTGCGTCGCCGACCAAGGCCTTGGCCGCGCTCGCGCCGATCATCGCCGTTTCGGCTTGGCCGCTCGTGTCGTGCGTCAGGATCAGGTTCGCAGGCGCAATGCCGTGGCGGCGCATCACCGCGCGAACGTGGGGCATGTAGGCTTCATCGCGGTAATTGGCAACCAGCAGCACGTCTGAAAACACGCCACCTTCCCACAGTTCCGAAAGAATCACCGACAAGATCGTGCGATCGCCCCATGGAAGTAGGTATTTGGGTGTCTTGAAGCCTTCATCGGCAAACCGCTGGTAGCGACCAGCCATCGTCAGGACCAGAATCATTTGCATCTCCTCGCGCCGAACTTGCGGGGTTCAGTGCCACTCATTGCTGGGAAACACGACAATCTTCTTGAGCACCACGCGCGCGGGCAAGTCCGCGATGTAGGTCACCATTGCGGCAATATCGCCCGAGGTCAGTAGCTTGGACAAATCGCCGGGATAGGGGTTGCCGTCTTCCTGCCAGAGCGGCGTGTCGATGCCACCGGGGCAAATCGTCGTCATGGAGATGCCTTGGCCGATCAACTCCTGGTTGAGCGCTTCGGCGAAGCCATCGACACCGAACTTGCTGGCACAGTAGATGGCCTGCGTCGCGATGCCGTGGGTGCCGGAAACCGAGCCGATGTTGACGATGCGACTGCCCGCGACCAGAAGTGGCAGCGCGGCGTGCGTGCAGTACAGCGTGCCCTTCAGATTGGTGTCGATCAGCGTATCGATGTCGGCGACGCTGCAAGCGGCGAATGGCGCCATCTTGAATACCGCGGCATTGTTGACCAGCAGATCGATGGACGAAACCTGCTTGGCGATCTGCGCAAAGGCCCGCGTGACCGACTCTACCTGGCGGATGTCGACGGGCACTGGTTGAAACGTCGTGCCCAGCTCCCGCTGCAGCGTCGACAGCGCGGTGGTATTGCGAGCCAAGCCAAACACTTGCCAGCCCTGCGCAACAAAACGCCGGGCAATTTCAGCACCGACGCCGCTGCTCGCACCGGTCACGACTGCCGTCTTCATGCTGGGCTCCCGGTCAGTACCGCGTTCAACTCCTCGAGTCCCGCCGCAGCTGCCTTGATCTCGGCAAATTCCAAGTCGTTCAAGAACTGTGACACGCCGATCGCCTTTGGCATCGGCAGGTTCTGTGCGCCGTTGCGGTGCTTCATCGTATCCTTCAGCGCTTCCAGAATGACCAGCGGCTCGCGAAACAACGCATGGCTGGTCGGCAGTTGCAAACGCTGCTGCGTGCGGCCCACGCGCACCAAGTCCGCCCAGGACAACAGGCCGCGCTGGTGGGAAATGACGCACGAGAACAGCACGTCGAGCGAGACGGCTTGGCCATGCGTCAAGGCAACTTGGCCAGCGTCATTGATGGAGCGCATCTCAATGATGGGACTAAACGAATGGCCAAAATCGACCATCCGCTCCAGGTTCTTTTCCCAGAGATTCTCCTGCAATTCGTCTTTCATGCCGCGCACGGCCCGGTTGATGACCTCGTCCGCCACCTCGCACCCGATGAAGCGTGTTTCAATCAATTCCGGGCCAAACGCTTCCAGCAGGCAAAACAAATCGTAATCTTTGACAACCGCCATCTTCAAAATCTCACCCAAGCCGGACGTGATCTCCAACGGCGCAAGCGTGCGCAGGAAAGCCTTGTCCAGGTAGGCGGCGATCGGTGGATAGTAACTGCCCAATCGATTGCGTCGGCTCTCAAAGTTGATGCCCGTCTTGGCGCCGACACTGGCGTCCACGAGTCCCACAAGCGTCGTGGGTACGCGGATATACGGCACGCCGCGGCGGTACATGCCCGCAGCCATGCCGGCAATGTCCAGCAGGACGCCACCGCCGACCGCGATCAGCGGTTCATCCCTGCGCAGGATCCCGAACTTCTCCATTTCCCGCAGGACGACCAACAGCGATTCCAGGTTCTTGTCGTCTTCCGTGGCATCAATCGCCACAATGTGGCATTCCACCTGCTTGGCTTGAAAAAATGCCATGATTTCGTGAAGGTAATACTGGCAAATGGTTCGGTCGATCACAACCATACGGCGGGTGTTCGCGCCGTGCGAACCGAACTCCAGGAGATCATCGTTTCCTGGATCAAAAATCCCCGGTGAATTCTTGATCTTGAACACGACAGGCAGGTGCGTTTCCATCACCCAGGTGCCGATCGTCGAGGGTGTACTCATGCCTGACCCTTGCGTGCCCGCTCCTCGCGCAACACATGAAAGAGGTGCGAACCCAGCGCATAGAAGAACAGCATCTTGTCCTGATCAATCGCCATCTTGAACGGTAGCATCCGCGCGAACTGCGAGATTTCCAACAGCCGAATGATGACCATGTCGTCGGCCGAATGGTGGGCCCGAACGAAGTCGCTGAAGATCGTGTTGAAGTAATCCAGGCCCGGCGCCGCCGCAATGTCGCAAGAAACGCGATTTTCCTCAATCGTGACACCGGCGCTGTTGTATAATTCATACTTGCTGTTACACGATTGGTAGACCTGCGAATACTCAGCCAGTACCGAATCGATGATATTTTCCTCATACGGATCAATGAAGATAATGCGATTTTGCTCGGGCTGGTAAAGGATGTTCTCCAGCGTCAAGTTGCCGTGCGTGAACGTTTCCGCGGTATGTTTGTAGCACGTCGTGGCCAGCTTCTTGAATTCCGTAAGAGATGCGCCCAGTCCGGGCACCGTTTGGCCGTTGAACACGACCTCGGGATAGCGGTAAAACTCAGAAAAGCGCGCATTTCCCTGACATGCAAGAATCTTCTGCTCGATTTCCTCATAGATGTACAAGGCCATCGGCGCGGCAGTCGAGGCAATTGTCGTGCTGTGCATGCGCGCCATGACCTGACGGAGCGCGGCGAACATCCGGTCGATCCGCGCGTGATCCGCGGTTTGCATGAGGAATTCCTGAACTGTCACCGCGTTCGGAATGAACTCCATGTCAAAAAAGGCCATGTCCCCGTGCACCGGATCCTGCAGCATGCCGTAGGTCCGCAAGTCGGGAAAAACGCCGGGGAAGAGGATGGAAAACCGCTGCATCCGCTTGAGTTGCGAATACCAACGTTGAAAGCCATATTCCCGGTTGTGGACCAGCGAAACGTCTTTACGAACGAAGGGTTGAATGCCATCTCCTTCACAGAGATAGGTGCCGGAGAGAGAACCGCCCTTGAGCCGCGTCTTGCGCATGAAACCAGCTGGTGAAGGTGAAAAACGTCAGTTAGATCAACGACACACAGCGTTCGTTGCCGATGGCTGCGCGCTCGGTCAGTCTGCCAGTCGGCCCATGGGGCGTCAAGTCCTTCCCAACCGCGTGTGTCCGCGTTAGGCTCGCCGCACGCCCTTGCTGCCGGAAGAAGGCGCGCCGGTGCGCTTGCGGTTGCCAGTCCTGAGGATGCCATGTCACGTCCCATCCGTGTCACGCTTGATCCGATCCATTTTCCCTACATGGACTACTTTGAGTGGTTCATCTTCGGCCTGCAGTGGCTGCATGACGCCGGCGAGATCGAGTTTACGTTGCGGACGACCACGACGACCCCGCCGTTTCGCCTGCACGCCAAGGCGGCACCGGCCGTCCGCCGCGTTTTTCCCGGGCTGATGGATGCGCTGTCCCGCGGTTCCGGCGCGATCTTGACCGGCCAGGTGGAAGTCGCGGGGAAGAAACAGCGGTTTGTGCTCGACCTGGCGGATTCGCCCTATCTGTTCCAGGTGGATCTGCTGCTGGAAAACGACCTGTACTTCAAGGCGCAGTGTCCAACGACGTTCGACGCGCGCGGATTTCCCATCGCCGTCGACGCCTTCGTGCCGTACCATCCGGATGTCCTGAGCTACCAGCACCGCATTCGCCCGGCGATGCTCGGTCGGCCGCTGTCGCGCACGCTGAATCAGCGGCAAAATAACCGGATTCTGGAGTCCTGGCGTCAGGCGGGTCGCGGGGTCAAGGACTTGGCGTTGTTCGCCTATTTTGGCACCGACACAGGCTTGAACCACGGCCCGGAAGGCGTGGTGATGCAGCGCTTTGGCGACAAAGTGTCGCATCCGAATCTGAAGCGCGGCCTGCTGGTCGAGGGCATGCGCGCCCGCTATCCACGGCAAGCCGACGCGCGCATTCTGACGACGGAGCATGCGGCGCGCCGCGGCGTGAAAATCTCCGACGCGCGGTATCCGCAAGCTGTGGGTCGCACGTGGCACAACATCAACATCAGCGGATTTCGCCGCAGCTTGCCATTTCGCTTCATCGACAGCTTTCTGACCGGTGCGTCGGTGCCCGCGGATGCGTTGGCGCTGCGCTGGTACGAGCCGTTTGAGATGGGCACGGAAGTGACGGATTTGGGGCCGTTGGGCTACGAACGCGAAGATGCGGTCGACTGGCCCCACGTGTGGCAGACGCTGGATCGCCTGCACGACGAACCGCTGGCGGTACGCCAGGAGCGGCAAGCCCGCATCAACGAACGGTTTGAACGCTTTTGGCATCCCCGATCTTTTGCGCGCTACCTGGTCACGGCGTGTCTGCCGGAGTGACCTGGCGGTGACGTCGCGGTCTGATCGCGGCGGGGAGAGTGGATGCGCCGTGTTGTTGCGATTGTGCTGCTGCTGTCCGCCTGCCGCGCGGATCCGGCGGACGTGCTCGGTGCGGCGCGGCGCGCGCTGGCGTCCCGCGATGACGCGGCGTTTTTGGCGTTGTGCGAGCCGCGGGCGGCGGAACTGCTCACGGCAGCGTCGAACGTCGTGGCGCAGTCCGGGCATGTTTTCAAGGTCCTGCGCGATGGTCGGCCGACGCCGCGGTTGCTGCCGGATGGCGAGGTGCTGACGGTGGAAGAGAACGGCCATCGTGCTATCGTGGTGACGCGTTCCCGCAAGCCGGGCGGTCGCGTGCCGATGCGGCTGGTCGAAGGCCAGTGGCGCATTGATCTGTTGGAAATGCCGCAGTTCGCGGACGCGATTCGGCCGGAACGCTGAGAGACGAAGATGAAGAAGTGGATCGCCGCGTTTGCCTTGCTGCTGGTTCTCGTCGTCGGCGCGTTTGCCTGGTACCGCTACATCCGCGTCGAGACACCCAAGGAGGCTTGGTTGCGCGCGACTTCGGCGGCGATGCTGGGCGACGAACAGACCTTCCTCGCCGCCTTCACCGACCAGTCGCGGCCGTTGGTGGCCGGGCTGCTGGCGCACGCGCGTGGGGACGACCCGAAGCAATCGCGGCAACATCCCTATTTCTATTTGGTCAGCGAGAATTTGGAGAGCGTCGCGCTGGACGGCGACACCGCGTGGCTGAAGTTGCGACGGCAAGCCGACACCGGTAGCGGCACGAAGTACGACGTGCCGATGCAAAAAGTCGGCCGGACCTGGCAGATCGACGCACTGCGGTTCACCGGGAAAGAGCACGTGGTTGCCCGGAAATGACGCGGGGACGGGGAGGCGGACCGTGAATTTTCGCTTGCCACTTTGGCTGCCGATGTGCGCGATCGTCCTCGCAGCCGTGGTGGTTGAGGCCCGCCCGCGCGACGTGCCGCAGGCTGCTGTTCCGGTAGATCCGGCAGCTGTGCACGCTGCCGCGGCGGTCGCGAAAGAAGCCAAGGCTTCCTACGAAAAGAAAGCGTTTGTGGTCGCGGCAGAGCAATTCCGTCGGGCCTTTGCCCTGGATCCGTCGCGGCCAGAGCGGCTCTACGGCGCGGGGCTGGCGCTGCAACACGCTGGAAATGTGCAGGAATCGCGTGAGGTTCTGGAGATGCTTCGGCGTCTGCTGGCGTCCAGACATCCGCTTCAGGCCAAGGCAGCGGCGGCGCTGGTGGCGATGCAGGAGGTGGTGGCTGACCCAGTTGTTGTCATTCCGTCGCCGGCGAGGGTGGCGCCTGAAGTCCCCGTCGCAGCGCTCGTGACTGCCTCACCCTGTGCCGTGCCGACGCCTCCGGAAGCGCACACGGAGTTGCCGCGCGACCCGACCTGTGCCGCGCAAACGTTCCCGGAGCGCGTGCCGGACTTCGTGACCATGGGTGCAGGCGGCCTGCTGATGGCCGCTGGCGCGGCGCTGGCGATCTGGGCGGACCACGATCGGCGTGCGCAGTCCGGCGATTCGGGTGGACTTCAGGCAGCGGAATCGCGAAGTCGGACCCACAGCGTGTCCATCCTGGCCATCGTTTCTGCGACTGTCGGCGCAGGCGCGTTGGCCGTTGGCTGGTACGGTCGCGCGCCGGATCGCATGTCTCCAACGCTCACGGCGTCCCGGACGTCTGTGGGTCTGGCGTGGCGCTTCTGACAGTCCTGTTTCGTCTGTTCGCGAGCCAAATCGCGAGTCAAGACTTTCACCGGGCAGGGCAGAGAGATCCTGGCGTCCGGCGGGCCTGTCTCAATCGGCTGGCGGTTCTGTCGGTGCGTCGTCGGCTGCCTCGGGCGCGACAAAGCCGCGCTCCACGACCAGCCGGGCGCCAGCTTCATCCTCGTGGGCGATGGCCACGCAGACCGCACGTCCTTGTTCATCCAGGATGAGCACATCCCCGCGCAGGTCGGTCGGCAGCACGGGCTGTCTGCCTTGGCGAAACGCCAACACCATCGCGTCGTCCACGGTCAGTGACGGCAGCACGCGTCCCAGCGCCGCGGGAAGCGGCCGCAGGTGTTGCAGGCGGCTTTCCTCCGGCAGTTGCTGGAAGGCCTCGAGCCCGATGGCGTCAGCCAGGGAAAATCCGCCGCCAAAGGTTCGGCGAAGTTGCGTCAGGTGCGCCGCCGATCCCATGGCCTCGCCCAGATCGCGACCCAGTGCGCGGATGTAGAAACCGGCGCCACAGGTCACGCGCAACGCGATATCCGGGTTGGCGATGTGCAGAACCTCGACCGACTCCAGCCGCACGGGACGCGGCTCGCGCACCACGACTTCGCCCTTGCGCACGCGTGCGTGGTCGCGCACACCCCCGCGCTGCAACGCGCTGACCGCGGGCGGGACCTGCAGCAATTCGCCAACCTGTGGCAGCGCGGTGTTGATGCGCTCCAGCGTCAGCTCCGGCACTTTGGCGGTGCGCAACACAGGACTTTCCGCGTCATCGGACAGCGTCGCGCTGCCAAAACGCACAGTTGTTTCGTAGGTTTTCGACGCGTCCTGCCACCAGCGCACGCCCTTGGTCGCCTCGCCAAACGCAATCAGCAAGATGCCGGTCGCCATCGGGTCGAGCGTTCCGGCGTGTCCGACGCGCTTTTCTCCCAGTATCCCGCTGACTTTGTTCACGACGTCGCGCGACGTCCAACCGGCGGGCTTGTCGATCACCAACAATCCATGAATTTGCGCGGGTTTACGTTGGGACATCTTCAGCTGGCTCCTCGACTACGGCTGGCCGCTTCGCGCGTTCTTCCGCCAGGATTTGCTCCACACGCTGGGCCCGCTGGGCATCCTTGTCAAAGACAAACACCACGTGCGGTTTGGTTCGCAGATCCAGTGCTTCCACCAAAGTTCGGCCGATGAAGCTCTGCGCGCGCTCCAGCACGTCCAACAGCGCCTTGCTGGGCTCGGCGGTCCCGTCGGTATCGCGCACGATGTAGTTGACGCGCAAGTGCCCAAGATCCGGCGCCAAACGTCCGGCCACCACCTTGACCGTCAGCGCCAACGGCGAACGCACTTCGTACGACAGGAGCCGTTCGACTTCGTCCAACATCAACGTCTCGAGCCGATCGGCGCGAGTAAAACTGGGTTGTCTGCGCATCCGGCCTGCCTAACCGCGCTGCGTCCCCACCGGCGACAGCTTGCGCGCGGTCTTCTTCAGCTCGAAACATTCCAACTGGTCGCCGACGTTGAGCTTGGCAAAGCCGGTCAGGCCAATGCCGCACTCGTAGCCTTGCGCCACTTCCTTGACGTCGTCCTTGAAGCGCTTGAGCGAGGCGATCTCGCCTTCCCAGATGTTTTCCTTGTCGCGAAGCACGCGCATCTTGGCGTTGCGCTGGATGACGCCGTCCAGAACGCTGCAGCCGGCAATCGTGCCCAGTTTCGGCACGTTGAACAGGTTGCGCACGTCGGCATGGCCGAGGATGACTTCCTCGATGATCGGCTCCAGCATCCCTTCCAGACGCGCGGTGACAAAGTCGATCGCGTCGTAGATGACCGAGAACGGCTGGATGACGACGTTCAGGTCGTCGGCCAGGCGCTTGCCCTTCACTTCCGGCTTGACATTGAACGCGATGATGACCGCCTTCGACGCCGACGCCAGGTTGATGTCCGACTCCGTCACGCCGCCGACGGCTGCATGCAGCACGCGAACCTTGACTTCCTCGTGCTCGATCTTCGACAGCGCCTGCTTCAGCGCTTCCGCCGAACCGTGCACGTCCGCCTTGATGATGAGGTTCAGGTCCTTGGTCACCGTCTCGCCGACTTCGCCCAAGCTTTCCAACGTGCGCCGCGACGTCACCAGCGCCGATTTCTCGCGCTGCTTCTCGATGCGGTGCTCGACGATCGCCTTGGCCTTCTTTTCATCGGCCACGACGTACATTTCATCGCCCGCGCTCGTCACCGCGTCAAAGCCGATAACTTCCACCGGCGTCGCCGGACCGGCTTCTTCCAGGTTGCGACCCACGTCGTCCAGCATCGCGCGAACGCGGCAGTATTGGCTGCCCGCCACGACGTACTGGCCGCGCTTGAGCGTGCCGGATTGCACCAGCAGCGTCGCCACCGGACCGCGGCCTTTCTCCAGCCGCGACTCGACCACCAGACCGCGCGCATCGGCGTGCGGGTTGGCTTTGAGCTCCATGATATCCGACTGCAACGCCAGCATTTCCAGCAGCTTGTCGAGTCCCGCGCCGGTCTTCGCCGACACTTCGCAGAAGATCGTGTCGCCGCCCCATTCTTCCGCCACGACGCCGTGGTCGGCCAGCTCGCGCCGCACTTTCTCGATATCCGCGCCCGGCTTGTCGATCTTGTTCACCGCCACGATGATCGGCACATTGGCCGCCTTCGCGTGGTTGATCGCTTCGATCGTCTGCGGCATCACGCCGTCATCCGCGGCCACGACGAGCACGATGACGTCCGTCGCTTTGGCGCCTCGCGCCCGCATCGCGGTGAACGCTTCGTGACCCGGCGTGTCCAGGAACACCACGCGGCGTTCTTTGCCGTCCGCAAACGACGTGCCCGGCACTTCCGCGACGTACGCGCCGATGTGCTGGGTAATGCCGCCCGCTTCCTTGGCCGCCGTCCGCGTCTTGCGAATCGCATCCAGCAGGCTCGTCTTGCCGTGATCCACGTGACCCATGACCGTGACGACCGGACTCCGCGGCACTTCCGTGCCCTTGGTGTCTTCCGGCTTCTGCAGGTACGCGTCCAAATCGAAGCTGACGTTCTCGACCGTAAAGCCGAATTCGCCCGCGATCAACTCGACCGTCTCCAGATCGAGCGGATGGTTCACGGTCGCCATGATGCCGAGGTCAAACAGCTTGCGGATGACTTCCGTGCCCTTGACCGACATCTGGTGCGCGAGGTTGGCCACCGTGATGGTGTCCTCGATACGCAGATGGCGCTTTTCCTGTTTGGCGGGCGCCACAACGGCGACGGGCTTCATGCCCTTGCGCGGCTTCTTGCCACCGCGCGCACGTCCACCATCGGCGGTCGACGCGGAGTCGCGACGACGATCATAAATGACCTTGCGGCCGCGGGCGTTGCGTGGATCTTCGCGTTCACCCAACGCGCGTGGCGCCGTGCGATCGAGACCCGTGTCGACCATGCCCGACGTCGCAGGCGCCGGTGAAGCGGACGGCGGCGGGGCCGGCGCATCCGTCAAAGCCGCTTTGAGCGTCGGCTTGGGAATGTCCTTCAGGTAATCGGGCATGGCCATGCGGACCAAGCCGCTCTTCGGCCGTACCGCGTTTTCGCGCAGCGCAGCGCCAATTTCGTTCAGCAAAATCGGCTTGGCGGGCTCTTCCTCGACCTGCGCGATCGTCTGCACCGTCGGCTCTGGCGCGGCTTGTTGGACCTGATCGGGCGTGACCTGTTGCGCCACCGGCTGCGCCACCAACGGCTCTGCCGGCGCGGGCGCGGGCTCGCTGATCTTGAGCATCATTTCCGGCGGCGGCGTGAGGTCTTCCAGACGCGCGCGGTTCAGACGCGGACGGTCGTCGCGGTACTGACCGGTGGGCGGCGTCACGGGAGGCGCGGCCTTGATTTCCGGCTCAGGCGCGGGCGCGGGCGGAGCAACGGGCGCAGGGGCCGGCGCGGGCACGGGTGCGACAACGGCGATCACGGGCGCGGGCGCCACGGGCGTGGGAGCCGGTGTCGGCGGCGGCATGACGACGGCTGCAACGGGTTCCGGCGCCGGTGGCTGCGGTGCGGGTGCATCGCCCACGGCGCGTCGTCGCATGACCGGTCGGCCAGCTTCGACGACCGTGGTCGTTGTCGCAGGCTTGTCGGGCAGCCGGGCAGGTGCAGCTGCCGAGGCAGGACGGATCAGCCGTCGAATCTTGTCAGCATCGGCTGGAGTCAGGCGCGAAAACGTCGAGAGCATGGTGCCGCCGGCTTTCGCCTTGGCCATCAGCTCCACGTCCGTCATGTTCAACTCGCGCGCGAGGTCCTTTACAGTCAGAGTTGTCGTCGCAACAGCCAAGGTCCCGCTCCCGTGCGCGTTTTCCGCGCTGCCCACCGGGTGCCCGACCAGTCGTGTCTGTTTCCAGAGCTGACCGGCACTGCGCCGCGGCGGCACTCCAGGCATTCACCAGAACGTCCGTTCCGGCTTCGATGCCCCGGCGCGCGAGTCCTGCGGTCCGCAGCTGCCCACGCCGTTCAGCCTCCTCGGCCGCCTGGCGCAACAGTGGGACCGCCGGATGTTCGGCGGCCGTCGTTCCGTGCCGACGACCGAGGCGCAACAATGCGCTGACGGCCCTTTCGGCACACTTCCTGGTCTGGCAGCAGTTGCTGCCCTTGCCACTCCGATCCAGGCGACTTTCGCCGCCTTTCCCGTCTTGCGCAGGCCCGATTGCTCGTCCTGCCAGCTTCACGACTTGCAGGTGACCATCGATCACCGCCAAGCCCAGCAATTCGTTGACCGGCCGCCGCGACCTGCATGCCATGCAAGTCCGCGTCACGTCCGATCGCGTTTTCACGCCGAGGCGCCCGCTGCAGCGATGTCCTCGCCGCTCGTGTCTGCCACAGCACTCTCTGCCGAGGCGATCTCCGCCGCGACTTCCTCAACCGCAGCATCCATGGCTTCCGTCGCCGCCACCGCCGCCGCGGCAATCGCCGCCGCTTGGGCAGCCTGCTCGCGGGCGTTGCGGACGTCTTCATCGCGCTGCTTCTTCACCTCAAACGCGATCTGCTGAATCTGCATGGCCATTTCTTCCGAGATGCCCGGAATGCCCGCCAGATCCTCGCCGTGCGCGTTCAGCAAATTGTCCGGGCTATGGTAACCCAGCTTGAACATGTAGGAAATCAGCGACTCGTCGAGGCCAGGAACGACGATCAGCGCTTCGCCGAGCATCTTCTTCATCTCCTCGATCTTGCCTTCCGACTGCATGTCGATCTTCCAGCCGACCAGCTTGGACGCCAAGCGCACATTCTGACCGCGGCGGCCGATGGCCAAGCTCAGCTGGTCGTCCGGCACGATGAGCTCGATGGTCTGGTTGTCCTCGTCGATGAGCACGCGGCTCACTTCCGCCGGTTGAATCGCGTTGCACACGAACTTGGCGATGTCCGGGCTCCACGGCACGATGTCGATCTTCTCGCCCTTGAGCTCCTGCACAACTGCCTGAACACGCGAGCCTTTCATGCCCACGCAGGCGCCGACCGGATCGACATCCGTGTCCTTGGACGCCACGGCAATCTTGGCGCGCTCACCCGGCTCGCGGGCCACGGCCATGATTTTGACGATGCCTTCATAAATCTCCGGCACTTCCAGCTCAAACAGCTTCTCGATCAAGCGCGGATCCGTGCGCGACAGGATGATTTGCGGGCCACGGGCATCGCGCTTGATGTCCTTGACGTACGCCTGCACGCGGTCGCCGGCGCGGTAGGACTCGCGGAACATCTGCTCGCGCATCGGCAGCACGGCTTCAGCGCGGCCGAGGTCGACAATCACGTTGCCGCGCTCGAAGCGCCGCGTGATGCCGGTGACCAGCTCGCCCTTGCGATCCTTGTACTCGTTGAACACCACGTCGCGCTCGGCGTCGCGCACGCGCTGGGTGATGACCTGCTTGGCCGTCGTCGCGGCGATGCGGCCGAACTGCTGTCGCGCCGTCTTGATGTTCAGGATGTCGCCATACTTGCGATCTTCCTCTTCCGCGCTCAAACGATCGCGATCCAGGTAGAAGATCTGGAAGCCCAATTCGTCGCCAATCTGCACGTCCGGATCGATGAGCTGCGCCGTCGACCAGCCCAGTTCGCGCTCGGTGTTCTCGATCGCGCCGTCGTCGACCACGACCATGTACAGCATCAGCTCAACCTGGCCGATGTCCACGTTGTACTTGGCTTCCAACTCGCGGCCGTGACCGAAGATCTTCTTCGCTGCCGACAGAATGCCCTGTTCAAGCGCCTCAACCAGGATGGACCGGTCGATGCTCTTTTCCTTCGACACCTGGTCGATAATTGGATTCAGGTTTGCTGCCAACATAGGGTCACTCCTTACAAAAATCGCCGTTCAGTCGACCGTCTGGTCGTCCAGATCGTCCGCGTCGTCGTCCAACGCTTCGCCATCCAAGTCCGTCGCTTCGACTGACTCGGCTTCACCCAACTGTGCGCTTTCGCGTTTCAGTTTTTCGCCCAACGCCAGCCATTCGGCAAACGTAGGTGCCAGATTCGCCTGGGCAATGTCGCTCAGGCTGACGACTTTCCGCGGCTTCTTCTTGCCGAGATCGATCGTCAATGCGCCGTCTTCGCAGCTCTCCAGCACGCCGATCACCGATTCCTGCACACCTTCGCGGCGCGCGATCAGCTTGGCAGTCATTCCAAGAAACCGTTGAAAATCAGCTTCGTGGCGCAGGACGCGATCCATGCCCGGGCTGGAAACTTCCAGTTCGTACGCGCCGTCGATCGTCAGATCCGCGTTGCCTTCCGCCTCAAATGCGTCGAGCTGCGTGCTCAGCAACCGGGACACGCGCCGGCAGTCGTTCAACCGCACCGCGCCGTGACCGGCCTGGCGATCGATGCGCACATCCAGCCGCATCGCACCGCGGGCGCCCAGGAGGCGCAATTGCAGGAGATCCAAGCCCAGTTCCGCCACCCGCGGCGAAAAATACGCCGCCAAACGTTCCGCCAGCGCGTCGCGCTTCGGGTTCGCCGTCGTCTTGCTATTGGGCGTCGTCATCACTTGCAGCATCGAAAAAAGCACCGTCGTTTCAGACACTTTGCGCGCATCTGGTCTTGGATGGTCCGCACCCCGGTCAGCTTTCAGCCGCCGAAGCAACTGACTGCAGACCTGCACCGAGCCCAGTCTGTGGCGTGGAGCCAGAGTCCGTCGGAGCAGCCGCGCGTGGAGTTCCCGTTTGGGGGCCACGAACGCGGAGGGCGCGATGCCAAGAACTGCATCACGCACAACAGAATGTCGATCAGCCGATCGACGTTCTGAGGAACCGCCGTCGCTGAGCTGAATGGCTCAGGGAGGGGCGATTCCGGAGGCGGCACCCGGATTCGAACCGGGGATGGAGGATTTGCAGTCCTCTGCCTTACCACTTGGCCATGCCGCCGCAAGGCGCGGAACAGGATACACGAATGTGGCCCGTGGTCAAGGTGTGCGTGACGGCGCGCTCGGCCGCTTCTGGCGCATTTCTGCGTTGCTGCACCCGAATTGGCCCTCACCGACCGCGCAGGGCGCCTTCGGGCCGATTCGGGCTTGCGCCTTGCATCCAGAATCGGCGGCCGCGGAAGTTCACATGGCGAATTCTGAAACAGCGTTGTCAGAAACTGGACGCTGCAACTCGCCACGCACCGCGGCGTTCGGCTTTCCAGCATGGCTGCGTGCGCGGGCGTTCTGCGAGTTCCCGCACCAGCGCTTGCACGGGCGGCTCCCGGAGCGGCCGAACTTACTGCGCCAAGCCGAGCTTGCCGATGCACGTCACGTAATCCGCCGCCCGCAGCAGCTGGTAGTCCGGGTGAATCTGCGGTTTCGGTTCGCGCTTGGCGATCGCATCCGCCTTGCCGGTTTCCTTGACGCACTTGTCGAGCGCCGGCATCTGATCCGCCCACGGCGACTTCTGCGTTCCCTGGATGGGCACCAAATGGTTGTTCAGGTTCTCTTCGCGGAACCCGACCGGAATCTTGCCGTCCCCTTCCGGCGCGACCTCGACATCCGGCGTCACGCCGACGACTTGCAACGTGTAGCCCGACGGCGCGTAGTACCGGGCGATCGTCAGCTTGATGTAGTAATCTTGATGCAGCGCGGGTTCAAAGAGCGTCTGCACGCTTGCCTTGCCAAACGTCCGCAGGCCGACGACGAGGCCACGCTTGTTGTCCTGCAGCGCGCTCGCGACGATTTCCGACGCCGAGGCCGAGCCATCGCTCACCAGCACCACCAGCGGATAGCCGTAGTCGCTCGGTGAAGGCGCGGCTTCGTGCACTTCTTCCGCTTTACGCCGGCTCTTGACGCTGACGATCCGGCCTTTGGCGAGGAACAGGTCCGCGATCTTGATCGCCTTGTCCAAAAGCCCGCCAGAGTTGTTGCGCAAGTCCAGGATCAAGCCGTTCAACTTGCCGCCCGGCGCCTGCTTCTCCAGTTTGGTAATCATGTCGCGCAGATCCGTGACGCTTTGCGGGATGAAGCCGTTCATCTTCACCGTCGCGACACCGCCGTATTCCTTGACCAAGCTGCCGTCGACGTTTTTGACGTCGATGTGCTCGCGGGTGATGGCGTAGTCCTTGGGCTCGGGATCAGATTCGCGGCTGATCGTCAGCGTGACCACGGTGTTGCGCTTGCCGCGGATTTGCTTGACGACCTTGGTCAGCAACAGGCCCGCGACCTCGTTGCCGTCGACCTTGTGGATGATGTCGCCTGCGCGCAAACCGGCCTTCCACGCCGGGCGGCCTTCCATGGGATTCTCGATGATGGTCAAGTCATCCCGCTGCGTCAGCACCGCGCCGATGCCCTCGAAGCTGTTGTCCTGCGTGTCCTGCGTCGACTTGTCCCAAGCCCGCCGCGCGATGACCGACGAATGCGGATCCAGCGCATACAGGTACCCTTGCGCGGCCGCGAGCCAAGCGCGGTTCAGGTCAGGCTGCAGCTTGGGCGCGTCCGGAACGTCGCCATCTTTCGCCGCCGCGGGCTTGCCGTCCGGGCCTTTCGTCGCTGCTTTCGCTGCTGCTGCCTTCTCGGCGGCTGCCTTGTCCGCCGCAACCTTGGCTGCCTTCGCCGCTTCCTTGCTCAGCTTCGGCGGCGGCGGATTCTTCGCCAGATAGGCCTTGATCTCCTTGGTCGCATACGCCATCACGCAGTCGAACTCGGGACGGTCAAAGCTCAGCTTGTCCCACGTCTCGTTGTACAGGTTCGCCCGCGCCTTGTATTTCTCGCGCAGCGCCAGAACTTCCTCATTGCTCAAGCGCCCTTTCTTGCGCACTGGCCGATGCGCCTTCAGGTAGTCATCGCTCGGCAACGTGTGCAGGACGATGCCAACCAGCGCGTTGCCGTTGCACTGGAACGCCGCCGCCGTGCCGTCCAGCCGGCCTTCTTCATCGGGCGTGCCTTTGCGCTGCTGGAAAAATGCGTCCGGCAACAGCTCGACAGCCGGTTCCAGCGACAGCAGGGCAAAATTCGCGGCTTCAATCCAAGCGCGTTTGCGATCGCTCGTGGCGTCGATGTAGTAGGTCGACACGTAGTCGAGGACTTCATCAAAATTGTGCACGTCAAATTGGATGCCTTTCCAGTAATCCGCTTCGTTGTCGCTGTCTTCGTCTTCGTCTTCGTCGTCACCTTTTGCGGCTGCAACGTGTTTGACGGTTCCCGCGGCACCCGCAACGGTGGCCGTCGCCTCGTCGGTCGCTGGATCGACGGTCTGTGGCGCCGCAGCAGTGGCCGGGCCGGCGGGTTTGACTTTGGCTGCCGCGGCAACCGGCGCGTGCGCGGGTTTGCATGCCAAAGCAGCGAGGGCCAAAAGGGTCAGCAAAAACCAGCGCAGCCGCAGAGGACGCGCGTTTGTTTGCAGTTCAGACTTCGTCACGTTGTTCACCTTTGGTAGCCGGATCGGCGGATACCTGTGTTGCAGACTGCCAGCCGAGGTCTTGCTGCGCAAGCTGAACCGCTACAAGCCCGCGAGCGTGGCACGCAACGTGCGCGTTGACGGATCGTCCAGTACGGCGGCAATGCCATTGGCGGTTGGATGCGGTCGCACCAGACGTCCGCGGAGGCGGCGAACCCGCGCAACGCTCTCCAGTGCGCGTGTCCGTTGCGCTGGACCGTCCAAGCCGAGCAACACATCGATCGCGCCGACCAACGCCAATTCGAACGTATCCTGTCGCCGACACACCAGAAAACAATCGCATCCCGCCTCGATGCCGCGCCGTACGGCTTCTGCAGGTTGCAACACCTGAGCGATGCCGTGCATTTCCAGATCGTCGCTGACGATCACGCCGTCGAAGCCGCAGTAGTCGCGCAGCAGGGGGCGCAGAATCGGCGGGCTGACCGTTGCCGGCCAGACAGGATCGAGCGCGCGAAAGAGCACGTGCGCGGTCATGACCATGGGCAGACGCGCGGCCAATCGCGCAAACGGCACCAGCTCGATGTCCTGGAGACGCTGCAGATCGTGGTTCAGCACCGGCAGTTCCAGGTGGCTGTCGGCCTGGGTATCGCCGTGGCCGGGAAAGTGCTTGCCACAGCCCAGGACGCCAGCACCTTGCAGCCCGTCCAGCAGCACGCCGGCAAAATGCGCCACGCGTTCTGGATCGCGCGAAAAGGAGCGGTTGCCGATGATCGGATTCTGCGGGTTCGTGTCCACGTCGAGGACCGGCGTGAAATCGAGGTTGAAACCCGCGGCCAGGCATTCGCGGCCCAGTTGCCGACCGACCGCGGCGATCAGCGCATCGTCGCCGTGTTCGCCGAGCGTGCGCATCGGCGGCAATTCGGTGAACGGCTTGCGCAACCGCGCCACGAGTCCGCCTTCCTGATCGACCGCGCTGAAGATCGGCGCACTCTGCCACGGGCACTGTTCCGCCGCCGCGAACAGCGATTCGGTGTGCGCCGCCAACGCGGCCGTGTCGATGGCGCCGTTCGCATCAAACGTCAGATTGCGCTTGAACAAAATGATGCCGCCCAGCCCCTCACGCAGCCAATCGGCATAACGCGGCGGCAGGGTCGTGCCTTCATAGCCGACGATGAACAACTCCAACGCGAGTCGACGCGCCTCGTCCCGGCTCAAAGTGTCCACAGCATGCGCCAGAGGATCACGCATCATGGCCGTCCTGTTCAATTGGAAAATGAGTTAGTTCGAGCACTTGTCAAGCAATTGCTGCATCGCGTCGGCATCGCCGGCAGACGGATTCTTTTCCAGGTACGCCTTCGCGTTCTTGGCGCAGCCCGCTTTGTCATTGCGCGCCTGATACAACAGCGCCAACTGCTTGTGCGCCTTGCCAAAACCCGCCTTGGTGGCTTGCAGGTACAGGGCAATCGCCGCGTCCGTCTTGCCCTCCATCTGCGCGCTGCGACCGTCTTCGTACAAGTCCTTGCCGGTCTTGGCCGCGGGCGCAGCTTTCACTTCCGCTGGCTCGGGCTTCACCGTGGCCTTCCCTTCAGGAGCCGGCTCAGGCCTTGCGTTCGCAGTCGGCTCCACCTTGCCCTTCGGCTCCACCTTGCTTGCCTTGTGCTTGTCCGCGATTCCCGCCTTGGCCGCGTCGATGACCTTCTCCGCGATCGCGGTCAACGGGTCATCCACGGCCAGATGCGCTTTGGCTTCCGTCGCGCGTTCCAATGCGGTCGCCGGATCCTTCGCCAGCAGCGATTCCGCTTGGTCCAGCTTCGACTTCCATTTCTTTTCGGCTTCAATTTGGCGAATACGCAACGAAATCTGGGCGTTGTTCTGGTTGGTCGTGTCCGCTGCCCGTAGCGTTTGCAGTGCTTCGTCGTACGCACCGGACTTGCGCAGGGCGTCCGCCTTGGCCAGTGCGTCGGCGATCGTGCCGGCCACAGGCTCTGCGGGCTTCGCAGCGGGAACGGGCGGCGCTTCCGCGGCCTGGACGTCCGGGCTGACGGGTGCAGCGGCATCGGCGGCCGTTTCGGGCGGGATCGCGGCTTCCGGCGCAATCGTCGCCGGCTTGGCCGTAGCGAGGGCGTCATTGCTCCCGGCATCGCCTTTCTTGCCGCCTGTGAGCGCGACAACGACCGCAATCGAGAACAGCGCAGCGGCAGCACCGACGGCAAGCGCGAGCGGCAACTTGCTGCGTTTGGGATTGCCGACGTCTTCCAAGCTCGGCGTGGGTGCGCCGGATGCCAGGAAGCGCATCGTCACGTGGCCCAGTTCGATGCGGTCGCCGGACTGCACTTCGCATTTGGAATACGGCTCGCCGTTGACCTTGATGCCGTTGGCGCTGCCCAAATCCAGGATTTGCCACGTCCCGCCGCTCAGCCGCGTCAGCCGCGCGTGCTCTTTGGAAATGGACCGGTGGTCCAGCACCAAATCGGCGTGCTCGCGCACCCGTCCCAGGACGATGGGCGTTTTGGTAATCCGCACTTCCAAGCCGCGGAGGTTTTCACTTTCGACCACCAGGCGCGGCTGGGATGCTTCCGGGATTTGCGTCGATGGGCCGGTCGGCACGCCACCCGGAACGTCACCCAAGCTGATCATCGCGGTCGCGCTGTCGACACCCTTGGCGGTACGTACGGTCGTGTCATCGCGCAACGCTGTGTCGCGGGTTGCTCCGCCTTCGCCTTCAATTTCCAACGTGTAGTCGCCCACTTGCAGAACATCACCTTCAGCGAGCTCGGTCTTTTCGTGGATCAGCAACTTGTTGCGCTTGGTGCCCCACGAGGCCTGCAGGTTCTCGATCCAAACGCGCGAGCCTTCCACCGTCAGCTTGGCGTGGTGTCGCGAGACGTTGCGATCGGTCAAGCAAATGGCGTTGGTGTCGCTACGGCCGATGTCGAGTTCGCCGTCAGCCAGTGGCACGACGGTCGTCCGGCCTTCGCTATCCTGAATCGATAGTTTGACCATCAGCGCTCGAACCCTCAGCCGCCACCGCGACCCACCGCAGGTCGTCGAACCGCACGTCACCCCCATGGGCCGATTGTCGGTGCGTCGAACCGAAGCGCAATCTATCAGGATGACTTCCAAACGCAAGCAACCTGACATTTCGGGCATCGTCGTCGCGGATGGGCGCAGAGAATCGTCGAAAAAAGCGCCTGAAAGCAGCAGGATGCGCGGCGCGCGACGATGGTCGACGTCGCGGCCGTTACGTCTCATTTTTCCGCGCACTGGCGCGGCGCTGTCCTTTGAAGTGGCACCGACCAGACGGCAGCTGACCGTTGGCCCCATGGCAAGCGACGGCGATCTGTGCGACAACGCGCCGCGGAGGCGTCGTCGTGGTGGTGCAGGATCCCATCGAACAAACGGCATCGGCGGCGGGACTGGCACAGCGGCATGCTGCGTGTCTACCCGATGCGACAGTGCGGCTTGGGGTCGTTGTCAATCCGCGGGCGAGCCGGTTGAAGCGTGCCGGCAAGCGGGCGGCGCTCGCCGCACTCGTGGGACCGGGCTTGTACGCGGAGACGCGCGACCTTGCGTCGCTTCAGCGCGCCATCGCCCGGCTGGTCGGAGAGCTGGGCGTCAACGTCCTGGCGATTGCGGGCGGCGACGGTTCGCTGCACCACGCGGTGAATGCGCTGTGGCAGTTGGCGCAGGCAACCCTGCGCAACACCGGTGAAGTGCCGCCCTGGCCGCGCGTGCTCATTCTGAACGGAGGCACGTTGAATATCGTCGGGCGTTCCGTCGCGATCCACGGTCCGCCGGAGGAGACCCTCCGCCAGTTCCAGCGCGATTTCGGCCACGGACTGCTTTCGCGCGTGCCCATTCGGCCGGTGCCGATGCTGCAGGTCCGTTGGCAAGACGAAACACCGCGACTCGGCTTTGTTTTCGGCTCTGAGCTCGCCTACCACGCGTTGGAACTGTACAGCCGCTTTGGCGCCGGCTATCTCGGACTCTCGCGTTTCCTCTTCGAATTCAGCCGCGGCGCCGTGTTTGGCAGTTCGCTTTGGCGTCAGGAGTCGTGGAAACTGGGGCCGTACACGGATCTGGACGTCGATGGACGGCACTGGCAGACCTATGGCGGCGTCACAGCGGCGACTGCGGATTTGACGCTGGCGATCGGCGCAGTGCGGGCCATTCGTCGCCCGCTTGGTGCGCCCGGCTTTGCGGTGCGGGTGGTCGAGGAGACGGTGCCTCGGCGGCTGGTCGCGATGTTGCCCGCGCTCATGTCCGAACGCGGTGGCGCGGGTCTGGTCGATCTCGCCATCGCACATGAGATGCGTCTGACGGGGCCATACACCTTGGACGGTGAATGTTTTCACGCACCTGTGCCGCACGCGCCGCTTCTGGTGGAACGCTTTGACACCGCGCTGCCGGTCGTCCCGGCGACGGGAGGCTGATCGCAACACTGCGCGGTTTTTCGGCCCTTTGTGCTTGCCTGTCAGTTCGGGGTTGGGTACGCTGACTCGTTTGGTCCCAGCGCCCCGGAGGCACCGCAATGTTTCGTTTGATTCCTCGGTCCGCAACCTCAATATCCAGTCGGGTTGTTGCACTCACGGCCTTGCTCTTGGCCGGTGCGGCAGGTTGTTCGGGCGGAACGACGGCGTCGGGTAACGGTTGGGATGCGGCGGCCAGCGATGCGGTTCCGGATTCGGATGCGGTCACGGACCAGGACACCTTCAACGACAGCGTCGGCCCGGACAGCAGCACGGATGTGCCCGATACCGTTGTGGGCGACTCGGATGCTGTCAACCCCGGTGATGCGCCGATAAGCGGTGATGCGGATGCGGCATCCAAGAAAGACGGCGACAGCGCGGTTTCCCCGGACGACTACAGCGAATTGCTCATCAAAATCCTCGGGCCGAGCGGCCGCGATTGGGCGCAGAACGAGGGCGCCAGCGCAGCCGTATCGGGCGTCGCTTGGGGGCATCCAGACAAGATTGAGTGGTCGGCGGGCAACGGCACCAAGGGCGTCATCTGCGGTATTGCGCCGGCCCCGCTGACGTGTGACGAGTTCTGGCAAAGCGACATCCTGACGCTCGATCAGGGCGACAACCTGCTGACGGTCACGGCGACGAAGGGCGCGCAGACGGCGTCCGATTCGATGCACCTGACGTACAATCCATTGTTTTCCTTCGATGGTCCGCCGATCATTTCGCCCAACGCGATCTTCGTTGGCGAAACGGCAACGCTCGTCGTCGGCATGTCGGTGCCGGGCGCGGCGGCGGCGAACAGCGTGGTGGATCCGACGACGATCCAGCTGATCGAGGTCGATGAATCCGGAAAGATGATTCAGGCCTACGACAAGCTGCAGGACAACGGCAACGGCGGCAATTGCGACGACGCGCAAAAGGACAGCGTCTACTCGACGTGCCTGTCACTGACGGCCAGCGCGCCCAAGACCTACCGATTCCGGGTGCAAGCGACCGTCAGCGTGAAACTGAGTGGTTCGACCGTGACGACCTACCAGGCGCTCTCGCCGGTCGCAGAAGTCGATGCCGTCGCGCATTTTTCCCAGACAGAATGCAGTGCGATCAGCGGCTTACAACAGAAGGTCAGCGGGGACTACAAGACGGCGGTGACCGGCGGTGCGGATTCGGCCACGGCGCTGGCGGCCGCACTCGCGACCCTGCAAGCCGATGCGACGGTTGCGGAAGCGGCTGCGACCGATGGCGGTAACGTGTGGATTCGCTACAAATCTGGTCGCGTTGGCGCGCTGAATCTGGCGTCCACGGGTCTGCGCGGTGCCGGTGGACCGCCTGTGGGCGACGGCGCGGCGTTGCCCACGCACTCCGTGGGCACACGACGCGCGCTCGCGCTGGCGCCGTTCGCCACGGAATTTGCCGCAGCCGGTGGTGACGAAGCGGCCGCCGCAGCCAAGGCTCTGAATGCCAAGCAATGTCCGCCATTTGCGGTCGATTCCTACACGGACAAGGCCGCCTTGCTCAAGTATTACCGGCAGGCGTCCAGCTACGGCATCGTCGCCATCACGGGCCACGGCGATTCCCTGTTTCAGACCATGGATATCGACGCCAAGAAGGCGCTGGCTTGGGAACATTTGGGGTCGCAGGAAGTCCTGTGGTCAGGCGAGCAGGTCGATTGCAGTGCCCTTTCGGTCAGCAGCGGCAGCTGTGACAAGAGCAGCAGCGGCTGCAAACCGACCGAGACCTGCGTCAAGACGTCCATGAACGGCGGCGTTTGCGTCGATTATACGCAAGCCGACATCATGACCGGCCGCGTTGTCATCGGTAACCTCACCTACGGCTTTCTCCCCGCCTTTGTGCGTCGCCATTCGCCGGAGACATTTCCCGCATCGATCGTCTACCTCGGCGCTTGCCGGTCGATGTACAACGGCTCGATGGCGCTGCAGTTCATCGCTGCCGGCGCCGCTGCGGTCGTCGGCTACTCGGACTACATCAGCGCCAGTTACGCCTACGAGAAAGGCTGGGGTGTGTTCGACGGCATGATCAACAGCGGCTTGAGCGTGCTGCAGGCTATCGTTCCTGGCGACGACCCCGCGCATCCCGGCGCGCGCCTGCGGATGTACGGCGACAGCGCCGCCAACGCCAACGACGTGAACCTCATCAACCCCAGTTGGGACAATGGCAAAGTGACGGGCTGGAAGCCGGTCGGCGACGGCCGCGTCGTTTCGCGTCTGGGCGGCACCGGTCCGGTCGCCGGCAAGTTCATGGGCATCATTTCCACCGGCCTGGGTTTCACCACCGACAACGGCTCGCTGGAACAGCCGTTTTGCGTCGGCAAGAACAAACAGAACCTGTGCTATTTCTGGAAATTCTACAGCGAGGAGTTCATCGAATGGTGCGGTTCCTCGTACATGGACGAATTCCGTGCCACGCTGACTGCCGATTCCGGCCAAATCACCATGACCGACGTGTGGATTGACCAACTCTGCCCGTATGACTGCGGCGGCAAGTCGCCATGCGATCCCGGCAGCGCATCCTGCAAGTGCGGCCAGCAGTGGAAGACGCTGACGAAGGCGGATGTGGGCTTTGATCAGGGCGATGTCTGGATGACGCCTTGGCAAAAGACCTGCAACGACGTCAGCGCGCTGTCGGGCATCGACAAGAAGGTCAACCTCAAGTTTTTTGCCACCGACAAAGGCGATTCGATCTACGACACCGTCATCTTGTTGGATGAAGTCACGGTCGATTGACCGCGCGGAAACAGGGCAGTTCGATGGCGAACGCGGTCAAACGGCTCGTGTTGGTCGATAACCACGACTCGTTCACTTGGAATCTCGCGGACTTGCTGGTCGGTGCGGCGAAGGTGGCAGGGATCCCGGTCGATCTGAACGTCGTGCGCAACACGGATGCGAACCTGGCCGCGCTGCGATGCGAACTGCCCGACGCGTTTGTGATTTCACCGGGCCCCAACGCGCCTGAAGACGCGGGACAGCTCGTGCCGTGGCTGCGGTCGGTGCTGGGCAAAGTGCCGATCTGGGGCGTGTGTCTGGGCCATCAGGCGCTCGCAGTCGCGCTCGGTGGCCAGATTGTGCCAGCGCCGGAACCCATTCACGGTCGGCAGGCTCTCATCCATCACGACGGGCAGGCGCTGTTTCGCGCGCTGCCGCTGCCCTTTCAGGCGATGCGTTACCACAGCCTGACGGTGGATCGGCCGTCGCTGCCGCTGGACATGGCCGTGACGGCGTGGCTGGAGGATGGGTTGGTCATGGGGCTACGGAGCGAAAAGTGGCAGTGCGAATCGGTGCAGTTCCATCCGGAGAGCGTGGGAACGCCAGCAGGCGCGCAGTTGGCGCAAGCGGCCATTCGGTGGCTGATGCGTCAAGGAGTGGATTGAAATGACGGGTATTTTGGGAATTCTGGGGACGATCTTGTTTGTCGTCCGCATCGGCCAGATGGCGCGGAGTTGGTGGCGCAAGAAGCGCTATCAACCGGCGATCGAAAAGGCCAAGCGCACGGTCTAGACTTTTTGCGGCACGCTGGCCATGGCGTGCTCGGTCAGCGCGGTGATCGTCAAGCTCGGGTTCACGCCCAGGTTGGCCGGCACGACCGAGCCGTCGCAGATCCGCAAGCCCTGGTAGCCGTAGACGCGGTTTTGGCCGTCGACCACGCCTTTGCCTTCTGGACCGATCGCGCAGCCGCCCAGGATGTGCGCGGTGGTCGGAATGTCCAGTAACACTTCATTCAACGCGCTCATCGCGACGCCGCCCGTGCGCTTCGCCGTCCGCCGCGCGACCTCGTTGCCGATCGCAATGTACGTCGGATTCGCCGGCGCACCCGCGGGCCGCTCGGTCCGCAGCGTCTTTTGCCAAGGCAGGAACCGCGAGCGTTTCCATACCGCATTCAGCGAGTTGTCGAGCGTTTGCATCACCAGCAAAATGATGCCGCCGCGCGCCCAGCCAAATTTCCAGAAGCTGCGGGCCAACTGAATCGGATGCATCAGGCAAGTCCAGATCCAGCGCAAGGGCCGCGGCACTTTGCCGCCACCGTCGGTCAGCAACGTCGCGAGCAGACTCAGGGCATCGTTACCTTCGCCGTAGCGGACGACCTCGATGTGGGTGTGCTCATCAAAGAACGCGCCGGACGTGATCGCCACGCCTTTGGAGTAATCCGTGCCGCCGCCGCCGGACATCGCGCCCGTGATGGCTTCCGAGTTCGTGCGCAAATGACCGCCGAGCGTCGCGGGGAGATGCGGCAAGCTGCCGACCTCGTGCGAACGCATCAGCAGAGGCAGCGTGCCCATGACGCCCGCGGCGCACACCACCTGACGGGCGCGCAGCGTGTGCTGGCCGCCGAACAGCCGTTTCAGGCCGATTGCCGGGCGCAATTGCAGATTCCAGCCCTGGCTGCCGCGCGCATCTGGTCCACCGACGCAGGACAAACCGATCACCTCGCGCTCCGGCACGACGCGGGCGCCTTTGGCACAGGCGAGGTAGAGGTAGTTCTTGTCCAACGTGTTCTTGGCGCCGTGTTTGCAGCCGGTCATGCACGCGCCGCATTGGATGCAACCGGTGCGTTCGGGGCCTTCGCCGGCAAAATATGGGTCGGGCGCCGTCTGGCCGGACTCGCCAAAATACACACCGACGTCGGTAGCCTTGAACGTGTGACCGCGGCCCATTTCCTCGGCGATGTCCTGGAGGACGCGATCGGCGGGGCCAAAGACCGGATTCGGCGTGGCGCCAAGCATGCGCTGCGCGGTGCGATAGTGCCCGGCCAACTCGGCCTGCCAGTCGTCGACCATGCCGGCCCACTGCGGATCGCCGAAGAACGGCGGCGGCGGAATCAGCAGCGTGTTGGCGTAGACCAAGCTTCCGCCGCCCACGCCCGCGCCGGACAGCACCATCACGTCGTCCAGCAGAGACAAGCGCAGGATGCCGAAACAGCCGAGCGCCGGCGCCCACATCGACTTGCGGACGTTCCAGTTGGTCTTGGGAAAATCGTCGGGCTTCCAGCGTTTGCCGCGCTCGATCACCAGGACTTTATAGCCCTTTTCCGTCAGCCGCAGGGCGGAAACGGAGCCACCAAAACCGGAGCCGATGACGATGACGTCGGCGTGGAAGCCTTCTGCATCAACGGGCAGCGTCGCAGGGTCCGGTACGAGCCAAGCATCCTGAATCATGAGGGGCGCCCCGAGGGAAGTGGCACGATGATGCCCGACAGCGTGGCTCGCGCGCCACGAGATGGGCCATGGTCATCGGGCAGTCCAATCCTGTAATATCGGCTGGCGTACTCGCGCACCATCCGTTCGGCGGAAAACGCTGGCGCCGTTGCGATGGCAGCCCGCTGCAGCGAGCGCCACGTGTCAGTGTCGCCATAATACGCTGGCAAAACACGCTTTTCCAGCGATTCGTACAGGGCGTTGGCGTCCCGCTCGTCGTCCCGTTGGTCCCAGTCCTGGCCGATCGCCCAGCCGTTCACGCCGTCCACGCAGCCTTCGGCCCACCAGCCGTCGAGAATCGACAAGTTGGGCACGCCGTTCAGCACAGCCTTCATGCCCGATGTGCCGCACGCCTCCAGCGGCCGCACCGGATTGTTCAGCCACACATCGACGCCGGCCGTCAGCTTGTGGCCGAGCCACATGTTGTAGTTGGGCAGAAAGCCCACGCGCAAATCGCCACGCAGTTTCAGGGACAATGCGACGAGATCGCGGACCAGCTTGCGACCTTCGCCATCGTTCTGGTGCGCTTTGCCGGCGAACAGGAGCTGCAGCTTGCCGCGGCCCATCGCCAGAAGCCGATCGATGTCCGAGAAAATCAACGTCGCGCGCTTGTAGGGCGCCACGCGGCGGGCAAAGCCCAGCGTCAGGATATCCGAGTCAAAGCCGAGCTGCGTCTCGCCGTTGGCGTACTCGATCAGCTCGCGCTTGGCCCGCCGCCGCGCGCGGTCGAAATCCTCAGGATCCACCAGGGTAATATCGCGCAGCCGCTCCGGCTTGAAACGCCAGCCCGGCAGATAGTGATCGTACAGCGCGCCCATTTCCGGCGCGACCCACGTGTCAAAGTGCACGCCGTTGGTCACCGCATCGATCTTGACGTCCTTGAACAGCGTCGTCGCCACCCGCGCGTTGATGACCGACACACCGTTCACCGAATCTGCAAGCGCCGCCGCCAGCCACGCCATGTTCAGCTCTTTCTCGCCGCCCAGCCGCGCCACGTCCGGCGGAATGTACTTACCCACGACGCGTTGCACTTCAGCCAGGGAAAAGCGGTCGTAACCAGCCGCGACCGGCGTGTGCGTCGTGAAGTGCACGCGCTTGCGGGTCGCCTCCACGCTGCCCAGATCGCGCAGCAGGGCCGCGGCAAAAAACGCCGTGTGACCTTCATTCAGGTGCGCCGACAAGTCGTCGGTGAGGCCCATCGCTTTGAGGACTTCATAGCCGCCCAAGCCCAGAATCGCTTCCTGGCGCAACCGGTTGAGGTTGTTGCCGCCGTACAGCAAGTTGGACACCGGCCGCCACACCGGCGAATTGCCGTCGATGTCGGTATCCAGGAACAGCACGGGCACCGTGTGGCCGCCGCGACCCTGAATCAGCCGCTTCCACGCGTGAATCCGCACGGTTTCGCCTTCAAACGCCATTTCAACTTGCACGCCGGTGTCTTCCAGCACGTCGCTGGGCTCGCACATCGGAAAGTCCAGGTGCTGATCGCCGTAGGCATCGACGGACTGCTTGCCGTAGCCGCGTTTGTAGAAGAGCGTCACGCCGATCAGCGGAACGCCGAGGTCGGCTGCTGCTTTGACGTGGTCACCAGCGAGCACCCCCAGACCACCGGAGTAGGTCGGAATCGCGGTCGTCAAGCCGATTTCGGCGGTCACGTAAGCAATGTGGTGCATCACAACTCCGGAAGCTCAGGCGCACGAGCGTAACACACGCGGGCGCGGGGAAAAGGGCGCGCGTCAATTCGGCGGCGACGGCGCGCGCCCCGCGAGTGCCAAAAAGTAGTACGCACCGATCCAAGCGCCGAAGCCCTTCCAGATATCGGTCCAGAGCGCGAGGCCGTCCACGTGTTCGCCAAAAAGGCCCAGAATGTGACCGCCGCCCAGGTAGACGTGCACCATGGCAACAATCAGAAACAGCCGCCGATCGCGCGCCCACTTGGGCAGGGGAATGTGAAAGTTCATGGCCGTCCACTCCGAAAACCGACGCACACCGTGCCGGTACACGGCGACGCGGTCAACTGGTCGTGCCGCCCGATCCACTGGCGCGCTTGGCAGCGGCGGCGTTCGCTAGAATCCGGCCGGCTTCTTCAGCCACAGAATCACGTTGCGATCCGTAAGCATACCTTCGCCCGGATTCGGGTCCCAATCTGACGCGCGATCCAGCGTCATCAGCCGCAGCGCCTCTTGCGCCAGATCATTCACCGGAAGTCCGGCGATCTGCCCCGGCGTGTCGAACGCGGTCAGCTTGGCGGCGATGTAGCCATTGTCGGCGTCGATGATCTCCAACAGCCGCATTTGCGAAGGCCAATCCGCCAGCGATGCCGTCTGCACTTCAAAGAATGGCCGCACGACGTCGTCGGTCTGCGGCTGATAGCGAGTGATGTGGTTCACGTGCGCGTGGCCGGCCAGATAGAACAGCACATTCGGATACGTGGACAGCGCGTGGCGAAACTGCGCGGGCGTCATCGTGCCGACTTGGGACGTGCCAAAAGCGTCCCCGCCGTCGCCGATGCCGCTGGTTGGATGGTGCGCGACGACGATGGCCAAATGTCCCGCGGCTTTCGACGCTTCCAGCATCGGCCGGATTTGCTGCTCAAACACGGCGGCAAAGACCAAACCATCAGAGCCACCCGAGTGCGCGTTGCTGTCCAGCGCGATGATGTCCACCGGCTGGCCGTTGACCGGCGTGACCCGATACTGAATCGCCGCGCTGTCCACCGCCAAGCTGGCCAGGCCGTGGTGGTGTGGACCAGGACCATCGCCAATCGCTCTGACTTCTGAAACAATTTCAGTCGCGTACAATGGCAGCCGCGCTGGGTCCGCCTGCACTTCGCCGGTCGTCACGGGTGCACCCACCTGCCCATAGTCGCGCGCGCCCATGGTCGCCGTCGTTCCCAGTGCCAGTTGCCGTTCGGTCTCGTCCACTTTGTAGACGCCCGTCACCAGCACATCGTGATTGCCGGTCACCCAGTACCACGGCACGGTCAGGCCCGCCGCGGTGAAGGGCCGCTTCTGCGGAAACACGAGCCCCGGCTTGTCGCCATCGTCCGCGCCGCTGTCGCATTCCACCGGGCCGCCGTTCAGTATCTTGCCGAACCACTGAATTTCATTGCGCTGGGCATTGTCGACGTTGTCACCACCGGTCAGGACAAAATCAATCGGCTCCGTGGTATTCAGCGCGTTGATGGCCTTGACCGCGGCGTCCAGCAATTGGCAGCCGTACCCTTCCTGCGGACGAAACGCGCCGTTGACCGTGCCGGGCATGTCCAGCACGCAATTCCGCGCCGGCGATTCGTCGTCGACCAGCTGCGTATCCGTCAGATGCACGAACCGCACGAGCGTCTTGGGATTCGCGCCCAAGGCGGGCGCTGCCGCGTCGTCGTCGGTCAGCGGCTGGTGCGGCTCGCCGGACAATTGCACCGTTTCACCAAAGAGCTGCGCCAGCAGCGTGAGCACATCCGCCGGAATCCGCGGATCCTCGACTGTCGCCGTATCGACGTGATGCCCCAGGCCACGTCGCGCCGTCGTGGACAGCAGGGTGGTGCCGTCAAAGGACGGGCCAGCAGCTTCCGGCGTGGCATGACAGGCGGTCAGTGCGGCGAAGAACAGGACCAGCGGCAGGAACGAACGAGGCATCATGGCAGCTCCGTGACGGTCAGGCGACGACGGCGTGACCATGGCGAAGCTACGACATTCGGCGAAGCGTGGCGAGACGTCGCTCAACGCGCGGTGGGTGTGACCGCTTCCGGTGGCGTGACGTCGTCCGGCAGCGGCGCTTCCAGCTCCGGCGGCGCGTCGTCCATCGCCGGATCGCCGGCGTGCCAGCTGACAAAACGCCGCGTGACGCGGTAGCTCGGCAGGTTGAATTGCACGCCGATCGCGAGCAGAAAAGCCGGCACGTTGTAATTCGTCTGCACGCTGCCTTGCAGTTGCCGGTCAATCGTCAGGTTTGCCGTCGACGACGTGATATCCAGCGAAGCGCTGTTGCCTGGAATCGGCATCGTGATCGATTCGTACTGATTCTCCACGTGCGCCAGCCGCACCAGCATCTCGGCATAGCCATGGCACCAGCCGGTGATTTCCATCTGCGCGCCAAGCGCCAGATAGGTGCCGCTGGAGTCGCGGCGCGCCACGTAGTTGATGGTGTCGTCCGGCGTAAACGTGTGACCGGCAATCACCGTGTTCTGGGTTGGATGCGTGGCAAACGACACGCCGGAATTGAGAATCACCTCGCCCAAACCCGCGAGCAGCCACCAGCGGCGTCCAGGATCGTCGACAATCAGGTGTTTGTACAGCAGATCCATCTGAATGAATTCAATGCTGTTGTTGGCCATCAAGGCCGGCGCAATCGACATCCGTGCGAACGGCAAGTCGGCGGCCAGCAGGATCTGCGTGACCGTGCCGATATCTGCCAACGTGCCGGAATCGCCGCCAATGTGGACGGGCATCGTGCCGCCAGCGATGTCCTTGACGACAAAATCCGTGCCGGAAAACGCCCAATTGCCGCGCACCCATGGCAGCACCATCGCCTGTTGCACGCCCGCGGCGCAACTGGCCTGCGCGAGCAGAATCAGCCAGAGCAACGCGCGACGCATCGTTTACGCCTCGTCCAGACTGGTAATGAGGCGCGGGCGCGGCGGTTTCAGGTCGGATGCAGCCTCCACTGGCCGATCCGGACTGCCGCCTTCCAGCCAACCGGAAATCGCCGCGTACTCCCAAATCATGTCTTCCAGCGCCGGCAGCACCTGAACCGCGGACAGGCTGTCCAGCGGCACGCGTTTGCACAGCGCCAGCGCAAGTTCGTCCTCGTTCAGTGGCATCAAACCAACGGCGCAGGTCATCAGCTTGGCGTTCAGAGCGAAAAGCGCAGCGCCACCGGTCTCACCGCGTGCATCCTGCCAATCGCCCAGGACGACGGCCAGCAGCAGCGTCGGCACCTGATGATGCGGATCCGCGGCTTCCACCACCACAATGATGGTCGCGTCATGCGCCGGATGCACAAACGACAGCGCGGCTGCCGCGGGATCGGGCTCCACGTCGAAGTTCACGCCGGTCATCGTGGTAGCGAGGGCGCGCTGGATGGATTCAAGGGCGACTGTGGCATCAAAGGGCATGGGGTTCTCCGGGGCAGATGACTTTAGCTGTCGCGCTGGCGTCGCGCAACAAGTGGGTGCACATCGCGCTGGGGCATTTCGGTTGCGCCGCGACCCCATTCCCGTGAGCTGGGCAAAAACCGACAGTTCCGGCTTCGCCGGGGACCTCCGCCCCCAAAATCGACCTCCCCGCCGAAACGTCCACCTTTCAGCGGACGCAACCCACCAACGCGGTCCCGCAGCTCCCGCTGCGCCGCCCATCCTTTGGTGGTTCGCGAGGTCGTTGACTCCCGCGCACCACCCGGCCTGGTTGATGTGGGCTTGCCATGTCCCCAAGCGCGCGCCCGGATTCACGAAAAGCACCGCGCCCGACACGCGCAGCAAGACAGTATTCGTTCCTCGACGAATTCTGCCGCGAAACTTTCTGTCGTCGCGTGCAAATTTCCTGCCAGTGACCACGCTGTGGCACCCGCACGCAGCCTTTCGTGTGCGTTGACAGCCCATTCACCTCCGACGTAGCCTGTCCACGATGCCGACGCACGCAAAACCTCACGGTCTTTCCTGGCTGTTTCCGCTTCTGGTCGCGCTGACCTGCCTGCTTGCCATGCCGACGCTGGCGTTGGACCCGGTCAAGGCGGCCGAGAACATGGCGCGGCAAGCGGCGACGGCATTTGAAAGTGGCGACCACATGCGTGCGGCCCAACTGTATTTACAGGCCTTTGCCAGCAACGGCGCGATTCCCGACTACGTCTACGGCGCGGCGCGGGCGGAACATGCGGCGGGAAAATTCGCGGTTGCTGAGCGGCACTACGACGAATTCCTCAAAGCCGTGCCCGCGGGCAAGCGCTCGGACAACGCCCGCAAGTACCTGGCGGAAGTGCGCGTGGCGATCGCTGAGCAGAAGGTCGCGGAAGCGGAACAGGCCGAGCGCGAACAGAATTGGGGCTTGGCCGCACAGGTCTACCGGACGTGCGCGGAGCTGGCGCCGACGAATTGGGAATACGCCTATCGCGAAGGGGCCGCGCTGGCGCGGGCGGGCAAGAAAGCGGACGCGATCGCGCGTCTGGAGGCGTACCTGCGCGACGCGCCCGCGGATGCGCGCGATCGCGGCGAGGCCAAAGCGCGGCTGGAGGCGCTGCAGCCGGGCAAGGAGATTCGTATTGAACCGGCGAAGCCCGTGGTCGTGAAGCCCACGCCTGTGGTCAAGCCGGTCGCCGCGCCGCAGGTTGTCGCCGTGACCGCTCCCACCGATGCGCGCGGTTCCGAACGCGCGGTGGCCTGGACGGTGGCCGGTGTCGGTGCGGCAGCGGCGTTGACCGGCTTGGGCCTGGCGATCTCGGCCACGCTGGATCGCAGCGCCTTGGACACCAAGCTCGCGCTGGATGCCCATACGGGGCTCATCGAAGGCATCACCTACCCGGCGGCGAAGGCGCAGGCGGATGCCATCGATCAGCGCCGGCTGATCGCCGGGGTGGTGGGCGGTGCGGGTGTGCTGGCCGCGGGCGCGGGCGCGTGGCTGGTCTGGCGGTCCTACCGCGAGCCAGCGAAGATCGCGGTGCTGCCCACGGGCGACGGTTTCGTCGCGATGCTGCGGTTTTAGATGGCGAGGACGACGATGCGATCGGCACTGTGGCTCACTCTCCTCGTTCTCGTGGCGTGCAACAGCGGCGTGCCCGATCCGAGCCTGTTCCGCTCGGAGCAGTCGGCGGAAGATGCAACGGATTCGGCGATTGGCACGGATGCGTTGGCTGAGGACGCCGATGGCACGCAGACCGACGCGATCGCGGATGTGGCGGACGCCGATGGGCTCGACGCGCCGGATGTGGGCACCGATGCTGTCGTGATCGACACGCTGGATGCCGGGACGGACGCGATCGTGGACACCGTCACACCCGATGCTGGGACAGATGCGATCATCGACGCAGCCGATGCCGGCACGGACGCGATCGCCGACGTCCAGCCGGATATCCCGCCCGACGTCTTCCTCGACCCCTGCATCGGCAAGAACTGCAACGACGGCATCGCGTGCACCACCGACACCTGCGCCAACGGCGGTTGCGTCCACACCCCGGTCAACAGCGCCTGCGACGACAGCACGACCTGCACCACCGACCTCTGCAACGCCGCCACCGGCTGCGCGCATCCATCGGACGGCACGACCTGCGACGACGGCAACGTCTGCACCAGCGACGTCTGCACCAGCGGCAACGGCGCGACGGGCTGTAGCCACAGCAACGTCGGCGGCACCTGCGACGACGGCAACGCCTGCACCACCGCCGACACCTGCACCGCCGGCACCTGCAAGGGCGCGGGTCCAGTCTGCGGCGATGGCGCGTGTACGTGTGGCGAGACGACCGCCTCGTGCGCCGCGGATTGCCCGTCGGGGCCGCCCGCGGGGATGGTGCTGATTCCGGCCGGGACGTTCTGGATGGGCTGCAACGCGACCAAGGACAGCAACTGCCAAGCGAACGAGAAGCCGCAGCACAAGGTGACGTTGTCGGCGTACTACATGGATCTGACCGAGACGACGGTGGCTCAGTACAAAGCGTGCGTGGACGCCGGTGTCTGCACTGCGCCGAGCACGCAGTCGCCGAAGCAGTACGCGACGTATCCGGGGTTTCCGAACAATCCGGTGAATTTCGTCAACTGGATGCAATCGCAGCAATACTGCCAGTGGCGCGGTGCGGGATTCGACCTGCCGACGGAAGCGCAGTGGGAAATGGCGGCGCGCGGCAGCTGCGAGAAGAACGGCAGCACCGCGGGGGACGCTGGCTGCGCGGCGGCGATGCGGACCTATCCGTGGGGCGAGACCGCGCCGAGCGCCAGCTACGCGGTGTTCAACGTTTCCAGCACGGCGGCAGCGGGCTTGATTCCAGCGGGGGATAGCCCCTACGGGGTGCACGACATGGCGGGCAATGTCTATGAATGGAACCGGGATTGGCTCGGTTCGACATACTATGGCAGCTCGCCCGCGACGGATCCGTACGATAACGTCAGCGCCACGTTCCTGGTCTCTCGAGGCGGCAGCTTCCTCTACGACGCTCTCTACCTGCGTGCGGGCTTTCGCTACGGCGGCTCCGGGTCCGTCGCCTTCCAAGACTTCGGCCTGCGCTGCATGAGGTCCTACCCCACCAACCCCTGCGGCAACACCCTCTGCGACGGCGACGAAACCGTCGCCAGCTGCCCCGCCGACTGCAGCTTCCTCGTCAAGCACTTGGGCGGCGCCTGCACGACGCCTGGCAGCAAGGACACCTGCGATCACGGCTATTTCTGCGTGGCGCGCAGCACGGCCGGCGGCGGCAACGTCTGCGTGGCGGACATCTCCACCTGGGCGCCGATCGCCGATTCCCACCCCGCGAGCGACTTCACCGAGGCCACGGACTACGTGACCGACAGCAAGACCGGGCTGTCGTGGGCGAAGGTGCCGCTGGCGGCAGTCGTGTGGAGCACGGCGCTGACGGCGTGTAATACCGTGGCCTACGGCGGGTTCACCGACTGGCGGGTGCCGACCCGGGCGGAGTTGCTGTCGTTGACTGATCGCGCCGCACTGAATCCGGCTTCATCGGCTCCGAATTTAGCTTGGCCTATGGGTGGTTTGGACTACTGGTCGACAGTGCCGACATTTGGGGGGGGCGGCTACGCTTGGAGTCTCGCCTTCGTCGATGGCACTGCCTACTACTATGCCTCAATCAATTCCTGGCCAGTCCGGTGTGTGCGGGGCGGCAGTTCCAGCGGTACAGGAACAGGTGCGCGCTTCGCTGCGCAGGACAGCGGCGCCACCGTCCTCGACCGCATCAGCGGCCTGCACTGGCAACAGGGCTTTTCGGCCGCCGTCATGACGCAGACAGCGGGGCTGAGCTGGTGTACCGCCAACACGCCAGCGCTGCCCGGCAGCGGCTGGCGCCTGCCGACCAGCCACGAACTGGAGGATTTGGTCGACACGCAGGCGTGGTCGCCGGTGACCGATGTGGTCTTTGCCGACGCGGTGGGCGACTCCTTTTGGAGTGCGACGCTATCGGTCTTGGGCGGCGAGGCCTGCCATGTCCAGCTCGGTGGCGGCGGCGGCAGCCACTTCAGCCTCACAACTTCTACCCAGAGGGCGCGGTGCGTCCGGTAGGCAGGCTTCGTCGGCGACATTTCGCCTCTCGACCCGCATTTCCGAATAATCGACCAAAAAATGCCTATTTCTCCAGACAACAACATCGATGAGCAGCCAAACAACCCTGTTCTCCCGCCCAAGCACCTCGTTCATCGCCCCAACAACCCTATCCATCCCTTGCCGTCAAAACCAACCCCCCACTTTCAGCCCTGTTCTTGACCTCAACAACGTTGTTCTCCATCCTTACCGCACGTTCTGGCCCCATCACCCTACTACCGACCCAAGGAGACGAAAATGACTGCAACCCAATCCACAGCCGGACAGATTCTGCGCAACAACCTTGCCGTCGCCGGGACCAAGGGGCACTTGAAAGAGCTGCCGCCGGTAGCCGGAGGGATCGCCGATTCGCTGGCCAAGCGCTCGCCGCTGATTGAGAAGTACAACGCGGACCAGGAGGCGGCGCGCATGGCGCTCAAGGCCGCGACGGCGGCGCTGCAGAAGGAGCTGAAGGCGGCGGCGAAGGAGAGGCAGCAGCTCATCCGCTTCGCCGAAGCGACGTTTGGGCCGCGGGCGCCGGAGATTGTGCAGTTCCGGAGCAATGTGGATGCGAAAGTTTGACGCATTCGACCGCACCTCCTACCCGTTCCCGCGCAACCGCCAGTTCCCCACGCGCATACCCCCTGACAAATGCCGCCCATCCCTGAGCAGGGCATCCCTGTCCTTCTCGACGCCACCCACCACTCCGCGGAGGCGTGGGCACCGATTTGCCGAAGCAAAGCTTCGGCAAAAGTTACGATGAGTCGGCCGGTCCCCGCGCGCGCGATCGTGTGATACGTCGCAAATGGGCACTTGCGCCCTGCTTGGAGACCGGCCGTGGAACAGAATACGACAGCGCGCCAAAGTCTGACAAACCGGATGTTCGT